>DCZN01000118.1:10033-20347 GCA_002331625.1 Nitrospira sp. UBA2083 | reverse complement strand
CGACTCATGCTGGGTTCTAGGTGGTACGCCCGGCAGAAGCGCCGCCACGCATCACTGCCTATTGTGAGCCAGATCGGAATGAATCAGGGCTTGTTTGGGCTTGCGTCTATTCGTGATCCCTGGAAGGAACGTATCCGATGGGGTGCTTCTTGGATTTCGGCGGTTCGAGAAGCCGCTGAACGTGATGGAACAGGGTGGCGATTTCCTGATCGTGGCGGGCGACTCTGCGCGCCAGTTCCTCGTTCGTGGCCAGCATTTCACGGAAGCGGACAAAGGTGCGCATGATGGCGACGTTAATGTCGGCGGCGCGGTCGGAGTGGAGAACGCTCGACAACATGGCGATGCCTTGTTCAGTGAAGGCGTAGGGAAGGGTACGCCTGCCGCCCCGGCCCTCTTTTGAGGTTCCAATTTGGAACCTCAAAGATTTATGTTCTGAATCAGATAGTTGGAACATAAAATCAGCGGGAAAACGTCGGGGGTTGCGTTTTACAGCCTTGTTCAGGTTTTTCGTCTCGACCCCATAAAGAGCGGCAAGATCCTGATCCAGCATGACCTTGTGGCCGCGAATTAGGTAAACGCAGCGGGCGATCCTTTCGATGGGAATGACGGTGCCTGTTTTCGCTTTGCTCATGAGCTGACAGTGCTGAAAGAAGCGCTCTCAGTCAAGGTGGTTTCCTCTCTTGCGGGTCCGTGACAGCGGGCCTTTTTCATGACCCGTTGTCGCAGAAATTCCTCCTGATCGCCGCAACGGGCTGCCGCGAACAATTTTCCCCACACAGCCGTGTTTCCTCGCGCATCAAAATTCTTCGGCGGCGGGCCGTCCTCCTCTGACGTTCCGGCTTCGTGGCGAAGTGCGGCGCGGAGTCCTTCCTGCGCAGCGGGCGGCATGAAAGGCCGCGATGGTCGCGGCCTCAAAACACAGAGGAGGAAACCATGAGATTGATTTCAGCATACGAACTGCAAAGCCGCAGCGAACGCGAGCTCTCGGCGCTGTTCCAGCAAGTCTCGAAAGGGCTCATCCGCACGACATGCGGCACGCCCTCCCGGCGCAACGCGCTGGCGACGCTTGAGAATATCAACCGCGCGCGGGTCGCGAAGCCCCGGCTGTAACCCGCCGAGGTGGCCGTTCCGGTCAAGGCCGGAGCGGCCTTTTACACGTCAAGCTCAAGACGCGGTGCGGGTTTGGGAACGTGCTTCCGGCCACCGCCGGAGGCGCGTGTGAATGTCTCGCGCAGGCGAGCGGGGGGCGGCTCGGCGGCCGCCGTAAACGCGGCGGACAGGGAATCTTTCGGCGGTGCGGGCCGGCGGCGCGCCGGGATCGATCGGGCCTTTGTTGCGCCGTGTCGGCCGGTCACGTCGGCGGCATTGGCCCCAAAATCGGTGTGAATGTCTTCACGCGAGACGGGCAGGGCAGGGGAGATCGCAGCGGCATAAAAAGAGTCGCTCATGCGGGAATTGAGAAATGCGCGGCGCAGCTGTGTTCGTAATGAGCGGGCCTCGCGCTTTTCGACGCGCATGACGGCGCGGATCTGGCGTCTGAGATCCTCGAACTCGGCTTGTTGCGCAGCAAGAAGCGTGTGACGGACCTTTCTGCAAGTTTGCAGATAGGCAAGATCATGACCTTTATGGCGGCGTGCGAGCAGCTGCGGGATGCCGGGGATCAGGCAGAGAAAATAGGTGAGGCCGGTGGCCGTTTGTTTGAGCCGCTCGGCGCGCAGGCGTTCGAGGCTTTCCTCTTGCCTTGTGGCCATGGCTCTCTGTTCGGCCCGGTGCTTGTCCTTGAGGGCCGCCAGCCTTTGCCGGAAGATCGCGCGGCGTTTTTCGTGGGCGGTTTTGAGTGTGATCCAGGGGGCATCGGCGCTCTGATTAAATTGCGGGGCGATCGGTGCGGGGAGTTGTGTAAGAACCTGCTGTTTGATCTCCGCTGCCGGCGGCAGGGATTCGGGCGGGAAGCCCGCAAGGCGCGCGCGCAGCTCTTTGGTGCGGATGCCTTCGATCTGTCGCGGCAAACTGTGGATCTCGCCGAAACGGTCGATGACCACATAAGGAACGCTGTCGCCGCGGGCAAGATGGTAGCCGGCATGCGCGAGAGCCGCGACAAAGGCCTGTGCACTGTCCGTCTGCTGCCAGGCTAGCGTGATCTCGCGCACGCGGTCTTCCCTGGAAATCCCGGTGCGCTCTTGCTGGTGCTTTTCGTGGAGGATGACTTTGACGGGAGGGGCATTGTCGCTAATCCTGCCGCCCGGACGCATGTTCGGCGGCAGCCGGAGGCCGTGATCGGCGGCAAATTTGCGGGTGACGGTCTGGAGCGATTTGCGGTCATGGGAGATCTGCACGGCCTTGAGCGCGCCGGGCATGATGCGCGACCAGACGACATGGCAGTGCTCGCGGCCGTCCTTTCTATGGAAGACGATCGCGCGGGGCTGGCCGGTGAGGCCGATCTTCTTTTCCACGCGGGCGATGTAATCGCGGTACTGGGAGCGGGTGAGGGGGCCTTGCCGGGGATCCGGATTGATCGAGAGACTGTAGAGATACTTCTTACATCGTGTGGTTCTCGAAATGGCGTGCCATTCATCGAGCGCACCGTGCAGATCCCGCGCAATCGCGCCGCGGATATGGGCCACCTCGACACGCTCGTTGTCGTACGCGTTGAGGAGATGGGTGGCGAGCTGGCGGCCGTTGGCCCTCTGGCTTGCTTTCGGTATCATGACATCGCCCTCCGCATACTTGTACAATGCGGAACCTTAACGATGGGTTTGCCGCATACGGGGAGATGCAGACGGGGGCTTTCAATGTCATTTTCGTCACTTATAACCAGTTGAAACAGGCATTCGGGGTTACCCTGAGCAAACAAAGATGCTCGACCAATCGGCAACTGAATTATTGAGGGACATCATGGAGAGAACCCGCTCTACGGGGATTGGCGTAGACGCACTTTATTACCGTGCACAGAATGATGACCACCTCGATCTCCTCGACAAGCTTGAAAGGACCGGCCTTTTACGCAAGGAGCTCGATAAATATTTGGTTAGCTTATATGGATTGACACTTCTTGATGACGAGCAAACAAAGACCCTGATGGGGAACATTGAAAAACTCTTTTCTATCTTAAAAAGTCACTATAAGGCTCAACCACGAGCCAAGCTGATGGTCGCCGAACTCGCTCGTATGGCTAATCTGAGTTATAAGGAAACGGCTGAGTGCTTGAGTTATATGGTTCAGGCCCATTGGACAGGGACTCATACATCGGTCTTTGATAATCCTGCCGAAGCGTTTATTTCTGCATCAGAAACAATCTTGCGATACAAGGACTTTAAGGAGCTCGTTGCAGAGGTTATCAGGTTGCAAATTCAGCGAGAGGAATCTGCTCAGTCCACGCGAGAGTGGTTTCATTCTGACCTTCAACAAGAGACTCACCAAGGGAAAGACATTTTTCTTCTTAGGCCATCCTTCTTTGGGATCGGCATTGACCTAAAGGCGTTGTGGAAAAGACTGCGGAATCGTTCCCGCTGACGCTAGGAAAAGCGGCTCAGGAGAGCCGCTCGCGTTGCGACGTGGGCGAGAAAAATCCCTGATGTTTGAGATTCCGGAACCACATCGTGCAGAAGGATTTGAGTTCGGCCTTGCGGGTGGCATGGACATGGGTGCGGCGGCCGTTGTCGTCGTACACATAAACGTCCTGCATGATGCCGGCGTAATCGTTGCGGAAAGAAACGGGCTCGGCATAGAGGCCGTCCGGTCCCTGGTGAAGGACGAAGACGATTTCGGGATCGCGCATGAGATCACCGTTTTGCTCGCCGGTATGCGATAGCGCGATCATGTCCCGCCCGTCGGCGTCCTTGCCGATACGCTCGATCGATAGCGGCATGAAGCCATCCGATGTGATGCGGAGGGCTTCGGCGTCGCCGAGCAGCTGCAGAAGGTTTTTTGCGAATGATTGATAGGTTTTCATGAAGGTTCTCCTTGTTGAGGGTTGACGTTTCGCTCTCTCACCAAAGGTTGGAGAGCAAACGGCAACGCGTTCCTCAAGAAGGAGAACAAAAAAACCATCGGCGCACGAAACCTGTGCGGGCCAAGGGACGGTTGCACCGCAACCGCCGTGACAGGGGGCTTCCCCTGGCGCGGCCCGTTAAGGGGCCCGCAGGCTAGCCACCATCGACAAGGTCAGCAGGGAGGTGAGTATGGCAAAGGTTACAGTCCAGGTGCGAACGGAAAACAACCTGCTTGAGTTGCTTGCCAGAGGAGAATCGCCGGCCTGGGTGATCGCGGATGATCGGCTAGATGAGATCACGCATGTTCAAATCGTTAACTTCGAGGGCACCCAAATGATCGAAGGAGTGTTCGATCGCACAGCGAGTACGCACCGAGAGGATGGCAGGGTCATCCTGCGATTTCTGGATGGCCGAATTGTGAACTGCGCGGTCACCTTCGATTCACGAAATCCGGTACGATATGTCACCGAGTAACAACGTGGATTGACATAACAAAGAATCGTAAGTACGGAGGTCGGAACCGGATGACGGGGGAAAACGCTGGCTAACGCCCGATGACCCAATAGTGATCGGTTACTTTTCTCACAGGCGCCGACTGGGAAGGAGCTTTGAGTATCTCCATTATTCTGTCAATGGCTGCCTTTGTAGCCGGGGAGAAATCTTCTTTGGGACTTTTCGGTGGTTCTTTTTGTTCCATGTCTAGCTCCTACATTTGTCAATTAAGATGCTCCCATGCGGAAGAAAAGTCAATAGTATTCTATGGTTGCGCATCAACCCGAGGTTCAAGGTTTTTGATGAGATGCGCCAGGAAGATGCAATACGGTTCTGCGAGGGGCGTGAATAGTTGAACTCCCCTGAGACCACGGAGCATTCCAGGCTTGTCAGAATGGATATTGACCACACCAACTCGTATGCAATTTCCACCGGTGACAGGAATGTTCAGCGGCAAAGAGATGAAACTCTTGATCCCGGCTCCTTCGTTGAGAAAATAATCAACTATTTCTCCTAAAATAGCAGGTCGCAGGCCTGTGTTTGCCATCATGGTATCAAACTGGTCTGTACTATCGCAAAACTGGTACTCGTTATCACAAAATGCTGCAGGCGCTCCTGGTAACACAGTGGTACGTTTGCTCCTGTCACTCCGAAGCGAGGTGGCGGGGATCGGAAGTATAAGAGGGGAGACAGCTTTATCTGGTTCAGTCTGATTTTTATAGATGGTGAGAGTGAGTTCAGGGTCAAGTACCAGAACTCCAGCCAAGGAGGTTTCACATGTTTGCGGCTCGACAAATTTTGCGTTTTTCAAAAGTGTAGCCGACCTGGTCGGATCCGTTGTCGGGAACGCCTCAAACACCATGACATTGATTGAGCAACGGATATTCGAGCGACGAGGATCAAACGATAACGCCAATGCTGCAAGAGCCGTCAGGAGCTCCTTTATAGCCTCTCTGGGGTCACGCTTGACCGATCCTTCACTAGGCTTATCTGGTTCCTTTAATCCTATAGTGATCGATTCGCACGACTGGTGGAACCACTGACTGAACTTGTGGAGAAATTCCTGCGGTGGAAGGGTTTCGACGGAGGACGCGAGGAAGTCGAAGTGCTGCTTGCTTCTGGTGGCCTCCGCCCACTTATGCCCTGAAAAACCTGCGGCAAGAACGAAAAACAAGACGCCAAGAATAAAAAAGTCTCCTGGTGGAGGTGCCATACAGCCGTCAAGGATTGGGGATGGCTGGTTGAGGCAGATGGCTGTGCCCTTTTTTAATAGATAATCAACATACGCCCCAATGGATTCATGGCGGAAGGCAGTCCAGGCGCCAGCCAGAGGGGCGATGAGAGCAAGAAACCCGGGCACAACAGGCATGAGAAAAAATTTGATGGCTCTTTCCCTGAAGGCCGCCCACTTCTTTTTCATCCAATCCCTGAAGGCCGGCGCCTTTTCTTTCAAGCAATCGCAAGGGTTCATGTGATACTCGGGCAATTTGTCTAAGAGCGGATTCTGCATTAAGTCTTGTATCAGTTTCAATCTGGGCCAGGGAGAGATGTGCGGACAGGGGCGTGACGGCTGGAGGCCGGGCGCAAATACATCATGCAACGGACAAAGGGATGAGGATAGACAAAGACGATGATGATCATCGTGATCATTGTCGGCACGTCATCTTCGCAGTCACGAAAATCTTTCAGGCATCGCAATCTTGTAGACGAGCGAGAACAGCAAAAAGCCCCGGGCGGTGAAGCCCGAGGCTCTTTTCTGTAATGCCGCGCATTAACGCGGCGTCCCGCTGCGTGAGGCAATCCATTCCCTGGCATCAAGCGTAAGGTTCATGAGCGCCTCAAGGTCGCTGAAGCTGAAGGAGCTGGCATTGCGCCATGCGCCGGAGCGGTCCTTGAACGAGCGGGAAAAGGTCGTTGAGAAGAACGGGCCTTTGGTCCCGTCATTGAGCCAGATAGCGGCCTTCATGCCGCCGCTGCGAAGAGTGTGAAAGGGTTTGTTGCGAGCAGCCATGATGTTTCCTCCTTTTATTTTTAAGTGAAGTTGGCTCTCTCACAGAAACGTGGAGAGCCAACGAAACGGTAAAAAAGGAGGAGGGGAGGTGAAGGCCGTAGCTGGCGTGCCGAAGCGGATCAAGCGGCGGGCGTGTACAGCAAAGCTGGCGCGAACGCTGCGCCGTGCAGGTGATAGCCGGGCGGACTCACCGGATGGCGTCGCAAAAACCCAATTACACGCGGCGGATCAGGGGCCGGAGTGGCGGGAGGTAGCCGGGCGGGTTACTTTCCACGGCCATGCGGTTGAGGCGGCAGCGGCGACCAATGGGTGTACAGAGCCTCGTCGAGTTGCGCGCCTGTGAGGGCCTCCAGAAGGTCCGTCTCCGACCAGAAGGCTATGACCATGCCGTCGTTAGGCCCGTAGGCGTGTGCCCGGCGTGAGTAGGCGATGAAGGGTGTTTCATCCCTTGGCGAGGTTTCGAACGATCGCCAGATGGTATGTGTTTCGTTTTGTTTGGCTTGCATATGCCAGTGTTATCAGTGTGGCCGAGCCCTCGCAAACCCATTTTCTTTGTCGTAAGTATTGTTATCACACCAGCAGAAGAAACCTCTTTGTTCAATAGTCCCGGTGTTCGTGCGGAGAGGTGATGCCGCTGCCCGTTGATCTTTCCGGCCGCGTGTTCGGCGCTCCACGGCTTCACCCATGGCCGCACGCCTTGCTCAAGATCGGCCAGGATGCGGTCGGTGACGCGGGTGCACACGTCCTGCCGCGTGATCCCGTCGTTATGATGGTTGCCGGTGCTGGTGTTCATGATGTCCTCCTTTTTGATGTTGATGTTGGCTCTCTCACAAGGCGTGGAGAGCCAACTCAACCCGGCAGGAGAAAAGGAGGACGGCGCGCGCGGGGCGGCTGGCGTGCCGGAGGGCACCGCGCGGAGGAATGACAGCTTGCTGGCGTGATCGACGCAGCCCGGAGGCTTCAAAAGCCCCGCTGTGCCGCTCGCGCAAAGACCTGCGTCGGAAGCCAAGTGAGGGAAAGATTATTGGATTCCCCCTCGCTTTTTAGGGACAGGGGGAGTAAAAAAAACCGGAGGTTCCACGGTACGGGGAGTACGGTGTTGCCATATAAACTGGACATGCTGACACTGGATTTCTAGGGCGCTATGTTGAAATTTGTTGCGGCAGATATCTTCTGTAGGCAGCAAGGCTGAGTGAATCGCCAGAAAGGTACGAATATAATGCAGCGTCGACCATCTACGCAGGACCTAACCTGGTTACTGGACCTCCACAAGAATAAACAGCTTGACCTGGACCCTCCGTATCAGAGGCGGAGTGTGTGGACGCGAAAGGACAAACAGTTCTTCTTGGATACAATCTTTCGGAATTTTCCGAGTCCGGCCATCTTTTTGCACAAGACAATCGACGATAGTGGAAAGGCAACGTACCACGTTGTCGATGGAAAACAGAGGACGCAGACCATTCTCGATTTCGTGAATGATAGGGTCAGGATGTCGAACGACTATGGCGATGTGCGTCTAGATGGAAAGAAATGGAGTGATCTGCAGGGCGAGCAGAGTCTCAAGCAGAAATTCTGGAATTACCAGATTCCCGTGGAGATGATCGACGTTGTAGAGGGATCAATTGTTAACGAAGTGTTCGACCGGCTGAATCGAAACGCGAGAAAGCTCACGGCACAAGAGCTGCGGCATGCAAAGTTTGAAGGTTGGTTTATCACAGAAGTCGAGGCAGAATCGACGCGCGAAGAGTGGCGAACGTTTGGTGTGGTGACAACGGCGCGAGCGAAGCGGATGGTCGATAGCCAATTCATCTCTGAACTGATGCTTGTAATTTTAGAAGGAGGGGTGCTTGGCTTTGATCAGGATGCACTAGATGAACTGTATGGAAAGTACGACGAACCGTCAGATACGGTGCCGGAATTAAATCAAGAAGCGTTTCTACAGCGTTTTTCTACGACCAAGAATTACATTCTTCAAATGAACCAAGTGGATGGATCCGTATCTCGGTACGCGAAGGGGTTTGGAAACTTCTATAGTCTCTGGGCATTTGTGGCTCTTACTGAAAACCGCCCGCCAGCAACGGCGATGGCGGCGCGGTATGGGACTTTCATGGAGAAAGTGGAGCGGCTCGCAGAGCAGAAAGATTTGGACGCGTTTTTGCGAGAGGGGGCGGAGGGTGAGTATCGCGTTCCCCTTGTCTATCTGACAAACTCAAGAGGCGCGAGTACGGATTTTAGACCTCGCACGGAGCGCCTTCAAGCGCTCCAAACGGCGCTTTTGAGCGAGTAAAGATGAAAATTCCTGGTTCGATCAGGAGGCTTTACGAAGACCAGAAGGCTATCAATGAGCGTCTGAAGGCCGTGATCGATGAGCGCATGCGAGGTTTAAAGAATTCACGCTGGCACTATGAAAGCCGGGTAAAAGAGCTGCCGAGTTTTGCATTGAAAATCGAGTCTGGTCGGTTCGATAACCCACAGGCTATGGAAGATTTCTTCGCGTGCACGATTGTGGTCGCGAATGCTACCGAGATTGACAAAGCAGAGCAAATTATAAGTGCTAATTTCAAAATAGAAGAGCGCCGCCCGCCCCGTCGAGATCATACGCACAAAGCACCTGACGCGTTCCCGTTTGACGATCTTCGGCTTTTTGTGACGCTGGGGGATGATCCGGCTGTGCCACCGACTGACTTGGCTGGAATCGTTTTCGAGGTGCAGATTAAGACCTTTCTGCAGCACGCGTGGTCGATCGCGACACATGAGTTGCTGTACAAAACAGACGATGTGAATTGGAGCAAGGAGCGTATCGCGTACCAGATCAAAGCAATGCTGGAACATGCAGAAATTTCTATCCAAGAAGCGGAAAGCCTGGCAGCGTGCGATGCGCTGGCGAAGGAAGATCGGCGCACGGCAGTAATTAAGAAAGGGATATCATTGGTAAAGTCTCAATGGGGTAAAGATGAATTGCCACAAGACGTTCGGCGCCTCGCTAGCAACATTACCACGTTGATGGAGGCGCTTCGACTTGAAATTGGGAGGCTGGAGGAAATTCTGAACGATGGGAGGGCGCAAAGGGCCGGGGTACATCCTGCGAACCTATCTCCTTACGCAACTGTCGTGCAGTACCTGTTGAATGCGGAGGAAGAAAAAATGGTCGCGCTGCTTCAGAGTGAAAAAAGTAGAATGAGAATTCTAATCCCAGATGAGGTTGAATTACCGGCAGGCCTGGACCGGAGGCAACTTAGAAATGTTGTCTTTGTGACAGCGGACGCGGGGTAGAGCCTGGCTGGTTGTTACAGTGCTGCGCGGAAGAAATGTTTCTTCAGTGCCGAGGGCCTAGAAACCTGTCGCCGTTAAAGTGGATCATGTGCTCAGGTATTTCGGCAATCCAGACCTCAGTCTCCCAGGCAATGTCCTTCATGTGCTTCCTGAATTCAGCCATATCGGGGAAAGCGCTGACAAACACGGGGCCGATTTTCTTGCCTTTGAGACGTTCTTGAAGTTCAAAGACGCGTTTGGGAGACATAGGGCCGTGTGATGTAACGGCTTCAATGAGGAACACCCATCCGCGCTTGCGGTCGAGTAGGACAACATCAGGGAGTTTGTCGTGATCGCTGTCGGATATTCCGATTTCGGCCAGAGCCACTTTGTCCATGATGAGATTTTTCTTGGCCGTGTCCCCGATATAAATGAGGGTAGAACCATGAGCGAAGCGGGGGGCAAATTCCTCGATGATGGCTTTTTGTACGAGGTTGTGTTTGCCAGGGGAGAGCGTGATTTCCTTGCCGCCGGGGAGTTTGAGGGGAACGAGTTTTCCCTGTGATC
>DCZN01000118.1:1267-10009 GCA_002331625.1 Nitrospira sp. UBA2083 | reverse complement strand
CCTGTGATCGGTGAAGGGCGTAAGTGTCGGCAAGAGAGCCGTGGCTTGCAATGAATTGGGCGGCGGCTCCGGCCCATGATTTGGTGCCGTAGGTACGTATCACCTCAAGGGCATTTTCATTGATGGCATAGTGGGCGCGGGGGCTGTTGGTGGGAAGGTCTGGCTCGAAAGGGTTGTAGTCCGCGATTTTGGCCTGAATAAACTGGTGCAGGACTTGGCGGCGTACCGTTTCACGGGTGTTGGGAGCGTAGGTCTTGCGGTATTTTTTGGCGATAAAATCCATGATGTCCTTGGAAACAGAGCGCCGGAGACGTTCGGCGTTCTTCCATGGATCATTCGGCGCAATGTTGAGGAGAGCAAGAAGGGTGAGAGCGGAAATTTCGTTTTGCTGCGCCTGAGGGAGGCCGATGGCCTTCAGTATTTTCTGTGCTTCTTCGATCTTGGTCAATGGGAACGACCTTTCGATTTGGAATGAGGGCGGTTTTCGTTGCGGGAAGTCATATCAAGAACAGCGTTGTCGATCAATGTAAAGGGGTCTGATACGCCTTTGACACGTTTGCCGAGGTCAATGATTTCCTCAAGGGGAGGCAGCGGCATGGCACGAAGTTCTGTGGCGCTGACTTGTGTGTTTCCGTTAATGCAGCGGAAATAATCATCGAGGAGCGAACTGTTGTAGAGGGCGGCAATGCCACGGGCTTCATCTTCTGAAAGAGTGCCGCCAGGACGGTGGATATAGTTGAGATGGTTTTCGAGGCCTACCATGTCGGCGTGCAGTGAGCGGGCAAGGAGTGGCGCGGCAGTGAGGCGGCGCGGCTGCTCCTTGGCGCTGAATCGCCGGATAAGAACGTAGTTTCGGTTGGGCAAGAGAAGGTATTCGGATGGTTTTTTGCTGATGATGTGTTGCGGTTTGCGGACTCCGTTCGGCCAGTGGATTTCCATGGCGTGAACATGGTTCATCCAGAGAAGCGGAACTGTTGCACCGTTCTTTTTTGCTGAAAGAAACTCTGTGGCTCGGAAGGGAACGACCGGCCCGGTCGAGATTTGAAGTCCATAAGCCCGCAGAGAGCCTGTCCAGCGGTCTACCTTCCTGAGAATGGCTTCATCTTCCGGCGACGTAGGAAGCCGGAAAACACTTCCTGGCTTTGTTGTATCGAGTACGTCCTGAATATCGCCAGACCATGTAACAGAGTGGGCCAGGTCGGATGATCCCGCGCTGCTGGAAAGCGTGAATTTGTACTGGCTGGTGGTACGTTGCCAAACGTCTTGGCGGATGCCGTGGAAAATGACGTTCTCCTGCAGGACTTCATCGCGGCTGAAAGCATCCCGGCGTGAAGTAAAAACGTGTGTGTGAACGGGGCGCATCATTGAAAAGAAGCGTTCCCGGAACTGTCGGAAATAGGGGCCGGATGCAAAGCTGCGGGGTGTGATGAAAACGAGTTGTCCGGACGAGCGCAATAGGGCTGCGCTCACGGCCATAAAGAGGCCGTAGATATTGGGCTGTCCGTGAACAACGGAAGAAGCGGCGACAGCGCGGGGATCGTCCTTGCCGATTTTGAAGTAGGGCGGATTGGCTATTACCGCGTCAAAGGTTTCTCTCGGCTGTGAATGAAGGGCGGCAGCGTTTTTGAGGATAAAATCCTCATGCCTGACGGTGTAAGACACTTTGATGCCGTTCTTGGCTGCCCATGAAGCAAGGCGCGAGAGAACGTCATCGAGACGATGGCAGAGGGCTTTGTCGATTTCACAGGCGACAAGATCGATCTCTTTGGGACGGTTTTTTAGGGCAACAAGACGTTCTACGGCGGCGCAAAGAAGAATGCCCGCGCCTGCCGCTGGATCAAGTATCCGTAGTTTTTGGGGCGTGGCGTCGAGCATGGCAGCCATAAAGTGGGCTACAGGCGGTGGCGTGAGATAGAGGCCGTGTGTCTTGCGGTGGTCGGCGGTTTGATGGGCGACATAGCTCGAACCGAGCAAATCGGCATAATGTGATGGCGTGTCGTCAACGGTGAGGCGCGAGACGCGGCTAGGGAGTGAAGCGGTGCGTCTAGTGACGTTTTGTTGTGGTCGTTCGGCGGTCTGCGTCATGGGATGTCTTTGTGTGCTTGTGGGATAGCAAGAGGTTGGGAAACTGTTCGGGACCGGCATTATATTTTTCGATGAGGTCTGCAATGGCCCGCCGACCGAGCCATGCGAGAGAAAGATGAAACTTATCGGAAATCTCCGACATGATAGAGTGCTCATCATCGGAAAGATTGACGGTAACTCTTTTCTTCGCGGCCATGTGTTCCTCAGTGCTGCAGACTGCAGCACATTGTGAAGGAAAGGAATGGCGGTGGCAAGGGGTTATTTGGCTGATTAGCGTTTGAGAACGTCCTTTACTACCCTTTGAGATTACGGGGTGCTTTGGTATAGCCGCTTATGAGATTCGACACAGACAATCCATTATCATCAATGAGCTTCTGAATGTACTTTTCGGATAGGTCATTGAAGTTTGTCGCCTCGAACGCGCTGAAGAATGATCTGACCGCTTTGATAAATTGTTTCAAGGATGCCTCGTCCATCACTTCAACATCGTGAGTTAGAGCTGCAGCCTTCTGTATAGTTTTGGCAGGATGGATCATTACATTCTTGGCTTTACTTCCTGAGTAGTGCTTCCCAAACCAGGCGCATGACCGGTTCATTTGCTCCGCTTCCCGCTTATTAATTTCAGCCCGGGTCACGTCCACTTCGCTCTTGCATTCCCAGACGATATAGCGAGTATCGTCCAAGGCCCATAGATTATCCGGTCCTTCCTTCCACTCCTTATCCGGGCGTTCGCCTTTAAATCCCAATGCCCGGCTAAGGTCATCTAGGGCCTGTTCAAATTTATCGGCTTTAGCCCCGAAGACAAGTCGGGACAAAATATCGGAAATGGCGATATTCAGTTGTTCATAATTCTCATGGGGCTTGATCCAAGCAATGATTCGTTCAACTCGCCCTTTACTGACTATTGTCAGCTTTGTAACACTAACTCCTGATGGTGGTCGCAGCAGAAGACGGTTAGCTGAATGTGCAGCCACCTGCAAACGTTGAGATTCCAAGCGATCGTGACGGTAGCTATACCGTGCCATTTCCTGGATGTACCACGCCTTGTCCTCTGAATCGAAAATTTTCTTATCAAGTGCTGTTTGAATACATGCAGTTGCGCCAGCGTGATTTCCAGAGCGGTACTTCTGTTCAGCAATGAGTTCCGTTGCATATATATCCAACACGCGCTTGTTCGGTCCGGTAGGTTTAACACCATCCATTTCCTGTGCGTAAAAAGTTTTCCAGGCAGAATCCCGTTGCAGACACTGCCGGATGAGATCTGAAAAGGCTTTATCAGGAATTTCTCCCTTCTCGATGTCTTCTTTGGCATACTCGGCAATCGCGAGGCCGATCTCAATCTGGGTATCCATCTGGCTCGAAAAATATCTGCGGGACGTTTTATCCCGCAATAAACGAATAAGATCGGAGCCAAGAATTACAACCGTTGAATAGTCTTTTTCCCCTCTAACGCTTCGGCCAAGACCCTGTTCTATGGTCCTGACCGTTCTCATGAGAGTCGACTGACTGCCTGTTCTGCATGATTCCTGATACAAGTCGATCAAGCTTTCTGAATAAGGTTTGCCATCAAGAATTAATATTCTGCAGGCATCGTCTGATAGGTCAATGCCGTCATAGCGATTGACGAGAATCACGGCTTGGTCGAATTGTCCATTCTTTAGATCGCTAACTGCATTCCACACAGTGCTCTTATCAGTGACGAGTGCCCCATATCGTTTCCAATCTTCGGCATTTTTAAAACTTGATACAAGGGCGACTATTCCCCCACCTTTGCGATCCTTCTTCGGTGTCGCAAATTTATGAACGAGTTCGGATCGCGTAAGGTCATCGTGGATTAATGATGGTATAATCACCATCTTTTCCCCTGACCAACGCTCTTTCTTGTATGTCAAAGGCGATGAAATCGCCTCGGGAGTAAGTTGAAGTCCTTTAACGAGAAAAGCATCATCGGTAACGGTTGCGGACATGAAAACACGATGAGGTGCATTCCAATAAGTTCCAAAGGCCTCCAACGGGGGAACATAAGGCTCAATTTCAATAGCAGCTCCTGATACAACGCATTGACATTGAGCAAGCATGTCTTTTATCAGCGGCCATGCGTACTTGATCGTATCTCTTGCAAAACCTTTTGCGAGTACGCGAGCGACCTCTGATTCCCGGTCGAGCCAGGCCCAATATGGCACCGGAAGGAGAGCATCGTATTTATTGTTCGTAATATCAGCATAGGTTCCTATGCCTTGCTGCTCAAGGTCTGTCGCAAACAACGCCATAATTTCTGCATAGGCGGGATCTTCATGCGGTAAGCGTATTCGACAGGCATCGCGGATGGTATCGGAGCAGGCATGCGCATCATCCATGAGAACCGTGCCCACATAAACCGATTTCTTGTACAGCTGGAATTTTGTAAGCCCATTGAAAAGCTTCTGAACAGAAGTTACGAGGATGCTTTTCCCATCAGTAAACTCATCAGGAAGATCCGGATCAGCTGTACAAGTGTTGATGCCGAACTGCTTGGCTTGCTCGCACGTTTGATCAATGAGGAAGTTGTTGGGGCACAGGTACAGGCATGGTCCCTTTTTTTCATTAAGGCGAGACTGGAGCATTAATAGCCCGATGAGGGTTTTGCCCTGCCCCGTGTGCAACTTGACTATTAGATCGCGTTCATTGCGACGCGTATTAAACCATTCCGTCAGAACTGCGTCTTGAGAGGGGCGAAGCGGGCCTTTGTCGTGCGCACGATCCAGGGTTTCATAGAGTTTGACGGGATCGATGACCGCTTCGATCTTTTTCCCGGAAAGACGCCTGCTGAAATCAACCATTTAAGTCCTTATTGCTGCTGAATTTCGAACGAAGTCTGGGCTAATGCTTGATTATAACCAGCAGCATATACGGCAGGAAGGGTTTTGATATCCGTGGCAACAATGTCAATCAGATAACCAAGCCCGGCAGGCGAAAGATGAAGAGTCGAGTTATCGTCTTGAACGAGAAATCCCAATTCAAGACATCTCTCCTTGCTGCCGGCACACTCTATAAGCCGGTCTATTGTCCTGTGTCGGTCTAAATCATACATGCTATAGGTTCTCACCCTTAGTATCCAGAACACGAGAAAATAGCAGTTTCTGTGGAAAGATCAAACCGGTTCCTGCGTTGTAGTATTGCTTCAGACAGGAACATGACTGGGGCATCTCCCAGAGAAGTCTAAATTGGCACTCTATTTTTGCTTTTGATAAAAGCCAAAATAGGATCATATTATAAAACAATACTTTACATTCCTTTCTTCATGTGCTATTTTTGCTTTTATGAGTCAGAAGAAGAAAGCCAAAATTGAGGACGAGCCCTGGAACAAGGACAAAGCTGTCGGTCAGATGGCGCCGTTCACGCCCGAGCAATGTGCGATCATCCGCACCCTGCTCGCGACCGAAGGCAAAATCCGGGATCTCGCCCTCTTCAACACGGCGATCGATACCATGCTGCGCGCCTCCGATCTGCTTCCCTTACGGGTCATCGACATCACCGACCACAACGGTGATGTCGTCCATGAGTTCACGATCCGGCAGAAAAAGACCGGCGCCGGCCATGTCGTGGCGCTGTCGCCGGAAACCAGGAATTCGATTGCGGACTGGCTGCTGGCCTCCGACAAAAACAAAGACCCGGAAGCGTTTCTGTGGACCAGCATCGGCAACCGCAAAACCGGCCGTCATCTGACACGCGAACAATATGCCAATCTTGTAAAGAAGTGGTCTGCCCTCGCCCGGATCGATCCCCGTCGCCACAGCACACACTCGATGCGCCGGACGAAATCAGCGGCAATCTATGACAAGACACAAAACCTTGCGGCCTGCCAGCANNTGCTGGGCCACAAGAGCATCGGCTCGACCGCGCATTATCTGGGCGTTGATCAAAGGAAAGCGTTGGATTTGGCAAAGAGAATTAAAATCTAACGGAGGATGGACTGGTACAGGGGGCGTTCGCCGGACGTGGCACGCATGGACGGCACGGGCCAACAACTCAATACGTTCAACCATTTCAAAGTCGAGCGTTATGAGGATTTCTTGACAAGACTGCCATATCGTACGCGCCTGGGTTTCCAACGATTGTGCCCATCGTAGCGTCCACTTGTGGCAGCATCGGCGAACGACCCCACGTGCAACTATCGCGACAGGTGTTCCTCTGACGAGCCCAGACGCGTCGTGTGCCCCGGGCGTAAGCTTGCGATGGACCCGCAGGGAGGCGTACTCATTCAAGGCTCACGAATTGACATCCGCGCGGGATTCAAGTACTCTTTCAATGCGTACTCACCAAGGAGAGGAGCTATGCCCCGGGTTGCGGTCGACGATAACAAGCGGATGAACCTCCGGGTGCGGCCGGCGCAGAAGGCCACGCTCGTGCGGGCGGCGGCGTTGAGCAACACGGACCTGACGAATTTCGTGCTGCAACCGGCCTTGCGCGAAGCTAAGCGGGTGATCGAAGAGGCCGAGCGCATCACGCTGTCGGAGCGGGACAGCCTCACGGTGCTGAAGCTGCTCGAAAAACCGCCGGCGCCGAACGCCCGGCTCAGGAAGGCTCTCGCCTCGTTACCGAAAGAGCGATGAGCGTCCCGGCCTGGCACGAGGAGCCGATCGCGAAACACCACGACCGCAAGGCCTTCGACTGTGGCGATGCGGCGATGAACGAGTTTCTGCATCGGTACGCACGCCAGAGTCATGACACCGGCGGTGCGAAAACTTTCCTCGCAATCGACAACGCCGACAACACGACGGTCCTGGGTTTCTATAGCCTCGCGCCTGGCGCGCTCGCGTATGCGGACACGCCTGAGATGGTGCGGCGTGGTCTCGCGCGTCACGATGTGCCGGGCTTTCGGCTCGCGCGTCTCGCGACACAGGTGCGACTGCAAGGGAAGGGCTTGGGCGGCCAGCTCCTTGCGGCAGCCGGCCGTCGCTGCCTGCGCGCCGCGGCCAGTGTCGGCGGCGTGATCCTCATCATCGATGCGAAGAACGACCGCGCCGCCGACTGGTACGCCGCGTACGGTGCCGTGCCCTTAGCCACTGCGCCGCTCACGCTCGTCATGTCCCTCGCGACGTTTGCACCAGCATTGAAGGCCAAGGGCAGGGGATAACGCATGTATACACGATGACGGGATCATGCCGGGATCACCAAATGTTCCATCAGATGAGAGCAGGTGAGAAATTGAACCTCAGGATCATCCAATAGTTATGCTATTTCAGAGGAAAAACCGAGTCGAGTCACAAACTCATGGAAACTCAAGATGAATCTGGCCGTGTGATCGAATTGTCCGTTATCTTGGCATAACCCCTATTGGCCGAGATCAGCACCATGCGCCGTTTTGACGGGTCGGTTTGTTCGCATGAATTCAGGCGGGAGAGGTCATCTGGTCCCTAATGACCTGCTCCAAGCGGAGTCGCTCGGATTCCGCGATCCGAAAGAACGCCAGCCCAAACGTCTGACTACTGACCCATTGCACCGTCGCCGCCTCAACCATCAGCGGCCATTCCAAGTCCGGTGCATAAATGCGGAGTTCCAGCGACAGACCTGGTGTCAGAGAGACCTCGCTTTCAACTCGACACCCGCCTGCCGAGAGATCCAGGATCATTCCCGTTCCGTCCAATTTCGGAGCAGTGCTGAACGTGGTGCGGAATTGGACTTTGAATCGCGGTGTCGTCCGGCGGTCCTGAGATTTCATATCCCAGACGGTCCTGCCGTCTACCTTTCCGTCAATGACCCGCTGCCCGAAGGCAATCCCGTGGACATGAGCCTCTTGCTCCGTGGCGTATAGAAACTCGGACGTGAATTCACGGGACTGAATGCCTCGGGGATGCTGGACGGAAATGAAAACACGAAGCCGCCACTTGTCCCAGTTCGCTTCAAGGTGTGGGTTGGATTCAATCGTGTACCCCTGGTACTCAACCTCTTTCCCCATAGCCCTCCAACTCCCGCTCCATCGAACCGTTGTCGGTTTCGCCGAAGGATAGCACAGAGATAATCCTCTGCAAGGACTTACTGCCTGAAGGATACCGGCAGGGTCATCGGTGTTTCAGACGGTGACACGATCACCGGACTCTAGAACACCAGAAGCGAACGTGTCCGCCTCTCCTTTGCCACTGTCTCCGTGACGGAGAAGCGTACAGCCCCTCGCATGTTCAAACTTTCTCAGTACCGGCAATTCACTCCTGAGACCTGGGGGGCCGTACAAGAAGGGCAATGCCAGGATGATAGTATCGCTTGCCGTTCTTCTTATCGGGCCAAGATAGATCCGCAGCCATGCGAGGAAACGTCCACGCGAGGGCCGTCTTCTTTCGAAGTTTAACGAGATCTCCGATCCAGTCACGAATTTGTGATTCAGTCGGTTGGGATGTTGCATACGGAACAACAAAGAGCAACCCTATGCGCTTTGCCAATCCATAAGACGGAGTTCTGACAGCGTCTCGACGAGCACGTTTCAATTTCTCGCGCGCCTTCCTCCTGATTGGTATCCTCGAATCTAACGAGGTCTCCATTAGTTTGGCCTCGGCAACGTACCACTTCTGTCGGTTAAGGGAAAACATCAGATCTCCTCTGCCTTGACTTTTCTTCTTTCGCCAACGCCTTGATCTATGCTTCTTCTCAGCCGCATATTCCTCCAAACATTCCCCTCCGCTT
>DCZN01000118.1:920-1257 GCA_002331625.1 Nitrospira sp. UBA2083 | reverse complement strand
CAGCCAAAAAACCGACCGCAGTACGCTCTCGGTACCACCAAGGAGCATCGCGTTGGGATCCGTGCTTCTTGTCGGCCCATTCTGTTCCAAGTGACTTCATCAGGCGCTGCCATGCGTGCATCATCGGTTTCAGTTCACGAGATGATGAGCAAACAATTCCATTGAGCGGGATTTTCGCCATCTGAATGACCTCCGGTTCAGCGTCCGGTATCCCAAGCGCCAGTCACAGTGAGGCCAAGGGGTTGAAGACGTTCTTGCCGAACGATGGCACCGGGGTGCGGGAGGAATCCTGCATACTGTCTTTTATCACAGGCCTAAAGCGATTGAAGCGCTCTTT
>DCZN01000118.1:520-869 GCA_002331625.1 Nitrospira sp. UBA2083 | reverse complement strand
GCGGGGCCTTCCGGCACGCGCTTTCCGGTGTCCCACTTTTTCAGGGTGGGAATCGGGATGCTGAAGGTTTCGGAAAAATCCGCCTGCGTCATGTTCAGGTGCTCCCGGATTTTACGCACATCGATCTCGGTTGAGCGAATTGTGTGCACGCGGCCGGACGCCTTTCCCTGCAACGTGGCGAGGGCATCCTGGGCGCCTTTGATGATCTGTTTTCCGGCTTTGCTCATTTCCTAAACTCCTTTTTGATCAGTTGAACGATTGTGTAGAGTTCATTTTTCTCCGCCACGGAGATGTTAGTTTTCTGGCTCTTGGCAAAAAGAGTGTAGGTCTTTCGAGGGGCCCGCGATTT
>DCZN01000118.1:0-171 GCA_002331625.1 Nitrospira sp. UBA2083 | reverse complement strand
GGCACTGGCGGGGACGCCAGGTCGCGCCTCCTGGATCTGAGCCTGGGTCGATGCAGGCAAGGCCCTGGTAGAGCACTCTGTACCGAGACAGTGGGGCAGAGGGTGGTCTTTTCCGGGAGCGTGGTGGGCTTGTAGAGGATGGGTAGCATTTGCTATACCAGGGCTCAATAG
>DCZN01000025.1:3929-4155 GCA_002331625.1 Nitrospira sp. UBA2083 | reverse complement strand
AACTCCTGCTTGGTCTTGAATGAATTTTCTGGCATAACCTGTAGCGCCGAAGGGGCATTGATGTTGCAATATATCCGGATCCGGAACAACGCGGGAGCAGGGAATACCGCCGTATAAAAGATGTCGAGTACATGGCGTTCGCAAGCTGCACTGGCCGGCCCCTTCTCGGGCCGTGTCGCGCCGGGAATGTTTTTGACCCCCATGTCAACCATATAGTCGGCTAAAC
>DCZN01000025.1:0-3889 GCA_002331625.1 Nitrospira sp. UBA2083 | reverse complement strand
GGGCGAATGGCATCGTGGGAGGCCACAAAGGAATGGTAACTCTGCTCTGAGCATCCCCAAATTCCCGTGACAACTAGGCAAACACCAGTGACTATTGAGGCCACCCGCGCCGCCACTGACACCGACCGGTTCGCAGGTAGGTGTTGGATTGGCATGATTCGAGACATGTAGTGTTCCTCAAATGGTCCGTCCCCGCATATTGATATGAGCCAGTTGGTTCTTTCCGGAATATTTCCCACGGTCCTCGATACCCCAGATAGAAACCTCCGACAGCGCGACGCCCTCAAATCCATCTGTCTCTTTCGTTAAGATACACCGGAAAAGTTGTGTGCCAGCGTTCCCCTTTATAAAGTAGTCATCGCCAAGCGGACACGTTTCCTACACGAACGCGTTCAGCGGGTCGTCGGTTCTGAATTCTTCGCTGTATTCTGTCCCAACCAGCAACAGGAATAGTAGCCCTGCAAGGGCTTTTAACATGGTGACTCGCTCCTTTCCCTCTATCGCGGCAAGCTCACTGCTGCGCCGCCTTCGAAAATCAAATGCGTCACGGTTAAGCGGCATTCAAAGCGCCTTCAACCAATCGTACAGCGGCTTTCCCTTTACGAACTGATCAAGGCAAATCCCGACAAATTCTTGGCCATAAACCTTTTTGGTCACAGGCATGCAATGCTCGACATACAGGCCTTTGAACCGCAAGAGATCGGCTCTGGCATGGTCGGCAGGATATCCTCGTGGCACCTTCTGCAACTGTTCTCCTTGAAGACCAGCACCTTTGCTTGCCATGTTGCTCACCAGAGTCTCTAACACTCGACCGGTTTCAGCATCCATGACCGCCATACGGTAATGATCGAGCGCATCGCCTTCAAACTCCTTTTGCCCGGTGGCGAAGAAGAGCTTCTCCGCCTCAAGTTGAACATAGAAAAATGGCGCCACGCAGTTCTTCGAGGCATCTTCGCTGAATCGAATGCCAACATGTGTCTTGTATGGTGTCTTATCCTTGCTGAACCGAATATCTCGATGGATTCGGAAGATCTTCCCATCCAGATGCTTGATATCCCTGAACGCATGAATCAACCGAGCGCGCATGGCAGAAACAAACTCCTGGACCGGTTGCTCGACGACGCGTCGGAACCGGTCCTTGTTGGCATCGAACCAGGCTTTCTGATTGTTCAACGACAAGTCGGAAAGAAACGAGAAGGTGTCCTTCGGGAAGCCCTGAAATTGTGTCGGATGTATCGGCATCTCGCCCTCACGTTCTAAGACCCAGCGCTTGTCGATTGTGTCTCGATTGAAGGGAGCCAAAAGAGGCCCCCTCCGAGGAATCTCGCTACTCTCTCGTCAGGTTCGGCCATCGCCACAAACTCGACGCTGAACCGAAAGCGTGATAGCCGATTGCGGATTGTGAGAACATTCCCGCTAACCATGTCGAGTCATCGGGCGTTCATCGAGCCAATATCGAGGATACATCGCGTGATCAACAAGCTCACGTCAATTTCGGCAGTAGTGTTCGAGTCCCTTGATGAGTCCAGGTAGCATACCTCGCAGCATCTGGTGGAACTCTTTGGCTATTTCTTCAGACGCCGCATAGGCTGAGTACCACGTGATCTCCGAATGCCCATTCCCCGCGGCGCGTATCTCGATAGTTCCTTGATAGCTCTCAACGGGCAGCCCCCTCACAATTCGATACCGGAACCGCATGGCCCCATGATCCACCTCCTCCACGACCTCTTCGAGATTGGTCCCATCCGCCATGGTACAAAATCGCTTCGCACCGGGACCTCCCCCTTCCACTCTGCACGATGTAATCATGGACGCCCACTTATCGACTCCTCCGATCGCAGCGATCACCTCCCATACCTTGGGCGCTGGGACGGCAATCGTATCAATGACACCCACGATCTCCTTCATACACGCCTCCTTGTTCAAGGATTCGGCCTCGCTTCTTAATTTCTTGGGCTCGCCTCTCGATCTTCTGCCAATCCAGCCTTATAGACTGTCGGTCGTTACTTCATCTTGCCCTGACCAGTGAGTATGAGTTTGAGTAACCTAGGGCCATGATGCTTTAAAAGCGTGTCTTCCTCTCGCCAAACTCGTTCACGATCGAAGCAGGCGCACTCGCCTGAGCCTCACGGGGCAGGTCAGAGCCAAACAGCACGGACTCGATGTGCAGGTCATGCAGCACGACGTTCTTTTCCGCATTGTGGTAGGACGTGATCCGGGACGGGACCTTGAGCCCATCGATCGTCCTCCAACCACTGAATCCCATCATGCCGGCCGCGCCTTTCATCAATTCACGGTCGGTCAGTTGAAGATACGCGAGTTCATGTGTCACGGGATCGACCCACAGGACATACTGATTCGTGTCCTTCTGCGGCTCCGCCGTATGCCACGTGGTATAAATCAGATCATACTGTTTGCCGCGAAGTGAACCCTGTCCGCCGTAGCGGACGACCTCGGCGTTCGCGCTCCGAAACGGCAACTGCAAAGCATAGTTCATGGTGGCCACATAGAAGTGGATCTTCTTCCCAGCTCCATAATCGGGCTGGTCGCCGGGTGCGGCCCGATACAGAGGCCAGTCTTGCATGACCCATTTCTCTCCCTTAGTGGGGCCTTCTCGCATCTCGATATACACCTGGTCTCCCCCGAGACTCGTTTGCCAACGCATCAACTGTCCGCTCTCCTTCTGCGGCATGAACATCAGTCTTCCCATCCAATGCTCCCAATGATCCCGTGCCGTCACTTCCACGGTCTTGGCCTGCTTCCAGCGCTCGAGGCCTCCGTGCGCGGAGATCACTTCCGCTAGGAGTTGTCGCCCGCGTGCGTCGGCCTCAGGCCTCGTAGTTGATTTGATGGAATCAGGCCTGATATCCGCGAGACAACCGGACAGAATGCCTACGGCCAGGATGAGACATGTCGTGATACCCCTTCTCATAAGAACCTCCTTCGAGTGGTGAACCGTGATGTGGGAACGTACATAAATAGAATGATCGTTTTACAATATGGCAAAAAAATTTATGTCACAAGCGTCTGCTTGACGGTCCTAATGATCGCTTCAATATGCGGCTTATGATCCTCGACTCGTCCATACAGCACCATGCCCTGGATCAGACAAAGGAGATAGTGTGCGAGCGCCACTGGGTCTTTCCGAACCGGGATCTCACCCGATTTCTGCGCGCCGCGTATGGCTCCTTCAAGGATGGTTTCCAACCTGGTGCAAAACTTCTCCACACGCCTGACGGCTCCCGTGCTGACCACCTCCTTTTCTACAAGGGCATTCATCATAAGACACCCATTGAAATCAGGGTTTGTGGCGTTCTTGATCACGCCTTGCAAGAAGGTCTCGATGCCCTGCATGTTCGGCTCGTCGATCAGCGGTCTAATGAAGGGCTCCAGCTCCTGTTGCCGATATTCCTCCAGAGCCGTTTCGTACAACCCACCCTTGTTCCTAAATTCTTTGTACAGGCTGGCGCTATTCAGCCCGGTCTCCTTGATGAGCTCACTCATCGACGTGGCTTCATACCCCTTCTTCCAGAACACAGAGATAACCCGGCTAAGCACGCCCCGCCGATCATATTCTTTGATTCGTCCCATGCGGTAATACTACAACGATCATTCTAGTACCGCAAGCCTTTTCACGACGTCTTGTGGCCTCCGTGTGCTCAGAATGTCTTAGCGGTGCCGGGCACACGCTTGTTCTTTGGATCGCCTCCCTTCCTAGATAAGGAGGAGGTAAAGCGAATGGCATGACGGAGAAACGTCTGGAGTGTGCGATCCGTCCTTAACCCATCGGGGGCTATATAGACATATCCCTTCATAGGGCGTCCGGTGAAATCCATTGGCCGCACATACGATCGTCTTAATGCCGTTTGCGCTTGCTCAGCTCCAAGCC
>DCZN01000136.1:2209-36684 GCA_002331625.1 Nitrospira sp. UBA2083 | reverse complement strand
GGCGTAGCTACATCAGCCCCTTTAATTTTTAGCCGAGGTCGTCCAGACCGAGGGACAGCGAGGGTCATCACGCTGTCCCCCTTTTATTCTTCCCACATGTACCCGAAGACAATATCCCGTCGAACCACTATGCCTACGAGAGCCTTGCTTTTACGACTGGCACTAGGAATATTGCCGCTTTTGATGCCGATGGGCCACATCCTTGACCAGCATCTCTTCCATGACCATGACGATGTCGTGTATCAGGTTGTCCGTTAAGGGCCACTTGACCGAGGTCTTGGCCAGCATCCATCACTCGCAACAGATCGAACTCACTGACCAGGCCGGCACACGTCCGATCTTCTTCCACGACAGGGAACCATCGCTGATACCTACCCCCACCCCGATGAGCTTGCTGCGAACGCCACAGCCGAGTGGTCATCAGGTGTACATACAGGCAACTTATGTGCATTCAGTGGAGATGGTGGATATCGATTACCATGTTGTCTTCGTTCAACTCCGCCACCATGAGGTCGTGGTCGTTCATAAAATGGAACACCTTGTTGCTCGCATCCCCATCCACTGCCAACGTGTGCTTCCCTTCGGCATTGGAGATCTCGACGACTTCCCACATCGGGTCCGCATAAGTCAGCTTGCCTGTGATCAGGCGATGTCCTGCGGGCGGAACCCCTTTTATATGCAGATCGATCAGCATGTTGTTCTCATCGATTTCCAAGATGACTTCATCACCTTTCTTTGGCTGCAATACCCCCATGCGCTCAGCCTTGTGGACGCTGACGGTACGCTGCCCCACGCCAGCCTGTTGGCCCAAAAACAGTAAACCCGATTGGATCTTCTCGACCGTGACTGTTCGGTATTGGTGCGTGGGGTGCTTACCATGGTCGGCCTCACTGGCAAACGTCTGGCTTCCACACCACAGAAAGCCCGCCACCACAACGATGCTGACAAGAATGGATCGCATAAAGTCCCCCTTTCTTCTCTTTCTCAGCAAGAGGAAGTCACCACCAGGGGCACATTGAATCCTGTTGACCTGAGGCGCACAGCCTCCTGTTGGAAATTTCCTTGCCATGTGTCGGTCATAGAACTTGTCAGGCCTCCACCAATCTTGGTACCTCCTTTAGTCCGGACTCTGCCATGAACTGCGACTAGAAGAGTCAGAACAGTAGCTACTCTTTGTCATTTCGGCGATCCGTGACCGCTGAGTCTGAGAGAATCGACAGCGCCTGATTTTGATCATTCACCCTTGCCTCTATCCGTTCACCCGGCTCGATGTTTCTTCCCATCTGGGTGGTTCTGTCAGTATGCACCCGCACCTCCTTCCCATTCGACCCTTTGACAAAATAGTTATCCCCTTCGATCCGCAGTACTTCGCCTTGGATCGTCTTGCTACCTCTTGAATGGCCGTCCTCCGTCGCATCGGTCATTTGAGCGCCTTGCCTATGATCAGATTGGTCAGCTTTCATTTTGTCTACAGCCGAAGCTGCGGTACCTGCCTGCGTCGCATGGGATAGACCAAGACACAGCATGAAACTACACGACATGAGGCCGATGATTTTTGTTGTAACTCCCATGACAACCTCCTCGGTTAGAGGCGAAAACATGTGTACATTCTAAGCCCTCCGCAGAATCTTCAACACTAGGGAATCTGCTAGGTTTTGTCCCGCAAAGCTGCCAAGAAACGAGCTGAACCTACACGAAGATCGAGAACCAATCTCTTGTGTTGTGCACGACGCAGCCAAGAATGTCCGGCCATACATCCAATACAAACAAAAGGATTGAGAGTCTTTCCAGATTGCTCAGCTTGATAAACTCACCACCAACCTGGGGTGTGGTAAAGGAGTCGGAAATCGTTTCTTGCCCGCAGGGCTTCCCCACAAAAAACACCTTATGTTCTGCCCCATCTGCTTGACTCTCCCTCCCCTCCCTCGTACGCTCACCCCGGAGTGAGACGTCTTCTCATTGAGGATTTCAAACTTTTGCTTCTTCGATTCTTGAATTGTAATGGAGGGGCCTCACATGGCTCAAAAACCTTTTCAAACCGGGGCGGTCGTCAATCTGAGTGTTGGAGAAGACGTTAAGGACACCGTCATATGCACCGTCCCGCCCAAGAAACGATTCGATGTCAAATTCCTCGGCATCAACGGGTTTGGACATCCCAACCAGCCCCTTTTCTACGCTGTGCAGGTGACGACGAAATCAGTCCTCGGCATCTATCCGATTGCCGTGACTGGCATTGCGGAAATAGCCGAACCTGAATTTCCCATGAGGTATTTTGGCAGCCAGGAAGCCATGCTCTACGCAGACCCGAAGTCCGACCTGATCTTTTCCGTCGCGCGCAAAGACACGACAGGAAACGTACGGGTGTTCATCAATCTCTGTGGACTCCTCGTTGATGTGTGAGACGAAGAAGCAAGCAGATTAGGGGTGAAATTTTCAATGAGAGATCTTTAGCTACTAACAAGAGACGTCTATCACATGAACACTCCTCCGAATCCCTCTTCCATCTTGCAGACGGCTTTCGGCTTTTGGGGCTCCAAAGTACTGCTCACGGCTGTGGAGGTCGGCCTGTTCACCACACTCGCCGGTCGTCGTCTCACGGGGGCCGAGCTCGGTAAGGAATTACACTTCCATCCGCGGGCCAATCCAGACTTTTTTGATGCGCTCGTGGCGATGAAGTTCCTCGAACGCGAGGGTGACGGTCCAGACGCCATGTATTTCAACACGCCCGAAGGCGCGACCTTCCTCGATGCAGGAAGCCCACGCTACATCGGCGGAATTCTCGTCATGCTGAATGCGCGGCTGTTCAAATTCTGGAACGATCTCCCTGAAGCACTCCGGACTGGCCGACCACAGAACGAAGTGAAGCACGGACAGAAAGGGATGTTCGAAGAACTCTACTCGGACTTGCCCAGGTTAGAGCAGTTTATGAATGCGATGACCGGTATTTCACGGATGAATTTTGAGGCCTTCGCCGAGAAGTTCAATTTCTCACAATTCCGGACGCTCTGTGATATCGGTGGTGCAACCGGTCTGCTCAGCATCGAAGTGGCGAAGCGCCACCCACACGTGCACTGCACCAGCTTTGATCTGCCGGTGGTCGAACCGATCGCGAAGCAACACATCGCCGAGGCCAGGCTGGAGAGCCGCATACGCACCGCGTCCGGCGACTTCTTCAAGGACCCCCTGCCGACGGCTGACCTCATCACGATGGGCATGATTCTGCACGACTGGAATCTTGAGAAAAAGATGCACCTGATCCGATCAGCCTATGACGCGTTACCACCGGGTGGCGCATTGGTGACGATCGAAGCGTTAATCGATGATGCTCGCCGTGAAAATGTGCAAGGGCTGCTGATGTCACTCAACATGCTCATCGAATTCGGCGAGGCATTCGATTACACCGGTGCAGACTTTCGCCGATGGTGCAGTGAGGTTGGCTTCACCCGATTTGAGATCATTCACCTGACTGGCCCGTCGAGTGCAGCCGTGGCCTATAAATGACTGATTATTCGACCACGGGAACGAGATGTCGGTTGGGTGAGTCCCATACCTGTTTCTGGCGCCCCATCTGCTTGACTCTCTCTCCCCTCCGCCGTACGCTTCCTGTGGATGGGATCGTCTGGTCACAAGAACATCCTCATCGTTGAGGACGAGCACGATATCTTGCAGCTCGTGAAACACTATCTGGAGAAAGAGGGATTTTGTGTTGCCGCAGCCATGACCGGGATCGAAGCCCTGAAGAAAGTTAAGGAACACAAACCCGATCTCATCGTCCTCGATCTCATGCTCCCGGAGATGGACGGGCTCGAAGTCTGCAAACGCGTGCGTTCTGCCCCCGATACGGCGATGCTGCCGATCATCATGCTGACGGCCAAAGCCGAAGAATCGGACACGATCGTCGGCCTGGAATTAGGCGCCGATGACTATGTCACCAAACCCTTCAGTCTCAAAGCGCTCGTGGCCCGGGTGAAAGCACTGCTGCGTCGTATGGACCGGACCTCATCGAACGGCACAGAGCGCTACCGATATGGAACGCTGACGATGCATCCAGCTCGACATGAAGTGAGCCTTGGGCAACAGGAGGTGTCGTTGACCACGAAGGAATTCGGCTTGCTTGAGCACCTCCTTCGACATCGCGATCGTGTCCTCACGCGGGAAGTGTTGCTCAATGCCGTCTGGGGGTATGACTACTACGGCACGACCCGAACCGTGGACGTGCATATCCGCCGGCTCAAACAGAAATTGCCACTCCTCGAAGACGCCATCGTGTCCGTCAAATCACTCGGGTATAAACTAAGAGATTCCGACTGATCAGTATGTCCTGGTCGATTCGATGGAAGGTCGCGATAGGTACGCTGGTCGCTGTGACCGGTGGACTGCTGATCGCAGGAGTCCTGGGAATCCAATCCCTCGAGCGGCAGTATCTCACGCAATTCGGTGATGCGCTTGAGGCAAAAACGAAGTTGGTTGAATACGGGTTTCAGCCGCTCCTCCAGGCCTCGACCCCAGACCCATCCTCGTCGGCCTTGCAACAGGCAGCGCGTGACCTCGGCAATCGAGCCACCGCTCGCGTAACGCTGATCGCGCCGGACGGAACCGTTCTCGCAGACAGCGCTGTCCCGGATGCCGACCTTTCAACCGTCGACAATCACAAATCGCGTCCTGAGGTTGTACAAGCCTTGGCGACAGGCCATGGCCGAGACACGCGTCTCAGCCACACCACCGGGGAGCGGACAATGTATCGCGCCATTCGGATGCAGTTCTCGCACGATACCGCACCGCTGATCGTGCGCGTTGCCCTGCCGATTGCTCAGATCGACCAGGAAATCGGCACACTCAAGCAGCAGCTCTTTCTTGCGCTTAGTGTCGCCTTTCTTGCCGCCCTGGCGTTGAGCATCTGGTTAGCCCATAGCATTACCAAGCCGCTTTCGGACATCGCGTCGGCTGCGCAGCGATTGAGCGCGGGGAACCAAGCCGTGCGAATCAGAACCACCGCGCAGGATGAAGTCGGCCTCCTGGCTTCGACGCTGAATCACATGGCCGACCAACTCCATGCCAAGATCGACGAACTTTCGGAGGATCGTGCCCAATTGCTGGCCGTGTTGACGTCCATGGTTGAAGGCGTGATGGTACTGGACTCCCGTGGTCGCGTGTTACAGATCAATCCCGCCCTTGAACGGATGTTCGGCATTTCACGCGTGGAGGCGCGAGGACGCTCCTGCGCTGAACTGTTTCGTCATCAAGGGCTCAACGACCTGGTAGCAGGGATTCTACAATCCCATACACCCCATGAGGATGAAATCGTGCTCCCGCTCAGCGGGCGGCATCTGCACATCGAAGCGTCACCCGCAGGAGGCGAGCGTGAGAACGAAGCCTGTGTCGTGTTCGTCTTTCATGATGTGACCGAGCTGCGGCGGCTGGAAAAGATTCGGAAGGATTTTGTGGCGAACGTGTCACACGAACTTCGCACTCCCCTCACGTCCATCAAGGGCTACGTTGAGGCCTTGTTGGACGGCGGCAAAGACGACCCGGTCGAGGCCGCAAAGTTTCTGGATATCATTCTGAAACAAAGCGATCGCCTCAATTTGATCATTGAAGACCTGCTCGAACTCTCCAAGATCGAATCGGGCCAGATCACGCTCAAAGCCGAACCGCTTGAATTGCAAGCCGTGGTCGACCGGACGCTGTCCATGATGAAACCGATCGCCGATAGAAAACGACACCGGCTCATGACCGCGCTCGATCCGTCCCTGCCCCCGATCGCAGGGGATGAAGACCGGCTTGTGCAAGTCTTGACCAATCTCCTCGATAACGCCGTGAAATACACCCCGGCAGGCGGGATGATCACGGTCGGGGCCACCTTCGCACGTTCCAGCGGAAGCACCGAGCAACCTGCCCGATCAATCGATCTGAGTGTCGCCGACACCGGGATCGGTATTCCCGAAGGGGATCGTCCTCGTGTCTTCGAACGATTCTATCGCGTGGACAAAGCCCGATCCCGCGAATTGGGAGGAACAGGGCTTGGACTCGCGATCGTCAAGCACATTGTCGAAGGGCACGGAGGACACGTGTGGGTGGACGCAAACCACCCTCAAGGCAGTCGCTTTGTTGTGCGACTGCCCATCACCGGCAGCAAGCGCTCATCTGCTCAATTGAAGGACGCCAGCACGGTATAGACGCCTGCTCCCAACAGCGCGGCGCCAGGGAGAGTGAAGATCCAGGCCGAGAGGATCTTGCTTGTGACGCCCCATCGTACCGCAGACAGACGTCTGGTTGAGCCGACCCCCAAGATCGACGACGTGATGGTGTGTGTCGTGCTCACCGGAAGACCGAACTGGGCCGTAAACAGCAGCACCGTTGCCGCTCCCGTCTCAGCGGCGAACCCGTGAACCGGTTCGAGCTTGACCATCTTCATGCCCAAGGTATGAATAATTCGCCACCCCCCCACGGTCGTCCCCAGACCCATCGCCAGAGCGCAGGCCACAATCACCCAGGTCGGCACCTCAGAGGAGGTCAGTTGTCCGGAAGCTACCAAGGCCAACGTGATGACACCCATCACCTTTTGGGCGTCATTCGCCCCATGACTGAACGCCATGAAACTCGCGGAGATGAGCTGGAGCCGGCTGAACAGCTTGGTTGCGAACCCCCGATGGACCCGAAAGAAAGACCAGCTGACCAGGACCATGATGAGAAATCCCATCGCAAATCCCAACAGCGGGGAAAGGATCATGGCCTCGAGAATCTTACGCAGACCGTTGAACTGCACCACTGCCCAACCGCCGTGGGCGACGGCTGCACCGATGAGCCCGCCGATCAGGGCATGGGAGGAACTCGTCGGAAGTCCCAGCATCAGCGTAAATAAATTCCATAGAATAGCCCCTCCCATCGCTCCCGCAACCACCACATTCGTGATGGCGTCCGGGAAGACGATGCCGCCACCGATCATTTTCGCGACCGCAGTGGAAAAGAATGCGCCGGCCACGTTCAGTGCTCCCGCCAGCAACACGGCAGCCAGTGGGCTCAATACACGCGTGGAGACGACCGTTGCCACGGCGTTCGCGCAGTCGTGCCATCCGTTCGAAAAATCGAACAGCAGGGCCAACACGACTGTCAGGAGTAATAATCCGCTTAATTCCGGCATCTTGAATTGGATGATTCTTCACAGATGCGGTGATGGGGGTCTTTCACCAGCGAGTGGTTTGGGCATGACCGCGCTTCGCGAGACACGAGAGACGTCATCCCCGACCTAGGCCTGCTTTAGGACGATGCATTCGATCACGTTGGCGACATCCTCACAGCGGTCGGTCCCTTCCTCAAAGGTTTCATAGATCTCTTTCCACTTGATCACGGCAATGGGATTCGTTTCTTTCTCAAAGAGCGCTGAAATCGCGTCGCGTGACACACGGTCTGCTTCATTCTCCAGACTATTCACCTCCACACTATACTGTTTCACCTCTTCATGTGACATGCTGATCCGGTCACCCCCGCGCCCGACAGCCACGGATGCCCGATACAGAATATCCGCCAGCCGAATCGCACAGGGTGTCGGCTGCTGTATCTTATAGATAGAGAACCGGTCGGCCACCGCTTCGACCGCATCCAGAATGTCATCGAGTGCACTGGCAAGATCGTGAATATCCTCGCGATCAATAGGGGTGATAAAGGTCTGATTCAAGCGCAAAGCAATGTCGTGTGTAATCCCATCCCCGATGTGCTCCACATCTTTGATATGCTGAATCTTTTCCTGCAGATTCGTATAGTCCTCCATCAGCTCTTTGAGCAGACGACTGCCTTCGATCACATTGTGGGCCGCCTTTTTAAACAGCTCGAAAAAGGCTTCCTCTTTTGGAAGCATGCTGAAAATCATAACCGTTTTACTCCTGAATCTGCTGCTGACGCTAAGGACCGCCCGGTATGTTGACCAACCATTTCGATCACAGTCATGACCACCGAACAAGGCCAGTTGCCCAGGTCAGCCCGCCGCCAAAACTGCCCAAAAGCACCAGATCTCCCGGTGAAACCTTTCCGCTGCGGGCTGCGTCATCAAGCGCGATCGGAAGAGAGGCTGAGGAGGTGTTCCCATACCGTTCGACCACCGATGCCACTCGATCCTGCTCAATGCCCAACCGGTTTGCGACTTGGGCCAGAATCCGGCCGTTCGCCTGATGCAGGACCACCTGCCTCACATCTCCTGAAGAAACCCCGAATTCCTTGAAAATGTCCTGTACGGCCTGCGCCACTCGTCGAATGGCTAACCGAAACAGTGAGGCTCCCTGCATGCGCAAGACATGCTCTCCTCTGCGCAGGGTGTCGGAAGACAGGGGATTCCGTGATCCCCCACTGGGAACGCGTATGAGTCCATGATGGGACCCGTCCGTGTACAGCCTGATTCCGAGGATCCCTCGCCACTCAGGGTTTGGGTCCGCTTCCCCCCGAACCACAACGGCCCCTGCCCCATCTCCAAACAGCAGCGCCGTGGCCTCATCCTGATGGTCGAGTGATCGAGACTTGACCTCGGAGGCCAGAACAAGACAGGTCCGTATCTGCCCGCTTTGAATCATGGCATGGGCCATGGACAACCCGTACAAGAACCCGGAGCAGGACGCAGACACATCAAATGCCCCCACCTGCTTGCAGCCCAATCCTCGTTGCACCGAGCACGCCGTCGACGGGAAGGCCATATCCGGAGATGTTGTGGAAAGCACAATGGCGTCAATGGCAGAACCGGGACAACCCGCTGCCTCAAGTGCGCGGCGTCCCGCTGTAATGGCCATATCGGATGAGGCCTCATGATCTCCGGCCCAGCGGCGCGACAGAATGCCGGTAAGTCGTTGAATTCTTGATGGAGACATCCCCAACGTCTGAGCGATCTCCTCATTAGGCACGACCCGCGAGGGAAGATAGCTGCCTGTTCCAATGATCCTGGTGCGAATCATATCCTTAACCACTCAGTCTTAGCCGTGCACACCCGTTCAGACTCTCGACGTGGAGCGGGATTATAGGGAGCACGAGAGGGCAGGTCAACAAAACCGCTCACTGATTGCTTTTTGCCTGTATCCTTGCTATGAATGTTCAATATGGGGTTTTCTCTCACTCGTGCCAACGTCCATGCGTGCGCCAAGCAGTCAGGCCTACGGTTGGCGGTCTGGCTCTCGTTGAGTTCACTTACTCTGGTTTCCTGCGTCGGCGATTGGTCCCCACGTGATGTGCGAACTGGAATTAAGAAAGCGCTCAGTGGCGCTGATGAGCAAATCTTTCTTGGAGATACGGTTGATAACCACTACCACCCCAATGTGATCATGAAGCGTGGGGAGGCCTATTTCGAAAAAGAAGAGTATGCTGAAGCCTTGGTCGAATACAAACATTTCCTTGATCTCCATCGAAATCACGTCCTCGCGCCCTATGCGGCCTTCAGGATCGGTGAAATTCACATGAAGATGGCGAAGACGATCGACCGCGATCCCGAACCCCTGCAGAAGGCCATCCTGGCATTTGAACAGATGCGAAAAGAATTTCCCGGAAGCCGCTATGACGCCCAGGCTCAACAAAAACTCGACGAATGCCACGATTGGCTGGCGCAGATGCATCTCTTTGTGGGGCAATTCTATTACCGGAGGGGTTCGTACCTCGCCGCGGCCCACCGATTTGAGCAGGTGATCAAGACCTACCCTGACAAGCCCGTCGCTCCAGATGCGTTATACTTCCTGGCCAAGTCATACCACGAAATGGGCGCCGACGACTGGGCGAGGGACCATCTCATCGCGTTGACTGAAAAGTACCCGGACAGTAAATTCGTCAACGATGGGAAAAACTTGCTTGAAAAAGTCGGTGGGGTACAGCCAAAAACTCTCTTGGCAGAGCAATCACAATCCGGTCCTGTTTCCGACGCAGGTCCGGGCATGATACAAAGCGGCCGACCCGACGCTTCCCCGCAGCCATCCACCGGATCCCTCTCACCTTCCATAACAGGAACACTCGGCATTCCTCCATCCCTCGACGCTTTGGGCGCTGCTCCTACCAGTTCGCTGAGACAAGGTTTTACTCCCTGCCGCCTCGGCGCCTGGTGCTGATCCTAGCCCCAAACTCTCGGCGTACAGCGGTCAGCAAGAAATCGTTGAAATGGATACTGACGCGTTCTCGGGAAAAGCTTAGGTAGCTTGCGCTTGAACGCTGATTGCTGAAGACTATCTACTGCCCCAGATACCAACCAATACCATATCGCTCCAAGAAACTCGTGATGATCGTCAATGAATTTGCGTAGATCATCACACCGACGAGAACAAGCATGACCCCACTCACCGTGGAGACACCCCATAAATACGCGCGCACTTCCTTAAAATACGCCAGAAACCGGTCGACACCCAAGGCCGTGAGAAAAAGCGGCAAGCCCAACCCGAACGAGTAGAATGCCAACAACACAACCCCGCTGAACAGCGAATCCGTTGTACTCGCATAGAGCAAAATCGACCCCAAGACCGGTCCCACGCATGGCGTCCACCCGGCGGCAAAGGCAACGCCAATCAGGAACGACCCCAGGTACCCAGCCGGTCGATTGCGAAATTGGTATCGATGCTCCATCTTGAGGAATTTCAGGTTGAGAATTCCCAGTAGATACAATCCAAACAGGATGATCAGCACGCCACCGATACGACGAATCAGGTCTTGATGGCTGATCAAAAGCTGCCCGAGAAAGCTCGCGGAGGCCCCGAACGCGATGAACACAGATGAAAATCCACCGATGAACAGCAGGGAATTCACAATAATTGCTTTCTTGAATTTTTCGCGTTCGGAGGCATCCGTGAGCTGTTCGACCGAGAGTCCGGTAATGTAGGAAATGTAGCTCGGCACCAGGGGCAAGACGCATGGAGAGACGAACGACAGGAGCCCGGCTGAAAAGGCCGCGATCAGAGAAATCTGGGGGATCGATTGGGTCATCGCTAGGATTTCATCAGAATATGAATCAAGTCGCGGGCCTCCAGCGAGTCCCAATCACGAGCACCGAAGATTTTTTGTCGCACGATACCATGGCGATCGACCATAAAGGTAACCGGAATCGATCGTGCGCCGTACGCAAGCCCCACCCGGTACTCCGAGTCATGGAGAATTGGAAAGGTGAATCCCATCTGCTTCTGGAAGGGGCGTGTGACCGCCGCACCCTGAGAGTCCGTGGACACCGCCAAAATTTCAAACTCGCCTCTCGGTAATGTTCGATAGAGCTGCTCCATCGCGGGCATCTCCACCCGACACGGTCCGCACCACGTCGCCCAAAAATTCAGTAGAACGACCTTCCCTCTGAACTGCGACAAGCTTCTCATATTTCCGGTGAGGTCGCGTAACATAAAGTTCGGTGCTTCATCACCGACCTGGACCACCCCACCAATACCATCCGATCGCTTGATGGGCTGCGCATCCGAAACGGCGGCCACAAACAGTAACCCGACCGCCAAAATCCTGAAGATCACACTCTGTTGATGGTCACGCATGCCAAACTTGGTGCTCCGTCCCCTCGAATTCGTCGTAGTGACGAGACATTTTTGACTGACGCTAACGATTCGTCGTTACGGCCTGCCATCAAACATGTTACAAGTCCTCAAAATCCCGAGTCAAGCAAACTGGACGTGACAGCTCTTTCTCCTCGTGCGATCGAAGTGATGGACAAAGCTAACCAATTTCCTCTAGAATCACAGAAGTTTGTGCTTGGCTTGTCTCTCGATCCTACTTGCCTATCCAGAATCAGCAGACAGACCAGCGCTGAATTTCCATAACCTAACTCACGAGGGACCCATGCGAGACAATTTCCTCTTTACCTCTGAATCGGTAACTGAAGGACATCCGGATAAGATCGCCGACCAGATCTCCGACGGCATCTTGGACGCCATTATCGCGCAGGATAAATACTCCCGTGTCGCCTGCGAAACGATCCTGACCACGGGCATTGCGCTAGTGGCGGGAGAAATCTCGACGAAGGCATACGTGGAAATCCCGGACATCATTCGGGAAGTGATCAAAGACGTCGGCTATTGCGATGCCTCATGGGGATTCGACTTCCATACCTGCTCCGTTCTCACCGCGATTCATCAACAGTCCGGTGACATCGCCATGGGGGTGGACTCCGGAGGGGCCGGCGATCAAGGATTGATGTTCGGCTACGCCACCAATGAAACCGCGGAACTCATGCCGATGCCGATTGTGTTGGCCCACCGGCTGACCAAGCGTCTGGCGGAGGTGCGCAAAAAGAATATCCTCAAATGGGTCCGCCCGGACGGCAAGTCTCAAGTCACGGTCGAGTACAAAAACGGCAAGCCGGTGCGAATCGATACCATCGTCGTCTCCACGCAGCACAGCCCCGATGTGACCAACAAGCAGCTTGAACGGGACATTATGGAAAAGGTGATCAAGCCTGTGATGCCGAAGGGCCTGTATGACCCAACAGGCGTCAAGCACCACATCAATCCGACCGGCCGTTTTGTCGTCGGCGGGCCGATGGGCGACACCGGTCTCACCGGACGAAAGATCATCGTCGACACCTACGGTGGACATGGCAGCCATGGGGGCGGCGCTTTCTCCGGAAAGGATCCAACGAAGGTCGACCGTTCCGCCTCGTACATGGCGCGCTATATTGCAAAGAATCTCGTCGCCGCCGGGTTGGCCGACAAGTGCGAAGTGCAATTGGCCTATGCCATCGGCGTGGCCGATCCTGTCTCCGTGCTCGTCGACACCAAGGGCACGGAAAAGGTGTCGGTCGATATGCTCGACAAGCTCGTACGCAAGCACTTCCCCATGACCCCACGCGGCATCATTGACCATCTCAAGCTCAGGCGCCCAATCTTCCGGAAAACGGCAGCCTATGGGCATTTCGGCCGCAACGAGCCCGAGTTCACCTGGGAGAAAATCGACAAGGCCAAAGCCCTGCGTAAGGATGCCGGACTGTAACGACAACAGGCTGAGGCCAAGGTTAAGGTTTCGTAACTGAGGCTCAGGCATAGGGAGTGAGGTTGAGTTTCTGCTCAACCTCAGCCTTAACCTGAGCCTTCTTTTTGAGAAGGAGGAGTCTGTGGATTACGACGTGAGAGATATCAAGTTGGCGGACCAAGGCAAATTGAAGATCGAATGGGCCGAGGCAACAATGCCCGTCTTGCGGCTGATTCGCAAACGATTTAAGAAGCAACAGCCATTGAAGGGCGTTCGTGTGACGGCCTGCTTACACGTCACCACGGAAACAGCGAATCTTGCTATCACGCTGAAAGCCGGCGGGGCCGATGTCCGGCTCTGTGCTTCAAATCCCCTCAGTACCCAGGACGACGTCGCAGCGGCGTTGGTTCAGCATGAAGGCATCCCAACCTTTGCCATCAAGGGGGAAGACAACCCGACCTACTATCGCCATATTGAGTCGGCCATCGCCCACCGCCCACACGTCACCATGGACGACGGTGCTGACGTCGTCTCGCATCTTCATTCGAAACGCAAAGAACTCTTGAAGAATGTCATTGGGGGTACGGAAGAGACAACTACTGGTGTCATACGGTTGCGCAGCATGGCGGACAAAAAAGTCCTGAAGTTTCCCGTCATTTCCGTCAATGATGCCGACACGAAGCACATGTTCGACAATCGCTACGGCACCGGCCAATCCACCATGGATGGCATCATCCGTGCCACGAACCGATTAGTCTGCGGATCTGTCGTCGTCGTCGTGGGATATGGCTGGTGCGGGCGCGGCATCGCCATGCGCGCGAAGGGCATGGGAGCTGACGTGATCGTCGCTGAAATAGATCCATTGAAGGGCCTCGAAGCCGTCATGGACGGCTTCCGTGTGATGCCGATGGAACAAGCCGCCCCGGTCGGCGACTTTTTCGTGACTGTCACCGGCAATATCCATGTGATCCGTGGCGAGCATTTTGCCGCGATGAAAGACGGCGCGATCGTCTGCAACAGCGGCCACTTCAACGTGGAGCTTGATATCCCGGCCCTCGAAAAACTGGCCGGCAAGCGCCGGGTCGTTCGGACCGGTGTCGAGCAGTTCACACTTAAGAAAAACGGACACCGTGTCAGCTTGCTCGGTGAAGGCCGGCTGGTGAACCTAGCCACTGCCGAAGGGCATCCTTCCAGCGTGATGGACATGAGCTTTGCCAATCAAGCTCTTGGAGCTGAATACATCGTCAAGAATTATAAGCAGCTTGAAAAGAAGGTGTACCCGGTTCCTGAAGTAATCGACAAGGAAATCGCCCGGCTCAAGTTGGCGGGCATGGGCGTCGCCATCGATACCTTGACCGCGGAGCAGCGGAAGTATCTTGCCTCCTGGGAAATGGGAACGTAGCAGGATGCTGAAAATGTCCCCCAGCGTTGTTCTCAGTCGCTCGCCTTCCTGCAACGTACCGCAAGGGTACGCTTCGGTCGCCGAGCTCCCTGCGGCCTAGCTGGGATGCCATTTTGAGCATCCTGATTGGGAGCGGTGCTCACTGAGATCAAGTGCGTCCAGTTGAGAGCACCCACGGCGCACCTGCTGAGAGGAAAGAAACGGAAAGGCCACCTACAAAGGTGGCCTTTTTGTTTGGATCCTGGTTCTACAACCCATTGCAATCTCGTCGAGGAATGGTAGAGTGAAGCCGAGGAGGCCTCTGTGAACTCCCGTGCATCTCAACCGCTCTCGCTAGCAGATTTTGAGATCTCACCTAATCGAGGATTCCTCCCGTCAGATCCTTGTGAAGCACTGCCTGACTGTCCTTCGCTGAATCATCTAGGTCGAGAGTTACCGAAGCTGTTGAGCACCCGCCGGGTCCGGCGATTTATCGATGAACAACCGTCGTTGCTCCCGTCCGTTCCCGCGACTTGGCGAGAGGACGAGTGCCGAGCCGCAATGCGAATCCTTTCATTCGCCGGCCACGCCTATGTTTGGGAAACACCGGGGCAACCGGCCACCAGTCTCCCCTCTCAACTCGCACGGCCCTGGTACGAGATAGGGCAGAAGCTCGGTCGCCCGCCTGTCCTTTCCTATGCCTCCTACGCTTTGGATAACTGGCGCCGGCTTGACGCGACGAAGCCGATTCAGCTCGACAACATCGTGCTACTGCAGAATTTTCTCGGTGGGTTGGATGAAGAATGGTTCGTCGTCGTCCACATCCAGATCGAGCGGCAAGCGGGACCAGGCTTAGCTGGACTGCTACGGGCGATCAACGGAGTTTCGCAAGAAAAGGATGATGAGGTTCTGTCTGGCTTACAAACCCTGGCGTCTGCGCAAACCGCCATGCGGGACACGCTGCTCCGCATGAAAGAGCGCTGCGATCCCTATGTGTATTACACCCGCGTGAGACCTTACATTCACGGTTGGAAGAATAGTCCTTCCCTACCCGACGGTCTCATCTATGACAATGTGGAAGTCTATAAGCAACAGCCGCAGCAGTTTCGTGGTGAAACCGGTGCCCAGAGTTCCATCGTTCCTTGCCTGGATGCAGGGCTCGGCATTCGCCATGTGCCTGATCCCCTCACGGTGTACCTCCAAGAAATGCGGGAGTACATGCCACCTCGGCACCGCGCCTTTCTTCAGGCCCTGGAGAGCAGGACTGATGGTCAAGGGCGTGCGATGCTTGCCGGCTATATCCATAATCGCAAGCAGCGCCACCCCAATCTATGGTCAGCCTACTGTGCGTGTGTCGACCTACTAGCCCAATTCCGAGAAATCCACATCGGCTACGCCGACAGTTACATCAATCGCCAGCATCAGACCAGTGCGACCAATCCGACGGCAGTCGGCACCGGCGGCACACCCTTCATGACCTACCTACAGAAGCACTTGGACGAAACGAAGCAAGCCATCGTGGTCTAAAGCTGGCCTGTGGCCATTTAATCCACCGAGTGAAGAACAGTTCGGGACGCAGTGGAGTGTTATCAAGAAATAGGAGCAGACTGAATTTCTATAACCTTATATGGGGACAAGAGGTAGAGCTATATGACAGTACTACCGCGTCCTACTGAGGTTTCATGAGGCGCTGACTCAGGCCACTGAATCAAGCAAAGTTCGCACTTCTTGGGCAAGTCCTAATGCATCGGCCTGGGCGATGAGGCATTTCCGATCTATCACAATGCAGACACGGCAAAGCCACCAATCAACGCATACGAATGGAGCAGGTGAATCTTCTGCGCTCGGTCTAGACGTCCAACAATCTGTCTTAGGGCTTCGGAAAACACCGGTTCAATTCGTAGCAGAAATCGGAGAGGTTTAATGCCATCGTCAGCCGTTCTTCTGGAGTCAAGCGCCTGGCCCGTTCAATCTTCTCGTCAGCGAGCTGCTGACTCAGCTTGCTCGGTCTTCGCCGTGCCTCCTGAAAGACGGTCTGTTGCTGAGGTTTCATGAGTGCGAGTATACATGGGTCTGCTGGAAGCTAAAAGGGTGATGAAGAAAACCGCTATACCCCATAGCCGCAAAAGCCAGGCGGCTAAGAGTCGTCCCGTCGTTGTGGTCGGCATCGATCTCGCTGGATCACCGAAGCGGCCAACTGGGCTCTGTGTGCTACATCATCTGAAAGCTGAAACCTTCGTGGCATTCAGCGACGACGACATCCTCAGTTTCGTGAAAGAGGCTCGACCTGCTCTCGTCCCAATCGACGCTCCCCTCAGTCTTCCCAAAGGCCGGCGGACAGTTCATGATCGTTCCGGCGAACATCTGCGCGAATGCGATCGCGAATTACTACGCCGAGGCATCCGGTTCTTCCCGATCACGCTTGGCCCCATGCGGATGTTGACTGAACGTGGACTTGCATTGAAAAGAAAGCTTGCCGCCATGGGTTATCAGACCGTGGAATGCTACCCAGGTGCGGCGCAAGATCTCTGGGAGATTCCTCGGCAACACAAAGATCGCCTGGGCCTGCTCACGGGGTTGCGGAAACTTGGCCTGCGCGGATTGAAGAAGACGGCGACGAGCGATGAGCTGGACGCAGCCACCGCTGCCCTCGTCGGCCGATGGTTTCTTTCTGGCCAGGGGCTAATGCTTGGTGGAGCGAAGGGAATCCTGATTCCAGTTGTGGATAGGCCTCAAGGGAGATCAACGCCTGGGAAACCACAATCGAACACTAAGGCGAGGGTGGTACGACCGCAATGATACGCAGCGGACCACCAGTCCCTCCGGCAATTTTCATAGGAAGCGCGACGACGTTAAAGCCGCGATCCGGCAGGCCATTCAGATTGGCCAGATTCTCAAACACCGGCACGTTCTGAGACAGGAGTGCGACATGCGTCTCGAATCTCGTCGATTGGCCATAATCGATCGAGGCGGTGTCGATCCCTACGGCCTTCACGTGTCGTTCACGCACCAGCCAGGCAGCTGCCTCCGGATGCAGCCCAGGGAAATGCAGTGCCCGCACTCCTTCCTGGCCTCTCAACGCCGTTCCCAAATAGTCCTTGCGACTTGGCCAGAACTTGGCAAAGCCTGTATGGAGCAAGACTATTGCGCCCGCTGGAATCCGGCCAGCCCGTGACTCCCACTGCACGAGATCCTGAGTCGTAACTCGGTAATCCCTGTCATGATCACACCGATCTGTAACATCGATTCGGACACCGACTCCCACCAGACGTTCAATCGGAATCTGATCCAGCGTCTGCTTCCCTCTGGAAAAGTGAATCGGTGCATCGATGTGCGTACCACCATGTTCCGGCAATTCGATACGGTTGGACGCATAGTAGTAGCCAGCCGATGTCTCCTCTGCATGCTGAACGACGAGGTTAAAATCCTGCTCCGTCGGCCACACGATCGTCTCCACATCGAACGAATGCGTCAGATCGACAATCCGCGAGTGATCCCAGATAAAATGATTGCGCTGACGATCAACAGCACATCCCAAGCTTGAACTTAAACACAGCGCTATTATGATCAGCCTACCCGCTGTACAGCGGAGGTTTTTTGCCATGGTGTACTCGTCGCAAGATGGGGCCGCACTTCCTCTCCTCCCCCCCACGACCAACTGATGAAAGCTGATACCGCCATTACCGAAGAGGGCGGGACACAACTCGCCGCAGCTCGCGACTGTTGCATTTCATAAGCAACCGCGAAGCGCGTATTGTCTGAGTCGCCTGGGACGAGTTTACGGGCTTCGAGCGGGCAAGGCCTAGTTGGGTGCCCTCGAAGGTGTCGGCGGAGAAGGTTTCAGCTGTCGGCCTATTTCCCAAATGCTTTTTTCAGCAGCGGCTCGATTTCGCCTTTGGCGGCCATCGGGTCCAGGATGTCGGTGTCGCCGTAGAAAGTCCCGTCGATAAACACTTTGGGGAGCGTCGGCCAGTTTGTCATCTTGGTCAGCGTTTCACGCTTCGCCGGCTGCGACAGAACATCGATGAGTTCATAGGGGTACCCATACTTGTCGAAAAATTGCATGGTCTCCCTCGTGAACCCGCACATCGGCATCGTCTTTGTGCCCTTGCCGTAGATCAAAATTTTATGGGCCTTCACTTCCTTCTGAATTTCTTCTTCAATTGGGTCAGCCATCGTCTCCTCCTATGCCTCATCTCTGGTACGCGCAGTCAATTCGAGCGCGTGGATCCGTCCGTCCTTCATCGGCACATCTAACGCCTGATAGATTATGCGGTGCCGGTCCAAGAGATTTTTCCCCTGAAACCCGTCCGAGACAATGACCACCTTGAGGTGATTCATCGTTCCCGTCCGATCCGTCACCGTCACCACGGCATCCGGCAGGCTCTTACGAATAAAGTCCGTCAGCACATCTGGTGTAATCACCGGCCTCCACTCCTCTTTGTTTTCAATACCCTAGCTGAAATCGGCTTCGAAACGCAACGTGTCTCCTCACTGGTGGTTTTCAGCATTGTGGTGGTGCCTATCGGCCACCTATCAGACACACCTTACCACCAAGAACCAACAAGCCATTGAAATGATTCACTTCGTTTCGGTCACAGTTCGGCATCTCCTTTGCCATATACGGTGTAGAGACGAAAACCAATCGACGTCCATTCACCAAGGAGGTCATCATGAGTGAATTCAAGTCTGGGTTTTTCGTAGGAGGTGAAAGCTGTAACGGTCGGATCCTGATCGTTGACGATGAAGCCGATATTCGGAAAGTCGTCCGAATGACCCTCCACAAAGCCGGTTACGATGTGCTCGAAGCAGAGAACGGCGAGAAGGCCATTGAGGTGATCAACTCGGGAGAAAACCGGCTGCTGCTTGATGTCATCATCTGCGATATCCGAATGCCGAAGGTCAATGGCATTGAAGCGATCGCCTACTTCCGACAGAACTATCCACGTGTCCCCTTGATCGTCCTGACTGGATTCCCAGATACCGACATGGCCACATCATTACTGCGGCAAGGCGTGGTGGACTATCTGGTCAAGCCGGTTGAAGGCGAGAAACTGAAGGCGTCTGTCGCACGAGCCATGGAGCAGCGTGAATTGGCCCATCTCTGAGGAATCACTGCACGAGGATGACTCATGACGACGATCTCTCCGACCCTATCCCATCGGCCAGCCGAGAATCAGGGGGACAATCCAAGCCCCCTCCTGCCTCCGATGAGATTGGCTATTATCGGTGGCGGGCGTGGGGGGACTGCCCTGCTTGATGCGCTCCACCAGATTGGCACGATTGCGATCATCGGGATCGCCGACAAGAATCCCTCCGCACCCGGCCTCCGACGAGCGCAAGAACTCCATGTGCCAATCTATGACCAAGTGTCAGACCTGATTACCCACCAACAGCCCAGCCTCGTCCTGGACGTCACTGGTGATCCCACGATGAGGTCGGTGCTACAAGAACTGGTACCTCCCGGAACCGATATCGTCGATGGACAGACGTCCCGCTTACTCTGGTTGCTCATCCAGCATGAAACGACGTTGCAAACCGAGTTGCTCCATGCGGAGAAGCTCGCCGGAATCGGCTCGTTTGCCGCCGGCATCGCTCATGACATCAACAACCCACTCCAGCTCATTCTAGGGCTGGCGGAAAACCTCACCGACGAAACAGACCTGGAGGCTGTACACCTTCAGGCCAAAGATATCATCGAGGCCGTGAAACGAACGACCGCCATTTGTCGGGATTTGACCTCCTATTCACGCCGCGCATCCCTTCGACCGGATGGGCTCATCAGCGTCAACGGGAAGCTGGATGAAGCGCTGAAGATCGCCCGCTATGCCGTCGCGCTCCAAGACATTGAGATTCGCAAGCATTACCAGCCGGATGTCGTGGTCAAAGGCAATCCCGATCAGCTCCTCCACGTATTTGTGAACCTCATTACCAATGCGGTTCAGGCGATGGAACACCGAGGCACCTTGACGTTAGAAACGGCTTCCGGCAGCGGCACCACACAGGTTCGCGTGTCGGACACCGGCAGCGGCATCGCTCCGGAACTCCTGAACCGAATTTTTGACCCGTTCTTTACGACGAAGCCACCCGGCAAGGGAACCGGCCTGGGTCTCTACAACATCAAGAATGTCATCCATCACATGCACGGCACTATCGGCGTGGACAGTCAGGTCGGCCATGGCTCAACATTTACCCTCACATTCCCAGAGGATCCAGGCCAGGATCCGGAGCGTGCTCGACCATGAAGGGTACGCCAAACTCTTCCCCATCCGGCACCAGATGGGGGCTCAAGACCAAAATCATCCTGTCCATGCTGCTCGTCGGTCTCATCCCGCTCGTGGTCGGGTTGGGGATGGCGTTCTGGCAAGGGTCGCAAGAGATTCGGGAAGTCAGTGGAGAAAGCTTTGAAGCCCTAGCCACTGAAGCGGCCCGCAAGCTCGACCTCCTCGTGGCCGAAGAAATCGCGCATACCGCCCGTATCGCGAACGATCCGGCGATCATCCGCGAACTGGAACATCGTCGTGATCTTCAAGGCCATTCTAAAACTCCGACGGCGGCCACGACGGACTTCGAACGGCGATGGAGGGCCAAAGACACGGCAGCAGTCAAATCCATCACCGACAACCCGCTCAGTACTCTGCTTCATGAATACTTCACCGGAGTCCACAGTGCACCAGGCCAGTTGCTTCCACATGTGGTCCGCTCCTCGACCAAGATGCTCTTCCTAACTGATGCCCAGGGCACGCTCGTCGCCACCATGACCGAACACCCCATGTTCCGCCACCACGACAGCCGGTGGTGGCAGGGGGCCTTCAATAAAGCGGTCGGCACGCTCTACATTGAAGATATTCGGTTCGACGACGCGGTCAACGCCTATGTCTTCACCATCTCTCTTCCCGTCATGGATAGCCTCCGGTACGAAGTTGTCGGAGTGCTCCATCGTGTCATCGACGCCAAGGAATTCTTCTCTCCTGCTACACAGGCCATCCGCTTCGGAAAAACCGGTCACGTCATGTTGATCGATACCAACGGCATCGTCATCAGTTGCCCGATTCTGCCGACCGGCGTTCCGTTGTCCGATCCTACATTGACCCCGCTTGTGACACCAAAGCATCCCGGGTGGGTGCAGGCCTCAAGCGACGGCCATGGAGGCCTCGCGACCTCCGTCATCGGCTTTGCCCCGCTTCCAGAGACCAGCCGAGCGACCAATGGCTCGATCGAGCAGGGGTCCTGGCACACGTTCGTCTGGCAATCGTCCGATGAGCTCTTCGCGCCGATTCAGCATCTGTTCAGCTGGGTGATGATGTTCGGAGCCGTTGCTATCGTCCTCTTGGCCTCGCTGGGCTATATCGCCGCAGGCCGCATCGTGACGCCGGTACGGCAACTGCAGCAGGCCGCACAGGCCATTGGGCGCGGCGGGCTGGAGACACCGATTCTCATCAGTACCGGCGACGAGCTGGAGGATCTCGCCGGCGAATTCAATCGGATGAATGCGCAGCTCAAAGCTTCCTTTGCCGGCCTCACCGATCAGGTGAAATTAAAAACCCAGGAAGTTCAAATTCTGCAACAGTCAACGGATCAGATCTTGGATGCCGTCCCGACTCCCATTCTCTTGATCGATGCCCACGAAGTCGTGCGGTACATCAATCAGGCCGCTCGCGAAGCGTTCAAGCTGCAAGACTCGTTGACGGGGGCATCGTTGTTCTCGATTCTTCCTCTCGACTCAGCGATGCAAAAACGGCTTCAGACAGAGTTTCACACAAACGGAGGTGCGCCTGTCGCGACGGCTGATCCTGCACGTGAACCGGTCCCCAAAGACCCGCTCCTGCCCGATATCGAAGATACCTCAGCCTCGCTTCGTTCTGAGCTTCACATCGGGTCGCGCATCTATCATTACCAATGGTTCCGCTTACCCACAAAACCAGGGGGAGAGGACAGCATTGGGCTGGTGCTTCGAGATACGACAGACGAGAGCCGACTCCAAGATCAGCTCGTCCAGGCGGAGAAGCGAGGAAGCCTCGGGGTGTTGACCGCCGGAATCGGCCACGAGCTCAATAACCCCTTGTTCGGGGTCATCGGTTTAGGCGAAGTCATCCAGGATGAGCAAGACCTGGACGCGATTAAGAGCTACGCCAAAGACATTGTGGCGCATGGCCGCCGTATGGCCACGATCATCCGGGATTTTACCGGCGTGGCAGACCGGGAGGCCTCCGATAAACCGGTCTTGGTCTCCATAGAGCAGGTATTGGACCAAGCCCTGGCTACCGCACAGGCCAGCGTCGCCATGAAGGAGCTCCTGATCCAGAAGCATTACACCGGCAATACACCGGTCCTGGCATTCCCAGAACAGCTCAGGCAGGCCTTGGTGAATATCGTAGCCAATGCCGCTCAAGCGATGAAAGGCGCCGGCACCCTTACCCTGACAACCGCTGTGTCAGACCAGACCGTCACCACCACCATTGCGGATTCTGGTCCCGGCATTTCAAAACCACACCTGTCGAAGGTGTTCGATCCGTTCTTTACGACCAAGGGACAGGGAGAAGGTTCAGGTCTCGGGCTCACCGTCGCACGACGCATCATCAGAAAGCTCGGCGGCGACATCCGCATTGAGAGCCTCGAAGGGCAGGGCACGACGTGCCTTATTACCCTGCCGATCGGTGCCTCAACAACTTCAAAGGAAGGCCCATGGAACACCTCCGATTCGCATACCGTGCCACAGCCATCGCATTCCTCGTAGGAGGATTCTGGGGTGTGACCTCTCTACTCCCGGCGAAGGAGCATCCAACCACCGTCGGCATTGCTCCCGAAAAAGTCGCTGATTATGTCCATGCCGTGGTTCAAGCCGATCGCTCGTTTTATACGACACACATCGTCAACCGCATGCAGGAACGAGGCATTGTGGCCGCCACGGAACATTGGGAGCAGGAGAATTCCCTCCCGTTGCCGGCCCAATTCCTCCAACATTCAGGTCGACTCGTCGCCGAAGGTGGGTACGGCATCCGCTACCGCTTGATCGGGTTTTCTCCGATCTATCAACGCAACGCGCCGGCCACCGAGTTCGAACGTAAAGCACTGGATCTCCTTCGACGGCAACCCGAGCGACCAATTACAGGAATCGTATCAAGCGGCAAGAAGCAATACTTCCAAGCCATCTATGCAGACCGTGCGGTGTCGTCTGCCTGCGTCACCTGCCACAATAGCCATCCCTTGAGCCCCAAGCAGGACTTTAAGCTGAACGATGTGATGGGTGGCATCGCGATCACGATCCCGATTGAGTAGCAGATGAGTGAGTCGCTAGGACGGTGTGGAGGGGCCCGCGGGAGCACGTGCTTGCGTGAGATGGTATTCCTCTCGGTATATCTGAACTGCCGTCATCAGTAGGCTGACCATGATCGGCCCGATGAAGATTCCCAGGATCCCGTACAGAGCCAACCCGCCCAACACGCTCAGCACGAGCACCAACACCGGAATTTGTATATCTTGCCCGATCAACCATGGACGGAGGAATTGATCGACCATGGACACGACGCCGATCCCCCATCCTAACAAGGCCACGGCTTTACCGGTCGCCCCCATCCAGAACAAGTAGAGCGCCACCGGCCCCCAGACCAACCCCGTCCCGCCGAAGGGAATCGGCGCCAACACGATCGTCAATGCGGTGAGTCCGATCGGAAACGGTACATCGAGCGCCAGGTAGGCCATCCCCGCCAGGACCCCCTGGACAATAGCCGTGACCAACATGCCTTTCACCACCGCTCGGACTGTTTGATCCAACCGGGTGAGAATTTTGGACTTATGTGACTCTTCCATCGGAATCAAATCGTATAAGACCGCAAGCCACTGCCGACCATCTTTAAACAGAAAAAATAGGATCAGCAACATCATGAAGAAATTGGTCACGAGCGCGAAGGTATTCTTCAGCAAGCCCCCCATTCCACCGACCAAAAACTGACTTAACTCTTTCACCCCCGTCATCAATGATTGCTCCAATGACAGCGCCGGGGAACCGGTACCGGACATGGCCGACTTCAACCACCGGCCGACGAATGGAATCGCCGCCACTTGGTCCGGCAGCCGTTGCAACCCGCCGGATGAAATCCACGACCGAATCTCTTGTTCCGCTGCACCGGCCTCGCGCACCAGCATGACACCCATCGCAACGAGCGGCACGACCACGATACCCAACGCGCCGACCGTCAGTAACGCGGCAGACAGCGCGTCCTTACCGGCACATAGTTGCGTCAGGCGTTGGTGGAGCGGAAATGCCCAGTGAGCCAACAGGCCGGCCCACAAGGCGGAGAAGACAAACGGTTTGAACATCAGTCCGATCTGGTAAAGCAGCAGGACTAGAAGGGAGAAGAACACCACGGAGAAGATTTGCTGTCGAGTCATGGATGATGCCGTGACCTATTGGGAATAGCTTGGAGTAAATAACAGATCTGATGGCGGCTGTCACGGTCCTAAGGAGTTGGGCGGTAAGACTTTTTATGAAACTGTCTGGATTGTCGGGGGCCGCACGCTTTTATCTCACCGTCGCTTGATCTTTCACCAGGCATGGGCTACGCTTGAATGATATGGCCTACCAAGACCTCATCACTATTGATCCGGCCAAGCGTGGCGGGAAACCGTGCATTCGCGGCTTACGCATCACCGTGTACGACGTACTGGAATATTTAGCGTCAGGGATGAGTGAAGCGGATATTCTCAAGGATTTTCCCGATCTCACCCGCGACGATATCCGGGCCTGTCTTGAATTTGCCGCTGATCGCGAACGCAAACTCGTGTCGCTCCCCTCGTAGTGAAACTGCTCTTTGATCAAAACCTGTCCCATCGACTGATTGAGATGTTACAGCATGAGTATCCAGCGTCGCAGCATGTGCGCGATGTGGGCTTGGGTACAGCTTCTGACGAAGCTGTCTGGGGCTACGCCGCACAACATGGCTTCACAATCGTCACCAAGGACTCGGATTTCCACCAACGGAGCTTCCTCTTTGGTCATCCACCCAAAGTCGTTTGGATTCGACGAGGCAATTGCTCAACATCAGCAATCGAGCAGCTATTACGAACTCGCAGAAATTCTATCATCGAGTTCGCCATGAACGAAGAAGGCGCCTTTCTCGTGATTGAGTAGTGGCGGCTGCGCATGATCGAAAGAACATTCCGCATGACATGCCCACAGCGGGAAAGAAAATGTGACAGTCTACTTTTCTGTTGGTACTCACTGATTTATTTTAGCTATGGCGATCATTGAAATTCTGCCCATCCCATTTCCGTGCTCCGATCTACCTTTCTCCATGAGATCGTACTGATCCTCACACACCACTCTGGTCACGACTCCGGACTTCTGGTCAATGTAAATGTGGGGAGCAGTCGCCGCTATCGATGGAGCTGGATATGTCAAAACGCGAAGCTGCTGCCCGTTTAGCTCCACCACATATATTTGGCTAGGATGACCAAGTTCCTTCAGAATGTGTTTTTCAGAATCTCCCAATTTTACCCCTTTACATTTCCTCACGAGATCGGAATATTCCCGGCTTGCATAGCTGATAAGAGCACCAGCCCCTAATCCCATGAAAATCACGCTCACACAAAGCACGAAAGTCTTTCTCATCGGGGACGAATCCTCCCTTCGCGCACGGCTACCCTCAGAAGCCCTCTCCGTTGAGAGGCCTATCCCGTTTTCATTCTCGTTCTAATTTTATCTGAAAAGAACAAGATCACTCGATGGGAGGACTTCACTGGCAGCTAGACACAGGAGAGCTTACAGATCGGCTTCTCGGCCGATTAACGCGACCGGTTTGTTGCGATGCGCATTCATGTCGCGGACGTTATTGGGGAGACGAGGCGCTTCTTCAGGCCAACCGGTGACCCCCATATCGCTCACGCCCTGAAACTTGGCGCCTTCTTCCATCAGCATCATCGGGGAATGCACTTCGCCGATCAAAATAGCCGTTTTGAGAAGCTGCACCTTGCCGGTTGCCGTAATCGTGGCTTTGATCCGTCCGCTGCTGATGAGCGAGTCGGCGTGGATGGAACCCTTCACGACACCATCCTCTCCAACAATCACTTCTCCCTTCGTATGGACGTCCCCTTCCAGTCGCCCATCGATGCGCACCGTGCCCTCGACTCTGATTTCACCCTTCAGCTCAACACCCTTGGCCAACAACGTAATATTGCCGTCATCGACATACCCGGTCTTTTTCATGGGGACTCCTCCGTACAGGACCAGCTTTCCCCAAGGTTACCGTAGGACCGGGGATAGACCTAGCGGTTTGTGGAATCCCGCAATCCGTCAGAATGTTGAAAAAGTCCTCCACCTGCGTTTTCGCATCGCTCAGAGGCCCAATGTACGACGCACAGTACTGTTCGCCCCTTCACTCACTGCAACCTCGTCGGGTGAAGGGCGCATCTTGGCTCGCCGAGGTCTGGCGAGTGAAGACTGAGGCCTTTTTGAACGTCCTGCAAGCTGCTCTGATTTGGCCCCTGATCTCGCGTTGCGACGTCAACATGGCTCTCCAACAATTTTCGGGTCATGGCGACACGCCGAACGTCTGTTTCAGCTGTTCCATCAAGCCACCCCCGTGCACTTCGCAGTAGATGGTGGGTTCCGTCCCCACGATGAAGAATTCCGACCGCTGCTCCGGGCATTGTGCGGTGGCAAGTTGACCGGTTCTTGGGTCGATCCGCCGTTGAACGATCCCGACCGGCATGTCGAAGTCGGCGTGATTCCGTGGGATCAGCCGAACCACCAATTCACTCCAAATCGGAAGAGCGGCCTGCGCACCCGTCAGCTTGATCGGCCGTTCGTCGTCAAACCCGACCCAGACACCGATCGCGATGTCCGGCGTATATCCGACGAACCAGGCATCTCGGTACCCGTCCGTCGTCCCGGTCTTGCCGGCTACCGGACCCTGGACGCCAAAGACTCTCGCCTTGGCAGCCGTGCCATGGTCTACCACACCCTTCAATAAGGAGGTCACCAAAAACACCCCTTGTGGAGTCGCCGCCTGGCGCCGATCGAGGGGTGGACTCCAGATTGTCTCTCCACCATCTCGCACAAGGTTGGAGAGAGCAACCGGACGAACCACGACGCCTCCATTCGCCAGGCCTCCATAGGCCGCCGTGATCTGGAGCAGCGAAACGGAGGAACTTCCTAAGGCCAGAGACAGATTGTTCGCCAATGGGGTCGCAATACCGAATGCTTGGAGTAGACTGGTCAAGGCCGTCATGCCCGTCTTGTGAGCTGTTCGAACGGCGGGAACGTTCAACGACTCCTCAAGCGCCGTTCGAACCGATACCGACCCTCGATACTGCCGGTCGTAGTTTTGGGGTGACCAGGACCCTGTTCCGGAATCCAAGGTGACCGGCTCATCCACCACGAGCGTGGCAGGCGTGAAGCCGGTCTCACCTTGGTCACGAGCCGCTTCAAACCCGGCCAGATACACAAATGGTTTAAAGAGTGATCCTGCAGATCGCCTGGCCTGCACGGCACGATTGAATTGGCTCGTACGATAGTCACGTCCGCCGACCATCGCCAAGACATGACCATGCCGCACATCCAACACGACGGCCGCGCCCTGCAGCGGCGGTTCAGCCGCAGCCAGAGCCGGGTAGGTCTTTTCAAGCTTCGCCAGTCCATGCTGCAAAACCTGCGCGGTAATCTGTTGAGCTCTGGCATCGAGCGTAGAATAGATCCGCGCGCCTTCCGGAATATCCTCCCCCACGCCTCCTTCGATTTCTCTGAGAAGATGATCGACGAAATAGGGAGCATCGGTGAGCACATCTTGGGCAAGCACGACCTTGATGGGTCGCTTCAGCGAGCGCATCAAGGCATCCTCGGTCAACATCCCTTCGTCGCGTAGGCGACGAAGCACGACGTTCCGCCGTTTGGTGGCATTTTCGATATTCTTAACCGGCGAATAGACATTCGGCCCTTTAATCAAACCCACGATCAACGCGGTTTCTTCAATCGACAAGGTGTCGACCGTCTTGCCGAAGTACCGATGGGCCGCTTCACCCACACCATAGATCGAGACAGGCCCCGCCTGACCCAGATAAATTTCATTCAGATAACTCTCTAAAATTTCTTTCTTGCGGTATTTGAACTCCAACGCGACCGCCGCCACGACCTCCCGGATCTTTCGCCCCATCGTACGTTGAGGGGAATAATAGAGATTCTTCGCAAGCTGCTGAGTCAGTGTGCTCCCTCCCTGCACGACGGCACCGCGAGTGAGATTCGTCCAGAGCGCGCGTCCGATGGCAATGGGGTCAACCCCGATATGAGAAAAAAATCGGCGATCTTCGATGGCCAGGAGCGCCTGAATCAGGGTGGGAGGAATCCGGTCTACGGGAATCCACTCCCGAACCTGTCTGGTCCCGCCACGCATGCCGCTGATCAAAACCGGCTCAAGGGAGACGAGTGAAAGCGGTTGCCCCCCAGGTACCGACACCACCTCCGTAACGACCCCATCCGTCAGCATCAGTCTGACTGATCTGGCCGAAAGCCGATGTTCTTCCTGGGCATGGAGAAAGATCTCGATAGCATCGTTCGTGGCGACATATTCACCGGCGACTCGTGGCGTGCCGTTGACTCGCCGATACTCCAACCGTTGCAAGCGATCGAACAGGCCTGAATCCAGTGGATGCAGTCCCGGCGTCAAAAAAAACGGCGCTCCATAGATCAAGAGCGGCGGATGCTCATCACTCTTGGGCAATGCCAGACTGCCTGAAAGAAACGCCCCATATCCTCCCAAGAGAACAAGGACAACACCCAGCACACCAACACACAGAATGGCCACGCGCCGGATGGACCGGAGGAGCCGAGATGGATTCTCACTCACCATTCCATCAGCTTACCTGGTGTCTGTAGAAAAGGGGAATAGGGAGGAAGGACCTAGAGAGGCAAATATTTTGGGCACACCTTGACTCGTGATGACTCGCAGGACGTTCTCTAGGCAGCACGGGAGGACACAGTCGGCAACCACCGCGTGAGGGCGTGGGAGATCTGATCCAGGGTGACAGGTTTAGAAATGTAGTCATCCATCCCGGCAGCGGCACAGGAGGCGCGATGTGTATCGAGGGCATGAGCCGTCAGTGCGACAATCGGAATGCTTTTGCCATCGGACCGGGTGACCCGTCGCATTCGAATCTCCCTGGTTGCGGTGAGGCCGTCCATCTCCGGCATTTCACAATCCATAAAGACGAGGTCGAAGGGTGACTGGTCCACAACATCCAGCACTTGCCGTCCCGTCTCAACCGAGACGGCGGATTCGCCGCAGGCCTCGAGCATGCCGAGCAACACTTCACGATTGACCGGATCGTCATCGGCGATCAGAATACGCGCCGGTATTCGGATATCCGGCTTCTGAGGGGGCGGACCAGACCGCCATCCCATGTGATCGGCACGGACTGGCGAGGGGGCACCAGCCGCCGCTGATCCACTACAAACAGAGGCCGTTTCCAACCTCGCGGTAAACCAGAAGGTGGAACCGGTACCCGGTACACTCTCGACACCGATTGCCCCACCCATCATCTCAGCCAACCGCTTCACGATCGCCAATCCCAACCCTGTTCCACCGAACCGCCGAGTCATGGACCCGTCGGCTTGAGTAAACGATTCGAAGATACGCGTTTGCGCCTCGAGTGGAATGCCGATTCCAGTATCACGCACCAGGGCCTTGACCATCGTGCTGTTGGTACCATCTTGTTGTTGTCGCACAAGATGCACGGTCACCGTACCTCGTTCGGTGAATTTCAGCGCGTTGCCGACCAAGTTGACAAGAATCTGCCGAAATCGCCCGACATCGCCGCGCACGCGACTGGGAAGCTCGCCCTCGATCTCACAACGGAGCAGAATGCCCTTCTGCTCTGCGGGCACAGCAAACAACGCGACCACATTGTGGACCGTGTCATGGAGATCGAATTCCACCGGCTCGAGATCCAGTTTGCCGGCCTCGATCTTCGACAGGTCCAGAATATCGTTGATCACCTGAAGCAGCGAGGTTCCTGACTGCCGAACCGTGCAGGCAAAATGGCGCTGTTTCTCCGATAAGTCGGTGGAGAGCAGCAACTCCACCATTCCCAACATGCCGTTCATCGGTGTACGAATTTCATGACTCATATGAGCGAGAAACTCCGACTTGGCATGGTTCGCGATGTCGGCTGCCGCCTTGGCTTCTTTCAAGGCCGTGATGCTCCGTTCGAGTTCCTCGTTACGCCGCTGCAACTCCGCCGTATGGAGACTGACCGCCCGCCCGAGCTCCCATTTTCTGGTCAGTGCGCCGGCGATCTGTTGGACTTCAATCGAATCGAACGGCTTTCGCAAGATCAGCACTCGATCACTCACGCCCAAGCGCTCCGTCATCTGGCCCCATGAATAGTCCGTATAGGCGGTGCAGATGACGATTTGGATTTCAGGATCCGCATTCAGAATATGCTCGATGGTGGCCAGACCATCCCATCCCGGAGGCATTCGCATATCGACAATGGCCACGGCGTACGGTTGATGTCGTGTACGGGCCGACACAACCTTCTCGAACCCTTGCTGCCCCTGGTCGGCAAAATCGAGCTGAAACGGTTCAGCCGACGGCTGAATCGCCGTTTCACTCTTGAACAGTGCCGCGCGCGCCTGTTGCAAATCCGCCTGTGCGGACTGAGGGACAAGAATCTTTTGGAAATCCTCATGAATCGTTCGGTTGTCATCGATAATGATGATCCGCCGATTCCGCTCTCCCGCTTGGGTCGTCATGCGTGCACCTCAACCGGAACGAACGGGAGGTCCAGGATGAACACCGCCCCGCGGCCCTGCCCCTCACTTCGGCCTTGGAGTGACCCGCCAAGATTGTTGGCAGCCAGGGATGCGCTGTGCAGTCCAATGCCGTGACCATCCGGCCTAGTCGTAAACCCTTGCGTGAACAGGCGTCCAAGATGCTCCGGCGTAATCCCGACACCGGTATCAGAGACCTGAAATCGCACAAACCCACTGTGATCCTCCGCACGTCCGAATTGTAACGTCAATCGGTGCCGCTTGCCCGGCAAGGCATCCATGGCATTCTTGGCGTTACTGATCAGATTCACCAGGATCTGCAAGACTTGATGCCGATCGCACATGCCCTGCGGGATTGCGTCGTACCGCTGTTCGACCTCATACCCTCGGCTTTCAAACGCCGATCGGTGAATGGCGAGGGCTTGTTCCATCAGATCCTGGAAGGAAACAGGCTCCAAAATCGTGCCGCCCGGCCGGGCCAGATCGATTTGTCGGTCCACAACCTGCCGAATATGCTCGATGTTACGGCCGAGCCCGTCGAGCTCTTTTTGAACGAGGGACTGATTCTGGGTCACTGCTTGCGCCAGCATGGACAGGTAGGGAACGATCTGTTTTCCTTCCCTGTCTTGCGATAGATAGGTTCCGAGATCGTGTTTACGCGCCTCCAGCATGGAGGCGATCAAAGCCACGTCGTTCATGGGCGTCTGCTTCAAAAGATTCGTGACCACATCGACCGAGACATTCACGCTGTTCAGCACGTTGCCCACGTTATGGAGAACCGTCGACGCGACGTCCGCCATGCCGACCAGACGCGAACTTTCCAGCAACTGCTTATGGAGCTGCTCTCGTTCGACTTGCATGCGTTTGCGTTCTTCGATCTCCAACTGCAGCACCTCATTGGTTTCCTCGAGCTGTTCATTCTGCGACAACACTTGCGTGCGGGACTGCTCCAACTGGGTGATGGCTTCTCGGAGTTTGGAGTTCGCGAGATCGACCGCCGTGACATCATGAAACGATGCCAACACGCCACGCGAGCGCCCATCATGGTCCTGAATCGCCGTCGTCGTCACGGAGAGGGTCCGGAGTGTCTGATCGTTTGTGCGATATCCAAACCGAACTCCCTGCTGTCCAAGCTCATGATCAGTCGTCAATTGCCAGGGAAACCGATACCCTGTCGCCAGCGGCATCCCTCGGTCGTCCACCCATGGTAACCGGGACAACGATTGTCCCAGAAGAGAGGGCAGCGATCGTTCGGTCAAACGACAGAATGTTTCGTTGGCCAACACAATCGAGCCCGAGAGGTCAACCATCGCCACCCCATCCGTAAGACTGTCGAGGGTCGATTTCACACGGGGTGGAATCATTTCCGACGGATCGAGATGGCGCAACGTTCGCTTCATAAATGTGAAATATCCGAGAAATCCGAGCGCGGCTACCAGCAGCACATATTGCACCCACACTTCTTCATAAAACTTCTTCCCCGATGCACCGTTCGACGCACGAAATGACAGTTGAAGAGTCCCCCAATGCTCGGCGCCCTTATAAATCGGAACTTGAATGTGCGTGGGCGTCGATCGTTGCCCGGTCGGCTGCACCCAATAACGAAGATGATCGCCTGCGGCCGCGAGAGGCCGCCCATCCGCTGCCTGCAGCGCCGCCGAAAGAATATCGGCATTGCGTTCGACCAGAGCACGCATCGCGGTCTCAATCGTGGAGGTCTGGCCGGAAGCCGCCAACATCGAATACTGGACCGCCAGATTTTCGCAAAGCGTCCTTCGCGCCTCAAACACTTCTTTGGGTTGATCAGGAGTGATGCCAATGATGGCCTGCCCGGTCAGCATCGCGCCGATCGTCACGCAGACCAGGCATAAGCTGATCAGAACTGTGGGCGAAATCCGACTCATGCTTCTCTACTTATCGGAGAGTTCGGTTGCCGGCTTGAGAAGCAGGGACGAGTTAAAAGAACTTCTCGAGTCCCCCGAATTCGTCCTGTTCTTGACGTTGGGCCGTATCTGCTGCTTGCCGGCGCCGGTGCCGTTCCTGTTTGCTCAATTTGACCACCGGAAGCGGGTCAAAGTTTCTCCAAACAGGTAGCATGGTGAGGCAACTGGCGAGGAGCGCGCTGCTTCGGACAGCCCAGGCCACGAATCCAACCGAAAGCGTCGTACCGGTCAGGGCGGCGACCCGAGCCACGACCATCTCCTGTTCCTGCTCCACACCGATGGCCTCTTCGAGTGACTGCGTCATCGCATCGAGTTTGGCCATCAGGACATCGCTGAGCGAAGCCTGGTCTTCAGGCGGCGTGGTACCGATCGGCTGCTCAGGCTCCACAGGCAGAATCGTGAAGGGCGAAGGAGCCGATGGATCATCCCACCGAGGCATCACCGGGTCAAGCTTGGCGGTCTCATACCGCCGAGTGTCTTCCTGCTTGATGAAAACAGGCGGGTCGACGGACGTGGCCGATGGACGCACCTCGCCATTCGAGTGGTCCGTTGTTTCGGCTGCTTTGCTTGGCTGGTCACTCGGCGGCGTACTGAGGCTTGCCGGCGATTCGTTTCGCTCAGTGGCCACAAGCTGGCCGCGTTTCTCAGAGTCGAGCGACGAAGTCGGGAGGAGCACAGGGGGAACAGTCAGAACAGTCGATGGTGACGCAACCGTTTCGGCCACATCTGTGACCGTCACCTGAATGGTCTGCGTCGTGCTGGCCCCTTGGCTGTCGAGTACTTGTACTTGAACGACATAGACGTGATCGCCGTTGGCGTCGGTCGCCGCTTCGAAATCGGGAGGAGCCGTAAAACTCAATGCACCGGTTGAAGCATCGATCGTGAAGAGCGCCTGATCCACCCCACCGCTGAGACTGTATGTGAGAACCTGACTCGGCAGATCCGGATCAGCCCCGGTCACGATCGTCACCGCACTGACATTCTCGGCGACATTGATCGCAGCTGCCGACCCGCCTCCATTACTGGTAACGGTGGGCGCATCATTGACCGGCGTGATCGTCAAGGTCACGGTGGTGGCCCCTAATAAACCGCCGGCCCCATCGCTCACGGTAAAGGTAAAACTGTCGCTCGTGGTTTCGGACCCATCGTGCACATAGATCAGTCGATTGGCAGCAATATCCGCCTGCGTGAAGGTGGTCGCCGACAGGCCCGGTGTGGTCGTCAGTTCCAGCCTTCCATGTGCCGGCCCCGTGCCGATGGAATAGGTCAATTGCGCGGCACTGTGGTCCACATCGGTCACAGCCAGTTCACTTGCGGTAATCGTGTCCGTTCCTTCCTCTGCGACAGTACTGCCTGTGTTGGTCACGAGGACCGGCGCGTCGTTGACCGGCGTCACGCTCACGCTAATCACTTGTGTCGTGCTGTTGCCCGTATCATCGGTGATGGTCACGGTGAAGCTGTCGGTGCCGTTGAA
>DCZN01000136.1:1872-2081 GCA_002331625.1 Nitrospira sp. UBA2083 | reverse complement strand
TCGCGTTGGTACTCACGGTGAACACCGTGCCGTCGCTCAAACCCTCCGCATCGGTCGCGGTCAGCGTGCCGGTGAGACTGGTGTCTTCGTTTCCGCTCCCGCTCGTGCCCCCCGACACTACCGTCGGATCGTTCACTGCATTGACAGTCACGGTCACAGTCACGGTCTCCGTGACCCCGCCACTGGTGATGGTGTAGGTAAAGCTGTCG
>DCZN01000136.1:419-1857 GCA_002331625.1 Nitrospira sp. UBA2083 | reverse complement strand
TTCGGCGTATAGGTCACGGTCCCGTTCGCCAGGAATGTCACCGTGCCGTTGGCCCCCTGCGTGACGCTCGTCAGCACTGGCGTCCCTTCAAACGTATCCGCTGTGGCCCCGTTGGTCCCCGTCAGCACGTTCGCGCTGATCGCGGTGTCTTCGTTTGTCGTGAGGCTGTCCCCCACGATGTCCGCCACCGCCGTCACGGTCACGCTGATCACTTGCGTGCTGCTGTTGCCCGCATCATCGGTGATGGTCACAGTGAAGCTGTCCGTCCCGTTAAAGTCCGCGGTTGGGCTGTAGCTCCACAGGCCCGTCGCCGGATTGATGCTTGCGGTCCCGTTCGTGGCCGCCCCCGTCACGGTAAACACCATGCCGTCGCTCAAGCCCTCGACATCGGTCGCGGTCAAGGTCCCCGTCAGGGTCGTATCTTCGTTGCCCGTCCCGCTTGTGCCCCCCGTTACCACCGTGGGATCATCCACCGCCGTCACTGTAATCGCCACGGTATCGGTGTCGGACAGTGGTGTCCCCGCACTGTCGGTCGATACCATGGTCAAGGTGTCGCTCCCGTTGAAGTTCAACGTCCCTTGATAAGTAAGCGTCGCTAGCGCCGCGTTGATTTGCGCTTCAGTCCCGCTGAGGGTCAGCGTTCCGCTCCCGTTCGCCCCCGCACTGATCGTCGCCCCACCCATCAAGCTCACATTCAAGGTCCCGTTCGCCACGCTGAGCTGCGTGGAACTGAGGTTGCCATCCACATCGGTCACACTCAACCCACTGATGCTGAGTAGTGTATCCTCCGCCACACTCTGCGCCCCTGGCACCGTATTCACTGGGGCATCGTTGACGGCTTGTACATAGACCAGCTTGGTCTGTGGCGTGGCAGTTCCACCATCCCCATCGGTCAGGCCGAATGTGATCTGCCTGGTAGCCGTCGAGGGACTCTCACTGACATTGTTGAACTGAATGCTACAGTAGACTTCCTGCACCGCAGCTGACGAGGCGCTGCTGTTGAAGGTAATCACCAGGGGATCTGATCCACTTGAGCCACCGCTAAATGTCCCGATGGCCACCCCGCCGTAGGTCACGGTGCTGCCAACTGTGCCAACCTGCCCAGGACCGGCGCCGAAATTCCCCACCACCAGCCGATCATCAACGGATCCATTCTGTGTAACCGACACGGTCATAATCCCAGTGTCGAAGTTTGTGGAATCCACATCGGTAATGGTCCCAGTTGCGTCGATGACTTGAGCTGCTCCGTTTTCAACAAACGTGATATCCGGTGCGATCGGTGTAATGACCGGCGCATCGTTCACCGCCGTGACGGTGATGGCTACGGTGTCCACATCAGTGCCACTGTTGCTGTCCGTGCTCGTGATGGTCAGCGTGTCGCTGCCCGTGAAGTCCAGCATCCCCTGATAGGTCACCGTCGCCAACGCCGCGTTGATCT
>DCZN01000136.1:0-320 GCA_002331625.1 Nitrospira sp. UBA2083 | reverse complement strand
ACCGTGCTCAGGTTGCCGTCCACATCATTCACGCTCAACCCAGTGATCGTGACCGGCATGTCCTCCACCACGGTCTGCGCCCCTGGCACGGTATTCACTGGCGCATCATTGACGGCCGTGACATCGAAGGTCAGCGTATTCGGAGCGGCATCATAGGCACCATTGCTGTCTTGCACAGAAAAGGTGAAGCTGGCGTAACCTGTCCCGCTGACATCAGCAGCTGGGGTAAAGACGAGATTGCCCGCCGTGATGTCGGCCACCGTGATGACTTGGCCTGCCGTCACCGCCACGCCAGAAAGGGTCAGGCTGCCAGCACTGGG
>DCZN01000119.1:31428-31640 GCA_002331625.1 Nitrospira sp. UBA2083 | reverse complement strand
ACCGTATCCTCCAAGCTGTTCACGACAATGTTGGCCGCCATTCCATTTCCGGGTATGGTCAGTGAGCACAAAAATGTCGCTATAGCTACAGAGAGCATTACGCCCAGATCAGTCCCGCCTCTCACCACGGCTCGTTTTCCATCGCTGGTCATCGATTCCTCCATGCGAAGTACAAATCGCTCCTAGCGTGTGCCCAGCACATCCACGAAGAA
>DCZN01000119.1:21224-31312 GCA_002331625.1 Nitrospira sp. UBA2083 | reverse complement strand
CCGCCATCGGCGTTCAGCACGAGGTTGCCCCTGGTCAGAGTAGTCACCTCAGTGACCAAGTGTTTCACCGGCGGACTGCCGGGCTTGTTGGCCAGGTCAGCCGTGAAGTGAAACTTCCCGACGTAGCCGGCGGGGCACCCGGTGGTGTCTCGACTCGTGCGATAGGTAGCGGGGAGCGGCGTGAAGGTCACCAGGTTGTTGATGGTCGTCAGCGGTGAGGACGTCGCCTCAAACGCACCGATGTCGCAGAGAGTGGTGCCGTTGCGATCCCCATCGGCGGGACGGAAATAGGCCCGTTGATCGAGACCCAGCTGTTGGCCCCCGGCGCCGATGCACTGGGTCAGCGGGACGGCGTCGATCGCCGGGCTTCGGCCCGTGCAGCCGGTGGGAGTGCCGGATCCGGTGCAAAGCGCGATGGTCTTTGTGGGCCCGCCGTTGTCCTTCAGCCCGGTCGGGTCGAGCCGGGGATCAACGTTGGAGTGATCGCCAGGACTGGTAAGCCCACAGGTGCCGGTTGGGTCCAGGTTGTAGCCCAGGGAGGTGACAGGGCCCACGCACCCATCGGCGATGAGGCTGCTGCTCATCTTTAGGGTGCCGTTAGTAAAAATGCTCGGGCCTGAGACATTGCCGCTGACCGTGCTGGTGCTGAGGGTGAGGACTCCCTCGTTATAAATGCCGCCGGATCGGCAATCGCCGTGCGCGCATAAGTTGCCGCTGACTGTGCTGTTGCTTAGTGTTAAGGTGCCACCGTTAAAAATGCCGCCACCCCAAGGAGGGTCGTTAAAGGCGTCAACAAAGTTGCTGCTGACAGTGCTGTGGCTGATGGTCATGGTGCCACGATTATGGATGCCGCTGCCATTGGGCACCGGATCGGCTTTTACAGCATGGTTGTCACTCACTGTGCTGTGGCTGATGGTCATGGTGCCATCGTTCAAGATGCCTGCACCAATGTCGCGATATGTAGAATTACCGCTGACTATGGTGTGGTCGATCGTCAGAGTGCCACTGTTGGAGATGCCTCTATGCTCTCCGTTAGTAACAGCCAAGTGTTGCAGGGTCAGCACGCCGGCCGGGTCCACACGAATCCCGCCGCCGCTCATAGTGATTCCCTTTTCTCCGTTGATGGTGAGGCCCCCGGCACTGTCAATGCCTAGAGTGCCCAAGCCTGAGTCCAGACTGATCGTCCCGCTCAGGCTAAACATAATCGTGTCGGCGCCGCTGCCGGCAGCACAGTCGGTGGAACCGGAGCGGTTGTCCCGCTCGGCGTTGAGGATGGCTTCGCGCAACGTACAGAGCCCATCCCCGTGGACTACCGTATCCTCCAAGCTGTTCACCACAATCGTGGCCGCCCCGGCTGGACTGGGCAAAACCATCGAGCAGAGCCCCGCCCCCAGAGCAAGACAGAGCATCACGCCCAGATCAGCCCACCGCCTAGCCACTGATAGTTTCATATCGTGCGTCATCGATTCCTCCCGCAGTCTCTGAGTGTGTGTCGCGAAAGCCTTGCGGTGGCCTGAGGGCTGCCAGGCGATTGGTTTGTGTTGAGCTGCCACTTTGTGGGCCCGTTCAATCAACTTGCGCCGCACGGTCTCGCTACCAAACGACTTGCCGGCTCCCGATAGGCACTACGTATAGTGCCAATATTGCCAATTCTGTTCCCAGATGGTCAGCAACACCGAATACGTATTGTTTCACCATGTTCGTCGATTGTTAGGATATCGAGGCGATGGGGGAAACGCCGGTTTCACGCTGAATGTTGAGGAGATATGCCCCAGCAGTTGCCAAACTGCATGGACAATTGTCGCCAATACTGAATGCGACATATCGCAATCATCTCGCTACCTCGGCTGTGGCCGGGAAGATTAATGTAATCGGCGGAAGTGCAAATGGAGATTACTCTCGGAATCTTGCCGTTGAGGAGAAATGCGACCCAGCTGCCGATCGTTGGGTGCGAATCTCAGACCTACAAACTGCGCGCAGTGGTATACGGTTGCTGTCGTCGCAGGTAGGATGTATGTGCTCGGTAGAGAAGGGGCCGCTGGGACATTCAATGAGAACGAAACCTATGCCCCAGTGCGTGATAGCTAGCAACGCATGGCTCCGATGACGATAGCCGTCATGGCTTGGGATCAGCGTCGGTCAAAAGCGTACCTATGTGATCAGCGGCGGGCCAACTCCCGGAGGTTTTTCCAGTGATCTGAACGAGGTCTTTACCTGCTAGAGCGCGGCCAGTACTAAGACCGATTGAGCCTTGTTCTCGTTTTCCCAATCTGTTCTGCTATGATACGGCCTTATGATGAGCAGTCCGGTTGTACACCCTGCGCCGCTGAAACTGTTGCCGGCCTACACTGGCTGTACCTCTCTCGATGAGGCACTGGCTGATCCACGACATTGTGCTCTGCTGTGGCTCGAGGTGTTGTTCAATGATCAGTTGGATAAAACTACTCTGCTCCAACATCCCAGCGGGAGGGAGGCGTATGATCTCGCTTGTCGGTGGTACACCCAGTTTCGCAGTTTGATTCAGTTCATCGCCCCACGCTCTCCACTGCCGATGCACGACGGCTCCATCGACTTTCGGCAGTATCGTACGTTTGTTGAGGCTCTTTATTTTGTCAGCCCTGACGCTTGACCATATTCTCACTCTGTTCGAAGAGTACGTCCGCCAAACTGGGCAACGGTTAGAGGTGCTGTTGATCGGTAGGTTGGCGTTGTACGCCTATGGATCGTCGGAAGCTCGTACCGACGACGTGGATGCCGAGCTTGCACAGGATGTGGAACGAGTCAGTGCGTTTCTCAAGCAACATGGCGTGCCGTCCAACCTCAGCGAGAATATTTCCGGCTGGTCGATTGTGTCATTGCCCCCCGGCTATCGGGATCGTGCCACGGTCCTGCATGAGCGGGAGAACCTTCGTGTTGCGCTACTGGAGCCTGCCGACTTTATTATCAGCAAACTGCGCCGTGGAACGGAACAAGACTTTGCTGATGCGGAATTTGTCGCACGGCGCTATGTCGTAACCAATCAGAAGATTCAGGCTGCTGCCGATGCCGCGCTTGCTGCTTCACCGAAGGATACGGCATTGTTTGTGTTTCGCAAAGCCGTCGCATTGTTCCTCCAACGGTTGGAGTAGCAGGCGTGAGTGACAAAGGTAAAGTACGGTCAGCGATCTCAGGCTCGGTTGAGGATCAAGAAAATCGTCAGTCCTTCCGCGGAGACGGCCGCTCCACTTTTTGATGTACCCATCTAGCTGGGGAAGCCGCGGACGAGATAAACGCTTGGCCAAAGCCGAGCACGAAGTGGGCGTCTTCAAGTCGCAATTCCCACAGCGCAAAATCACCAAAGCCAAACATCATTTCGCTTTGAGGAAACCGAGCGAGATAGTGTTGCTTGATCTCGTCATACATCGGCGCATCAGGCGAGAGGATGGTGGCTTCGCCTTGGAGGTTCATTCTCCTCAACGCGAGAGGATTCTTCTCCGGGCCGTCCGGTTCGGCGATGAACAATGCTACATGGGGGTTAGCCAATAGATGCTGTGTATGGAGCGCCAGGCGGCTGAGGTGGAGATAGGCACGAGACCAGTCTGATCCGAATATGTATGGGACGTGCGATCCAAACGGCCGCCCATTTCGCATGGTGAGCAGCACGGCGGTGCGCACATTTTCTACGAGAGTCGACCATGCGTCTTGGACGTTCTCACTGGTCAATGCGGTTGCCATGGGTGATCGTTCTCCTCCATTCGAGAGAGCGGATTGATAAGTCCCCAAGATGCCGACAACAACATACCATCCGTCAACTGCAATCGCTATCAGCTCGACCACACCGAAACGAATTCGTATACCCCTTGACTCACTTGTGTGCGAAGCCTATCGTAGCCTTGTGGGAGGAGTTAACGCCCCGAGGGAATATGGTTCATCAGGGGGTCGAGTGTGAGGACGGTGTGCAGGACCAGCTTGTACTGGGAAGCCTAAACTCCTCCCAAGATCTCCGCCGTACCTAATCGTCCTCGGTTAGGTGCGTGCTCCTCCCACCCTTACCGTGATCGCATTTCAGCCCCTGCACAAATCCGCTAAACGCTTCGTCGTATTTACCCGGCCACGTTATGCTGTCGGTAGGGACAGGATGAATGACGTGGCTAGCTAATCATACCCTGAGTCATAGAGGCATCCGGGTTCGGTCTGGATACCATGGGGGGGTGCAGGTCTCTCTCCTCGGCCTGCTGTGTGGAGTCCTTCTCTGGCCGGTGGAGGGGTCTGCCGAACTCTATAAATGGACCGATGAGGAAGGGAACTTCCACATCACTGATACGCCGCCTCCTGGCTTACAAAAGAAGTCTGTGACGACCGCGGTGCCTGCTCCACACTCGACTCCGCTGAAACGGGCCAAGATTCGGCCGACTCTGCCTGGACGACCCCAGGCAGAGGTATATCCGATACCCAATTCTCCATCTCCCTCTCCCGTAGACGAGCCAGTCCCTCTCCAGTCGACCATGGAAGGGCTGAGTCCCCGACAGGCCACGCTAACCAGTGCATGGCAAGTTTTCGATAGCAGCCAGGTGAATGCCAAGGCTCCCGTGCAGTGGTGGAAGGATCAGCAGGGACTCGACCACTTGGCCGATGTCCTACCGGTTACGAAGAATAGCGTTGAGACTCAGGGGAAGATAGAGGATGTTTCCGTTTCACACTCGAGAGGTAGGACGAAGGACCGAGCGACCAGTGTCACTCACCCGCGTCGTCAGACGCCTGAATGAACGAATGAACATGAATGGCTGGACACGATATATGGGGAGGGGAAGCGCCGTACTTGTGGCCGTCTCCTTTCTGGTCGCGTCATCGATACAAGCTGAGGCGGCAAGTCTCTCCAAAACTCCGACCGCATTCTCTGATGATGGGCGGATCCTCCTCATCCAGACGGATGAGTTGGTGGTTTGGGATCTGGAGACGAAAGCGCTGGTGGCGAAGATTCCAGGCCTCCACTGTCACCAGATTGCATTGCTGAAGCAGGAAGGGTGGGTGCTGTGTGTGGAGCACAGCGTGACCATCTATGATTGGAAGAACCGAGCCGCCGTGGGCACTATTCCCGCGGAGTCGCGCGAGCCCTATCGATTGCTGGCCTACTCGAATGAGAACGATCGGATGGTTCTCCGGCATGGGGATGGGGCCGTCTCTGTCTGGCAGGTCGGAAAAAAGCTGACCCCGCTGAAACATCTCGCCCTGGATCAGAAGAAGGACATTTCATCGGTGGCTGCCTCGCCTGACGCGAAGCTATTGGCGATTGCGCAAGGCCACACGATTCATCTGCACGATCTCGGGGGGGCCACCATCCGCGATGTTGTGATTGAGGGGGGTAAGCCGCGCGATCTGCTGTTTGCACCAGACAGTTCCCGATTGGCAGTGGGTGTGGGCAATACGATTGTCCTGATCGATCCGGTCGAAGCCTCCATCTCCATGCGCACCAGGGTGACGAGTTCCGAAGGAGCACAGGGCCCGCTCACGCCCGAGGCGTTCTCGCGGGACGGCCATCGGCTGGTGGCAGCCAACGGGGACTGGAGCTACGCCCTGTTCAAGACCGAGACGGGCGAACTGGTGTCGTTGACCGAGTTGACCTCTACGGTACAAGGGCGTGGGATGCCATCCCCGACGCGTCTGCGCGCCGTTGATATTTCTGCCGATGCCGAGTATCTGGTCGGGCAGCCGGAACAGCCCTATACGTTACAGATCTGGGACTTGTCGACCGGAACGATCCAGCCAGATTTATGCGGGCAGGATTGCCGAAATATGGGCCCTCGCGTGTCGCTACTGAAATGGTCGCCGACCGGTTCAAAGATCTTGGTGGGGATGCAAGGGGGCCTCAACCCGGAGGTGGATGGAAAGATCTCGCTCTGGGATGTAGCCTCGCGTGCCCCGGAGTTGGTGCTGGACCCCAGCCAACCGCAGGCCAAGGTGTTGGCCAAGCGACCGACTCCACCGACACCGTTGTTGACGGCACCCTCCGCACCAACAGTCGCGCCGGCGTTCGTCCATGCACAGGCCTTGCGCGCCATGGCAAGTTCTCCCAGTGAAAATCTGATTGTCACCAGCGGTGACGAGGGGCTGCTGAAAATATGGGACCCGGGGAAGGGAAAACTCTTGCGCCAACTTGCTCTGTCCGATCCGGTCAGTGCGCTCGCCTTTAGTGCCGATGGGATGATTTTGGCAGCCGGCACGCACAAGGGAGAAGTCCGCCTATGGGAGACTCAAACTTGGCAGGAGTTCCCGCCCTATGCCGGTTGGCATGGCCACATCAATGCCCTACAATTTCTCCCTGGCAATCGATTTTTGGTGGTGGCGACCGAACTCCCAAAGGTTTCCGTTGTCGATCTCGTCACCCAATCAGCCGTCAGAGAGCTCGTGCATACCAGTTCCTCTCGGGTGTGTGATACGAAAGGCTGCGTCACGACACGGGTTGCGCAGGGCGAGGTGGTCCAGGCGCTGAGCCTTTTGGATGGGAGCCCCTATTTAATGACCATGTCTCGTACGGGGCGTGTGGTCTGGGACGTCACAACCTGGCGCGTGGTAGAGAAACCGGCTGGACTTCCAGAGGCCTGGTCAGGTCTGGGATGGAAACAGCCGTTTGTGTGGACGACCACCCGTTCCAGTGATCCGAAAGTGTTGACCCTCGCGGTGTGGGATACCAAGCGCAATGCAGTCGTCGCGAGTTTGGATACCTTCACGAAACGAGATACAGAAATTGATCGCGGGCCGCCTGTGTCACTCGGGACATCGATGGCCGTCGATCCGTCTCATCGATGGGCTGCCACTCGAGTCGGAGAACATGTTTCCGTCTGGGACCTCGGGACGCAAATGAAACGAAAGACCTTCCACGTCAAGACGCCCTCTCATCTCCACTGGACAAGCGACGGCAAGCACCTGGTCGTCGCCACGCTCGACAGAAAAATTCTGGTCTGGTCCGCTGAGACCATGGAACCAGCACACTATCTGCGCGATCCTTCCGTTACCCGTTAGGGCAATTTGTCTTCCACGCAGGTCTATCTTTGTTCCTGTCATTCACCATCCGGTCCCATTGTATCCGCGAAGGTTTTGTGATACCAAACACTCAACGTTTGTTTCATGAGAGGGTGAATGGCCAAAAAGAAAGAGTCTGCACCAGATACCGAATCAAAATCTTCCGCTCCTCGAGCAATCCCTGAACCAGCCGTCAACAAGAAAGCCACCGCGAAGCCGACGGAACGGGTGACTGCGGTTGAGATGGGTGCGCGTCAGCGGGAAATCTCCGTTTCGGAATTTTTTACGAAGAACCGGCATCTGCTCGGTTTCGACAATCCGCGCAAGGCGTTGCTGACTTGCGTCAAGGAAGCGGTCGATAACGCGCTCGATGCCTGCGAGGAAGCCGGGATTCTCCCTGACGTCACGGTCAGGCTTGAGGTGGTGTCGAACGGTCAACCGGTGGCGGCCAGCCAGGCGAATCGGTTCCGTGTGACGGTCACCGACAACGGACCGGGCATCGTTCGCCAACAGATTCCTCGGATCTTCGCGAAGCTGCTGTACGGGTCCAAATTCCATCGCTTGCGGATGAGCCGTGGACAACAAGGCATCGGCATCTCGGCTGCCGGAATGTATGGACAGCTTACCACCGGCAAGCCGGTCAAGATTATTTCAAGGATTGGCCCGAAGGCCGCCGCGCATTTCTTCGAAGTGCAGATCGATACGAAGAAGAACGAGCCGCTGGTGCACGAAAACAAGCAGATTGACTGGGCGCAGCCGCGCGGTACGCAAGTCACGCTGGAAGTGGAAGGCAAGTATCAGAAGGGCCGTGCCTCGGTCGATGAATGGCTGGAGCAGACCTCGATTGCTAATCCCCACGTCAAGCTCATCTATCACACGCCTGAAGGCGAGACGAAAGAGTATGCGCGCACCTACCACGAGCTGCCGCCGCAACCGCGTGAAATCAAGCCCCATCCCTACGGGATCGAGTTCGGCATGTTGCTCAAGATGTTGCAAGATACAAAGAGCCACTCGGTGGCCGGGTTCCTCGAGAGCGATTTTTGCCGGGTCTCTGCTCAGATTGCCGGCGAGATCTGCAAGGCCGCGAAGGTGTCGCCTGACGCCAAGCCACGCGAGCTGAAAGGGCCGGTAGCGGAAACGCTCTACAAAACCTTGCAAGAGACGAAGTTGATGGCGCCGCCGACCAATTGTATCTCACCGATCGGCGAGAAGGCGATCCTTTCGGGGCTCTATAAGCAGATCAAAGGGGAATTCTATACGGCAGTCAGCCGACCACCGGCTGTCTATCGCGGGAATCCCTTCATCATCGAGGCCGGGTTGGCGTACGGCAATCGACCACAGGACCAAAATAAGCCGCAACAACCGGCCATGCCGAAAGCCGAAGGGGAGCATGAGGAAGAAGACTCCGAGCTTGCGCGCGTGATCCGCTACGCGAATCGCGTCCCGTTGTTGTACCAACAATCAGCCTGTTCGACTTTCAAAGCCGTGTTGAGCACCACCTGGAAAAACTATGGCTTGACTCAGTCGCGCGGGGCCTTGCCGGGTGGGCCGATGGTGATCTTTGTCCATATGGCCTCCGTGTGGGTGCCGTTCACGAGCGAGTCCAAAGAAGCGATTGCTGATTACGATGAGATTCAAAAAGAAATCACCCTGGCGCTTCGGGAGTGTGGGCGACGGCTGGGGCTCTTTGTTCGACGCCGTGAGCGAGCGGCCAGTGAATTCCGTCGGCGGAATATCTTTGAGCTGTATATCGAAGAGGTCGTTGAAGCCTGCAATCGGCTCAAGGGCGGCAAGCTGCCGAAGGAGAAATTGAAGGAACAGCTTCAGAAGATCGCTTCCGCCCGCACCGGCGGCCAGAAAACGGACCAAGCCTTGGGGAAGACTGGAACCGGGCCCGAAGGGCTGCCGCATTCCATCATCGTGACGGAAGAAGGCATCGAAGGCGAGACGGCAGTGGCCAATCAAGTCGAGGCTGATCAAGCAGGAACAGAGTCGAATCCCGCATCTGATGGGCTCAAAGAGGCACCGTCCGTCGATACGGCGGCTTCAAAAGGACAAGCGGTCAACGCGCGTCATGCTGAGAAGTCGACGAAGAAGGGAGCCGTGAGATCTGAGCAGACCACGCTCTTTGCGGGCAAGTCCGGCTCAAACAGGAAGCCTGCCAAGCCGGGCAAGTCCACCGCTCCTCGCAAACATAAATAGGACATCATGACAACCAAGACAAAGAAACCCACCGTGGTCGAGAAAAAGCTGGTCGGCCTGGCGGATATCGTCATCCAAGCGGCCGAGCGCTCGAAAGATCCAACGCTTCACATCCCGATTCGTGCCCTCTCGAATGTGTCCTTCAACGAACGAAAGGGCCTGATCGAGATGGGGGAGAAGAAACAGGAACGGTCGTTCTTCAACGTCGGCATGGCAAAGCGGTTCATGCAGACAGTGTTGGTCGCGGATGCGCTCTCTGAACTGCAGCGTGCCGATCTCACGACGTCGCTTCGAGAAATTTATTACCGCACGAAACACACGATCAAAGATTCTCACGAGAACACCTTCGATGCGCAGGATGAATCCGATCCGGTCATTGAAGATCTCGAGGTGTCCCTCGCTGCGCTTCGAGAAGAGCTCCATGTCAGTGCCGAAAACAGAGGCAGCATCGTGGGGCCGGTGATCTTCGGCGATGACGGCGATCGTGTCGATTGCTCGAAACTCGGCAAAGGCGGCTACTCAGTCCCCTCGATCGTCGAGCCGGAGTATTTGGAGATCCGGCGCTGCACGGCGGACTTCGTCCTGCTTGTCGAGAAAGGCACGCAGTGGAATAGGCTCTCGGAGGACAAGTTTTGGCGTCGCTATAACTGCATTCTCCTGACCGGGAATGGTCAGCCTCCTCGGGGTGTGCGGCGGTTAGCCTGCCGGCTCCATGAGGAACACCGGCTGCCCGTCTATGTCCTGGTCGATAACGATCCCTGGGGGTACTACATCTATTCCGTTGTCAAACAGGGCTCGATCAATCTGGCCTTTGAGAGCCAACGGATGGCCATTCCTAAAGCCAAGTTCGTGGGCCTGTCGAGTGCCGATCCGGAGAACTATGAACT
>DCZN01000119.1:1575-21150 GCA_002331625.1 Nitrospira sp. UBA2083 | reverse complement strand
TTCAAGAAGCCGGCCTGGCAGGCGGAGATTAAGCGGATGCTGGCCAGCGGACTGAAGTATGAACTCGACGCCTTGGCTAATAAAGACTTCCAGTATCTCACCAAGAAATACCTCCCGAAGAAACTCCAGGAACGGGATTGGTTGGACTAGTTTCTCTTCCGCGCACCGGCCACGACGCACCGGCTATGAAGCCATTACCCGCCTGGACTGCGCCCCTTCGTGACTGGCAGGGGCGTGCGCTGTCGGCAGTCCGTACTCATCAGACGAAAGATTTTTTGGCCATGGCCACGCCGGCAGCGGGGAAAACCCGTTTCGCGTTACGTGTTGCGCATGAATTCATGTCCAAGCAGGCTGCGGTCCGAGTCCTGGTTGTCTGCCCGACGAATCATCTCCGCACGCAATGGTCGGAAGCGGCAGGGAAAATCGGATTGCAGCTGGATCCGGCCCTGACCAACGAACAAGCGGCTGAAGCCTCCGACTATCACGGTGCTGTGGTGACCTACCAGCAGGTCTGTCTGGCTCCGGCAAGTTTTCAACGGGTGTGCAAGAACAAGAAGACATTGCTCATCTTCGACGAGTTACACCACGCCGGTGACGGGAAGAACTGGGGGAAGGCGCTCCGTTCGGCCTTCGATCCGGCGGTATTTCGGTTGATTTTGTCCGGCACACCGTTCCGGTCGGATAACAATCCGATCCCGTTTGTGCGATATGAGCATGACGAAAGCCGTGCCGATTTTGCCTATGGATATACCGAAGCGATCCGAGACAACGTCTGTCGCCCGATTGTCTTCCCCAGCTACGAAGGCGAGCTCAGCTGGTTATCGGATGGTCGCGAACATCAGGCGACGTTTGAGGATGGGCTGACGTTCAACCGGCAGCGTGAACGGCTCAAGACCGCCCTCCTGCAAGATACCTGGCTTGGGCCGGTGATCACCGATGCCCATGCCCAATTGACCCGCCTGCGGAAGCAGGAACAACCGGATGCAGGTGGACTGGTCGTCTGCATGGATCAAGACCACGCGCGCTGGGTGGCGGAACTGATCGCCCGAGTGACTGGGACGAAAGCTGAGGTGGCGGTCTCAGACGATCCTGCCGCCTCGCGCACCATCGAGGAATTCGCCGGCCATAAAAAGCAGCAGTGGCTGGTGGCGGTGAACATGGTGAGTGAAGGTGTCGACATTCCGAGACTCCGTGTCGGCGTGTACGGCACGAACGTGATCACGGAAATGTACTTTCGGCAGGTCGTGGGGCGGTTCGTGCGGATGCAGGATGGGCTGCCGAAGCCGCAACGGGCGTGGCTCTATCTGCCGAAAGATCCGGTGCTGGTGCACTATGCCAAGCAGATCAAGGCGGAGCGCGACCATGTGCTGGAAGAGATTATGCCGGCAGGGCAGCGAGACCTGTTTGGCCGGGTCACGGTCTCAACCAATGAATACATGCCGTTGATGGCGGTGGCCAGAATGGATAGCCTCATCGGCGAAGACGAGACGCGAGGAGAAGGCGATACGGGTGCCGCTACAGAACCGGCCGTCTCACTCCATGAACAGAAACAAGAACTGCGCGATCTTCACCGACTGCTGGTCACCAGCGTGGCTCGAACGACCGGGGTTGACCATCGTCGCCTGAATGCAGAATTGATCGCCCGCACCGGCAGTCGGGTCGATCAGGCAACAGTCGAACAGCTCAAGAAACGCATTCAACTACTAGAGCGCTGGAAAGAGCGGGGCTACGACGGGAAGCGGTAACTGACTCTGTGAGAAAAGCTACTCCAAGGGGTGGCGGACCCGAAGTCCACCGAAACGATGATAGTCGCGGTCTGTAGTGACCCATTCACTGCCACTTTCAATTGCCAACGCTGCGAAAAAGGCATCAGGAACCAGGTTGCCCTTGACATCGGTGGTTGCACAGAGGCGAGAAAAGATGTCCCAGTGGCGTGGGCCAGGATTGACGATTGTGCAGTTGGGTTGATCACGTAGTTCTTTGGCAAACGCCATGGCCTTTGCCATCGTGCTTGGGGGATGAAAGACCTGAGGATGGGTCACAACCCGTAGGAACCCACTCAGGACTAAGTCGGCTAACCCATAGGGATGATCGGAGTTGATCAGTTGTTCCAACCAACGGCGATAGGACACGTGGTCCGGTGAATCCTCCCGGTGGGTATAAACGAGCACGTTGACGTCAAGCAGAACCACGAGGTTGTTCCATAACAGCGAGGAGGGCAGCCGAATCGTTCAAATCAACGCCGGCACGGACTCCGTGCCCGGAGACCGTCGTAAGCTTCACGGGCTTTCTGGTTTGTTTACTAGTGGTCCGGCGAGCCAGTGTCTGCCGCAGTGCATCTTCGATGACGGCAGTCAGGGATCTACCCGTGTCGTGGGCTAATCGCTTAGCCGACTTGAGTAGCTGGTCGTCCAGTCGAATCGTGGTTCGCATGCATCAAAACATATCAATCTAGCATCAATATGTCAATCTGTATTCGGAACAGAAAGAGGCCAGGGAGGTGGCCCGGGGACAGCGTCATAGCTATGGTGCCAGAACGAAATTCTACGGCGGTTGTTCAGTTCGTGACGACTTCTTTCTCGCGCAGGTGTTTGTCAAACAAGAATGGTCCAAAGGGGAAAAGAGACGCCAGAAAGGCGGAGAAGGAAAACCGGTTGTCCCATTGATGTGCAGTTCGGAGCCTAGCCAACTGTGCGCCATAGAGCAGAAACAAGATTCCGTGAATTGCTCCCACGACGGTCACCACCTTCGGCATTCCCATCAAGTACTTCATCGGCATCGCTACGAACAGGAGTAAAAGAAAAGAACTCCCCTCGGCCAAGGCAGTCATTGTGAATCTTCTGATTTGGTTCATCGATATCAAATTGTCCTTGTCCTGTCTTTGAATTCCTCAGTGGGCCCAACGCTCTAGCATTGTCTATGGGTGTCTGAACGGGTGTCAACCCGCTCAATAACGGCCCATCGGCATGACAAGTCTTTCACAAGGAGAAATGTGTTCGGAAGCTCTCTTAGTGAGGGCCCGCGTCCGGCCGCCGGCTGATCCGTGGCCGGTCGAGGGAGAGGAATTCAATTTCCGCCACTACCCCGCGATGGTCGGATGGCCAGAGGGCGTCGCCGTTTGGGAGGCGGCCAGGCTGGTCAAAGGCCAACGTGCTTGAGTGCACGATCGGACTGTTTCCACTGCCGTCATCCAGTAGGAAAATAAAATCGACACGGCGATCGGTGGTGGGCCATTCCACGTAGATATTTTGCCAGACGGTTCCTCCCGATACGCCAGGATTGGCCGCCCGAAAGACGTCGATGAAGCCCGGCGCTTTCTGCCATTCGGTGAGAACCGGGGATTGCTCGCCGGTATTCAAATCGCCCATCAAAATCGCTCGGCCCTTCCCTTGATGTTCATGAAACAACTCGCCGACTCGTGTGAGTTGGCATTCATCCCCTTTTGCCGTGTGGGCAGAAAAGACCTGAACAGGCCCGTCCGGTGCGGTGATCTCAGCCCGTAAGAGAATGCGCGGATCCAATTTACGTTGGCAGCGGGGCAGGTCATAGACCTCGGAGGCGGCGATCGGATACCGACTCAAGATGGCCGGTCCTTCTTTGAAACCGATGGCTGAAGTGATCAACCGATCCAAGAATCCGATCCCAGAGATGTGTTGGGTCGCAGGCTCAAACACCATCTGATACCCGAGCGCCTCTGCGATCCGTTGCGGCACGTTGCCGTGCTTGCGGCTGTTTGACGCTTCTTGAAGCGCGATGATATCAGGCTGCAACCGCCGCAATTCTTGAATGGTCATCTCCAACCGTTCTTCGAGATGCGTGCCGCTTTCGAAAAACCCCGACCATCCTCCATCGTGCAACAGGTTGTACGTGAGCACGCGCAGTCGTGATGGCGCATCTTGGGCTGATTCAGCCCTTGCCGGTGCATCGAAGAGGACCAAGAGGGTAGTCAACCAGAGGAGGGTGTAGGCGAGGTGGTGAAGCATGCCACGATACCATACGCTTATCTCCTTAAGCTTTCCAGAGGCCAGAGATGGTTCGTGGCCGGTGTGTGTTCTTTCCGAAGAGTCGATCCTCCTCCCGTTCACACTGAGAACGTATTTCTTGTGGATTGCGTGGGGTCGTCCTTGCACCGGCTTTTTACCCGGTGCTAAGATCCGACCAGGACAAGATGAGGCTGAGGTTGAGTCGGCTTGACCCTGGCCTTAACCTGTTTGTTATCCGATTATGCCAAACATCACGTTACTTGTGTCGCCAAGTTGCGGAGCCTGCCCATCGGCGAAAAGCCTCTGGAAGCAGCTGCGCGTGAAATACAGTTTTTCCTACCGGGAAGTGGATATCACTACGAAAGATGGCCAGGAGCTAGCCGATCGCCATTCCGTGCGTGCTGTGCCGGCAACCATCATCGATGGTCGGCTGACGTTTGTCGGCGTTCCGAGTCGCGAGAGCGCTGAAAAGGCCATTCAGTTAAAAATAAAGCAGCGGGAAGGATAAAGGCGTCATGGAAGAAGAGGATTTTGAGCTGCCGGATCTTCCCCTCCTCGATAAGGGTCCTCCTCCGGATTGCCCGATTTGCGGCGATCCGATGTCCTTCATCGACGGCGACTGGGCCTGTGTTGATTGCAACGGAGAGCTCTTGGGGCCGGAGACCGGCTAACCGCGTTGTTCGTGAAATGTTGGCTTGAAGGAACGAAGATGTCGATGTTTGTACGCTTCACGCTTCACGCTTCACGAAACGCGAGTTAGATGCTCCGCGTTGTCACCGGTCGGTTTCATCCTTCTCTGGAGTCCGCTCTCGTCGAGCAAATCAGTCACGCACAGGCTGACGATCCCTTCGCCCCGCTCGCAATCCTTGTTCCATCAAGAACGCTACTCGATCGACTCAAATCTCTCCTCAGTCGTGAACAAGAATGTACGCTCCTCAACGTACATCTGCTCACCTTTCATCAGTTCGCCCTTCGTCTCGCGGATGAGATCCGGGGCCAGGATCGGGCCACGAGCATCCGTGTCGTCGATGAGCTGTTCTTCGAACAGCTCGTCCGCTATCTCACAAGGAATCGCCGATCTGGGTTCGCACCACTTCAACGGACCGGACATGCTTCTGGGACCTGGGCAGCCCTCTGGTCAACCGTTCGTGATCTGAAGGATGCGGGGGTTGACCCGGCGGCAGCGATCCAGGGTGTGACGGAGGGGTATTTCGATCAAGAGGAAGCCGATCGGCTCCAGGCGTTGTTCTCTCTGTATGCGGCCGTGAAAGGGGTGGGCAAGACCCTTGCGGTAGGGACGGCTGATGATTTTACTGAGTCCTTGATGCCGTTTGTTCCATCGTCTCCCTTCCTTGCGTCACTGACACACCTGTTCTATTACGGATTTTACGATCTCACCCAAGTGCAACTTTCGCTATTGGAGGCTGTGCGTGCCACCGTGCGGACCACGCTGTTCTTTCCACTGGAGGAAGACCCTTCCTACATGTTTGCGCAACGCTTCTTCGATCGGCATATCAGCCCGCTGGTCGCAGGTGCCGACGCTTGCGTGACAGTGACGCCTCCAGATGTGGCTGTTGGCACCAATCCTGTGACCTTGTCGATCGCCAGTGTCATCGGGGCGGAAGAGGAATTGGCTTCCACTTGTCGTCAGATCCTCGACCTCGTCGAGACGAATGGCTACCGATTTGATGAGATCGGCGTCGTGGCCAGAACGCTGGATCCCTACGGCGGGTTGCTGCGCGAGGTCTTCGATCGGCACTGTATTCCCTTCGTGACGAATGGGGGCACACCGTTAATCCACGAGCCGCTCTGCAAGGTGATGTTGCAGCTGGCTTCCCTGCCCATCAGCGATTTCTATGCGACGACGGTGCTCGACGTGGTTGCCTCGCCTCTGTATCGCTCGTCCACGCCACTTGATCGGAACCCCCACTACCGACTTGAACAGTGGAAGGCTATGGTCTCTGCCCTTTCCATCACCCATGGCCGTGGTGAATGGGAACGGGTGAAACAGGTGAGTCAGTCGGTGCTGACATTGCAGGATGAAGGAGTTGAGGAGGTTCAAGGAGGCACTCTGGATGTGGCGCCGGAGGTAGCGGCACTGTGTTGGCGGGTCATCGAAGAATTGTTTCAGTCCTGTGAGGGCATTCCGACACATGGAACGATCCGAGAATTCCTGGATGCGCTCGAACAACTGGTTTCTCGCCACCTGTCTCGTCCGGAGGACAATGGTTCTGAGAAGGATAGCACTGACAATGCGCGATGCGCCTCGATCTGGCAGGCCATCGAACAGACCTGGGACAGGCTGCGAACGCTCGATATGCTGGGGGAGGACGTGTCTTGGACACAATTTGTCGAACTGCTGCAGCATGCATTGGAGCGTGCGTCAGTGCCGATCAGTTCTATTCCCAATCACGGTGTGGTCGTACTCGATGCGATGGCTGCCCGCGGGATTCCCTTTCGGGCGCTGTTTGTCATCGGACTGAATGAAAAACACTTTCCTCGTTATATTCGCGAAGATCCCTTCCTGCGCGATCGTCACCGCGTGGTGCTCGATACCACGCTGGGGTTTAAGATCGATGAAAAGTTAGCCGGCTATGGCGAAGAGACGTTGCTGTTCACTCTCCTCTGTCAGGCTGCAACCCAACGGCTGTCTCTGTCGTATCAACGAGCCGATGAAAATGGGCGTGTGTCCGTTGTCTCGCCCTACGTGGTGCAGGGGGCCCGACGGCTCGGTCAGCAGGAATGTCCGGTGGAGACCATTCCACGCCGCCTCACGGATCGAGTGGCCCACCGGCCTGCCATACGCCAATATCTTTCTCCCAGGGAAATCGCAAGATGGATGGTGCTGCACGGGCAGGATCCTGTTCCGTTGTTTCAGGCCATGGGTCAGGATGCCGAGTTGGTCGGTCATGCGGTGACGGCAGTGGCTGCGATCGAACAGGATGTGCCGTCGCTCACCGTATTCGATGGCCAGACCGGTCCGCTTCCCTCCCATTGGTCGCGGGTGATGCAACGAGGGATGGCCCCGACCCCGCTCGAACGGTATGCCCGTTGTCCGTTTCAGTATTTTGGAACAGACGTGCTGCATCTTGAGCCCGTTCGTTTGGCGATGGGGAAAGAGCCGGATGCGCTGGTGCTCGGAATCCTGCTCCACTCGGCACTTCGTGGCGGGTATGAATCGCTCGTTGAAAAGGGGTGGCCTGCTACCGCATTACCGCACGACACCGTTCGTCGGGTAGCTGAGGAGGCCGTGGTCAAGGCGGCTGCGGAGTGCGAGAGAGCGCATCCACCCGGACATTTTCTCCTATGGGAATTGGCGAAGGAACAAGCTGTCTCCTTGGTGCTCGCAACGATGTCCTTCGATCAAGCGGCCTATGCTGAGTTGCCCTATCAGCCGATTGCCTTCGAACAGGAGGCGAGCGGTACGCTGTCGGTCGTTGTAGAAGGAGAATCGATTGAGCTGAAGATTCAAGGCCGTCTCGACCGTCTCGACCGACATCGGGACAGTGGCGTTCTCCGGATCATCGATTACAAATATAAGGCCGGCAGCGCCATGAAGACGGAGGATCGAAATCTTCGCCAGTCAGCAGTGCGAGGTTATCGAATGCAGCCGCCGTTCTATGCTCGCCTTGCTATTGCTGAGTTGGGAACGAGCGAGGAGGCGCACTTGCTTTTTGTGGCACCCAATTGGTCGCGCCAAATTGATCGCTCGATATTCACAAAGCGAGATTGGGCTGGAAACGCCGGCGCATTGATCCAGGACACGATTGAGCGGCTGGTGACCGGCCTCAAGGCCGGCCAGTTCTTTATCCTGCCGGGCACCTATTGCCAGACATGTGAATATCGGGTGGCCTGTCGACGTGAGCATCAGTTGACCTGGTGGCGGTCGTTTCGTGCAACGGAGTCCAAGGCTCTTCGATCTTTGCGCACGATCAAGGTGCAGGATGAGTAGCGACTACGAAATTCCCGATCGTGCCGCCCGTGAGGCCGCCGAGACGACCTTCGATCGGAACGTGGTCGTGATTGCCGGGGCGGGAACCGGCAAGACGACGCTCTTGGTCAATCGGCTCGTGCATCTGGTGATGAAAGAGCCACGCCCAGTGCCCGTTACTCAGGTCGTCGCGCTGACGTTCACCAACAAGGCGGCGATGGAAATGAAGGTACGCCTCCGCGAGCGACTGACGTGGCTGGCTGATCCCAGAACTGATGGAGCACGACTACACGATGGTGGAGCCGTCTCGGCTCAGGAACTACAAGATCGGTATGGGATCACCAGGGAGGAGATTGCGGCTCGAGCCCGCGCTGGACTGGGTGAGATCGAGAAGGCGCAGATTGGGACGTTGCATAGTTTCGCAGCGCACCTGCTGCGGCTCCATCCCTTGGAGAGTGGTGTCGATCCTGATTTTCAGGAAGACGACGGGTTGCGATTCGAAGAGCATTTCACGCAGGCGTGGGACGTGTGGATCGATCAGGAATTGAGTCGACAAGGTACGAACCATGATCGATGGCGCCGGTTGTTGGGCGTCACGACACTCGAAGAGGTCAGAGCCCTGGTCCATGCATGCTGCAGCGAGCTGGTGGATCTCACTGTGTTGCAGTCACAGCTGGCTCATGGTTCTGTGACACCGGGCGTGGTTCGGTGGGCCGGTGCGCAGGCCGAGAAGGCGGACGCGCTACTGAGGGCCTACGATCGCCCCAAGCGACGAAAGATCGAGGAGATGCTTGCGGCAAGTCTGTCGGTGCTGACGCAGGTGGCGAACGAAGGCCCGTCTGTTCTCCAACGAGTGGATGTCTCGACTCGTGATTGGCTCGGCAAGGACGTGGGGAGTAAGGTCAAGGATTGGGATGAGGCCGAGTTCCAACAGGCCAAGCGACTCATTCAAACCAGCCAATCCCTCTTAGAAGTCGATCATGACCCGTTTGAGGATCTGCTGACGCTCCTTGGTCCCCTGGTTGAGTCGATCCGCTCATCGTTCGTGGACAAGGGGTGGTTGTCATTCGACGGTCTATTGGCGAGGGCGAGAAGCCTGCTTCATGAACATTCACGAGTCCGGGAAGGGGTCAAGCGAGAGTACCGGGCGGTGTTGGTCGATGAATTTCAGGACACCGATCCGATTCAGTATGAAATCATTCTTGCGGTGTCCGAGCAGGTTGGCCGTCATGAGACCGCATGGCAGGACATGAAGCTCGATCCCGGGAAGCTCTTTATAGTGGGCGACCCAAAACAATCGATCTATGCGTTTCGTCGAGCGGACATTGAGGCCTTTGATCGGGTGGTCGACAAGATCACACAAAGCGGGGGTGTCATCAAAAATCTCACGACGAATTTTCGCAGTGCTGCGGCCGTGCTCGACCCAGTCAACGAAATCTTTGACCGCCTGTTTGTCCATTGCCCTTTGGTGCAGCCGGCCAATGTCAGACTTGAGGTGCGTCCACAACGCCGCCCTTCAACGATGGAAGCCGGAGTCCGGCTGCTTGTGACGACCCCAGCAGACACGAGTGAGCCGTTTGATGCGGATCTTGCCGTTCGCGCAGAAGGGGAAGTGTTGGCACGCTGGCTAAAGGACGAGATCCTCTCCCGACCAAACGTGGTGGCAGGTCAGGTTGCGTTGCTCTTCCGAAAGCTGACCCAGGCTGATGCCTATCTTGACGCGCTGCGCCGGCACAACATTTCCTATGTCATCGAGGGGGAAAAGCATTTTTACCGTCGGCAGGAAGTCATCGATCTGGTCAACGTGCTTCGAGTCCTCGACCATCCGCATGATTGCATTGCCCTGACCGGGCTGCTGCGTTCTCCTCTGGGTGGCTTGACGGACCGTGAAGTGTTTGAATTTCATGACGCGTCTCTGTTGGAGTATATGCTCTGGGAGAGACTCGAATCGTTCGACCACCCAAGAGCTGCAGCGATTCGCCGCCTCTATGAACAGCTGGCCTGGCTCCATCGGGCTGTCCCGGTGGTTCCACTGGCTGATGCGATTCAGTTGATCTTCGATCGGCTCCCCCTCTTGGAGGTCGCCGCGGCCTCACTGCATGGTGAACAGGCTGTCGCCAATTTGTTGAAAGTGAAACAAACAGCCGCCTCACTGTCCGAACGGCCCACGATGACGTTGAGTGCATTCATCGAGTTGATGGTGACGCGATTGGATGAACAACCGGAAGAGGCCGAGAGTCCTTTGGCTGAGGAATCTTCCGATGCGGTGCATATCTTGACGATCCATAAGGCCAAGGGACTGGAGTTTTCCATCGTGGTCTTGCCGGGCTTGCACCAGGGAACGGGTCGAGACCGGACGGTGCCACAGGTGGCCTACGATTGGTCGAGCGGCATCTACGGATTAACGCTTGGGTCCAAACGAACGATTGGGGCCGTGCTCGCGCAGGAAAAATTTGCCGTACGAGAGGAGGCCGAACGGCGGCGGGTGTTCTACGTCGGGATGACGAGGGCCAAGGAGCTGTTGGTGTTGTCCGGTGGACAAGTCGCTCGCTCGCTCGGGGAAACTACCTTCGAATGGTTACAACAGATTGGCTCGGGGCAGGTTGGCGAGGTCGCCACATCCCAGCTCTCAATTGGAGCAAGTGCCATTCCCCATCGTGTGGTTCATGCGCCGGAGCGGACCTGGCAGCGCCGGTCATTCACGGCTGAGAACCCGGCTCTCTCGATCGATGTGCCGGTGATTACCCGACTGTGGGAGCAGCGGAGGGAACACTGGAGTGTTGTTGGAAAGACGGAATGGCATCTGACGCCGACCGCGCTCGCTCGGCAAGAAGAGTCGAACAAGCCAATGCTCACCACACACCTCCAGTCTCGTGAGGTGGGCCGACTAGCGGGGATTGCTGCGCACCGGCTGTTAGAACGGTGGAAGTTTTCCTTCCCGCCGAGCGAATTGATGGGGCAGATCGGTCCGGTCCTTCAGGAGGTGCTTCAATCGGACGAACAGGTGCTGCTGCCGGCTGTGACCGACTCGCTCCGCGAACTGTTCACAACATTTGGTACCTCGCCCCTCTATGACCGGCTTCGGTCGTCTCAGATTCTCGGCCGTGAAGTTCCGTTCATCATGCCCTGGAAGGACCGACAGGTGATGGAAGGGGTCATGGACGTGCTCTATCGATTCGACGGGGAACTTTGGATTGCGGACTACAAGACGGATGTGGTCTCATCTGAGCAGGCCGCGGCAAGGGCTGAGCAATACCGAGTGCAAGGTGACGTCTATAAGGCCGCGGTCAAGCTTAGGCTAGGGATGGTGCCACGATTTCACTGCCTATTCTTACGATGCGGTACATCTGTTGAATTATAGGAACAGAGGAAACCATTCAATATGGCCAGGCATGCTCATATTTCTTCTGAGGCCTTTGCCAAGCTGGTGCAGCAGGCCATTGCGGATCTACCGCCTCCCTACGCCAAACTGATGGAGTCGATTGCGGTCGTGGTGGAGGAAGAGCCGCCGCCGGAGGTGCTCGAAGACCTAGAGCCTGACAGTGAGGACGAGGTGCTTGGACTGTACCAAGGCCAGTCGTTGGTGGGTGATTCGTTCTTTAGACCGGGCGGGGACCAGCCACCACGGATTTCCATCTATCGAAGGCCGATTCTCCGTATCTGTGAGAGCCCGGACGAAGTAGTACAGGAAGTCTACGACACGGTTGTCCATGAACTGGGGCATCATGTGGGCTTAGACGACGATGACATGCCGTACTGAGGATACTGCAAAAGCCCTCCAGCATCGTTCTCGCTTCGCTTAAGGTCTCAACGTACCAACCGCGTACGCCTCAACCGTTCGCTCGCTGCGGCCTTGCTGGAAGAGCTTTTTCAGCATCCTCAAAGCATCGGGTACGTTTTTGCCCAGCACTCAGCTCTTTCAAGAGTACGCAGGATTCTGTCTCGCTCGTTGGTAACCCAAGATCAACATGAGGGACCCAACCAGGACCATAGGTAGTGAGAGGACTTGTCCCATCGTGATCGGTCCTAAAATAAACCCGAGATGCTGATCCGGCTCACGGAAGAGCTCCACGATGAGCCGGCTGATGCCGTACCCGGTAATGAAGGTCCAGAAGATCGTCCCAGGCGGGGTCGGTCGCCGATCAATCAACCACAACACCGTGAACAGCGTCAGCCCTTCCAGCGTCGCCTCATACAATTGGGAGGGATGGCGGCAGGAGGGCCCTCCCCCGGGAAAGACCATGCACCAGTCGACATCGGTCGCCCGGCCGAAGAGTTCACCATTGATGAAATTCCCGATTCGTCCGCACCCCAAACCGATCGGTGTGACCGAGGCCGCGAGGTCTGCGACGGTGTAGACGGGAATCCCCTGCTTTCGGCTGAACCAGATCAGGGCGAGGATCGTCCCCAAGAGCCCGCCGTGAAAGGACATCCCTCCTTCCCACACTGCGAGAAGTTTCAGGGGGTTTTGGCTGTAGTACGAAAAGTTATAGAAGAGCGTGTAGCCGATCCGTCCTCCAAGAAACACGCCGAAGGCGGCATAGACGACCATATCATAGATCTGGTCCTTCCGGATCTCCAACCCCTTCCTGGCGACTTTGCGTTGGATAAGAAAGTATGCGGTGGTGAGCCCGATCAGGTACATCAACCCGTACCAACGGAGTTGAATGGGGCCAAGTGCCACAAGCACGGGGTCGATATCTGGGTAAGGGATAGCGGCTGGGGAGCCCATTACGCTGCGTCCAGGATAGCCCTTCGTGAGGGAGCGCCTCTGTGTCGTGAGGAGCACGAATCATCAAGCATGTGCAGGACCCTTTCCGATCTCGGCAAAACTTGCCGGTGGATCATACGGAGATGGACGTGTCAATGCAAGGGAGCCGAAGATTAGGAGCTGCTAAGACTTGACCTCGGCAAATCCGCATCCATGGCTGATTTATTAAAAGTGCCAAATCTGAAGTGTTGGTTTTCTGAAACGACTGTGTCTCAGTCTGTTGAAAAAAAGTGACCAAAAATTAGTCCCTTCTCATGGACAAAAATCGCCCACCGCGATTTTCCGCAAGAATCGTCTCCTCACCGGACATGCTGATTCTGGCACAAAGCATGCTGAAAGACCTGGATAACGGCAAGAGTTGTGACACGGTCTTCCAGGTCATTCACCATCATCAGGAGGTTCACCATGTCGGAGCAGAAGAAGCAAGTCGCCAAGGCAGCTGCATACATCGCTGGTGGGGCGGTCATCGGAGCGGGACTCGGGCTCCTCTTCGCTCCGCAAACCGGCGTGGAAACCCGTCGCACCATCAGCCGCTATGCGCGGAAGGCGCAAGCGCAGACCAATCGGTGGGGACGGGCGGTCAGGTCGGGCGTGGAAGAAGCGCTGAACCGTAAGCCTGGAAAAGAGAAGAGTTGTGAAGAGGAGCGGCCGCAACTCGCTGCGATGTTGAACTGACCGTTCCGACGATCGTCGGTAGCAGATCCGCCTGGTGCCTCCCTCCGTCGGCACCGGCAGTCTGCTATCGATGATCCGCCGGAATCTGAATGCTGATCGCTCCGGCCAGTTCTCCTACCTGAGCGCCTTCTCTTGGATAACCGGAAATGTCCAGAATGCCTTTGGGATTTCCGTGACAGGTGAGGCAATCCTCAGCGTAATAGATCGGCAGCATCGTTCTGAGTAACCTCCCTCCATCGAGCCACTCGACGATTGGAACGGTTGAGGCCGGTTTCTTTGCAAGCTGTTTCAACATGGTTTCTTCATACGCATCCGGCGTATTTTTCAAGTTTCTCGGATTGAGGGTGGTTTGTTTCATCGTCACGTGCGAGCGATTTGAAAATCTCCGCGCAGCCTGGCTGCCGAACGTAGCCGGGATAAAATTCTTATAGCCGATACCTCGTTGATTGATGACGAACTGTGCTTCAGCGACGACCTCCTTACTTGCGTGAAGTAATAACACCAGCAGATCTTTTGTCGGCGAGGGTAAGGAAGGTGGAGAAGCCTTCAGGTCAATATGCGTCTGATGGAGAAACTCATCGAGCACCAGCTGTTCGAAGACTGCGGGAGTAAATTCCTTATCACCTATTCGTGGATCGTTGATCAGTGATTGGTGCCGCTCGACGACGACGCGTCCGGCGTTGAACAAGGTTGCCAAAAGCTCTGCGGTCTGTTCAGTCTGTGTCGGGGAGGATTGTGCCCAGCCGGTTTGAGACCAGAAGAGGACCAGAATCAAGCCAAGAGCGGAGAATCCTTTCACGAGAACCATCATCAGTGCCTCATCTTATTGGTCTTCAGGATGCTCAGCCAGATGGCACCGCCCTTGATCATAATGGTCGGGAACCTGTGTGATCTCAAGTGGTAAGCCTTCCGTCGTCGCCCGCCGAGTGGGTGCATATTCTTCCTCGATCCAGCGTTTCCGCATCAGGCTCAAGCGTCCTGATTCTTCCAAACGGAACAAGAGGTTGTTCAGGAACCATTGTAAGCGCCTGTGCTCTTCGCTCGTCACGATCGAGAGGTCATCACGCGTCAGGATCACGGGAGTGCCGTCGAGTTGCGTCAACGGGTGCCACTCTTGCCAGACTCGCTTGGTCACATATTCGATGATGGAATGTTTGGAAAGAATGACATCGATCCTCGGATCTTTCGTTTCGATTGCAGCAGGAAGGGAGTCGCACACTACCAAACGGATATGCTTGAGGTTGGCTTGGGCGTAGAGGTGAGCGGATCTCCCCCTCTGTACCGCGACGGTTAAGCCGGCAAATCCTCTTTGTACGGCTGCCAGCGTGTCCCAATTCCCGGCCTGCTTGTTGAACTGTGCCTGTACCCGTTCGGCCACCTCTGGATTTTTGGCAATAGCGGCGAGGCCGTCGTGCCGGAAATAGGGGGCAGAAAACCACAGGCCTGTCGGTTTTGTGCCGGGAACCGTTCCGCTGACGGATGAGACAAAGAGGTCGAGCTCCCCTTCATTCATCTTGATGAACAGATCGGGAAATCGCGTGACGTGTAGCGTTGGAACGATGGGGGTCGGCCCGCCGCAATGCGCAGTGAGCGCGTCGGCCACCTCTCGGATGAGTTCGATATCCAGGCCTGTGACCCGAACGCCTTCGTCGGTGTACACGGCGGGAAAAATGAACGGGCGAAACGGCTCAACCGAAATGCCGATGCGTAATCGCCCACGAGCACAAATCGCGGACAGTTCATCCCGGGTCAACGGATGCACCATCGTCACGGTGTCGTAGAGCAGGCCGCACCCTTGTAGGAGCAAGAGCACGAATCCCAGGAAGACGTTGGACCACCGACGGCGGCTCCTTGGTAGAGCCGTCTGATCGGTTGCCGGGTTGCTGTATGTGGTTGATGCTATGGCAGACATCCCGTTACATTCGAACCCCAATCGTGAACAGCCATTGCTGAGATAGATCGGATATGCTCTTAAAGTCAATCTCAAATCGAGTGTATTGCAGCCCCATGTCGACCGAAAACCCTCGCGCGACTGGAAACCGCACGCCCACCTGTCCGCCATACAGATAGCCGGGAGAATCGGCGTCCCGCCCGGGGAGGGTTCCACCGATCAGCGTGCCGACATAGGGGACCGCCCGGTCTTCAAGGGGCCCAAAGAGCACGTGGCGGATGACTCGGTTCAGTGGTTTCGTCTTGGGGAAATCCAACAAATTGATGAAGTTATTCCAACGTGGGTTTAGGAACAGCGAGTGTTGATCGGTCACAAAGGTCGGCGTGTGGTGACTGTAGTATTGGTAGACCGTTCTCAGCTCAAGCGGCCCATAGCGCAAGGCCGTGATCCCCGCTTGCGCAGCGATGACCCTAGCCTGCGGAGCAAAGGTACGCTGGTTGAAGGAAATATCAAAGTTAAAGGGACGAAGCGGCAAAATGTCGAGCACCGCTTCTTGGGCGGCCGCTAAAGAGGGTAGCACCATGATGAGTAGAACGGTACCGACCAAGCGCCGGAAGATCTGGATACTCAGCGGTCACCTCCTCACCTAACCATCGTTTCACTGCGGCTTTGTTTTAGGCACTTCCACATTATACTAACCTAACGACACAAGTGGCTGCAGGCAGTCTTGTCAGACAGGCGTGCCGACGCTCTCGCGTCCGTCGACAGAAGATCGAGCCTGTACAGCCTAGTCGATAGCCAGTCGCGTCATATTTTGGCAGAGGTATCGGCGTGGTACGGGGCAACGAGAAAAGTGGCGGTAGACCATCGTCGCTATGCTAAAATCCGGCCTCTTGCCGGAGTGGCGGAATAGGCAGACGCAAGGGACTTAAAATCCCTCGGGCTCAAAAGGCCCGTACCGGTTCGATCCCGGTCTCCGGCACCATGCTCGAGAGGAAACCATTTTGGCGTAAGGGACTCAGCGAGTCCTTGGACCTTCAAACGTACCGAAAGAGGATTTCATGATCAGTAAGAAAGGAATCATGTTTGTTGGAGGCTTAGTGGTGCTTATCTTGTGCCTGGTCGGAGGAGCCTGGGTGGTCACTGCGCCTCCGGATAATGTGGAGCCCTGGAAAGAGAAGCAGTGCAACGAATACGTGGCACAGTTGGATATGTTGAATCGGTACAAACTGTTCTGGTCGTTTGTCCAAAGACGGGTGGGGTTCAACGATTGCTTGAAACGGGTCGAAGAACTCGGCAAAAAGCCACCAGCTGAGTGACGACGAGTTCCCGTGTATTCCAAGCGGCATGCCTGTCAGTGGCAGCGTCTTCCGCTGGTTCGGCTTTCTTTTGCGGTACTGCTCCTGCTGGTCACAATCCAATGGTTGGGTGAGAGCCCTGTCTTGGCTGAGTGGCTATTGGTCGATCGTAACGAGAAGGACGCAGTCTACGTGGATTCCGAGAGCATCAGCCGGAAAGGTGAAGTGGTCAGAGCCCTAGTCTTAGATGATCTGAAGACTGCCAATACGAGAGGGTTGAGCACGTTCTTGTCTACTCGTAATCAGGAAGAGCACGATTGTTCTACACAGCGCTTTCGCCTTGTGGAGATTGAGCGGTTTGCTGGAAATATGGCGACCGGTCAATCGATCTATAAGAAGTCAGGCGAGTCAAGCTGGGTGCCCATCTCCCGAGGAACGCTAGCGCAATCGGTGTGGAAATTCGTGTGCGGGAAGAGGTGATTGTACAAAAAGTACGAGGATGTAGAGGAGATCAGGACGCCGGTCTTTCCTGCCCACACTTCCAGCAAACAGCAAATTGACTCTCGTGCTGCTCGCCGCATTCCGGGCATATCCAGCTATCTTGATTCGATGATAGCAATACTAGGCCTTCTTCAAGTAATTGCCGTGCCCGATCGGCATCTTCGTCTTGGATCACCCACAGCTCAGGGAACACCTCGGTAAAGGGAATCTCTCCGGCCAGACCAGATGACCGCTGATTCTTGATCATAGAGGGGATACCGGCCTGCTCAAGACGCTCCTTGTGCATCTCGACTTCGAATAGATGCTGAGAGACGAAGACTTTCTTCATTGGAGACGAGGCCTGTGAGCGTTTCCGAAATCAGCCAGCATGGTTGTCCCGCTGATTGAGAGTCAGCGGATGGCCATTATACGAAGTTCCCTCGAGTTAGCTGGCTCAGTTCTAACGTCCTTCCAGCGTCACTTCTTAAAGATCAGCCTCGGCTCGGTCATGCTGCCCATCGGGACTGCCACCAGTTCCCACCCATCGGCGCCGAACTCATTCAGCTTGGTTTGCATATTCTTCGTGTCAGGAAGCACCTCGATAATTTGGTATTGATAACGTTTCGGCTCCTGAGCTGTGACTGCGAACGGTTGGCCAATGAGGAGCAAAAGCCCGAGGGCCCCAAGACTGACGACTGCTATCGTCCATGCGACTGAAATGCGTATGGTCAACATAGGTCACCTCGCATTGGTTAGAGGTATGCCACGCGCTTGTTCCTACCGACACCAGGTCCAGTTAGGCGGGACTGACATTCCGCTTCCTGCCAGCGTTCTTTACTTTTGTTGTAACCCCTGCCTCGCTATGTTGCAAGGGTTTGCGGTGAGAGTTGGGTTCCAGTCGTTGGTGAGCTATTCTGGTTTACGGGGAAAAGCACGTGTTGTGTTGGCAAAGGCGGCGTGAGGCGATCTCTCGGTCGACTTCTGTGTACTAGGAAGCGTGAGCTTTTGTAAGAGCTGGTGAATGTGCTGCTATTTTTCGCATCGCCTCGCGGTCATAATTTTCTCACCGCAGGATGGACACTCATAAAACTCAAGTCTAGGCACCGAATAGGTCTGGCCTTGAAACGTTCCGGTCCACTTCAGTCGGGCCTTCTTGGTTTTACTGCTTCCGCAGGTAGGGCACTTTGTAATGGAGATCATTGCTGTCTATAGCGGGTTCATAGATCAGGACGATAGAGAACGATCAGTTCCTTAGTAGATCCTTCCTCCAAGTTGCCGAAAAACTCAGAAAAATGATAGTGATTTGCTGCGGTCTTTGCTTCTTCATCGGATAGATCACTCAAGCTCTCGCAAACGTTGGCAAGAAACTTGAGGCCTGCCCGGTTGCCAACGATCTCAATTTCACCGGGCTTGTTCTCAAGAATCTTCAGCTTCCACTCAGTTTCATCTGTGTCCATACTACCTTCATAGATATCAAAATGGTCTTCAGATTCCTATGGGTGCGCGACCCGCCAGTTTTTGCCGACGCCCAGGTCGACTTTGAGTGGAACCGAGAGGCCCAACTGTTTGCCGACTCCTTCCATCTCCTGTTTCACCAACCGCTTTGCTTCCTCCAGATCATGGTCCGGCACTTCAAAGATCAACTCGTCGTGGACTTGGAGGATCATCTTTACGTGAGGCAGTTCGTCGTGAAGCTTTTTATGAACATTGATCATGGCGACTTTGATCAAGTCCGCGGCCGAGCCTTGGATCGGGCTGTTCACGGCCATGCGCTCGCCGAAGCCTCGTTGTGTGGGGTCGCCGCTCTGGAGTTCGGGAATCGGCCGGCGGCGGCCAAGGATGGTGGTGGTATAGCCCTTCTCCCGTCCTTCCGCGATGTTCCGGTCCATGAGGGCCCGTACGGCGGCGAATCGCTCAAAGAAGGTGTCGATGTACTTCTTCGCTTCGGGCTGCGAGACGCCGAGGTTCTGAGAGAGGCCGAACGGGCTGATGCCATAGACGATGCCGAAGACAACGGTCTTGGCCGCGCGGCGCATGTCTCTCGTGATCTGGCTGGAAGGGAGCCCGAAGATTTCCATGGCGGTAGCCATGTGGATGTCCTCGCCTTTGGTGAAGACCGACAGTAACCGCGGATCTTGCGAAAGGTGGGCGAGGATGCGCGGCTCGATCTGGCTGTAGTCGGCGCAGAGCAACTCATGGCCCTTTGGAACGATGAACGCCTCGCGGATGCGGAGTCCATACTCACCCTTGACGGGGATGTTTTGAAGATTAGGATCGGTCGACGAGAGTCGCCCGGTCGCGGCGACGGTCTGGTTCAACGAGGTGTGGAGCCGTTTGGTTTCTGGTCTGACAAGTTCGGGAAGGGCATCGACATAGGTTGATTTGAGCTTGCTGAGGCTGCGGTAGTTCAGAATCTGTGCAGGCAGATCATGTTGCGATGCGAGTTGTGTCAAGGTGTCTTCATCAGTGGAGTAGCCGGTCTTCGTTTTTCGCAGCGGCTTCAAACCGAGTTTTTCGAACAAGACGGTCGCCAGCTGTTTCGGCGA
>DCZN01000119.1:303-1525 GCA_002331625.1 Nitrospira sp. UBA2083 | reverse complement strand
TCCATCATGCGGTCGAGTTCCCGCTCGAGTTCCTGACTCAGTCCCCCGAGACCTTGGACATCGAGCAAGAACCCATTCCTTTCAATGTCAGCTAGGACCGGGACGAGCGGCATCTCCACTTCGGCGAAAAGCTTCAGGCTGCCTTGCTCTTCCAACTGTTTGGTCAGGATCGGCTCCAGCTTGACCAAGCTCACCACTGCGCCTGTCGCTTGCTCTCGGGAACCGGTATCGATGTCAAAGAGGGATTGGGGTTGGGCCTGGTTCTTCTGATCCGATCCGAACCACTCGCCCATCCGCTCCATGGCGATCGTTTCGAGGCCATGGTCACGCCGGTTGGGATTGAGCAGATAATCCGCGACCATGGTGTCGACATAGGGCGGGGCCAATGTCACGCCAATCCGATGAAAAGCGAGGAGCGTCGCTTTGAGGTCATGCACCACTTTGGTTCTTTGTGGATCGTGAAGAAGGGGCATGATCGGTCGCATATACGCGTGGATGTCGATCGGGACGAAGGCGGTGTGGCTGCCACTCGAGAGGGCGAGCCCTCCCAGGTCGGCATGCACGCCTGGTTGTCCGGCGAAGAGACAGTGCACCGCAAGCGGAGTCTGCTTCGGTAAGCTGTCGGCAAAGCGCTGTGCGGCTGCTTCATCTTCAAGGATGACGGTCTCGTGGATTGTGGTGTCGTGCTTTTTCTGGGAGGGCTGGAGGCTTTTGAGCAGAGATGTAAATTCCAGCTCACGCAGCAGGTCGGCGAGTTGCTCGTCGTGGGGCGGCTTGATCCGATAGGACTCGGGATGGAATTCCACCGGACTCTGGATGTCGATGGTCGCCAGTTTCCGGCTGAGGCGCGCATTGTCAGACTGTTCGGCGAGGAGGGTCTTCACGCGCGCAGGCGTGACCTCGTCGAGGCGGGTGAGCAGTTCGTCGATCGTCCCGAACTGCGCGATGAGTTTCATCGCTGTTTTCTCGCCGATCCCTTTGACCCCCGGAATGTTGTCGCTGCTATCGCCCATGAGACCCATCACTTCGACCACACGTGCGGGCTCCACCCCGAACTTCGCGACACACTCTGCCTCGGCGGACCATTTGTCTTTCACGGGGTCGTAGATACGGACATGCGGCGTCACGAGTTGCAGCATGTCTTTGTCACCGGTGACAATGACGACGTCGTACCCGGCCTGCTCTGCCTGCCGGGCTAAGGTGCCGATCAGGTCGTCCGCTT
>DCZN01000119.1:0-218 GCA_002331625.1 Nitrospira sp. UBA2083 | reverse complement strand
GCCTTCATCCCGTCCGGCATCGGCGGCCGCTGGGCCTTATAGTCTTTGAACTCCTCATGTCTGAGTGTCGGGCCCTTCTCATCGAAGGCCACCGCCAGACCATCCGGCTTGTGTTCCCGGACGATCTTCAACAGCGTGGTCGTAAATCCATAGACCGCATTGGTCTGGAGACCTTTGGAATTGTTGAGTGCCGGTAGGGCGAAGAAGGCCCGGTAGAT
>DCZN01000016.1:1388-9800 GCA_002331625.1 Nitrospira sp. UBA2083 | reverse complement strand
GGGGGACACGGGAGCCTTCTGGCCACGATCCTCAAAGCGAATCCACGACTTCACGGTGTGCTTTTCGATCGAGGTCCCGTTATCGCTCGCGCTGAGAATGAGCGGCATATGACGGCAAAGGGCATCACGGAACGTTGCAGGCTCGAATCCGGAGACTTCTTTGAGGCCGTGCCTAAGGGAGGCGATGCCTATATCATGAAGTACATTCTCCACGATTGGAACGACGAGGCATGCATCAAGATCCTCACCAACTGCCGCGCCGCCATGAATGAGAAGGGGAAGGTTTTAGTCGTCGATAACGTCATTGCCCCGGGGAACGATCCCAGCTGGGGAAAGCTCCTCGACATTCAGATGCTCATTATTGGAGGACGTGAGCGGACAAAGGAAGAATTTGCTGCACTGTTTGCCGCAGCGCGGTTGAAGCTGACCCGAGTCGTCCCGACCAAATGCTCACTGAGTATCGTCGAGGGAATTCCAGTATAAGGAAAAGACAGATTTCTCGATCTTGTAGGCTGTGGTCGCGTCTTACGCACAGAGAACGGAACCTCCACGATAAGCTGGCCAGGTGCGGAGACACGAACCCATTCCATGCACCATTATATTTGCGTGACCGCATCTTCCGCTCCTTCGAGCAGTCGCTGCACTTCTTCCACATAAATCTCCGTCGTCGCATAATGCTGATGCCGCATCATCTTCTGTACTCGCGTGGGATTCGCATCGTTGAGCAACGCAAACGTCGGCGTCGAGTGGCGCAGACTATGCACCACAATCCCCGGCTTCTTGACGCCAGCCAACAGCAGCCCTTCGGTAATGATCCGATGAATGGCCCGCGTCGAGAGCCGCTTCCCGGCTGGCGTGACCACGTTTCCTCCTCGGTCGTAACACGCCGTCGTGGCAAACAGCGGATCACTCCCCTGCACTGGTGTCGATCTGAGAGCCAGATACGTCTGGATCTTTTGATACACTTCCTTCAACACCTGCACGGACTCATCCGCTGACGCTCTCCCCTTCCCATGTACCCACAGTCTCCACTTTTCTCCTGGGACCAATTCCTGTAGATGTTCAATGCACGCCCGACTCACCTCGATCGTCCGCAGGCCGGTCTTGAGCATCAGATAGGCCATCGCGACATTGCGTGCACGCTGCGCCGCTGACTTCCGTGGATCGGATTCCAACACCGCGAGCAACGCTTTCGCATCCTCCACCGGCAGATACCGCCGCGTGTGCTGACGACTGCAGGTCCAGCCCTGGACAAAGTCGGCCGGATTCACCAAGCCCGGATGCAGCGGCACGAGCCAATTCAGAAATTGACGGACGCCGGTCAGATAGCCATTCTTCGTCCGGAGATTCGAAAAGCGTTGATCCAGAAACGCGCGATAGGCGTCGAGACAGGCGCGATCGAGGCGACGCAGCTGAGGGCCCCTCCCTTGCTCGAGCCACGCGATGAAGACACGGCCTCGTTTGAAATAGGTCCGGGCCGTGGTGGACGTCGGCTTCTGGGCCGTGAACTGCCGCGCGAATTCGTCGAGATAGACGCGCAAGCCGATCAACGTCGTCGACGACAGCTGGAGACAGACCGGCGGGAGTTCCCCACCCGTTCGTCGGAGCGCCGTCGTTGGTAAAGGGACCAGGGCCGTGGAGGCTCGCTGCTCAGGAATCAGCGGGACGAGGTCCATGATCTCCCTCGGTTGGTTGTCTCTTCCAACTCCATCCATCTCTCCATGTAAATGGTGTGCTCGATGAGATGAGGGGGCCTCACGCCCCGACCGGCATGCTTCACTCTAATCTAAAAGGATAGAGGTGGACCGTGCAGCGAGCGGTGCCTCCGCTGTGCTCCCCGGCCCACCTCTCCCCTCTCGCTCTATATATAATAAATGGAGGCCGTGGCGTTCCTGCTGACGCGTTCGGACCACCAGGAGACGGTTCCTTCCCGACCCCTTTTTCCGAGTCCCTCCCCGGTCCACCGCCACCCTACCTCAGTCTATCCGAAAGCGCAAGGCATCCGAGAAGGCGATCATCCCGGATACCATAACTCTTGACGCATGCCAGATGCAATTTTAAATAAGTAATTGACATGATACGTATAGGTGTGATACGCGAACCATGACTACGTCGACTCTTGAGGCCTTAATGGACATCGTGAAACCTACCGAAGTCTTTGATGAAGAAGGACTTGCGAAAGAGTTTGAGGAACCGGAATCTGTTCCCCAACTGGTGTCAAAGACTCGATCGGAACCACCTGATTTTAACCCGGCTCGGTTTTCAGAACTCCTCTGCCAGACACTCGACCATCCTAATTTTCGGGCCCTCCCCTCCCATCTACAAATCCTCTATGTACAGTTTCTTCGACACAGCCACGGATGTGGCACGAATCAGGTGAGAGCTTCGATCGCCGATATGGCGCAATGGGTGGGGACACGCGGAAAGAATGCACTTCGAGCCAGACAACAGCTGGTTACGGCTGGCCTACTTAAGATTACTGTTCGTCCACGGCAATTTCTTAAGGGCCAGTTTGAGTTGAGACTTTTTTCGCCTGACACGAGCCCACGTATTTCTCCGGACACTATGATCCATCGTTTTCACCAATTCACCGCAGAGGATCTCGCGATTCTCGATTCTCAAATCCGCACCGCCGAACCTGAGGTCCGTGAGGCGCTACTCGACGATACCCATCAGCTTCTGGGCGACATGAAGAGAGGAGGTTTCGAGATTCCTCCTGAAACTGAAACGAAGATTTATAAGTATTTAGCTTTTATACGTCTGACTGGACGGTGGAGAATCACCTCTCGCTTCAAGGATTGGGACACTATCTGAAACGTACCTTCATTTTTCATCTTCACATAATTAAACTTTTCTAGGTTGAAAATTGTTCCTTAAACTATAGTCATATTCTTGAGTTGACCAGCAGGATTTTAAATCGATGACATGTCCCGGGCAGACCTTCACATACCGCAACAACTTCATTCTTGTAAGTTAAGTCTCCTCTGATTTGCATCCTCCTTTAAGTCACAGAAGCCGGGTGTAGTCGAAACCGGAAAGCAGTCGAGTTGCGTCAACGCAACTGATAAATATTCGTTGTAATGGCAATAATAATTACGAGCTTTTCATAGTTTGTACTGGACTAAATTTATCACTATTTTGTTATGTGTTTGTACAAATGTTAATTGAAGCTGTCTAATGTTCTCTTGTTGCGTTGACGCAACCACATTGGGGTGCACGGCATATCCGGGGAATTATGAACGTCTCATACTGTGGCATTCTACTGTTGGGTAACTCGGGCCTCATTATTATCATAAGTATGGCACTCACTCTGGATGAATATATCTACTCATGAGCCTAATTGGCCCTATAAGAAGGGGGAAATTAGCAGTCTACTACAATTTGTACACGTATTTCCTCTTGACTTTATTATTTGAATTCTATACTCCAATGATTACTAGTCTACTTTTATCATAACTAGGAGGTCTGCGATGGGGGTGATAGTCGCAATAGCCACCCATAAAGGTGGCGTAGGGAAGACTACAACAGCGGCGAATCTCGCCGCCGGCCTTGCTCGCAGCAGCAAAGGGAAAAAATACCTTGTGGTCGATGCTGATCCCCAAGCAAACCTCACAGCTACACTATTCCCTCATGAACGTCGAGATTATAAAGGCCAGACGACGCTCGCCCATGTCCTTGGTGGCACTGCGGTGCTTGATGAAGCCATCGTGGAAACCTCCACCAAAAATCTGGACCTCATTCCATCCCATATCGATCTTTTTGAACAAGAGAGTTACATCCAGGGAACACCACGTGCATTGCTTGGTTTAGACGCTGCGTTTCGGCAGTCTGCCTTACTTAATAACTACGAAATGATCGTCATTGATTGTCCACCGAATCTCGGCACTTTTATGTCCAATGCCTTGTATGCAGCAAACTACGTCATTGTGCCTGTTGCAGCCGGCGACAAATATGCCCTAGACGGGCTGCGCTCCTTACAAAACAAAGTTCAACAGGTCAACGTCGTGAAAACTGAGCGCAAGACCGAACTATTGGGGTACCTTCTGACCCGGTGCGACATGCGTACAAACGTGGCGAAGACCATCGTTAAGACCATGCGGGATACGTTCGGAGATCAGGTTTTTGCGACCATCATTCGCGAGAATACAGAGTTTGGTAAGGCCATCATGGTGAACAAGACGATCTTCCAACAGGAATTGCGAGCGTCCGGCGCTGAAGATTATGCCGGGCTGGCCGCTGAAGTCTTGTCGCGCGTGTCGAAGGCCAGCAAGAAAAGAGACATTTTGGAGGCTCAAGTAGCGACTGAATCAGAATCAACCTCCACTGAGGCCGTGGTGAGCTGATGAGTGGGAAGCACCGAGTATCCAAAGAACGGCAGGAGCTTGAGGAACAAAGTCGCAGAGCTTTGATGGGATTGGGTNNAGAGACGGCAATCCACGACGTTCTTGCTGAAACGCTCGGGGTCCCGGCCCACCCACCACAGTCAAGACCATCGCTCACGTCCTCGGCATCTACCGCTAAGATCCCTCCTCCCTCAGCGACTCAACATGTCACGTCAGAGGTCACACTAAGCCCCCCACTTACTCCACTCGCTGGTCCCCCATTAACGGATCTCCCAAGTTCTCTCGATACGCCGGCTTCTGTTCCATCGGAAGAAGAGCGTGTCCATAATCTCAGACTTGATCTCCTAGATCCTAGCCCGGATCAACCAAGGCTCCACGCTGAACCAGATCCTGAGCTCTTGGAGAATATCCGATTGTTTGGCGTCCGTACCCCCATTCATGTTCGTCCTGTAGCCAACGGCCGCTATCACATTGTGGCAGGTGAACGGCGCTGGAGAGCGTGTCAGATTCTTGGAAAGCCGACGATCCCAGCCCTAATCCGTCGTGATAATACGGAAATGGCCGCCGCCGAAGCCCTTATCGACAATCTTCTCCGCAAGGAACTGACCGGTTATGAGGAAGCAAAAGGCTATAAGCGCCTCATTGAACAGCACCGCTATTTGAAATCCGAATTGGCTCAACGGCTCGGCTGTGATAAGGCCCGGATTACTCGTGCACTCCAAGTCCTCGACCTTCCGGAACATATCATCGAGCTCACCCTCGGGGCAGGATCTCCATTGACCTTGACACATGTTCAGGAGCTCCTTCCATTACGCTCCAATCTCATCCGATTACAAAAGGTGGCACGCCAAGCCATCGAGGGCGGATGGACAGCTCGGCGGATTCGAGAGGAAGTGACACGCGTTCCGCGCACCAATCAGGGGGCTCAATCGGTTCGATTCGATGCTCGAGGAACCGATGGTCCTTTTAGGCTTGTCATTCGTTTTCATCCAAACCGTTCCCATGACATCAGACTCATTGAAGAAGCATTACAGAAGGCCCAAGAGCACTTGGATAATTTTCAACGTACTGCCTCTTCGTGACCGTATTGTCTTCCCTTCGCCCTGATGGACAGGCTTGTGTACTTTCCATGCTCAAATGTTGCCACCTCCTCGTAGGAATGTTTCATAGGGAGACTCTTGTTCCAACCCTCTCATTATTGAAGGTCTGATTCGTAATTTATACTTTTTTGAATGGCCATAAATATTTTATCTTCTTCAAAAACCTTTATATCCGTACTCTTTTGCACGTGGTTTTTCACTGTCCCATTCTGAGGCTGCCTCTTGTTACAGACGCCTTTATCCACAGCCGGGAGGTTCCGAACAAGAAAACTGGTTCTCTATGGGAGGGTTGAAACAGGGGTGAGAGGATTCACACAAGGAGATTGTGAGAGGGTTGGCACAAAAGCCCTAGAGGTTTGGGACAAAGTGAGAGGGTTGAAACAATTGCTCTCTATCGAAATTGGAAACGATATCATGAGGTTACTTCAACCGTGTTTCTCACCCTTTCTTTCCTACGTAAACCCCTACGTTAAAGAGAAGAATACGTTACGTCGACGCTGATGCAGACCCCACTTCAAAAGAAAGATAAAACCCCTCCTGTCTTGGACGGATTGATCCATGCAGAGGTCTCGATCTCCGAAATACCTATGTGGCAGCTACCAGGTAAAGGAAAGGTAAGTCCAGATACCCTCTCAAAGGTCGTCACGAGAGTGATGGAAAAAGATGGTCATCCTCGCAAGGTCGAGATTGAAATCATGCCCAGTGCCAAATGGGGATACCCGACGGTATTGGACCTCGAATATTTTCGAGCATTCGAACGTGCGCTGACCATGATGTGGGAACGGGAAGGTGTGGTCCCAGATGTCTTAAGAATTAGCGGTCGTGAGTTGATACGGTTGACAGGTCGAACGCCAAATGGTGATCGTCAGCAGGAAGTGCGTGATTTTCTAGATCGGCTCAGTGGGTTAGTGTTGCAAGAACATCGCAAGAATTCGAAAGGCCGACGTGCGGAAACAGGGGTCCATATCTTCGAGCGGATTGATCGAGAGGAGATGTCAGCTAGTGACCGGAGCGAAGGACAATGGACGCATCAGATTCGCCTTGCGGATTGGTATTGGGCCAATCTCAATAATTTCCATTGCCATATCCAGGATCAACGGATCTTTTGGGCGTTACAACGTGATCTGACCAAACTTCTCTACCAACATCTGCATGCCTTGTTTCGGGTCGGACGTGGAGCTGCGAGTGAGTCGTATGCAGAATTATCTATGAACCTTAGTCTGAAAAAGTTGCGAGCTATTTCAGAAATTGGGCGCCAACTGAAGCCAGCTCATGATGAGCTGCTCAAGCTAGGATTTATCGGGAAATGGTCATTGGACCTCATACCATCAAAGACCAAGGAATATATGGTTGTCTGGGAAGCGGGCCCGACATGGCATGAAGTGTACCAACAAGAGCGGGAAAAGTTGCAGGAGATTGAACGTGGACCAGTACGGGAGGTCATCGTCCAGCAGGACGACACCTCCAAGTCCGGACTCATAGTCACCGCAGAGAATGAAGACAGGGCGTATGCGCTAAAGGAAATATATGATTTTGTGGGATACCGCGATCAGGCCTATGAGCCATTTTGGAAAAAAGTGATCGACAGTTTTAGTCGATCGATTCGGCACCGTGTGATGGCGGAGGTTCGAGAACTTGCGTTGAGTCGACGTATTCGAACGACTCGAGCTAGAGCGTTAGTTGCGGCTTTCCAACGCGAAGGGAAAAAGCACAAACTTGATGGCTGGGTAGGGCAACCGAAGAAGGTCTTGCCGGACTATTCGAGAAGTACCTCATAATAAAAAGGCCACTTTTTATCCGATACGAGACGCGTATTAAACCAAGCTCCGAAGTTTCAGAGAGCGTGGAGGGTGGGAACGTTGAGTCGGATATCGAGTCAAGGCGAGTGATGTGCTGCATCAGCGTATCTTCGGACCGGTCAGAGCAGACACCACGCATCATTACGGAAAGCGCGAGTTTGGAGAACACCTATTATATAGAACAGCTGTAAGTGTGTGTTAACTCTTTGTGGTTGAACAGACAATCACAGCACAGGGATGCAAGCATATTTGGACTTCTCACACATCATTGAGGAGTCTTCTGTCCCGACGCTCACACGGTTTTCATCGCTCTGTCAGATCCCTCTGATACAATACCATCCTGTCATGAGCGTAGTACTCCTTCTCCTCTGTGCCGGCGTGTTTATCAGCCTGTTCCCGTCCACGCAAGACGGGTTCCTCTGGCTGATTGCAGGTGCCCTGGTGATGGGCATTGTGTTTCTGGTTTTTCCTCTCTCTCCGTGACCGCCTTCTCTCAAGCAGTGATTCGCCATAGCATGCCGTCACACGGTTGCTTTTCATTCTTGAACCGCGGGAAATCGATCTCAATGACAAAGCAGCCAGGGTTGCTCGACAGAACACTGGCTGTGGCAAATGTCACAAGCACAACGCTCGAAAGTCGCGCGGTTTATGACAAACGTTAATACGACAGGCTGAGGACTGCTTTATGGCGGTACGATCCCGCAGCCGAACTTCCCCTCTGGCCGCTAGCGGACGGTGGGTGCTGGTGACGACAATCAACACCCAATATGATCCTTGATGATCGTTCATGCCTAAGACCACGCTGCGCGGCATCAGCGTCGAGGAACCCTTCTGCCGCAGTCCTTTAAGATCGTTGTGGCGTTTCGCCTGCGGCGACCGCGCTGCTCCTGGTTCGCTTCGCTCATCCCGTCAGACGGCGGAACTCACGCCCTGCACATGACCCCAATCACACAGACCGATGGACGGCACCGCGCACGCGCCGTGCCGCACCCGTATTCGAGTGGCACCGTCCATCCGCGCCGCGCAAATGGACCGTGCGAAGACGCCTACTCAATCCGGTCTCGTCACTCGCATCGGTGGGGAAGAAAGACTGCTGACAGACAGGAGGGGAGGGGGCGTGCGTGCCTGTGTGTCGTGAGGCTATCATACCGTTCTTGGTGTCAAGGCCTC
>DCZN01000016.1:924-1309 GCA_002331625.1 Nitrospira sp. UBA2083 | reverse complement strand
CCTCCACCCAGGCAATTCCGCCTGGGACAACTCGGAGGGAATGACATGAAACCATTCAACAACGAACAACCAGCGATCGTGGCGACCCTGGTGCCGGAAGAGGACCGGCTCGAGTTTCTGCCGCGCCACTTTGGCAAGCACATGCTCACCGTGGAGCATGTTCTGTACGCGCAGTTCGCCAAGCTGTGTCCCACCTACACCGGAGGGTATTGGCACTTCTATGACTTGAGCAACGGCGGGTGTTATCTCGCACCGAGTCATGTGAGTTATCACCTCATTCATGCGGGCAATTACTTTGACGCCACGGTCTCGGGCGAGGCCGCCGGGATGATCGTGTCCCTGTTCACGTTCAGCCACGTGTCCTTCCTGTTGGAGGACGATCCAC
>DCZN01000016.1:0-812 GCA_002331625.1 Nitrospira sp. UBA2083 | reverse complement strand
ACAGGGCCGGCGGGCCTCTCTCGCTCGTCGGCCTTGTCTGATCAGACCAGTTCTCCCTTCCTTTTCCAAAATGTATCTCTCCGATCCTAACCCACGAGTGTGTTGGAACGTTCCAACAGGACAGTGGCACCGCGCCCGCGCCGTGCCTTCCTTCGCGCACCGTCGCGTCGCCTGCGGCGGCCCGACCGTGCGGATTGTTCTCCTTCTCCATCCCATTCCTTCGCTCCCCATGGTGTGGGGCCCGTCCGGGTGCAACCGCGCCAGCCAACGGCCCGGAGGGCTGTCACGCTCGCAGCCGGCCGGGACCCCAGACTCGGACATTCTGTTGCGCCTCCTGCTGTGCGTGAGAGGCGCAACACATGTTCGTGAAAGGGACCGGTGGGCCGGTCGACGCGCTGTGGCCGTTGGTCTCGTGGGTGGCTGTTCTCATGGGGAGACAGTCCAACAGAAAGGAAAAGATGATGAACACCGTAACGATGTATCGGGCGAATGTTCGAAGGGCAAAAAGACACCCGAATGCGGTTCGGGCGGATCGAGTCGCGCAGGCGCTGGCCTACTATCGCGTGGCGGCTCTCCGGGAGCCGGGCGCTACGGTCGAAACAGTCCTGGCCGATTTTCTGTCCGACCTCCGTCATTTCTGCGATTGGGTGAACCTTGATCTCGCGCAGCTCGATGGGATGGCCCATCGCAAGTATCTCACCGAGAAATATTCACGGTAGGCCAACAAGCGGGAGTTCGAGGACAGCACTCGTGCTGGCTCCCTGACCACGCATCACAGAGAAGAGAAAGGTGAAAAGATGACGAAGAACCTC
>DCZN01000135.1:22334-22546 GCA_002331625.1 Nitrospira sp. UBA2083 | reverse complement strand
CGGTCGTCACGGGTGATGAGAATGGCCGCGGCGGCTGTTTCGGTAAGCGCGCGGAACTTGGATTCACTGGAGCGCAAGGCTTCGGCGGCGCGACGGCGTTCAGTGATGTCTTGTTTGATGGCGATGAAATGGGTAACCGCGCCGGCTTCGTTCTTCACCGGCGTAATGATCTGGTCTTCGTAATAGACGGTGCCGTCCTTGCGGCGGTTGAC
>DCZN01000135.1:21867-22150 GCA_002331625.1 Nitrospira sp. UBA2083 | reverse complement strand
CATCGGTGATGACAATGGCATTCGCGGCGGCTTCAAGTGCCGCGGCCTGAAGCCGCTGCTGGAATTCAGAGCGCTTGCGCTGCGAGACGTCGCGCAAGCCGCCGACCATGCGGAGGGCAACGCCTTTTCCATCGCGCAATACAACGCCTCGGTCGGAAATGGCGCAGAAGCTGCCGTCGGCGCGAAGCAGGTGGTACTCGTCTTCCCAAATGGTGTCCTCGCTTTTGAGGAAGGCGGATAGCTTGGACCAAACGCGGTTGCGATCTTCTGGGGCGATGTGATC
>DCZN01000135.1:21428-21818 GCA_002331625.1 Nitrospira sp. UBA2083 | reverse complement strand
GCGCTCCACCACATAGCGTCGCTGGGAAGGTTCCAATCCCAGAGGACATCGTTGGTCGCTTGCGCGGCAAGATGGAAGCGCATTTCACTTTCGCGCAGCGCCTTTTCGATGCGCTTTCGATCGGTGATATCGCGCGTGATGCCGATAACGCAGGTCTCGCTTCCTAGGCGGATAATTTCTGCCGAGCGCTGACCGACGCGAATTTCGCCGGACTTATGGCGGAACTCAAATTCAAAGTCGCGCAACTGGCCCTTTTCGAGAGCCTGCAACATTCGCGCGCGGTCTTCTGGGTTCACCCACACGTTGAGGTCAGCCACCGTGCGCCCCACCACCTCTTGCCGCGTATAGCCCGTGAGCGTGGTGAAGCCATCGTTGACGTCAATGTAGCGA
>DCZN01000135.1:0-21354 GCA_002331625.1 Nitrospira sp. UBA2083 | reverse complement strand
CCCTGTGATTCGCTCAGCGCAGATTCGGTACGGACACGCTCGGAAGCTTCTTGACGCAACTGCGCCAGCAGTCTCCGTAATTCGGCATTGGCCGCTTCCAATTCCGTAACCTTTTCATAAAGCTTGCGTGTCACCAGGCGAACGTGATCCCGCTCAAAGTCGTCAGCGCTGATGTGCAGTGGCTGGGGGGCAAGGCCCAGCGCACGTTGCACAGCGGCGAGCAGCACAACCGGCTCAACGGGCTTGATCAGAATCTCACTCGCACCCGCCGATGTGGCCAGTGACTTGGCTGGGTCATCGTAGTAGCTAGCGGTATGGACGATAACGCGGATGTTCTGTGTTTCGGGGTCGGCCCGGAGTCGGGCGAGAAACTCATACCCATCCATGTTGGGCAGCACCAAATCGACGATGATCAAATCGGGCCGGTTCAATCTAGCCGACTGGAGTGCTGCCTCACCATCCGACAGGAGGGTGACTCGATATCCCTGCGAAGAAAGAAGTGTCATTAAGAATTGCTGGGTGGCGGGATCATCTTCTACCACGAGGATGGACGTGTTTTCTCCCTGCGCCACGCTGGGTAGGGGAATTCGGGCTTTGGTTCTTGGGTTTACAAAGGTCTCGACCAGTTGTACGAAATCAGCCGGCTCTATGGGCTTGCTAACGTAACCGTCAAACCCCGCCGCCAGAATTCGCTCACGATCGCCAACCATGGCCAAGGCGGAAACGGCGATGATCGGCAGGGGCTTGAGGATCGGATCCGCCTTAAGAAGTTGGACGGCTTCCAGGCCGTCCATTCGCGGCATGTGAATATCCATCAGCACAAGGTCGGGATGGTGGCGCCGCGCTGCGTCAATTCCTTCCACGCCGTCTCTGCCGATAATCACCTCATGCCCGAAGGACTTCAAAAGGAACACCATGAGGTCCAAATTCGTCGGATTGTCCTCAACCACCAATATGCGAGCCATGCCTCAGCCTTGAGAATGGGGAAGCACGAGTGTGAAAGTCGAACCGTGAGTCAGATGACTTTCAAATTGAATCTCCGCCCCAATCATGGCAGCCAGTTTTTGGCTCAGATACAAGCCCAGCCCGGTGCCCTCTTGTTCGCGAGGGGCGTGACCAAAGCGAGCAAAAGCCTTGAACATTGCGCCGCGGTCTTGCTCGCGAATTCCGATGCCGGTATCGATTACGCTCAGGCGCGTGGCGTTTTCATCGCGCTGGCAATCGATCGTAACCGACCCGTGGGAGGTGAATTTGATAGCGTTATTGGTAAGGTTCAGCAGGATTTGCTTGAGAGCGCGGCGATCCGTACGGAGCTTGTGGCCCGAATCGGCTCCGGAGACGTGGAAACCGAGTCCCTTGGCTTGCGCCATGGGGGCCAGGGTGGAGGAGATTTCGTCCAGCACGGGAAGAAGTTCGATATCCTCCAGAATGAGTACTGGCTCTGGGAGTGGAATGCAGGAGATCAACGAAACAAGCTCGACTACGGCCATTCGAAGGCGTTCGAGAATCTCAAGACGTCTGAATCACGGCAAATGGCCAAGCATCTTGGTTTGAAATCCCCTGAGACGGAACCCAGGTGTCTGGCCTGCCACGCGGTCCCGGTTGCGGAGAACCGCCGCGGTCCCAATTATGAGCTGGCTGAAGGGGTGACGTGCGAAGGGTGTCATGGTGCAGCCGAACTCTGGCTCGGACCGCATACACGGAAAGATTGGGACAAGAAGAAAGGTGCCGAGTACGGCATGCTTGATACCAAGAACCTGGTCAAACGCGCCGAGCTGTGTCTGCGCTGCCATCAGGGTACGGACAAGGATGTGGTGGATCACGAACTCATCGGCGCGGGCCATCCACGCCTCAGTTTTGAATTGGACTCCTACAGCGAGTTGATGCCGGTGCATTGGATCGTGCCGAAAGAAGAGAAGGAGTGGAGCGGGGCGCGTGTCTGGGCGGTCGGACAAGCCGAGGCCTTGCATCAACAGCTTGAACTGCTCGCCTCATCGCGGAAATCCCACGCCATCATGTGGCCGGATTTTACGTTCTTTGATTGTTATGCCTGCCATCATGACGTGGCGGATCGCGTGCGCGGCATTTCCGATACGGAAAAGAAGCTGCAACGTTGGCGCGTGAAAGATTATGCCGGGAAGAAACCAGGGCGGCTCGTGTGGAATGCCGCGAACTATACCGTATTCCGCCATGCGGTGCGTGAAATTGTTCCAGATAAAGGCTTGAGCATGGATGAAGGCTTCTTGAAGCTTCACGAGATGCTCACCGGGAAATCCGGGTCAACAGAATTGGATCAAACGCTGACGCAGCTGTTGCAGGTGACCGGCCAGCTTGGGCCTGCACTGGAGCGCCACACCTTTACGCAGAAGGAGGTCTGGTCCATCATGCGTCGGATTGCCGGAGACGCGACCGTCATCGCCAATGCTGGATTTCAGTCGGCAGAACAGGCGGTGTTGGCGATCAGCAGCCTTCAGGAATCCTACAATCGAACGGTGGGGGCAATGCCCAACGCGAAAGCCTTGTCAGCGGCCGTCGATCAGCTCAATACCGACATCGTATTCGGCTACAAATTCAATCTCGTTCAATTCAGTCAGCATCTATCCGGCGTGCGAAAGTTGCTAGAGCCGGAGACTCCTCCGGCGAGCGGGACGGGGGCGTCGTCCTCGAAGGCCGGAGGGTGAGGTGAGCGGCATGTACGATGTGCTCGTGGTCGGGGCGGGACCTGCCGGCTTAAGCGCGGCCTGCCGAGCCAAACACAACGGGATGCGCGTGGTCGTCATCGAGAAGGCCGAAATCGCCAACACCATCTTTGACTACCAGAAGGGGAAACATGTCATGGCGGAACCGCCGATGATTCCCCTTCGGAGCGACGTGCCATTCACTGCTGGGAAGCGAGAATTTCTCCTCAAAGGTTGGAACGAAACGGCGCAATCCTCCGGGATCGACATCCGACGGCCGGAAGAGGTGAAGACGATCACGAAGGTCGGTGATTGCTTTGCCGTGACGACCGATCGTGGGGAGTATCAGGCGACGTCCGTCATCCTTGCCATCGGCATTCAAGGCAACCCGAGACGGTTGACCGTGCCGGGTGCGTCGTTACCTCATGTCTCGACCAAGCTCTCGGACCCAACATTGTACGAGAACGAGGATATTCTGATGGTCGGTGCGGGTGACGCCGCGATCGAGGGCGTGCTGGCGCTCTGTGAGAAGAACCGCGTCGCCGTCGTCAATCGCAGCCCGGAATTTTTTCGCCTCAAGGACGCCCTGTTTAAGGACATTACCCAGAAAGTGGAAATGAAGCAGGTCACCGTCTATCACAACGCGGGAGTGGAACGGATCGAGGAAGGCTATGCCTTCATCAAGATGCCGGAAGAAACCGTGAAGGTGCGGGCGGATCTGGTGTTCCTGCGCATCGGTGCAGAAATCCCCCGGCCGTTCCTCGAACGAATCGGCGTCCGGTTTGCGTCATCGAATCCGACGGCCCCTCCTGTCCTGAGCAAGCACTATGAAACCAACATTCCCGGCCTCTTCATGATCGGTGCCGTGGCTGGGTATGGCTTGATCAAGCAAGGTATGAATCAAGGGTACGATGTGGCGGAGTATCTGGCCGGGCATGATGTCGAAGCCGTGGAAGAGCCGATCATTCGCGAACAACGGCTGGGGATGTTACGGGGCAGCACGGAAGACCGGCTGAGCGAAGTTCGGTCGGCTGTTCCCTTGCTCGCCGATGTGGAAGATGCCTCCCTGCGCGAAGTGATTCTGGCGTCCACTGTCCATTCGGAGGTGAACGCGAGGACGGCGATCTATCGGGAAGATCACTACTCGGACAGTTTGTTCGTGATTCTTCGTGGCGCGGTCAAGATCAGCCGGCCGTCGCCGAACGGGGAGGAGGTGTTTGCGCAACTGGGGCGTGGGGAATTCTTCGGAGAAACGAGTTTGGTGTCGGGTCAACGGCGTTCTGAAAAGGCCAAGTCCGTGGAAGACTGTGTGCTGTTCGAGATCCCCCGCCGTGCGGTGCTTCGTTTGCTCAATGCCGAACCGTCCGTCAAACGTGCGATCGATGAAAATTTTATTGTGCGGGCTTTGCAGTTGTATGTCTTGCCGGATGCGCAACTGACATTCCTTCGTTCGCTCGCCTCGAGGGCCGTGACATCTAGCTATAAGCAGGGTGAGGCGGTGTACAAGGCCGGTGACTCCGGTGATGAGTTCTATCTGGTCAGAAGCGGCTCCATGAAACTGAGCAAGCGGTCGACGGCGGACGGCCGAGAAGTGGTGGTGAACCATCTCCCCGTCGGCCGGTCCTTTGGAGAGGTGGAGTTGTTGGATCCCAGCCGTCCCAAACGACAGGTCACGGTGTCGGCCACCAAGACGAGCGAGGTCATTCGATTCAAGCGCAAAGATTTTATGGCGATGTTGGAATACTATCCGGCGCTGGCGGAACGGTTGCGACGACAGGTGCAAGAAGTGATGGTCCGCAGCGCGGAGGTGTTCGCCCGAGAAGTCGGCGGGGACCATCTCATCAATCGTATGGTCGACAGCGGTGTCTTTGAGGGAACCGATGTCTTATTGATTGATGAAGACAAATGTATCCGATGTGATCAATGTGTGCAGGCCTGTGCGGCGACGCATCAGGGACAAACGCGACTGTATCGGACCGAAGGCAATATTTTCGGCAATCTGTTGGTGCCCAGTTCCTGCCGTCATTGTGAGCATGCGATGTGCCTCAGTGATTGTCCTCCGGGCAATGCCATCTTTCGGAATAAAAGTGGTGAAGTCACCATTGATCCGGCGCGCTGTATCGGATGCGGCAATTGTGCCAAGAATTGCCCGTACGGCAATATCTTCATGGTGCACCCTGCGCAAGTCGAAGCACCAGGCCCGCTCGATCGCTTGTTGGGTCTGATCGGGTTACGGCGGCCATCCACCTCGCATGAAGAGGCGGATGGTGAGAAGAAGGCGATCAAGTGCGATCTGTGTCAGGGGCTTGGGCATGGGCCGTCATGCGTGCGTATCTGCCCCACGGGGGCGGCCTTTCGTGTGTCGCCCAATGAGTACTTTAAGCGGATCGGCGTGGGAGGGCGGTAGCATCGGGATATGGGAACCTCATTGTTGACATACGCGTCCGGTCGTTGGTTGTGGATTTCCTGCATCAGCGCTGTAGGACTGTTGCTGCACTATTCCAGTTACCGTTCCCGGACGGTGGCCTACGGAGGGTCGATCGAAGGGCTGGTGTATGGAGTGGCCGGGACGGCTCTCATCGGAGTCCTGATGTATCTCGGCATCCGTCGTCGATCCTACTCGAGTCATACGGGTACGTTGCAGGGATGGGTGAGTGCGCATGTGTACTTGGGGCTCTTAACGCTGTTGGTGATCCCGTTGCACGCGGGATTCCGGTTTGGATGGGATGTGCACACGCTCGCATTCGCCTTGCTTGTGCTTGTGGTGTTGAGCGGCATGGTGGGTGTGCTGCTGTACCAAATCATTCCGAGTCGTTTGACGAGACTGGAAGCGAGGCAGCAAGCCGACAAAATCGACCCAGAATTGGCGCGGCTGCTGTCGGATATGCGCGCGCTGGTGAAGGATAAATCCGATGTGTTGGTTCACATCTACCAAGCAGAGCTTGCGGCATCCCAGCAGCGCGTGCCGAGCGGGTGGTCGTTGATCAGAGGTCAGACCCGTGATCTCCTGGCCGAACGATCGGCCGATCTTGCCGCCAAAGCTGCGGTGGTGCCGCTCGAGGAACAAGCCACGTTTCAGGTCCTTTCGCAGCTTTTGCTCAAGAAAGCACAGTTAGAACTCAATCTGTTGCAGCAAATGCAGCTCCGCAATGCGCTCAAGGCCTGGCTGTATGTTCATGTTCCCGTTTCGATCGCCATGGTGTTCGCGGTTGGTGTTCATCTGATCGTCGTGTTTTGGTACTAGCAGGATGTGAAAACGTCATCTCGCTTCGTGCTCGCCTCACATTCTGGAGCGAGAAGTGTGAAAGATAAAAAGTGAAAAGTGAACGCGTAAGCCAATGGTCGTGCGGTGGCCTTTACTGGGACGCCTTCTTGAACATCCTGCGGAATAGTGGGCAAGCATCCATGATCGTTCACAACGCCTTTGCTGGAAGTGCCCATAGAGTGTGCACCAGCCTGCTAGTCCTGCGCTGATGGAGTGAGGGGTTCGGTGGCCTTTAGAATCGTTCGAAAAGTGTCGTCTCGGGGAGAGCTTCGAGAAAAGATTCTCGATGTTCCGGGAGACATCTTGCATATCGGTCGCGGAGCCCTCAATGAATTGCGTCTGGAGGATCTTGCCGTATCCCTCAATCATGCGGAGGTGAGACGAGACGAGCAGGGCTTGAATATTCTCCGCGACGTGTCACAGGGCCAGACCATCTATCTGAATCATGTGCCGGTCAAAGAAGCTGTGCTCCAGACCGGCGATGTGGTCAAAATTCAGAACTATAGTCTCTCTATCCTGCAGTCGGAACCGTCAGGCTTGCTTGTGCTCTCCGTTGAAGAAGGGGTAGCCGCTCCGGTCGAGCCATCGCAGGCGCTGATGCCGAGGTTGCAACTTGCCAGCGGGCGATGGACGAAATGGCGCATTGCCGTTGTGTTGGTGATGGTCTTGTCGGTTGGGTCGGTGCTAGCCGGGGCCTGGACGCAACGCACCGTATTCATGCCTGGTGACGTATCGGTCAAACATTCAAAGTTTGCCGTACAATGCGAGGTCTGTCACGATTCCCTCAAACCCGTCTGGAGTTTTGTCGACAATACCGCCTGTCAAGCCTGTCATCGTCCCGATATTCTGCCGCCTTCCCATTTCAAACAAGAGGTCGCTCTTTCGACACCACCGGCCTGTGCATCGTGTCATTTGGAACATAAGGGGCAGAAAGTGTTGGCCGACGTGTCGGACCTGAAATGTGTTCAGTGTCATGCCGATCTCCAAGCCAAAGGACAGATCGTGCCGGATATTGCCGTGGTGCATGGTTTCTCAACGGATCATCCGGAGTTCGCGATTACTCGGTCGCTGGGCCTCGAAGGTGTGACGCGCGTTCGTCTCGACGACAAGGAGCGCCTGAAGGATGATGGACGGTTGAGGCTGAACCACGCACTGCACTTGACGCTCGGTGATAAGTATTTGGAATCTCAGAATAGAGGGCCGCTCATCTGTTCGGATTGTCATCACATGGATGACGAAGGGCGGTTCATGCAACCTGTCAGTTTCCAACGTGACTGTTATTCATGCCACAGCAACGAGATTGATCTCGCCCCAATCTTGCCGGGTCAACGAGTGACCCATGGGCGACAACTCGATGCCCTGCGCCAGCAATTGCTTGAGATTTTTTCGAGTGTGTATGTGCAGACTCATCCTGAAGAGGAGAAAAAGCCTGAACAGCTCCGCTGGATTCCTGGTCGACGACTTCCTGGACAAGCGCCGACCCCACATGAGCGCTATGCGGTCGGTGGACGTACCGAGGCAGAGAACATGCTCCTCTCTCCGAAGGTCAAGAAGTGTTTGAAATGTCATGTGAAGGACTCTGTCGCTCAAGGTGCTGGCGGGGCTGCGGATGACGTGAGTGCATCGTCGTCATCGGGTGATGCACACGCGGGGCAGGATGCCTCCCTGTCCGCGACCGATCGGGCACAGGGGGTGTCGTCTCAGGCCGGAACGGAAGAGATGCCAAAATCTCGGATTGCCAAGGTGAACATTCCCGTTCGGTGGCTGCCCTACAATCGGTTCGATCATCAAGCCCACGCGGCAATACCTGAGATCAAATTAAAAGGGGAAGGGAACTGGTGTCTGCCGTGTCATGAGAATGCTGTGAGGAGCGTGAGGAGCGAAGATGTCTTGCTGCCGTCCATCTCATTGTGTCGGACCTGCCATTTTGAGCCGGGAGGGGCGCAAGCGAGTTGCAGGTCTTGCCACGAGTTTCATGTTCCTCACAAATCAGGTGAACGTGCCCTGACGAGTATCCGCTCTCAGCCTGTACGTCAATTGTTATCCCGTGTTGAGGAGTTTCGATATGACCGATCTGCTTTCGAGGGGGAATCGCACCATGGGTAGTCGAACAGGAACCAATTTGTTGGTTCGGAGTTTTACGCTTCTCTGCCTCGGGGTGCTGGCTGCTTCTTGCGGCTCTGAGGGCGGGGTCAATGAGCCGACGGGCGCGGCGCCGGAATCGACCAGCTCAACCGAGCATTTGACGGCAGCAGATGTTCAGACGATTATTGCACAAGCCGCAACACAAGCTCAGGCCGTCGGACTTCCCGTCACGATCGCCGTGGTGGATCATGAGGGCGTGGTTCTTGGGATTCTGCGTATGGCCAACGCTCGTGCGGATATAACCATTCGCGGAGGTGGGAGTGGTGGCCCGCTCGAGGGACAAACGTTGTCGACGATCAGTGTGCCGTCGATTCAGACGGCGGCAGCCGCAGCGGCGATATCCAAGGCCGGCACGGCAGCCTTTTTTAGTACCCAAGGGAATGCGTTCAGTACGCGATCCGCGAGTTTCATTGTTCAGGAGCATTTTCCTCCACATGTGGATCCCTCACCGGGTGGACCGTTGTTCGGCGTGCAGTTCTCGCAACTTCGGTGCAGCGATGTCAGTCGGACCGGGCACCCGGCCAGCACGGCAAACTTGCCCCTCGGACTCTCCGGGGATCTCGGTGGGCTGCCTCTGTACAAAAACGGGACTGCCGTGGGCGGGATTGGCGTCGAGGGCGATGGGTTCTACACGGCTGATCTGGACCCTTCGGATTTCGACCAATCGCTGGAAGAGAGGATTGCTGCGGCTGGAACCCTTGGTTTTTCTGCCCCAAACAATATCCGTGGTGACAAAATCCTGATCGATGGCATTACGATACCGTTTTCGAATGCCGAACCGCCTACCGGCCTCAATGCCGTTCCGTACGGCTCTTTAAGCGGAACTGAAATACAAGCCCCTGTGGGGAGTCCCGCAACAGGGTTCACACCTGCGACGGTTGGCGGGGTGTCAGGCACAATCGACCCTGGCATTACCATTGTCGCCAGTCCAGATCCCGGTGGGTTAACCGTTCCGGAAGTCACACAGATCCTTGCACAAGCTGCCGTGCAGGCCAATCGAACCAGAGCAGCGATCCGTAATCCGATTGGGACTCCGGCCCGTGTATCGATCACGGTGGTGGATACAGCCGGAAGGATTCTCGGAATTTTTCGGACCATTGATGCGCCGATCTTCGGATTTGATGTCTCCGCCCAAAAGGCGCGGAGCGCCAATTTCTTCACCAGGACCGATGCGGCGACCAGACTGACCTCTGCCGGCATGGGGGCCTATGTCACGGCACTGACGAACGAAGGTCTCCCGCTGAATGGCTCAACGGCTTTTTCTGATCGTGCCATCGGGTTCCTGAGCCAGCCGATTTTTCCACCCGGCGCCAGCTCAAACTTTCTCTTTGGACCGCTGTCCAAGCCGCTTGGGCAATGGAGCATCTTCAATACAGGCCTCCAGCTTGATTCGATCAACCTTGCAAATGTGCTGAGCGGCACTGCTCCGTGTACGTCGTTGGCAGGGTTGCAGAACGGGCTGCAGATTTTTCCGGGATCCGTTCCGCTGTTCAGGGGGAACACCCATATCGGAGCAGTCGGGGTATCCGGCGACGGGGTTGATCAGGATGACATCATCGCGGCAATGGGGAGTGTGGGATTTGAAGCTCCGGCGGGTATCCGAGCCGATAGTAGGACGGTGCGGAGTGTGAGGCTTCCGTATCTCGTATTCCCGAGAAACCCAAACTTGTTCTAGGAGACGGAGCGTGATGACACGATACGGAATAGTCGTGGTGCTGGTCTTGGGGACCATGGTTGTGATGACCGAGCCTATTGCCCTGTGGGCTCAAGACTCGTCCTCCCCACCGACCGGGAAATCGGGATCCTCTCGGAAGCTTCCCAGTGGACGCTCGCGTGTCGCGCCTCCACCCCAGGCTCCCAAAGTCACCCCTCAACAAGTCCCTACGCAGCCTGATGTGTTTCCGAAGGGGAAAAAGGAAGAGGTGGTTCCGTCCCAGTCGGTCATCGAGCCGTCCGCCACGGCTCCGTCCGGCCCTGGATCCGACATGCCTGCAGCAGTTCCTCATCTTGGGCCGATACCTGGGCGGTCTCGGCCGGTCCAGAAAACACCCGACACCGATCTCCCCAAAGAGGAGCCGGCGCCGTCCCAACTGGAGCCACCAGTTCAAGTTGAAAGCACGCCGCAAGGTCCGGCGAGTCCTCCATCAGAGCTGCCGGTTCGTGAAGAAAGTGTCGAGACCGCTCCCGTCGCCCAGCCGTCGGATAGTGATCGTGAGCGACGGCTACCAAGTGGACGCAGCCGTCCGATAACGACGGAGCCTCAGGGTGAAACCGCGGTGGCTGAAGGTCGCGCACCAACGCAGTTTGAAATCGACGAATATCAACGGAGCAACTTCATTCCCATTCGAGATCGCTGGAGAATTGGGTATGGAAGAAATTTGCTCGATCCCTACTCGCAGAATCTTTTGAAAGGCGATTACCCGATTCTTGGTCAAAACGTCTTCTTCAACTTTACAGCAATCAGCGATTCACTGTTTGAGGCGAGAAAATTGCCTACTCCGCAAGGAGTGAGTCGGGAACGTGCCGGTAGCGCGGAGTTCTTCGGAGAGGGACGACAACTGTTTTTCAATCAGAATGTTGTCTTTAGCTTCGAATTCTTTAAAGGCTCGACCGCCTTTCGACCGCGGGATTGGGCGATTCGCGTGACACCCGTCGTCAACGTCAATCTGTTGGATGTGCAAGAGCGGAATGCAGTGAGACTCGATGTTCGAGGAGGAACCACCCGGGCCGACCATCAGATTGCATTCCAAGAAGCATTTGTCGAGAAGCGCTTGTTCGACATCTCAAGAAACTTTGACTTCGTGTCCGTACGGGCCGGCATTCAGGGATTTACCAGCGACTTCCGCGGTTTCATTTTCTCCGACAATGAACCGGGCATCCGCTTTTTCGGGAACTTCGATAACAATCGCTATCAGTGGAACGTGGCCTACTTCAATTTCTTGGAGAAAGACACGAACAGCGGATTGAATTCATTCCAAACTCGTCACCGCCAAGTGGTCATTGCGAACCTGTATCGGCAGGATTTNNTCTGGCAAGGATATACCGCCCAGGTCAGCTTCCATCACGACCGTGATAATGCCGGCTCGGGCGATTCCAATGGGCAGCAGTACGACAATAATGGGTTTCTCGTTCGTCCGGCGAATATCGGGGATGTTCGACCACACGATGTCCGGTCATACTATTTGGGTTGGGCGGGGGACGGGCATATCGGTCGGTTCAACCTCTCCCATGCATTTTATCAAGTGCTCGGGAACGTCTCGCACGACACGATTGCCGGACGAGAAGTGACGATCAATGCCCAAATGGCGGCGGCCGAGGTGTCGTACGATATCGATTGGTTGCGCCCCAAAGTGTCGGTCTTCTACGGGTCGGGGGATAAAAATCCGACGGACAGGACCGCCCGCGGCTTTGACTCCATCCTCGACAACGTAAATTTTGCCGGCAGCGGGTTCAGCTTCTTCAATCGGCAAGGCATTGCCCTGACGCAAACCGGAATTCTGCTCAACAACCGCTTCAGCCTGCTCAACGACTTCCGGAGCAGTAAGACGCAAGGGCAGGCACAGTTCGTCAACCCCGGCATCATCGTCGCCAATGTGGGACTCGATGCCGAACTGACTCCCAAGTTGAAAGGGATCTTGAACTTTAATTACTTGTGGTTTGCCGAGACGGAACCGCTCCAGTATGTGCTCCACCAACCCCAAGTGCGGCGTGCCATCGGCGCCGATTACAGTGTCGGTCTGATCTATCGTCCGCTTTTGAATCAGAACATCGTGTTGACGGGTGGGTTTGCCTACTTCACCCCCGGTGGAGGATTCAAGGATATTCAGCAGGGTGGCGACCGCTACTCTGCCTTTTTCTCGGCAACACTGACGTTCTAGGGCTTAACCAGGATGGATGGAATATATGCAACCACATGACGGTATTCGCGCTTCTTGCATCACACGTTGGGGGCTAGCCAGTCTGGTCGTAGTCATAGGGACCATCGTGTCACTCCAGGGCTGCTGGCTCTCCGAGCAGTCGGGAAACTCGTCGACGATGGCGGGTCTCCCCGGTGACATTCTTCGACAGACCGATGAGGAAGTCCTTGTGAAGAACACCGGATGTGTGAGTTGTCATACACAAAGCGATGCCCCCACGATGCATGTGTCGCAAGCAGTGCGATTGGCCTGTGTCGATTGCCATGGTGGTCAGGCGTACGTCGTCGTCGCCAAGGGAACGGTGTCTGGTTCTGCCGCCTATGAGGAGGCTAAGGACAAGGCCCATATTCAGCCGAGATATCCGGATCGATGGCGTGATGCGGATGGAAAACGGTCCGCCGCGAATCCTCAGCAAAGCTACACGCTCCTCAACCAAGAAGATCCGCAGTTTATTCGCTTTGTCAATCCCGGAGATCTCCGCGTAGCCCGATTGACATGTGGGGCTTGCCATCAAGCCGAGGTGGACCAAGTTGCGAAAAGTCCGATGACGACGTCCGGCGTGTTCTGGACGGCGGCAGCCTATAACAACGGCATTGTGGCGCAGAAAACCCCATTCCTTGGAGAAAGCTATTCGATTGATGGTATTCCGCAGAAAGTGCAGATGGCGCCGCCTCCAACCGCGTCCGAGTTAGCGAAGGGCGTGCTGCCGTTTCTCTTGCCGTTACCTCGGTGGGAGATTCTTCCGCCCGGAGACATCTTCCGTGTATTTGAGCGTGGGGGGATCAATATTCCCTCCAACTTCCCAGATATCGGCACGGCCCCGTCATTCTTCATGCAGAGCCCCAGTCGAGAAGATCCTGGTCGGCCGGACATCCGTCAGAGTAACCGTGGATCAGGGACCGGTCTGCGCATCGCAGTTCCCGTGCTCAACATTCACAAAACCCGTTTGAACGATCCACACCTCTCGTTCTTGGGGACGAACGATAACCCAGGAGATTTTCGATCAAGTGGTTGTACAGCCTGCCATGTGGTGTACGGCAACGATCGGGACCCAGTGAATTCCGGCCCCTATGCCAAATTCGGCAATCGAGGGAAAACGCAAACCGACGATCCGACGATTCCGAAGCAGGAGCCTGGCCACCCGCTACGTCATCAGCTCACCAAAGCGATTCCCACGAGCCAGTGCATGGTCTGTCACATGCATCAGCCAAACGTCTTTGTGAACACCTATCTTGGCTACACGATGTGGGACTATGAGACCGATGGTGAGGCGATGTGGCCGAAGCAACAAAAGTATCCAACCGAAGAGGAAAAGTGGCGGTCGCTCTATCGAAACCCGGAGGAAGCGGCCACGAGAGGAAACTGGTCGGACCCTGAGTTTCTTGCGGATGTGAGCAAACTTAATGGCCGACTGAAGCACACGCAGTTCGCCGATTATCATGGGCATGGGTGGAATTTCCGCGCTGTGTTTAAGCGGGACCGAAAGGGAAATCTCCTGGATGATCAAGGTAATGTGGTGTCGGATGTCACGTCGGAGAAACTCCAGCAGGCGATGCAACCACGATCCGAGCAGGAGTGGGAAAAGGGACGTCCAGGAATTCCGGTTCACTTGAAGGACATTCACTTGGAAAAAGGCATGCATTGTGCGGATTGCCATTTTGCGTCGGATAGTCATGGTGACGGCAAGCTTTACGGGCAATATGCCGATGCGATCGGAGTCACCTGTGCCGATTGTCATGGGACCATTCGGGAATATGCCACACTCAAAACCTCCGGCCCGATGTCGCCTCCCGGGGGAGAAGATCTCAAAACCGGAGTCACCGCATTTAAGCAGCGGCGGTTTGAATGGCGGAATGGGAAGTTGTTCCAACGGTCGTCGGTGGAAAAAGGAAAAGAATGGGAGGTTGTGCAAGTAAAAGACACGGTTGATCCGGCCTCGGATTGGTCGAAAGCACATCCAAAGCAGGCAGAGCAATCGAGGTTGGCCAAGACGGTGCAGAAGGACGGCAACACGTGGGGCACCGTTCCGTCGGCTGAGAGTAAGCTTGCCCACCCAAATGAAGAAGTCGCCTGTTTCTCCTGTCATCTCTCGTGGACGACGAGTTGCGCCGGCTGTCACTTGCCGATCAAAGCCAATTGGAAGAAAGAAGCGAATCATTTTGAGGGGGAGGAAACGAGAAACTGGGCGTCATACAATCCGCAAGTCGCGAGGGATGACCAATTCATTCTGGGACTCCATGGAACGGTGAAGCGGGGTGGAGAGGACAAGAAGCTCATTGCGCCGGTGCGGTCGTCGAGTGCGCTCGTCCTAAGTTCGGAAAATACGAACCGAGAGCGTATCTATGTGCAGCAGCCTCCAATCGCGTCGAGTGGATACAGTAGCCAGGCGTTTGCACCCCATTTCCCTCATACCGTTCGATCCACGGAGACGAAGCGCTGTACGGATTGTCATGTCTCGTACGAGAACGACAACAATGCGTGGTTGCAGCAGGTATTGGGGCAAGGAACGAATTTCCCGAACTTTATCGGACGGCACGCGTGGGTGGGTGAGGGGAAGTCTGGATTTGAGGCGGTGCCGGTCACGGAATGGGACGAACCGCAAGCGGTGATTGGGAGCTACCTCCACAAACTGGCCTATCCCGACTACTACGCCGACCATGTGAAACAGGCGCGCGAAATTCCCCGGTTCAAGGATGGTCGGGAAAATGCCAAACATCATGGGGGGAATGAAATTCTGAGTTTACAACTGCGGGGTGAGTACCTCTATACCGCCAACGGCACGGACGGATTCAGAGTCTATGACGTGGCAAACGTCGATAATAAGGGATTTTCGGAAAACCTGGTCACGGCCCCTGTCTCGCCCCTTGGTCAGCGGACGTATGTGAAGTCGCGTTACGCCACAGCGGTGGTTCTGCCCACGACGATGCCGGTGTCGCCGTCGCGCCAAGATCGTCCGGAGTTCCAGAAAAAGGTCAAGGGCAACCAAGAACAAGTCATGCATCCGCTCTATCGGTATGCCTACGTGACGGATCTCTATGAAGGTCTGCTCGTCGTTGATGTTGAAACATTGAGCGACGGCGATCCGGATAATAACTTTTTGTCACGAGCCGCCACGTTCAATCCCAATGGGGTGCTGAACGGGGCGACCCATATCACGATTGCCGGGCATTTTGCCTACATCTCCTGTGAGCGTGGTGTGGTGGTTGTGAGCTTGGACGATCCGCTCAACCCCAAGGTTGTCGCCGATTTCGGAGCCGCCTCGTTGGTGAAGCCAGGGGCAGTGGCGGTTCAGTTCAGATATGCATTCGTATTGGATGAAGAAGGCATGAAGGTCGTCGACGTGACGAATCCCGAGGAGCCACGGCCAGTGGAGGCTGCGACGGTTCGCCTTCAGGGTGGGAGAGACATTTACGTTGCGCGCGGGTACGCCTATGTGGCCGCCGGCGCCGAAGGCCTGGTCATCATCGACATTGAAAAGCCCGAGCAGCCGCGTATCGATCAGCGGTTCACGGCGGATGGCCAAATCAACGATGCCTACAGCGTGCGGGTCGGCTCGACCAACGCCAGCCTCTTTGCCTATCTCGCAGATGGCAAGAATGGCCTGCGGGTGATCCAGCTCACATCTCCGCAGTCGCAACCCAACTATTATGGCTTCAACCCGCGTCCCGTTCCTGAATTGATCGCAACCTACAAGACTAAAGGACCGGCTGTTGCCCTCTCCAAAGGGCTGGATCGGGACCGGGCGGTTGATGAAAGTGGACATCAAGTGAGTGTCTTTGGTCGACTGGGATCTCGCCCCTTCAACTTGGACGAACAACGCAAGCTATACATGCGGAATGGAAAGCTGTTCACGGTAAGGAATGAACCGCCTGGGCCGCCGGAGTCACCGCAGAGTCGCTAGGAGGGATGTTGATGAAGCGATGAATCCAAGTCAACGCACCCTTCGTGGTGTAGGCCAAGGACGACACCTATCGCGAAAGGCATCCATGGATGGGTCCTATGAAGTGGGCTGGTAGCCAGAGGGTAGGGATTCTCGTGCCCGCGCGAGTTCGTTTGGTCGGTGTCATGTTAGCGGCGTTCGTGAGCATCCTCCTCACGACTGAGCTTGGCCGAACTCAAGTTCCACCAGGGCTGCCCATCCCTCCACCACGTCCGACGTTGCCGGACACCCCGCAGGACACGCCTCCGGTACTTCCGAAAAAGGAGCTCCCGTCTGCGCCAGTTGTCCCGAGGCCCCAGGATTTGGGTCCGCCCATCCGTATTTCCGTCAAAGACATCGCCCTGCAAGGGAATACTGTCTTCACCGCCGAACAGTTGCGAGTCGTGACGGAGCCGTACATCAAACAGCAGGAACTTACCACCGAAGACATCGAAGCCCTGCGCCTCGCGTTGACGAGATACTACATTGAGCGCGGGTACGCCACATCTGGCGCGATCGTACCGGACCAGGAGCTCACCGACAATGTGCTGATCATCCAGATTGTCGAAGGCCGTCTGGCGAAGATCGATGTGGAGGATAACTATTGGTTTCGGGAACCGTATATCCGATGGCGCGTCGAGCGGGGTGCCGGTCCTCCGCTGAATGTCTTGGCCTTGCAAGAGCACTTACAGCTCTTGCAGCTCGATCCTCGGTTCACACGCCTCAATGCCAACCTGAAGCCTGGGTTGGCTCTAGGCGAAAGCCACTTGAACCTCCGTATCACAGAGGCGAATCCGTTCAAGGTTCGTCTAGGGTTTAATAATTATCTGTCGCCGACGGTCGGGGCGGAACAAGGTTTTCTCAGCGTCGAACATCAGAACGTGACAGGTTTTGGGGACCAGCTGAGTGTCTATGCCGCTGGCTCCAGTGGGGCGCACCCCGTGATCACCGTCAACTACGTGATTCCCATCCATCCTACGGATACCACCATATTGTTCCAATACCGTCGCTTTGCCTTTGCTGTGAGGGAAGAACCCTTCGATGTGCTGGACATCGAAAACCGCGCCGAGGGCTATCGGATCGGGTTGCGTCAACCACTCCTGCGTTCACTTCGTCATGAATTGGCGGTGTCCGTGATGGGCGAGCACCAGACCAATCGGTCGTTTCTCTTAAGTTCCCCGTTTGAATTCACCGCCGGGGCCACGAACGGGGTCTTTCGGATCTCGGCCTTGCGATTTGGGCAGGAATATCTCTATCGAACGGATCGGCAGGTCGTCGCGTTCCTGTCGCGATTCTCGGTGGGGTTTGGAGATGTGCTCGGGGCCAGCACGAGTAGTGCGGTCCCTGGTTCGGCGGATGGGCGGTTCTTCTCCTGGCTGGGGGAGGCGCAGTGGGTGCGTCAATTGGAGTTTCTCCGAACACAGCTGATTTCCAAGGCCACGGCTCAGCTCACGCCCGACCATGTGTTTCCGCTGGAACAGTTGGCTGTGGGCGGACGCTATAGCGTGCGCGGCTATCGGGAGTTTGCCTTGGTGCGGGACAATGCCGTATTGGCTTCGGTCGAAGCGCGAATTCCTGTCTATAGCAGTGGAGAGCGAGATGTGCTCTTCGTCTCCCCGTTTCTGGATTTTGGTCATTCCTGGAGTTCGGAAATCGGGACCTTGCATCCAAGGACACTAGCGAGTGTGGGCGCGGGCGTGATTTGGAACATCCCCTGGAAGGACAGTCGGTTCGAACTCTACTACGGCAAGCAGCTCAACCGCTTAGAGATCGGCAATGGCAACCTGCAAGACCACGGCATCCATCTCCAAGTCGTCATTCAAGCTTTCTAGGAGGCTGTATGAGACACGGACTCTCCTCGAGACAGTCGATTCAGCTGGGCATAGTTATGCTTGCAGTGGGCGTCGTGCTGTTGATCAATCCTGCTATGAGCCAGGTGCCGACGACCAACATTACTTCCTCTGGGCTCAACACGACCATTCAAGCCATTAATTCAACCACCACTGCTATCGATGGCGGGACGAGGCCGGGCAGTGGACAGAACCTCTTTCATAGCTTCGGCCAGTTCAGTGTCGGCGAGGGGCATACTGCCCTGTTTCGCAATAGCGATGCAGGTGCCACCAGCAATATCTTCGGGCGTGTGACGGGTGGGAGCATCTCCAATATCTTTGGCACGATCGACAGCGCCACGAACTTTCCCACGGCCAACCTGTGGCTCATCAATCCCACGGGGTTCCTCTTCGGACCGAAGGCTGCTTTGAATGTGGGCGGCTCGGTGAACATTAGCACGGCGGACTATCTGAGAATGGCGGATGGGATCAAGTTTAACGCACTCCCAGGACCAGCTGACGCATTGCTGAGTATGGCACCGGTCGAAACCTTTGGGTTTCTAGAACGTCCTACTCTGAGTCCGACCTTTGGCACGATTACTGTGAGTGGGAGTGAACTCGCGGTGTCCACCAGCAAGTCTCTGACGATGGTAGGCGGTGATATTGAGATTACTGGTCAATTCAATGGGGGCACACAGAGTACAGGAGGCTTTTTATTTGCTCCCAGTGGTCAGATTCAGCTGGCCAGCGTCGCCTCCAAAGGCGAAGCAGTGATCGGAACCACGAGTACAGGCGCTCCTGGTTTGAACATGGACGGTATCTCTGAGCTAGGGAGCATTACTCTGTCAAAACAAGCCATACTCAGTGCGAATGGTGATCCTAGCGGCACCGTGTTCATCCGAGGAGGAAACCTGAGAGTGGATAGTGCGGATATTTTCTCGAGGGCCTTAGGCAATTTGGATGGAGCCCGCAGCGCGGTGCATATTCAAGTTACAGGCGAGGCACGCATAGAGAACGGTTCCCGGATTGTGGCAATAGCCGAGGGTAGTGGACGTGGAGGAGATATCCTCATCAAGAGTGGGATCTTAGATATTAGGACGGGAGGTAGTGTCTTCACGCGAACTCTTAGCGATGGTCTGAGCGGCAGTATTAGTCTGCAAGTGGGTACTTTGCTCGGAAGTGCTGGGGCCTCTGTGTTTAGTGATAGCCGCAGTGCAGCGGGCAATGCTGGGGCCGCTGGACATGTCATGATTAGTGGTTTTAATGGGTCTGGCAGTACGGCAACGAGTGTCAGTCTCGACAACAGCTCGATCGGTACCGCAGTTGTTGGGGGATCCATGTTGAGTGCTCCAGCACATATTGGCATCATAGCTCATACGATCGAGCTTACAAACAACGCCTCACTTCAGAGTCTCACCACAGGATCTACCCAAGCTGGAGATATTAGCTTGACCTCTCCCGGAGTTATTACACTCACGAAAGGAAGCCAGATTACCAGCTCCACAAGGTTGGGGATTGGAAATGCGGGAGATCTGTTCATAAAGGCACCATCGATCACATTGGCCGATTCATCACTCGTTAGCTCTTCAACGAGAAGCATTGGCAATGCAGGCACGATCTTGATCGATGGAACGACCGTGAGTGTCACCAAGGGTGCAGCCATCAACAGCGGCACATTCGGATTGGGCAACGCTGGAGAAGTTATTGTTCGTGCAGCGGAATCCATCACAGTATCGGGAACGGACCCTCTGACTGAGAGCAGAAGCGCTATTGCCAGCGCGGCGACACGTCTTGACAATTACCTAGGCGAGATTGGTGCTGCTGGTACTGTCAGTATAACGGCTCCCGTAATTACCATTTCTGATCAGGGGAATATTTTTACCAGCAATGCGATTGACAGTGGAAAAGCAGGCGACATAGTTCTCGATGGACGACAAGTGGCTGTCCTAGGCGGTGGTCAGGTTCAGAGTAGTACTAAGAGTTCCTCACCTGGTGGGTCAGTGAAGATTATGGCGGAAGAATCTTTAACCATATCGGACGCGAATAGCCAAGGTGGTGTAAGTCGAATTGCCACGGGGACTTTAGCAAAGGGAGACGCTGGACAGATCGTGATACGGACCTCAATGTGACGATGAACGGAGGAGAGATTACTGCCTCATCCCTTGGATTACTCGACGCGGTAACCGGGGAGCCTATCTTGAGCAGTGGAGCCGCGGGTAGTATCGATATCCTCGTTAAGAATGCCGTATTGACCAACGGAGTACAAATTCAGACGTCTAGCCTTGGGAGTGGCGCTGGAGGGCGCATTGGGATTGCGGCAAGGGAGTCGTTCCTGTTCTCTGGAGGAGAGTCAATCATAGGTAGTTCAACAAGTGGGCCGAAAAATGCGGGGCAGATTGAATTGTCAGCTCCGACAATGACACTCACGGATGGCGCCTTTGTCAGTGCATTTTCAGATGGCGCTTCTGTCACAGTTCCTTCTGAAGGAATTGGTCAGGCCGGAGCAGTGACTCTGCAAGCCGCGCGGTTGAATATCACCAATGGTGCAAGAGTGGATAGCAGTACATTGGCAGCCGGTTTGGGAGGGGTTGTGACCATCAAGGCGACTGAACGAGTGTATATAGGGGAAACAAATTCCACGGCGATAACAACTATTACGACGGGTAAAGGGAATGCCGGGACTATCTTCGTGACGGCACCTGTAGTGGATCTCCAAGGAGGTGTCATCGTAAGCAATACAAGCGCGTCTGGTAATGCAGGATCTGTCACGATTGAGGCCAGCCAAGTGGCTATAGCGAACGACGCAGTAATTGCCAGTCGGGGACGAAACAGTGCGACTGGTGATGGCGGAAGTGTGAATCTACTCGTAACGGGACTGTTTTCCAGTCAAGGGAGTACTGTTTCGAGTGAAGCCCTATCAGGTGCTGGCGGCGATGTTTCGATCACGGGCGGCAACGTACAACTAACCGACGGGACGATGATCCTTGCCAAAACCACTGGATCAAAGGATGCCGGCAGTATTACGCTCACGTCTGTCAGCGATATTCTCATGAAGAATAGCACGGTCACGACCTCGGCTGAGCAAGGTTCCGGGGGTGGCATCAAGCTGACGGCGCCGAATGTGATCAGTCTCTTCGACAGCACTCTGTCCAGTTCGGTGAAGGGACTGCAAGGCTCTAACGGCGGCAATATCTCGATCGACCCGGTGGCAGTGGCGATCCAGAACAGTCACATCTCGGCTACGGCCAATGCTGGTGCAGGAGGGAATATAAATGTAGTTGCTTCCGGTACTGTGCTCGTCAGCCCGACGAGTGTGCTGGATGCGTCTGCAGGACCGGCCGGGGTGAGCGGCGCGGTCAACATTAATGCGCCCCTCCAAGTGTTGGGCGGTACGTTGGTACCCCTCAGAGTGTCTTATAGCCAACCCGTCTTGTCGGGGGATCGCTGCGCGGCAGATCCACAAGGCCGATTCAGCAGCTTTGTGCAAACCGGTCGTGACGGCGTGCCCCAGATCCCCGGCGGCTATGCTCCTAGCCCGTTGCTTCCGTTGCATCGGCTCATGTCGAATGTGCAGGGAGCACGGGGACCGAGATTGGCCGCG
>DCZN01000104.1:12665-12809 GCA_002331625.1 Nitrospira sp. UBA2083 | reverse complement strand
CTCTACGGCATCAAGAACGTGAAGTGGATCATCGAGATCGAGGTCTACCCAGGCGACTACAAAGGGTATTGGCAGCGTAAAGGGTGGACCGACGACGGAACGATTAAGGTATTTTCGCGCATCGATTCGCCCGGGCATTACCAA
>DCZN01000104.1:0-12504 GCA_002331625.1 Nitrospira sp. UBA2083 | reverse complement strand
ACCAAACCCTGGAAAGTTTCAAACCGTCGTCCGCGCAACGGATACGAAGGGACAGTTACAGATTGCTGAAATCGTGCGCCCCCAACCAGCCGGCGCGAGCGGGTATCACACGATCATTTCGGAAGTAGCAGAACTATAACCTCCCAACTTCACACACGAGAATCTCGCTAAACGGAGGTCGACCTTCCACCAGCTATATACGAAGCCGGTGAGCGCAATTCTATTTACTGCTTTACTTCTGGAAAAACGAATCGCGTGAAATCTGGTCCTTACGAACCTCATATTCCTTTTGATCGATCTTCCCAGCCTTGAAATCCTCTTCAACACGATTCTTCTGTTGCTTCAGATGATACTCATAGCTGCCACCCGCCGCCCCGGCTCCCAGCACACCACCGAGTACTCCCATTCCAGCTGGGCTCGAGCAGCCCGTCATCCCCGTCACAAGCACAAGACCAGCGATTGCTAACACAAAATGTCTCACGATCAACGACCTCCCTATAGCAGGACAGGACAAACGGATCTATCTATCCATCCACAATGGCTCTAGAGTTCTTTTCTAGTGACAAATCAGGTATGTCGTCAAGAAGAAAGTTTCGGGGAGGCGGAACGCTGCACAATGAGTCGACTATACGAGTTGGATCAGGAGCTACTCGTGTACTCGCTCATGCGGTCGATGGAAAGCGTAAAGAAGAAGCAGCGATACGCCGATCGTCATGGAGACATCGGCGACATTGAAGATGCCGGTGCGGAGACTGCCGATGCCGAGGTTCATGAAGTCGATGCCGCGTCCGTCCGTTATGCAGTTGGTGACACAGCCGACCTAGGTTTCCCAATCCGCAGTCCACGCTCCTGACTACGACAGGACCGGCACCATCATCGGGACGATTGGTCTTTGCGCGGACGACCAACGGGCAGCTTTCCCTTTCGCTTTTTGAAGCGCTTCCCTTTCTCCAACTTTGTGAGGGCTGATTGGATCGCTGACTCGACTACACCGGTGAGCGTAATCTTTGGACTCCAGTACACAACGGTCCGCAACCGCTCGACCATATCTGCAGAGAGGGATAGGGTCACTCTCTCCTTCCGCTTCGCGATCTGTTGTTTCTGTTTCATGAGGTTCTCTCCTTCACCACAGAACTTATCTCAGCATTTTCACATATTACTTGGATATCATGCTCTCGTGATCCACGCAAGGGGACTTTCCAACGCCATCCGACTCCAACCTCCTTCGCACGTTTCACTGCCGACCCTTCCATAATAAAATAGCAGGAATTGTACCCTCCAGACTGACTGATGACTCACTGTCCAATAATAGAACATTGGAGAGGAAAGCTCCGGTTTCTGCACCCAGGCCTATGCAGAGAATATTTCTCATCCTGCCGAAGATGAAGTGCTGACCATACCCCTCCGGTCATACCGGCACCTGACCGATCCTACATATGTAATTGCGACTATCGCCTTTCAAACTGTACAATTTTTCGCCATTCCAGCTTTGTAGAACTCCTCTCAATAAAAAGAGCCGACGGAGCATTTACAAAATCCACCAGGCTTCGTCAAAGTATTAGTAAGGGAGACCCCACGAACGATACCACTACGAACCTGCCCTTGGGGAAAGACGTTGACGACCACAATGCATATCTTCCGAGCAAAGCACACAGTCTTGGCAGCCTTGTTCCTCATTCTTGTTGGTTTGGCATCCTGCCAGACTCGCCCGAACCTCGTGATTCACGAGTCAGAACCTCTCTCAGTTGTGCTCCGCGAGATGCCGGCCGGATACCCCTCGCTCGCTCCTTTTAACTACGCACACGTGATACTACCCAAAGATGCGTTCGCTATCCTTGAGTCCCTCAACTATGATGCAGGTTCCATCTTGCCATTTTCACAGGGACAGCGCCACCGTGTGTTTACCAGGCTCCAAGCAGAATTTTTGGCACCGGAACTATCGAAAGCGCTGAACCTCGCCCTCCCCCAAGAAGTTGCGGCGTTCATCGTGTCCGACCCCGAGAAGCCTCATCGACACACAAAAGGCGTGGCGTTTGTGCACGGTGACGATTTGCACCTCATCATCGAAGAGCTGCACAAACCTGTGTACGAAGGAGAGCAGAAGACCTATCAGCAGCAGGTCTCCCGATGGTCATTACTGCTGGGCGAGGGGCAGCGGCACTTTTCCAACCATCCAGGCGGCAGAGGCGTCATGACGAACTGGATCATCACTCCCCTTCGGTAAAGACCAGGATGATATGAGAAGGAATTGGCCTTGGCTTCATCGGTACCTCAAGAGTGAAACATCCATACGGCACGTCATGGCGTTGGGAGGCCTCCTCTTTTGCTTGCTCGATCCGAGCCTGCCGTTCGCGCAAACCTTGAGCCAGTCCTCTAAGACCGGGACCGAGGAAACGGTCGAACAACTAAAGGACCGGCTGCATCAGATCGAGGAGCAGCATCGCAAGGAAATATCTGACCTGAAAGAGCGTCTTGGCGTCGTGGAATCACGGCAGAGCAGCCTATCGGATGAACTCGCCCAGAACATCCGAGTCGGCGCCTATGGCGCCGTGTGGCTCGAAAGCTTCAAGGACCGGCGAACCACCTATGACGGCAACTTCGAAGTGTTGATTTCAGGCAATTTCCACGACCGAATTCGCGTCTACACCGAAATTGATCTCGGGCTTCCACATGGGACCGCCGATGCAGAACAGGCCTACGTCGATCTTCTCCTGACTCAGGCCTTCAATGTTCGTGCTGGAGTGTTGCTGATCCCTTTCGGCAAGTTTAATCTTGATCACTTTGACCCACGCAGGGATCTCATACGCCCGCCTTCGGTAGCACGCCTCGTGACCCCCACCACCTGGTCCGATTTAGGATTCAGTGCCTTCGGACTCATCCCGATCTCAGACAACGTCAAAGCCACCTACGAAGTTCAAGTGATCAACGGGCTGACAGATAAGTTTCTGGCCACACCGGGCAACATTCCTGACCCAGGCCTGCAAAGTGCGCGGACAGGATTGCGCTCAGACAATAACGGCGACAAGGCCGTCGTCGGGCGCGCAACCCTAAAATTCTTTGACCAGTATGAAGTAGGACTTTCAGGATACCGTGGAGACTACAAAACCGGTTCCCAGGACCTGATCACTGGCATCGCCTTCGACACCGAACTCAAGCCTCGCAATGTAAGGATATGGGAAAACTTTCAGCTCAGGAGCGAATTCGCACGGTTCGATATTCAAGGCTCACCGACACTATCAAGCCTCTGGGGATACTATATCCAACTGACCTATCGTTTCTGGCCATCAGTCTTGAACTCGACCGTCCTCGGTCGCCATTTCAACAACCCGACATTCGCGCTCGTCGGTCTCTACGGCCGGACCAAGATGAATACGACGGCAAGCCCAACGGGGAGTCTGACCGGAGAGCAAATGATTGTCGGCTTCAACTATCGCCCGGTCGAAGATTACGTGTTCAAAATGGAGTATCAATTCAACAACGGCCAATTCAACCAGTTCCCTTCTGATGGATTTCTTACCTCCATTGCATGGATCTTCTGACGGCTCCCCCATGAACCGATCACTCCGTACAGGAACGCGCTGGTCCATGGCGCTGGCGGGCGCGTTCGTGCTTTGGTTGTGGACAACTCTGGCCCACGCCGATCCCATCGCCGTTATCGTCAACACGCATAATCCTCACACCTCGTTGAGTGCGACAGCCGTCGCCAGCATGTACCGAGGAGAGACGCTCCACTGGCCAGGAGACGACCGAATCAAGCTGGTCAACCGTGAGATCTCAGCCGAGGAGAGAAAAACGTTCTATCTGCGGGTACTGAATGCGAAACCAGATCAAGTGTTCTATCGCCAAGGCACTCCGATTCCGGTCCAGAGCGTGATCGAACGGTCTGACGAGGCCGTCGTGCGTTTCGTCGGCGCCATCGAGGGGGCCATTGGATACGTCAACCTGTCACGACTCAAAGATATAAACGACAGCCAGGTCAAGGTGATCCTCATCATCGAGAATCCATGACGCCGTCACCATGATGATCCAACAGTGGTTACAACCTTCCCTGACACGCAAGCTGATGGCCCTCTTTTTTGCCGTCTTCTTTTGTGCCGTGTGTGGCTTGACATACTTCTCCTATACATCCAGCCGCAATGCCATGTTTCAAGAGTTCAAAATCCGTGGAAGGACGCTGGCTAAGACCATCGCATCAGAAGCACGCACACACTACCAGGAACAAGACATGGAGGGGCTTACGTCTCTGTTTCAGTCTCTCGGTGAGGGGGAGGACGTCGTCGCCATCCTTGCCTATCGACCGTCACAATCCCTCTGGATGGAATTCTCCGGCATTCAACTCACCCCTGAGGACCTGACTCTGTCGGAGCACGGCGAGGCATGGCAACATGACCGTGTCCTTCACCAAGGATACCGCGTGTCAGAGTTTGGGAGCATCGTGACGGACTCATCAAACCAGGCAAAGAGTACTGGTGTCGCTTCAGTTCGCCAGGCTGGATCGGTCAGAATCTTTCTTGATCGAAGCGCGCTCGAACGACGACTCGGCACACTGATCAGCGAAACATTGGCGATGAGCCTGCTGACACTGTTGTGCGGGGGCGGCTTGTTCATCCTACTACTCAAGCGCTCCCTTCACGTCATCGGCCCTCTCACGGAGGCGACCAAAAAAGTCGCGGAAGGTGACTTGCACACGACGGTTCCCGTGTCCAGCCACGATGAGCTCGGCGAATTGGCGAAATGCTTCAACAGCATGACTGAGCAGTTACTGCAGACCACTGTCTCCAAGAACTACGTGGACAATGTGATTCGTTCCATGACGGACATCCTGATCGTCGTGAATCCGGATGGCACCATACGAAGCATCAACCATGCGGCACTCAATCTGCTCGGCTACGAAGAACAGGAACTAGTGGGCCACCATGCAGCCATGCTCTTTCCACCACATGAAAACCCATTGAGCGAAACACAGTACCAAGAGATTCTCACCCAAGGGTCGATTCAGCAATGCGCAGCAACCTATCTCGCAAAAGACGGTCGTTCCTTCCCGGTGTTGCTATCCGCCGCCGTCATGCAAAACGAGGAGGGAATCATGGAGGGCATTGCCTGTGTCGCCAAAGATGTGACCGAGCTGAAGCAGGAAGCGGAACAGCTCCGCCTGCAAGGGACGGCGCTCGAATCGGCCGCGAACGCGGTCATGATTATGGATCGAATCGGGCGTGTGACGTGGGTCAATCCGTCGTTCACCGCGTTGACGGGCTATTCACCCGAGGAAGTGATCGGCCACAATATCCGAAATCTGACATCGGGTCGGCAAGATCAACCCTTTTATCAGAAACAGTGGCAAACGATCATGAGCGGCAAGGTCTGGCACGGAGAGAGCACCAATCGGAAGAAGGATGACAGCCTCTATACCGAGGAAGAAACGATCACTCCCGTCCGTGACCGGAACGGCAGGATCAGCCATTTTGTCAGCATCAAGCAGGATGTCACAAAACGGAAACAAGCGGTGGAAACGATGCAGGATGCCCACCAGAAACTGAAAGCGCTCGACCAATTACGGTCGCAATTTTTTGCCGACATCAGCCATGAACTCAGGACACCCTTGACCGTGATCAGAGGCGAGGCTGAAGTGACGCTCAGAGGGAAAGAAAAACCGATCTCCGAATACCGAAGCACCTTGGAGCGGATCGTCCAGCTGTCGAGTCAAATGAACAAGTTGGTCGGCGATATTCTGTTTCTCGCTCGTTCGGAATCGGGCACGTTACAGATGGAGCTGAAGCCGACCCTGCTCATGCCGCTTCTCGAAGACGTGCGCCAGGAAACGACCATTCTCGCGCAAACACGGAGCATGACCATTACACTTGAAGGATCGTCGAATAATGTGACCGTTCAGGGAGATACGGAACGGCTCAAACAACTCTTCATGATCCTCACCGATAATGCCGTCAAGTACGGGCGAAAGGACGGGGCGATTGCGATTCGCCTGGAGACCTCAGATCGAGAAGCACAGGTGACCGTGACCGATGACGGACTCGGAATTCCTGACTCCGACCTTCCGCATGTCTTCAAACGAGCCTATCGAGTCTGGCGGGGCCGGCCGTCGGCGGTGGGGGGCGCAGGTCTCGGTCTGCCGATCGCCAAGTGGATCGCAGAGGCACACCATGGAACCATCTCTATTGCCAGCACGATCACCCGTGGGACCACGGTGACGGTTCGACTTCCTCTTCCAACATCCGCTGCGTCACAGTCCGGTGATGCGGTCGGGCATACTGTCCATTCGACACAAAGGAACTGAACCATGGCAACCAGCCACATCCTCGTGATTGAAGACGACGAACGAATTTCGGGTTTCATCAAGCGCGGTCTGGAGGCAGAAGGGTATCTCGTAGATGTGGTTCAAGACGGCCAAGAAGGCGTCCAACGAGGCATGGCCCCCTACGACCTCATCATTCTTGACCTTCTGCTGCCCGACAAGGATGGGCACGAGGTATGTCAGGCTTTACGCCGCGAACAGATTCACACTCCGATCTTGATCCTGACGGCCAAGGATGCGCTGGAAGACAAACTCAGTGGCTTCGACCACGGAGCGGACGACTATCTCACGAAGCCCTTTGTCTTCGAGGAACTCCTCGCGCGCATCAAAGCCTTGCTTCGACGCAGGCCTTCCTACAACGCAACGCCCGACCCTCTCTTGCACGTGGCGGATCTCACGCTCGACCAAAGTTCCCGTGAGGTACGCCGAGGGGGCGAAGTCATCACATTGACCAAGAAAGAATTCGATCTTCTGGCATTCTTGATGTCCAATCCCAACAAAGCACTCAGTCGCACCTCCATACTGGAACACGTCTGGGGCTATCATTACGACACCCTTACAAATACGGTTGATGTCTATATCGGATACCTTCGAAAAAAGATCGACAGTCGTTCAGAGACCAAACTGATACAGACCGTACGAGACTTCGGGTACAAGCTCTCTGACAACCAGCCCTCGTAACCGTTCCATCCGGCAGCCGATTTACACGCTCGCCCTGCTCACTTCTTATTAATTTCTCATCCAGCCCTCATTCCCTTCTTAGATTCGCTGAGTACGATGCCTGCTGGCATTAGACGAACTTTTCACGTTTTCTTAATCGGTAAGCCTGTGCACATTCTCATTGTGGAAGATGACGAGCGAATCATCAGTTTCATGAAGCGTGGGCTCGAAGCGGAAGAGCATGAAGTGGACGTGGCTTCCGGAAAGTTCCAGACGTTGGCACTGATCACAACCGATACCTATGACGTCATCATCTTAGATATCTTTCTAGGGCCTGATGATGGACTCGACATCTGCCGGACCCTCAGGCACCGAGGGGTGGAGTCCCCCATTCTGCTCATGACGGCCAAGGGGACTGCAGCAATCGAAAAGACGAGCAGGGAAGCCGGCGCGAATGCCTATCTTGCGAAGCCCTTTTCCTTCGATGATCTGGTTGCCACAATCGCGCATCTCGGTACACCTCGTGTCCCATCTGAGTCCCAGACCGACGTCCACACACAGCCAACCGGCCCTCCAGCAAAAAGATCGGCGGAAGCGTTTACCAAATCAGAGAGGGCTCGTCCAACAAGCATGGCCATAGCTGAAGTTGATCGGAATACGTGTGTCAACTCGAATACAGCCAACATACGAAAGCCATCATGAACAAACCACACATGATCCGGCATCTGCGACAGTTCGAAACGCGAAGGCCTCTGGAGTCGAACCGATGCTGATCATGCTCTACTCACATGATAGCTACGGACTCGGCCATATTCGCCGGAGCCTGGAAATTGCCCAGCACTTGTCCGACCGCATTCCTGAAGCGTCGCTGATCATGCTGACCGGTTCCATGCAGGCCCATGCCTACTCGCTGCCTGAGCGTATGGAATACATTAAGTTGCCGGCACTCACTAAAGATGCGCAAGGCCGATACTGCTCACGACTTCTTCCGCACGCGATCGACATCACCGTAAGGCTTCGGCAAAAGATCATCCTCGAGAGTATCCGCAACCTCAGACCGGACATCCTTCTGGTCGACAAAGCCCCTGCTGGAATACGGGGAGAATTGGTGCCCGCTCTGAATTTCATCAAAACAAAATTGCCGGCGACCAAAATCGTCCTGGGTATGCGCGACATCGAAGACCATCCCGACCATGTGCGAGCCGAATGGGCGAAATCAGGCATCATGCCCTTATTGAAAAGCACCTACCACGCCGTTTTCTTGTACGGCTCGCGCACGCTCTATGATCCAGTCAAGGAATACAGGCTGCCACCCATCATCGAGAAGAAATTTATTCCATGCGGGTATGTCGGGAGAGCCCAGCAAGTCATTTCTCGTGAGCATATTCGTACGGAACTGCTGCTACAGACCTCCCGATTGGTATTAGTCACGCCTGGTGGCGGGGACGATGGGTACCCTCTCCTGAAAACCTATGTCGATATGCTTCGGAAACATGTCGGGTCCGGTCAATCCACGTTCGACACCCTACTCGTGACCGGTCCGTTGATGAATCCCCAGCATCGCCGCCGCCTGCAGCAGGCAGCCTCTCCGGACTTGGCGTTAACGGTCTTGGAGTTCACTCCGCGGTTGTACGACTATCTCGCGTCTGCAGATCTGGTGGTGTCCATGGGTGGATATAACACCATCGTGGAAATTCTCACGGCCAACCAGCGGGGAATCATTGTGCCGCGGGTCCACCCACGTCTAGAACAATGCATCAGGGCCGAACGCCTCGCAGCTCAAGGCCTCATCGACATGATTCACCCCGATCAGTTGACCCCCAAGAGACTGCTCAAGGCCATCACACAGTCGCTGAAAAGACCGCGCCCACCTCGCCCGCAGGATATCGGAGTCGCGCTTGACGGAGCGGCCAACGCCTCCAATGCCGTGAAACAGCTCTATCTGGAAGGCCAACGCAACCAAGCGGCTACTGCCCTACTCCATCGCCCTTCAAAGTCCCAAGCGGCGGCAACCGTGAGAACAACTCAATCCATGATGTAAGCGATGACTGCTCAGCCATCAACAAACAAGATCGGGTATCTTCTCAAAGTCTTTCCAAAGATCTCGGAGACGTTCATTCTTCAAGAGGTACTGGACCTAGAAGCACTGGGGCTGCCTCTATCGATCTTCGCGCTGGAGCAGCCTTCGGATACCGTCACCCATGATATGGTCGATCAAGTCCGCGCATCAGTCACGTATCTCCCTCTTTCGCTCGGCACGGTGCGCCGCAATCCGTTGTGGGCGCATCTGCGCCTCTTCATCACTGCTCCTCGCCGATACGTCTCGGCCCTGCAGTTTTGGCTCCGGACCGCTGATCACCCCTCCTGGCCCAAGTTGCTCCAGGCCGGCTCGCTTGCCACAGCCCTTCTCGACCAACGCATCAGCCACCTGCACGCCCACTTTGCCAATGCGCCCACAAGCGTCGCGGAATTGGCGCACCGGCTGACAGGCATTCCCTACAGCATCACGTGCCACGCCAAGGATATCTTCTTGACGCCCCCTGCCACGCTGCGACGAAAGATGCACCATGCGGCATTCGTCGTCACCTGCACCGAGGATAATCGGCGATACCTCCAGCAGGTGTCAGGCAACGGCACCCCCTTGTATCGCCTTTACCACGGTCTGAATCTAGCTCGATTCGACCAGTTACAGAAAGATCACACCAATGTCCGATCCACGATCCCCACGATCCTCTGCGTGGCCCGCTTCCGAGAAAAAAAGGGGTTGCTCACGCTCCTCCGGGCCTGCCATCTGCTGGATACGCGTGGGTACCGGTTTCACTGCTGTATCGTGGGATTCGGCCCTCTTCAAACCGACATGGAAGCTCTGATCCAAGAGTTGCATCTTGAACACCTCGTCGTATTGATGGGACCACAACCACTCCAAGACGTGGTGGGCCTGTACCAACGTGCCGACATATTCACGCTCCCCTGTCAGGTGGCTCAGAACGGTGATCGCGATGGGATTCCGAACGTGCTGATGGAGGCCATGGCATGCCGGGTCCCCGTCGTGACGACTGGGATTTCTGGCATTCCGGAGCTCATTCAACACAATCACAATGGGCTCGTCGTTCCTCAGCAAGACCAGGAAGCCTTGGCCTTAGCGCTCGCGCACCTCCTCGACAATCCGACAATTCGTCAACGTCTGGGACAGGCCGGGCGCGAAACCATCGTACAGCGATTTTCTTCCAGTCAGGCAAGTCATCGACTGAAGGAACTCTTCCTCAACGGAGCAACGGCGATTGACCCAGAGTTTCTCCTGAATCGCCTCGAACCGTTCTCACAACCTGCGCAGAACGAAGTGGTCGCGCAATCGACTGACGGCGCGACTGATTCTCGAATCGGGTATGTCTTGAAAGGATTCCCCCGCCGCTCGGAAGCGTTTATCACGAATGAGATTAAAATCTTGGAACAGATGGGGCTTCAGCTCCACCTCTTCTCTGCCTTCCGGGGAGACTCAGATAGTACCAGCCCCCATGCCAAACCCGTCCCCTCACCGCTGACCTATCTTCCGGAAGACCGCGAGAACACGGACAGCGGATTTGTACCGTGGCTGATCGCGAACCTTCCCCGGTATTGCTCCAGTCATGTGTCCCTCTTCCGCACAGTCCCTCGCCGCTATCTGTACACTGCGTGGCAGGCCTGGACACTCAGTCTGCGTTGTCGGAAGACGTTCTTCTCCTGGCCGAAGAAAGTGTTCTACAAAGATTTCCTCCGTGCCGGTGCCATCGCTGACTCCGTGCTTGAGGCGGGGAATATTCGTCATCTGCACGCGCACTTTTGCCATGGAGCCACGACCATGGCCATGTTCGCGAGCATGTTGGCCGACGTTTCGTTCAGCTTCACCGCCCATGCCAAGGACATTTACCTGCCCAAGCTGAATCCCGGAGATCTTCTGCAGATGAAGTTACGCCGAGCGAAGTTTGTGGTGACCTGCACAGGAGCCAACCATCAGCACTTGCAGGAGGTCTCCTCGGAGGGTGCCCCGATCCATACCATTTACCATGGAGTCGATACGGTTTGCTTTGCTCCATCCGTGAACCAACATGCTCCGGCAGTCCCGACGATCCTGTCGGTCGGACGCTTCGTCGAAAAGAAGGGGTTTCCTTTTTTGATCGAGGCCTGCCGGATCATTCGTGATCATGGAATCCCGTTTCACTGTCGGATTGTCGGTGAGGCAGATGAACAGACAAACCTGGTGCAGGACCTCATTCGCCGCTATGGCCTTGAACGGGAGGTCTCGATCGGACCCGGCGTCACACAAGAAGCATTGCGCACGATCTATCACGAGGCAACGGTATTCGTCCTCCCGTGTCACGTCGTGGATAACGGTGATCGTGACGGCATTCCGAATGTCCTTGCGGAGGCCATGGCCTCTGGAATTCCGGTGATCTCCACATCAGTTTCCGGCATTCCTGAAATCATTGAAGATCGCCGAAACGGCCTGCTGGTCGCACCGCGCGACCCAGCCGCGCTCGCGAAAGCCATCGAGGAGCTGCTGGTCGATTCTCGCTTCCGGGCGAGTCTGGCTCAAGCAGGGCGAGAGACGATGTGCCGAATCTTCGACTCGGGTCAAACTACCAAACAGCTCTTCGACCTTTTTCAGATGAAAACGGTCGGAACGGCCGCTCAGCACCAGGAGACCCATGCTGCTTGCCGCTAGCCAGCACCCTTCGGGTGAACGGATAGACGCTCGGCCTCTCTTCACGGAACCCGTTGACGGGTTGACCGCGACCGCCTTGCTGGAACATTTCCAAACCAGGACAACGGTCTGCTACTTCCCGGTCCCGGATCTCGTTGAAACGGCACGTCCAAAAATCGACGACATCGTGCGCAATCAGTTCGAATTTAACGGCGAATGTCATGCGTTTCCTGCCTCACCGCTTTGGCTCACGAATCTCAGCCAGGACCACGAATGGCTGATTCTCCTCCATAAATTCTATTATGCCGTCGGGCTTGGCATGGCGTATCGCGAGACGAATGACCCTCGATACGCCAAGACCTGGGTAGACCTGACCAGCTCCTGGATTCAAACCGTTCCACTCGACTTCCTCCCGAGCGACGTCGCGGGACGACGCATCCAGAATTGGATCTTCGCCCACTACTACTTCGTGAGCACCAAGCACCCGAGCTGCGTTACGCCTGATTTCTACCTGTCGTTCCTGGAGTCCTTGCACAGCCAAGTCNNCACTATTTCGTGAATACGACACTGCCAAGTTGTGTCACTCCGGACTTCTACCGGTCCTTTCTAGAGTCGCTGCACCGCCAGGTCTCCTATTTGCGAGACCATGTCACGCCGGCTAGAAATCACCGAACATTGGAACTCTGCGCGATCTTCTTGGCCGCCGTCGTGTTTCCTGAATTCCGTGAATCCGCTGAATGGTTGCGATGGTCCAGAGACGAACTGGTAAACAACATTCAATCTGATCTGCAACCCGACGGCGTCCACTGCGAGCAATCCACCGACTACCACCGTCTCGTGCTCAAGAACTATC
>DCZN01000065.1:132291-132418 GCA_002331625.1 Nitrospira sp. UBA2083 | reverse complement strand
CACAATCCTGTCGAGATCACGATCGCAAAGGAACCGGTCAAAGCCGGGACGGCCCCACGCGTTCAGCAGACGGCGTATGTCGTCGCAAGGCCGCATCGCGCGGCGACGCTGGCCCGCGTGATCGATG
>DCZN01000065.1:130058-132118 GCA_002331625.1 Nitrospira sp. UBA2083 | reverse complement strand
GTGGCCACCGACGTGGCGGCGCGTGGCCTGGATATTCCTCATGTGTCACACGTGATCAATTATGACCTTCCATCCTCGGCTGAGGTCTATGTGCATCGGATCGGACGGACCGGGCGAGCTGGTCGAGAAGGCGCAGCCATCACGATCCTCGACCCTCGGGAACAGCGCCTGCTGCGGAGCATCGAACAGCACACGAAGGCGCAGGTTCTGGTCCGGCCTGTGCCTAGCATTGCGGAGCTGCTCGCCAAGCGGTTGGAACGGACGCAATCTGCGATGGAGGAGGTGTTGCAGGAAGAAAAGCTGGAGGGCTTTAAGCCCCTCGTCGACCGGCTGTCCGCGACACATCCGCCGACGGACGTGGCGGCCGCCGCGCTCAAACTCCTGATTCGCGCACAAGGTGGCGATCGGCAGGAACAGGAGATTCCTGCGATGCCTGTCAGACCACCGGAATTCTCACGACCCATGAGGGACTCGGGTCGTCCTGGTGGTCGATCTCGCGGAGGATCGCCCGTGGTAGACCGTCAGCCTGCAGGACGAATGCGACGGGGTGGTCGGGAGGCCGGTATGGCACGGGTCTATGTCGGGGCGGGGCGTGAGGCAGGGATCAGACCGGGTGATCTGGTCGGTGCCATCGTGAACGAGGCCCACATTCAGCCCCATATGATCGGGGCCATTGAAATTGAAGAGCGGTTTGCCCTCGTGGACGTCCCGGAGTCTTCGGCGGCACGTATTATTGACTCGCTGGGTCGTGCTCGCATCAAAGGCCGAAAAGTCCCCGTCCGAATCTTTCGCGACTGATCGTGGCCGTCCACCCATCACGCTTCCCTTAGTTTCCTTTCGTGTTCCGTCCCACTACAATAGACACCAGAGGCGAGTGTGTCGTCACGGTGGTGTCCATCATCGATAAAGGGAGGGTCGGGATGCGAACAATGGTCGTCCTGCTCGCACTTGTTGTCGGTCCATCGCTCAGTTGGGGGCTCGATACGAAGAGCGCAGATCCTTCGATTTTAACGGTGTCGGCTAGTGGGACGGTCATGGCTCTGCCGGACCTGGCGTTGATCTCATTTGGTGTGGAGACGTCGGGGAAATCGCTGACCGATGTGCATCGAAAGAACAGTGCGGCGATGCAACGCGTGGTCGACCGTCTGCGTGCGTTGAAAATTGACAAAGACCGGATTCAGACTACCTCCTTCACCGTCACCCCGCAGTATCGCCAGACGAGCCGACCAAGCTCAGAACCGTCGGTCATGACACCGGAGATCATCGGGTACTCAGTGAGTAATCAACTGTCGGTTGAGGTGCAGGAATTGGAGAAAGTCGCGGTGATCATCGACGAGTCGTTGGCCGCTGGTGCCAATCACTTTCATGGCCTTCAATGGGTTCTGCGGGATGAACAGCCAAAACGATTGAGCGCGCTTCAGACCGCAGCAGGAAAAGCTCGTGAAAAGGCGGCGGCGTTGAGCCAGGCCTTAAAGGTAAAGTTGGTACGGGTGCTGAACGTGAGCGAAGGCGGCCACGTCGTGTCTCCCGTGCCGTATCTGGGACGTGCGATGGCCTCGATGGAGTCGGCCGCCACCGATGTGCCGGTGTCGTCCGGCGAATTGAAAGTTGAAGCGACGGTCACGTTGACCTACGAAATAGCCCAAGAATAGGCTCCGTTCGCTGGTTGAATCTGCGATGGAATCTGCGCCGACTGCCGGTTCAACCTCGAACGATCCTCACCCCGTCATTCCAGCTACGGTCAAGCTTCCTGAAATCACCGTCAAAGCGGTCCTCCTCTCCGTCATCCTTGCCGCCGTACTGGCTGCGGCCAATGCCTATCTGGGATTGTTTGCCGGAATGACGGTGTCTGCCTCGATTCCGGCGGCGGTGGCGTCGATGGCGATTCTTCGGCTCTTTCGCGACTCCAATATTCTTGAAAACAACATCGTGCAAACGGCAGCGTCGTCCGGTGAGGCGCTGGCGGCCGGCGTCATCTTCACCATACCCGCACTGCTGATCGTCGGCTATTGGTCCGATTTCGACTACTGGCAAACGGTCTTGATCGCCACGGTCGGCGG
>DCZN01000065.1:129346-129972 GCA_002331625.1 Nitrospira sp. UBA2083 | reverse complement strand
AGGGGTGGCAACCGCGGAAGTGTTAAAAGTCGCAGCTGCCGATCGAGGGAAAAGGCGGTCGGGAACGTCAACGGGGGATGTGCGTTCACTGATCTCGGCGGCGTTGCTCGGTGGCGTGGTGAAACTTGGTGAAAGCGGCATGCGGTTGTGGATGGAATCGTTGGAAGGGGCTGCTCACATCGGACGTACCGTGGTCTATGGGGGCATCAATCTCTCGCCGGCCCTGCTCGCTGTTGGCTTCATCATTGGTCTACGCACGGCCATGGTGGTGTTTTGTGGCGGAGTCATCGGCTGGATGATTCTGATGCCTGTCTATGGGTTGCTCTACGGTGTGCCGCCCGATCGGCCAGCACTCGCAGCCGCGATGTCGATCTGGAGCGGGCAGATTCGTTATGTTGGAATTGGGGCCATGCTGACCGGTGGAGTGTGGACGCTGGTGCAATTGCGGGAGCCGGTCTGGAAAAGTCTCCAGACGCTTCGCGTAAGCTATACCGCATCTGATGCAACGTTAGAAAAGGCGGGCCTCCCTCGGACTGAACAGGATGCCTCGTTCCTGTGGATGGTGGTGCCCTGCGGCCTCTCCCTCATTCCAATGGCCTGGATCTATTCGACCGTCGTGGACAGTG
>DCZN01000065.1:129092-129231 GCA_002331625.1 Nitrospira sp. UBA2083 | reverse complement strand
GCGTGACCATCGCCACGATCATGGTGGCCTCGCTGTTGCTGGTCCTCTTCATGGGAACAGGCCATCCGGCAGGCCCGGCAGCGGCACTGGTGATCGGCGCAGTCGTCTGCTGTGCCGCCGCGATGGGCGGAGACAATTT
>DCZN01000065.1:128481-128987 GCA_002331625.1 Nitrospira sp. UBA2083 | reverse complement strand
CCGGTGCTCTCTCTGCTGCAAGCCAAGTATGGAATCGGTGAACCGACGAACAGCCATCCACATCCGCTCAGTGCGCCACAGGCCACACTAATGGCGAACCTCACAAGAAGCGTGTTCGGAAGCGGGTTGCCCTGGCCGCTTGTCGGGCTAGGAACCGTGATCGGGGTGCTGATCATTCTGATCGATCGACGGCAGGAACTCCGTGGCAGTCCGTTGAGATTTCCTGTACTTGCCGTTGCGCTCGGGATCTATCTTCCGCTGAAACTTTCCGCGGCCATTTTTATTGGCGGTGTGATTGCGGCGTTGGCAAACAGGCAAGCCGGGAGGGGAGAGGAGCCAGCGCAACGGGCGCTGCTCTTTGCCGCCGGGTTGATTACCGGTGAAGCCTTAATGGGGATCATGCTGGCGATGCCGATCGCCTTCGCGGCGCTCTGGCCAGGCGTCAGCGCCGATCCATTGACGGTGTTTGCCGTTCCTCCGTTCGGTGGGTGGCCGGGCCTGGCGAC
>DCZN01000065.1:84919-128335 GCA_002331625.1 Nitrospira sp. UBA2083 | reverse complement strand
GATTCCCACGAGTTGCTCACGGCGACCTATGAGGTCGATGGACCAGAATCCGCGGCTCAAACAGCGGCCGAGCGTATCTGCTTCGACCAGACCATTGAAGCAGAAGAGGGTCTGATCCCGCGCTCACTCCAATCGGAGATCGTGGGGCAGATCGCGAACCTACAACCAACCTCTGGAGGACGGTACGAAGCCACTATTCGATTTCGCGGCGATCTTCTCACTGATGACTGTACAGACCTGCTGAACGTCTTGTTCGGAACGAGCAGTCTTCGCGGAAACGTTAAATTGTTGTCCTTTACCATGACGACGGGGCTGCTCGCTTCATGGCCCGGTCCACGGTTCGGGATCGATGGACTCAGGCAGGCGGTCTGTGTTCCCCGTCGTCCCTTGCTGTGCACGGTGTTAAAGCCGCTGGGTCGCACGCCCCAGGAACTCGCTGAGTTGGCCGTTCACTGTGTCGAGGGAGGGGCTGATGCGATCAAGGACGATCAGAGTCTGGTCGACCAACGATGGTGTCGCTTTGAAGAACGCGTCGCTCGCTGTGCCGACGCCATTGCAGAAGCCGGTGTGCGCCGCGGACGGCCGTGCCTCTATTTTGCGCATATCAGTGGGTCGTGTGAGACGATGCGTCGGCGAGCCACACAGGCAAAGGGTTTCGGCGCGACCGGCCTTCTGGTCGCGCCTGGCTTGACTGGCTTCGACGGCTTGACCATGCTTCGGTCAGACGACGCCATTGCTCTGCCGATCGCCAGCCATCCATCCATGCTCGGGACCTTTATTCATCAGGACGGAGGTGGGATCGCGTCTTCCGTCGTGTATGGGCTCCTGCCTCGGCTGGCCGGTGCAGATGTCAGTATCTATCCGGCCTTTGGTTCCGATTATCCGATGTCGAAACCGGATTGTGTCTCAGTTGCAGCGCATTGCCGACAACCTTGGGATGCTCTCAGGTCAACGATGCCGGCAATCGGAGGCCGCATTGGCCCTGAACGTTTGACCGAACTCGGCATGATCCTGGGTCAGGATACGCTGTTTGTTGTCGGAAGCCGGATGCAACAACTTCCGGGTGGAGTCGCGGCCGCGATGAAGGAGTTTCATCGTGTTCTGGGAGAGTAAAGTGCCCCTGGAGACGGCTTCCTAAAATGACTGTCCTTTGGTATTCTGAGTGGCACGGCTGGTTCGTCAGATGAGACCAATTCTCATGGAGGAGTATCGATGAAACTGTCGACAAGGTTCTTTGAATTTTTGCATATGATCGGCCGTCTGTGGACCGACCTTCCCCTGTTGCTTCGGCTCCTCAGAGCGTGGAAAAACGGCAACTATCGCGGACTTTCGGGACGCACACTGGCAGTCTGTGCGGTCGCGCTGCTCTATGTCGTGAGCCCTGTGGATGCGATACCGGACTTTATTCCAGGGATCGGATTGATCGACGATGCGGTGGTCCTTGCGTTATTGCTCCACAGTCTTGCCCAGGATCTTGCGGCGTTTCGCCTCTGGGAGCAGAATCGCAACGGAGTCTAACCACCCCCACCTCGCCGTTTGGCCTTTGAGGTTGGAGCGGCACTCAGCGGATCTTCGGGCCAGTGGTGTTTCGGATAGCGGCCGCGCAATTCCTTCCTCACGTCGTGATAGGCCCGCTTCCAAAAGCCGGCCAGGTCTTGCGTCACTTGCACCGGTCGTCTCGCAGGGGACAGGAGGTGCAACATGACGGGAATCTTCCCACCTGCGACTCGCGGTGTGTCCTGACAGCCGAACATTTCTTGCAGGCGTACTTCTAAAATCGGCACCTCAGATTGTGCATACTCGATCGGGAGTCGCGACCCGCTCGGGACCGTGACATGGGTCGGAGCCAGTCGATCAAGACGCCGATGCTGCTCGTAGGTGAGGAGTGCCTGTAGGGGAGTCGTCAGGTCCAGGCGCTTCACCCGATCAAGGGTCGTGATTCCTGTCACGTACGGGCCGAGCCACGATTCCAATGTGGCCAGTAAGGCCTCCTTGGACAGGTCCGGCCAGTCCGACTGAGGTCCCTCGACGGATCGAATCCACATGACTCGCGCCCGCCATTGTTGAAGCACGTTTGTAAAGGACAGCCGGTCCAATCCTTCTTGTTGGATACCTTGGAGGAGTGCTTTCACGATCGATTGTTGATCGGGAGACGAAAGGGCGGTTTCTCTCAGGATCACTGAACCGAGCCGGTGCCGACGGACCGCGCGAACCGCACCACTCTGTTCATCTAAGCTTACCGAGTCTTCCACCAGCACCTGGTCATGGTAGAGCGTTTCAATCTCCTCCTGTGTCACCGGAGCGGCAAGCTGGATTCCAGCCCATTGGCTAGTCCCGTCTAAATCAGCAATGACGAGGAACGGTTCGGAAGCCAGGGTATCGGGTCCAGCAAACTGTGCTCCTCGGCCGTTCACAAGTCGGTAACGTGCCCCTTCGCCGGGCTGCCGCTGCGCAATGCGATCGGGATAGGCCAGCGCGAGTAACATCCCGAGTGTGTGTGACGGTTCACGCCGGGGAAGGTGCCCTGTATCGAATCGCCCGTGGAGTTGTCGATGCCAGAGTTGGGCCGTCTGCCGCACCCGCTCGACGATAGCTCGATTCATGGTCAGCCCAGCGGGCTCGTGCTGGGCCCGCAGACTATCAAGCCTCACCTGCATGTCAGCCTGGTGCTGCACACGTGGTCCATGGAGGATATCGCGTTCGCTCAAGAGGGCTGCCACATGGCATGCCAGTTCTGCCAGGCCGAGTGGTACCGCGCGAACCATCATGTGAGCGAGGCGAGGGTGCAGGGGGAGTTGGGCCATTGACCGACCATGGTCGGTCAATCGTCCCTCGTTCGACAGGGCCCCGAGTTGCGTGAGTAACTCCTTTGCTTGTGCGACGGCTCCCGATGGAGGGGACGTGAGCCACGAGAATTCCTCTGGTCCCTGTGCCCCCCATTGTGCGAGATCGAGCATCAGTGGTGTGAGATCGGCTTCTAGAATTTCAGGCAATCGGTGGGCGGTGAGCGTGGTCTGTTCCTTCTCCGTCCAGAGTCGATAGCAGAGACCGGGCTCCAGGCGCCCGGCCCTGCCGCGCCGTTGTTCCGCCGCATCCTGTGTGACGCGCACGGTCTCCAATCGAGTCAGACCGGAACGCGGGTCATACCGTGGAATACGGGCACGGCCTGCATCGATCACGACGCGCACGCCGTCGATCGTGATACTGGTCTCGGCAATGGATGTGGCCAACACGACCTTTCGTGTTCCAGGAGCAGCGGGCCGGATGGCTGCCTGTTGTACGGGTTGAGGAAGATCGCCGTGGAGCGGCGAAATCTGGACGGAAACAGCTAGGCTGGAGCCTAAGAGGATGCGTTCGACTCGACGAATATCTGCCATCCCCGGGAGGAAGACCAACAAGCTTCCATGATCGTGTGCGAGTGATCGCCGAATGAGCTGAGAGACGGCCACATCCAACCGTCCGGTGAGCGGGTGATCTAGATACCTGGTTTCGACCGGAAACAGCCGGCCTTCACACGTGATGAGGGGCGCTTCCCTCAACAGCTCGGCCACCGGACCACAGTCGAGCGTGGCCGACATGACCAGGAGCCGAAGGTCGGGTCGGAAGAGCCGTTGCGCTTCAAGGCACAAGGCCAGTCCTAGGTCTCCTTGCAGACTGCGCTCATGGAATTCGTCGAAGAGGACGATGCCGTAGGCCTCGAGTGAGGGCTCTTGTTGGAGGAGTCTCGTCAGTACCCCTTCAGTCACCACCTCGATCTTCGTCGTTGGTCCAACCTTTGTTTCCAGACGCATCCGATAGCCGACGGTTTTCCCGACCGGTTCGTGCAATACTTCCGCCATACGATGAGCGGCGGCTCGTGCCGCGAGCCGCCGGGGTTCAAGCAGTAAAAGTTTCTTGCCAGATAGCCAGGGTGCGTCCAGGAGCGCCAGCGGAACATGCGTGGTTTTCCCAGCCCCGGGAGGGGCCGTCAGTAAGGCATTTGGACCGGCTTCCAATGCTCGGCAGAGCGACGGCAGGACATCTTCTATTGGAAGTGAGGACATGACGTGATAGGGTCACGAACAGAGATGGTGTACTGTACCAGAATATGAAGACGGGGAGGAATGACGAACCCGTTCAAGACGTGAGGAAGAATCGATGTCGATCTATCGTTGGAGTCACATCAAGCCGACAAGCCCTGGCTGGTATTGGTTCCGTGGGCTTGCACATGAAGCTGACCCGTTTATCGTCTTTATCGATCAAGCGGGAGAGTTTCAATGGCCGGATGGAGGGTTTCAGGAAGTTACACTGGCCCACGGTGAATGGGCCGGGCCAATCGAAGTACCAGAGGAATAGCACTCTTGTCTGCGGCCCGTTGCACGGTGTGGAATATGGACCTTCACAAAGCGATGGCCTGTGTAAAAGACCGTGGACGAGTGGGTCCTGCGCCGCATGCCTGAACGTACCAACCACATAAACAAATCAGCCGCTCTATGAAAGAACGGACTGTTGAACCTCATCTGTTCATTATTTTAGGGGCCACGGGTGATCTCACCCGGCGGAAACTCCTTCCAGCGCTCTTTCACTTGCGTACCTACGGCGAGCGCGAGCGGCAGAACACCCTCATCGTCGGCGCCGCTTTGCCGGAACTTAGTGAAGAAGCCTTTCGTCTCTGGGCCTATGAAGGCCTGAGTAACTCCGGGGCCCGTCACGCGAGCGATCTGCGCCAATGGTGCGAAGGCCATGTACACTATCAATCCCTCAAGGGCGGTGCCTTGGCGGACTACGAGTCCCTCGCCAGGTTCATCACTCGGCTGGAAGTCGCTCGAAACCTTCCGCAAAACCGCGTGTTTTACTTGGCGCTTCCTCCGACGAGTGTGCCGGAGACTTTGGAATTACTCGATCAAACGGGGTTACTGAAGAGCCATGGCTGGGTCCGCGTGGTCTTTGAAAAGCCATTCGGTCATGATTTTCACTCGGCACGGGCTCTCAATACGTTACTGCATCGATATCTAGATGAATCTCAGATTTATCGAATCGACCACTATCTCGGCAAAGAGACCGTACAAAACCTGTTGGCCTTTCGTTTTGCGAATCCTATATTTGAGTCGCTGTGGAATCGCGATACGGTCGAGAGTGTGGAGATTACGGTTGCAGAAGATCTCGGTGTCGAACACCGCGGCGCCTACTATCAAGAGGCCGGTGCATTGCGCGACATGGTTCAGAACCACCTCACGCAGTTGCTGACCGTCGTCGGCATGGAGGTCCCGACCTCCTTCGAGGCGGCAGAGATCCAAGCGGAGAAATTAAAAGTCCTTCGTTCTATTTCACCGCTTCACTCCCGGGATGTGGTTTTCGGCCAATATACAGCGTGGGATGTCGCCGGCCAGAGGATTCCCGGCTATTTGGAGGAGCGGGGGGTGCCTCCGGACTCGACGACTGAGACGTATGTGGCGCTGAAATTGGAGATACACAATTGGCGCTGGAGAGGAGTCCCGTTTTATTTACGAACGGGGAAACGGCTTCCACGCAAGATCACACAGGTGGCGGTGATATTTCGTCCAGCGCCTATTCAGGTGTTTCGTTCCTTAGAGCCGGGCAGTCTCGCTTCCAATAAGTTACTGATCACGCTGCAGCCGAGCGAAGGATTTTCTCTTTGCTTCTCTGTAAAAACTCCTGGGCGGCCCTTCACGTTTACGGATCGGGCACTGCGCTTCGATTATGGGCAAGCCTTCGGCGGCGAGCTACCGGAAGCCTATGAGACCTTATTGCGAGATGTCATGATCGGTGATCAAACGCTGTTCGTTACAGCAGACTTTACGGAAACGGCCTGGAGACTCTACGACCCGCTCTTGGCCGGGCCTCGATCCGTGCATGTCTACACGGCTGGATCTTGGGGGCCAAAGGAAGCGGACGGTCTTGTCGAACAGAACGGACTCACCTGGCAATTGGGCTGGTAGGCGTTTCAGACAATGGACATGCGGCAGCTGATTGCCGTATGACTGTGCCACATGCCTGCCGATCCTCCTCGTTCTGTTACCACGAACATCCCACAACGCCTCGATCGATTACCGTGGTCCCGCTGGCACTGGCGCGTGGTCGGAGCGTTGGGGGTGACATGGCTGCTCGATGGACTTGAAGTGTCCGTCGTGGCCGCGCTTGGTCCGATGCTGACCCACCCTGATGCGTTACACCTCACACAATCGGAAGTCGGACTGACGGCGTCCGCATATTTGGTTGGCTCGGTCTTCGGTGCGCTGCTCTTCTCGTACCTCACCGACCGACAGGGGCGAAAGAAATGGTTCATGATCACCTTGGCACTCTATCTCACGGCCACGGTGCTGACGGCCTTCTCCTGGGACCTGATAAGCTTTATGTTGTTCCGATTCCTGACCGGTGCCGGGATCGGAGGGGAGTATGCGGCGATTAATTCGGCCATCGATGAATTGATTCCCGCCAGAAGCCGTGGACATACCGACCTCGCAATCAACGGGACCTGGTGGCTTGGTTCGGCAGCCGGTGCCCTCCTGACGTTGTGGTTACTGAATCCGACCATCTTTCCTGAATCGATCGGCTGGCGACTGTGCTTTCTGTTCGGGGCTGTACTGGGGGGGGCGATCATCATCGTTCGGCGTGTGATTCCTGAAAGTCCGCGATGGCTGATGACTCACGGTCATGTGCGAGACGCAGAAGCCATCGTGTCGCAGATTGAACAACAGGTCTCCCAAGAACAGGGACTGGCACTCGCTGAATCTGCTGGCCACATCACCGTCCATCCCCGACCTCATGCGACGATCATGACGGTGGCTCGAGAACTTTTCCAGTCCTATCCTCGACGGACTGTCCTCGGTATCGGATTGATGGTGACGCAATCCTTCATGTACAACGCGGTCTCATTCACCTATCCACTCCTGCTCACCACCTACTATGCGGTTGCCACCAGCGAGGTCGGGATGTACCTCGTGCCGTTGGCACTCGGCAATTTTTTGGGTCCACTGCTCTTGGGTCGATTCTTCGATACGATCGGCCGTAAGCCGATGATCACTCTAACCTACGGGATAGCCGGTATCCTCTTGATGCTGACGGGGTATCTGTTCTGGGTTGGCTCCTTAACGCTGGCCACACAAATGCTGCTCTGGTCGCTGATGTTCTTCTTTGCCTCAGCGGGGGCGAGTGCGGCCTACCTGACGGTCAGCGAAATCTTTCCGATGGAAATCCGCGCGATGGCGATCGCCTTTTTCTTCGTCGTGGCACAAGGGGCGGGTGTGGTGGCACCGTGGCTTTATGGGCTGCTCATCGAAACGTCGGCCACGAGTGTCTTCTACGGATATCTTGTGGGCGGAGGCATGATGCTTGTCGGTGCAGCGATCGAATTGTGCTTCGGCATCAATGCGGAAGGGCGGTCGCTCGAGCAGCTGGCCACGCCCTTGTCAGCACGATCAGCTCCTGAAGGTCCAGCACAGTCCACGTGACCGCCTGGCTGCCGTTATTGTGTCGCATAGGTATGGTCGGTCGGTGGCAGTCATGAGGACGGTGTTAGTGGTCTTGCATCTGCGATTCTGTTTTGCCGCCGGCATATCGGTTGTGCAACCGAATGGGAGGACTGGTGCGTGCCCGGATTCGTAGGTTGATCATCTCCACCGCAACCGAAAACGCCATCGCAAAGTAGATATATCCCTTCGGGACATGCACATCAAATCCCTCCACCATCAACGTGACCCCGACAAGGATCAGGAATGACAGCGCAAGAATCTTGATCGTTGGATGGGTATCCACAAAATCGCCGATGGCACGAGCGGCGAACAGCATGACCACCACCGCGGCAATGATCGCCGTGGCCATGACCGATACGTCTTCCACGAGTCCAACAGCTGTGATGACGGAATCCAATGAGAAGACGAGGTCCAGTACGGAAATCTGAAGCAGCATCATCCCGAAACCGGTGGGAACCGATGAGGCGGCTTGTTCATCCGGACCCTCCAGGCTTTCGTGAATCTCGTGGGTGGCTTTGGCAAGGAGGAATAATCCGCCGATGATGAGAATGAGATCTCGACCCGAGATCGCTTGATTGAGCACCGTGAAGAGGGGAGCGGTCAGTTCCATCACGAATGAAATAGAGAACAGCAATCCCAATCGGGCCATCATGGCCAGCCCCAAGCCCAGGCGGCGAGCGAGGTTTCGCTGGTTCTGAGGCAGCCGGCCGACAAGGACGGAGATGAAGATGATATTGTCCACTCCCAGAACAATTTCAAGGGCCGTCAGTGTTCCAAGAGCGATCCACATCTCTGAATGAGTGATCCAGTCAAACATGCAGTTCTCCTTGTCGTCATGAAGAAGGGAAGAAGAAAGTACGAATCTCCCAAAGTCAGACGAGTGTGTCTATCTCCTCAGTGCGCACTCCTTCCTGACGGTAACACAACGGCCAGTTGGAGTGACATGTACCATCAAGCGCAGGTCTGGACGGCAGAGGAGTGAACCGTCGATCGTCCTGATCCTATGCGTTTCTATGGCACCCCACTGATCTGGAGCATGCGGTGAGCAGAGAGGTGTGCGGACCGGTAGGTGCATATAGCCATATCTGACGATGTCGCGATAGGGCCAACAGGTTTCCCATTCTGTCTCTGTTGTTTATAGTACGCACTGAGCGTTATCACACAACGTGTGTATCGTATTCATGACATGATGTCGACACATTCTGATATGTGAAAAACGATCAGGTATTTTGACTAGAGCCATCGTACGTGGTTGTGCTATAAGCTAGAGCCATATGCGTAGGGCAATGGAATACTGTTTTACGTGCATCTGCCTGTGGTCAGGCCACCTATTCGAGGTCTCCCTAACTAGGATAAGGCCTTTCAGCCTGATGTATCGCACAGCACCCACTCTAGCGGTGAAGTTCAATTGAGTGAACGGCAAGGTGAGTTTCTGGGTTCATACTAGGGGTTCATGAGGGAGGAGGAAGTGGTGGACGACATGGTGGGGGCGAGCCCAGCCATCTGTGCGGTGTTCGATATGATCAACAAGGTGGCGATGACCGAGATGCCGGTGTTGTTGACCGGAGAGACCGGAACAGGCAAGGAACTGACTGCACAAGCGATTCACGCACGCAGTCGGCGGAAGCATGGGCCGTTTGTCCCAATCAACTGTGGTGCGATCCCAGAAAACTTGCTCGAATCCGAACTGTTCGGTCATGAGCGTGGTGCCTTTACAGGGGCTGTGCAACAGAAGAAAGGTAAACTGGAGGCCGCCGACGGCGGCACGCTGTTCCTCGATGAAGTCGGTGACTTGCTCCCTTCGTTACAAGTGAAGCTGCTGCGGTTTCTTCAGGAAGGGACCTGTGAGCGAGTTGGGGCGCAGGAAACTCTCCGCGTCGATAGCCGAGTCATCGCGGCAACCAATGTGGATCTGAAATCGGCCATCGACCAGAATCGATTTCGGGAAGACCTCTATTATCGCTTGGGAGTGTTGCATATTCATCTTCCTCCGCTGCGGGATCGAGGAGAGGACGCGTTGCTCATGGCCATGGTCTTTCTGAAACAAGCAGCGGTCGCAGCGCACAAACCGATTCGTGGCTATTCAGCGCAGGCCATCGATGCGTTACGGGCGCATTCATGGCCAGGCAATGTGAGAGAATTGAGTAACCGGGTTCGACGGGCTGTCGTCATGAGCGAGGGAGAGGAAATCACGCGACAAGATTTGGATCTGGCCGGTGAGGACCTCCAGGCTGCGGATTCTCTGGATTCGCTACGGGCCGCCCACCAGCGGATTGAGACGGAGTTATTGGTGCAGGCACTCAGTCTCCACCATGGAAATGTGAGCCGGATTGCACGCGATCTCAAGGTGAGCCGCTCAACGCTCTACCGCAAATTGCGACAGTATGGCCTTGAAAAATTTATACCCACCGGTGCACGACCTGCAGGGACGGCGAAGATAACACGTAAGCGAGCAGTGGGGGCCCTTGCTCATGAAAATGGGGCTGTGATGCACGAAGAGGCTTCCGTAGGTGTTCCGATGGAGCCAGCATCTCGGCTTCCGTAACAATGTAGAGCGGGTTTTCCCTCATCACCGTTCTCCTTGAATCTAGGCTCCTTCCTCTGGTTGTGTTGGCTCAGCTCATATAACCTTCATTTCTCCCCACTATTTTAATAGCGGCGATGATCTTGAGTCGAACATGTGTTTCATATCGAAACACTCGCATGAATTATCCAAACCACAAGATATAGGCTGTATAGGTACATCGTTCGTATTTAATGTGGTTTCAGTCAAAAACTCACTCAATATGCCATCGTAATTCTGTACAACCTGAATCCACTACATGTCCCAATATAGAACAGTCTTGTGCGATTGAAATGAACTCCTAAAAACAAACGTTCTTCGAGATTCTCCTCATATTTCAAAAAAAGGCCGGATATTCTCTCCCAACTAGACATCTGTTTTCTTCGACAGGGTACGAGGAACACAGAGTCGAAAATATGATGTGTCTAAAAATAATACAGTGTGTCTGAAATCAATCACTCAACCAATATTGTTTTGATGAAATACTATGAAACTATTAGTAAATAAAAATATTCGTATTTAGGCATTTGAATTGCTTTGGCTCACACAAGTACTAGCTCGATACAATGGATAGCTGGTTGGGGAATCAGTGGATAACTTCAAGCAGAATGATCGGTCTCTTTCAGATAAACAATTCAGGTCGATTGTCTGTTCCTTCAGAAGACCATGGATTGTGAGATCACTGAGTCAAGATGTCGTCCAATACAGGGACAAGAGGAGTTGATTCTATGATGGGCTGTCCGGCGCCAGAATGGTGGTTTGAGAATTTTGATCCGATTTGGGGTCCCTTTGTACAGCGGCTTCGTCGCAGAAAGCCGATCACCTTACCAGAATTCCGGCTCATGACCGCTCATGTGCCTGGACTTACTGCTGTCGAAAAAACCATCGCGGTGTCGGCTTTCATGACCTACAAGAACGCGCAGTCTTGATTCAGTCGATACTCGGTGGATTGGCAATCAAGCCACCGCTCTCCCGTCTCGCTCACGCAATCAACCTATCCACGCAGGGTTCTCGCGATCCCCAGAGCTGGTGAGCCCACTGTTTACAATACTCTGACTCCGGAACTGTGAAACGAGCGTCGACTGGTTGGGTTCAGGTGGTCGTCAGATGCGGGGTTAGTGTTGGATAACTGGAAGCGAGGGGTTTTTGACTGCAGGGTTCTGCCACTCGCGATCCTTGCGGGCATTCAGGAACTGAATGAGCACGGCTCGCAATATCCGATTGAGGTGTAGCCGTGTGTGCAGGGGCAATTCAACAAACTCCACCCCGCTTTCGTGATTCCGTATCCAGATTACTCGGCTCATTTCAATGGGTAAGGCATGTGCCTGATCAGGTACGATGAGGCTCATGCGCACGATGCTCCCGAGAGCGAGTTTGCGATCAGAGACAATCGAACAGCCCCGCAGTGAGAGGTTTCGAAGGGCTCCCTCGCAGACGTACGATTCTCCCCCCAGCACCAGTGGCGAATAGAAGGGAAATCGCAGATAGCTTCGTGTATGAGGGTAAGTGGCCATCGTAAGCTCGTGATGACCGTGATCATACCTGGCTCACTCCGTCGTCTGATATCCCGCATTGGGTGGGCTCGCGTTCAGTACAAGATGGGATGGAAGGTGTGAGCCTTGTCGACTATCTGTGCACGCGTCCTTATTTATAGACCCGTCCTCCGCGTGTGAGCCAGATCCCCCACAACTTCGAGTAGGCATGGATCTGATCTGTCTCGGTCCCATCGACGGTTACCACAGCATGCCCCGTGTTGACCCACTCGAAGATGCCGCCGTAGACATTGGACACATTGGTGTAACCCAGGCGGAGTAAGTTTTCCGCAATACGTTCACTGCGGTATCCCACCGAACAATACACCGCTAGCGGTGTCTGCTGATCGATTCCGACCAGCCGGTTTGGAGTAAAATCCCCGTATCCCACCCAAACAGCCCCTTCAATGTGACTCACTTCGTATTCTCGGTATTCGCGGGCATCGAGGAGGAGAAAGTGTCTTGATGTGAGTTTGTCCACTGAAACTTCAGGGAGGCTGTGCGACAACAGGTTTGATAAGAATAGGTCATATACGGACGTACTGACATGGGTCGGTGCCTGGACGTTTCCCCTCCACAGGAAGAGAAGGATCACCAGCAGAACGAATCCGATAACAATCTGATAGCGCATGGGCGTTTGGAGCAGGAACGTTTCAAGACCACAGAGGTGCGCCTTGTTTCGCTATCAAGCATGACCGAAAGGCGGGGTGTTGCTCAAGCCCATATGGGCCGTCCCCGCAGCCATGACGTAGATGGCATCCTAGACCGCCTCGTATGCATTCCATCCAACTTTCCTCTCAAAATGGGCGACCACAGTGCACTCTGAGCCTGAACGGGTCCTGTTCTTCTCCGGCTTGCGAATAATTCACCCGGGTGCCCCACTCTCATGGGGAGGGCACGGTTGTGGATTTAGCGGTTCAGTGTGGGAGCGGTTTGACCAGTTGTGCAGGCCAGGTGCGAGGGAATTTCAAGTTGCCTTGACGGACGAAATCCCCAAGCTGTGGCGAGGGCTTGGCAGATCAGGTTCCGAACGATCTTGTCGTTGCGCTCAACGCACTGCGGGTAATGGGCACGGCCGCGCAAGACGATTTCTTCGCGTTCAACTGAAAGGCCGTGGATATCAACACTGGTGTGGAACAGTGTCTCGCAATGTGATTCGAGCAGCGTTCCTTCTTTTGTGTCTACTCGTTCCAAGAGAAGCGCGAACTCTGCGTTCAGTTTCGCCGCAGACGCGAGGGCCGCCTGGCGATCCGACCCGGTCTTCAGATTCTGAGGGGGGATGAGGAGCTCTGAATACCGATGAGATCGGAGCCATTCCTCAGCGATAGCAGTCAACCGAGGATCTCCCCAGAGGAGGATGTGCTGTTGGTCAGTTGGCAAACGTGTATGGAAGCCGCTGGTGATCGGAAAGTGGACACCGGAGAGACGAGGTTTGGAGGCACATCCATCGAAAGAGGTCTGGATAGAGAGAAGACACATGAGCGTGATGGCCGAGCCGATCCAATGAGATGTCTTCATATGGCGGAGCAATAGGTGTGGTATCGCGTTCCGATATCACATTAGGCGATATCCTTACGCTTGAGCAAGTGCGCGAGGTTGGCGAATGGCGTGAAGGTTGAAGGCCGTTCTTGCTCACGGCTCCGCGGTGTTTCATCAGGCGTCGTGTCGGTTACCTGATATCGCTGGTGCTCATTGTCATGACAGTAGAGACACAGCAATTCCCAGTTGCTTCCGTCGAGCGGATTGTTGTCATGATTGTGATCCTTGTGGTGGACCGTGAGCTGGTTCAGCTTCTTGCCGTCAAATTCTCGACCGCAGTGGGCACAAATCCAGGGAAAGAGTCTCAACGCGAGGGGTCGATACGTCTGTCCATGACGAGGTGGGACGCTCCGTGCCATACGAGCCTCCTTTGGATAGGCGACTCAGCACAGTGTTATTCTACACCAGATCTCAGACTAAAACACGCTCTGTGCGGGAAATGGGGTTGGACAGCATGCCGCGCTCGGGAAATTCAGCATGTCCCTGTTTCCCTCCTGATACAGGTTGAATCAACTAGGGGTTGTAGTGGTCCCACAGGCCACGTCCCAGAGCGCCTGGTTGATACTGTCTGGTTTTATGGGTTGCCCAGTGCCTTGTTCGACTAAGACCGCATTTTGAACTCCTGTACCCATATGCTGTGAGAATTCCAAAGACGCTAGGAGCCGAACCGTTTTGTGCGCGCAGTGAAACTCCTTGCGGGTCTTTGTGGAGAAAAATCGGTGCGGGCCCATCATGAATCGTCCAAACGGTGCATTCCCTTGCATCATCTTATAGTCCGTTAACTGCCACAGCGTCACAAGCTCGCCGTCGCGACGAATCGTCTTGGGATCGTAGTAGACCATTTCTCGGGTTGGGGATTGGTAGGTGCTATCGAGGGCGACCCAGGTTTCCCCGGGAGGCACCGCGCCATATCGCTGGGGTTGATGGATCTGATAGTTGGGATTTGCACAGGACACAAGGAGGAGAAGGAAGCTACCGAGAGAAACAGCAATACCGATAACCTGCGGCATACATCCATTCCCGGATGTACATCCTAACAAATGATGAGAAGAAATGTGCACGGGTGGTTCACTATGTAACTGTCACCAATTCAAGGCTAGTCGCACGCCTTAAACTGTGACTCCTGACAACGGCGCGCCATCTCCTGTGCCTGCTCGATCTGCGCGGCTGTCATTTGCGCGGTCAGATGGTCTCGACGCTGCAGAGCGGTCTTCCTCTGATCACCATTCAAGATGACGGCAGCGACGGTATACCACATTAACGCTCGAACGACGTCTTTCCTGACGCCTCGTCCCCTCTCATATATGAGACCCAGATTGTTCTGCGGGCCAGCGTAGCCCTGTGCCGCTGCCTTGCGAAACCACGTCAGTGCCATGGAATGGTCCTGTCGGACGCCTCGTCCTTTTTCATACATCAGACCCAGATAGAACTGAGCCGATGCCACGCCTTGCTCTGCCAGGGGACTAAAGAGACGGGCCGCTTGAGTATAATCGCCGCGCTCATAGGCGAACTCCGCCTCCTCACTGGGCTGCGCGGCAATAACGGACTCTGGTTCAACGCATACTATGAGGGTCACGATCAACGGCAGGACAACGACACTACGCCACATCGACATCATCCTTTCATCACAATTACTTGCATCAGAGGACGTATCGCCTCAATGGTCGAATGAAAAATAGAGAAACAGTTCATTGTACTTTGTGAAATCCTACGGGTCTATGGATTTGAAGAAGAGAGGGAAGGGGAATAGAGGTTGAAGGGATGGTGGCTGTTGTAGAGTGTGGGAAGACCAACCCGTTATTTTATTTCTGAATATTGCGCGATCCAAGATCCGATCTCTACTACGATTTAAGATCCGCCCCAGTGCATTTGACCAGCTTGAGTTCAGCAAATAAAGGGACCCTTGCCCTTGTATGCGCAGACTCTTATTCATAAGAAGCCTGGCACTCTGGACATTTGGCAGGCAGCATGTTGCGAAAGATCATGACCCGCCAAACGGGAAATCCGCAACGTAAACATTTGATCGTAGAAAGGCCCTGGATGACTCCTATAAGGAGCGCAATCCCAACCATGAGAAGCAACCAGCTCTTCTTGAGCCAGGCGTAAAAACCAAGAACAAATCCTACTCCACAAAGTCACTTAATTATTAACAAGCGTCCTTCAGTGCCAATCACCGGTAGTTCTCCACTCGTGAATGGACACTATCTTACCGGTCATGAATTGGCACGTTATTGCCATATTCTGGCCTCATATCGTTATATACGATCAGAATGGTTTCGGCCTGTATCCATGATCATGGCCGGACTCCTCCTCATGTCGGCTCCTCTCGCGCAATTCTCGTTCGATCTCCACACGCCGACGCTCCTCCAGAATCATTCGATCAAGCTCGGTCATATGCTGTTTGGCGAAGGCTGTGACCGCCTGTCGTCCGTCAGTCAGCCAGCGCGTCAGCGACTCTTTCTTCACCCGCCAGGCTTCTGCCAGTCCAAATTCACCGGAGGGTGCGACCGTGCCAGTGCTATTGATGAAGGTCCGGACCTTGCCCATTATGCGATCATTATGTGGAAAGTGTGACACGATCTCCTTCAAGATGTCATTGATAGAGGTCGCACCAAGATAGTTCTGAAGAAGTGCAAGAGTGAAATCTGCTTCCTGGTCGCGACCGACCCTGACTAACTCAACGAGCGTGGATGCCAACTCAGGCGTGCAGGTGGGGAACGCTCTGCCGAGTAGGCTCCCGCCGCGAAAGCGGAATTCCGCCTGGTCTTTCGCGAACCACGCCAGTCCCTTGCTGATGGCAAGTTGAGGGTCTTTCGCCAGCACCGCTTCCAATCCTTGGAACTCGAGTGGGATCAGCTCACCCTCTGCATCGTCGCCGGTATCATCCCCCTTCGTGAGTCGAGCCGCCACAAGCTCGCGCAATCGCTGCCGTTCTGTTTCTCTGATCCGAACAAACGCCAGTCCGGCGCGGTCCTCGTCCGCCCACTGCACATCAGCTCCATCAATCATCAGGGCCCACTCGAAGCCGGGGACTGCGATCCGCAGTTCTAATGAAAGCCCAGACAGCATGAGGAGCGGGCTTTCCAGCCGGCACCCACTCTGCGAAAGATCGAGCAGCATACCCGTCCCTTCTGACTCTACCGAGCCCGACACCATCGCGTGAAACCGCACCACAACTCGGGGTTCAGCTCGTTGTTCCTCGACCTTCAGATTCATGACGAATTGATGCTCCGCCTTCTCATCACCGGGACTCATGCATGTTCTCCCAATGATCAAGTATGTGTGGTTCGTTCAAGAACACATTATCCCGCGTAGGGAGGTCAACCGGCAACAGTCCTTCCCGTGGAATTCATCGGGTCTAAAATCTTTGTCTGGCAAGTCGTTGTGCCCTGTTACAAGAAAAGATTCCAGGCGATTGTGTGCAAATGAAAGCTTAATCTAGAGAGATAGGTGAGAGGGCGTGGCGGTGGCTGGGTGTGGGGCGAGCTTCGTTGCTGTCTCATGCACGATACAAGATCGACCCCCATTAGTTTCTACTGTTTATCTTTGAGATTAAAGATCGTGCAGTTGTTACCTCAATACTCCTGAACGCTGGCCATTGTTTGTGCGTGAGACTCGCCGTTATCTATTCCGCCGGTTTCCGTTCCAGATCGTGTATCGAGTGACCAACGATCGGATTGAGGTTGTGGCTGTTGCTCATGGCCGACGACGGCCAGGGTATTGGCGATCGCGTTAACCACCCTCTCACCCTTGCATCTCATTCTTCAGCCCTCGTACAATACTTTCCCGTATGTAACTCATTGGCTTTCCTCTTAGTTTGAGCCAGTTTGAGAGAAGGATCAGGCCGGTGTGAAGATCGAATATTCGAAGGGCAATCGCACGTCCAAGGAGCTAATCCTCCTCAATCGCCAACAGTTTGAAGCGACCAGCGGTCGGAAGATGAAGGTGATGCTGATCTTCCCGCCGGATTGGTTTCCTTCTGAACCTTATCTTTCCTTACCATCCCTCACCGCCGTCCTCCGCCAGGCCGGCCACACGGTCATTCAAAAAGACATCAATTGTGAGATGTGGGACTGGTATTTCAGCGAGGACTTTTTGAAGAAGGTCCTGCGTCGTGTGCCGCAACAGCTTGACCGATTGCGGAAGCTTTCCAAGAAGCGAGACTTGAGCGAAGCCGAGATGGAGTTGCAGCTCGCGCTCTGCGACGTGACCCATCAACGGATGGCGAAGTTGATTCAGAATGCGGAAGAGGCGAAGTGCATTATAAGAAGTGAACAGTTCTATGATATTAATAAGTTAGAGTGGTCTCTTCAAGTCTTTCGTGAAGTGATGTCCGTCGTCTCCATGGTCTATTTTCCGGCGAGAATCTGTATGCCGCCAATGGAGACGGATCTGTCGTACAAGGTCTATGTCTCGTCCGAAGTGATCGATGCGGTGAACGACAATCAAGTCAACATCTACCGCGATGTGTTCGACCATCTGGTGAAACCGGCGATCGAAGCGGAGCAGCCGGATGTGATCGGCATCTCGATCGTTCTGCAGCAACAGATGTTCTCGACGATGACCTTTTGTGCCATCATCAAGCAGCACTTTCCCCATATCCATATCACCATTGGTGGCAATACGGTGACGCGGCTGCGCGATGTGCTGCCCCAGTCGCCGCTGTTCCAGTACTTCGATAGCGCGGTGGTCTATGAGGGAGAGACGGCATTCGTGCAGCTGGTATCAGCGGTCGGAGCGAAGCGGAGTCTGGCCGAAGTGCCGAACACGATCTACAAGGACGAGACTGGCGTTTACACATCATCAACGAGCTATGCGGAGGATCTCTCGACCTTGCCGCCGCCAGACTTCGATGGTTTGCCGCTGGAGAAGTATTTCGTACCGACGAGGATCTTGCCCTACCTGGCGACGCGCGGCTGCTACTGGGGTCGCTGCGAGTTCTGCGACCATGGCGAAGGTTACACGGCCGGCTACCGGTCCAAGAAGATTCAGGATGCGCTCGCCGATATTCAGTTTCTGCGGGACAAATATGGCGTCAAGCACTTCCACTTTACCGATGAATCCTATCCACCGGCTCTTTTTCGTAAGCTCACACGTGGGCTGATTGACAGTCAGATGGGTATCACCTGGACAACACATATGCGGTTTGAAAAGAGCCTGCTTGATGAGGCTGTGTGGCAGGATGCGAAGGAGTCAGGCTGTAAATATCTCCACTTCGGCTATGAGTCGGGAGTTGAGCGAGTCTTACAGATGATGGACAAGGCCACGACAGCTGAAGTGATGACGAAGCACCTCAGGCTCACGGCAGAGGCGGGGATCTGGAATCACTGCATGGGTTTCTTCGGCTTTCCCGGCGAGACAAAAGAGGAGGCCTGGCAGTCGGTGCAGTTTCTTGAGCAGAACAAGGACCATGTCCATTCGCTCGGATTTGGAACCTTTGATCTCGGACGGCACAATCCGGTGGCGAAGCATCCGGAGAAGTGGGGTGTGACGACCTACAAAAATCCTGAGTGGGATTTGGCCCTCGACTACTACTACACCGTGAAGAATGGAATGAGTATCGAGGAAGCAGAACGAGTGTTCGAACAGTTCGAACGGAACCACAACCCCGGCTGGGATCTGCGACTCTACACACGCGAATACATCTTTCTCTATATTTCAAGGTTTGGCTTAAGTAAGTTGAAGGATCTGCAGTATCAGTCAGTAAAAACGACAGGGGTGACGCCGACGCTGGCGGGGAAAATGTGACATGTGGATTGGCTAACAGGCTGACAAGTCGCAAGCTAACAAGTGTCTCCCCGAGGTCGGCCTGAATCCTGTCAGCTTGTCAGCCAGTGCAACTCGAACGACAAACCATGAGTGCTAACGAACTTGTTCAAATCGATGGCTTGGTTCCGATCAAGAAAGAAGATCGGAAGCAGTCTAAGGTCATGCTCCTGTTCCCACCGGAGTGGGTGCCGACGGCACCGTACCTCGCCTTGCCGTCTCTGGCTGCTGTGCTGCGTGAAGCAGGGCATACCGTCATCCAACGCGATATCAATATCGGGATGTGGGACCACTTCTTCAGCATGGAGTTCCTGATCTGGGTGAAGGCCAGGTTGGGCATGCACCTTAAGCTTTTGCACGAGAAGGAGAGGGCCGGTGCCCTGAGCGATCGGGAGATGAATCAGCTGGCCGTCGTCGAGCAGGCCTGTGAACGTGACGTGTTCGATCTTGCGAGTCGAGCCGAAGATGCCAAGCTGATTGTGCGTGGCGAACGATTCTATCAGGCCGAGTTATTGGAAGGAGCCCTCAATACCTTTCGCGAGACGATGGCCTATATCTCTGCTGCTTACTATCCCGCCTCACTCGTCTTTTATCCAATGGAAAGTAACCTCGGCTATCGACCTGGTGTCTCGAAGGAAGTGTTCGCCTGTTTAGAGGATGAGCAGGTGAACGTCTATAGAGATCTGTGCAATCAGTTGGTCATGCCGGAGGTCGCGAAGGAACAGCCGGACGTGGTCGGCATTTCTATTGGGACACAAATGCAACTGCTGGCCGGCCTGACGTTCGCCAAGATGATCAAGGAGACATTTCCGCAGATCCATCTTGTGGTGGGTGGCAATGTGATTACTCGATTGCATGAAGACCTGGTGTATCACGAGCGATTTTTTACGGAGGTCTTTGACTCGGCCATTCTCTATGAGGGTGAGCATGCGCTGCTCTGGCTCATTGAGGCATTGAATGGACAGAGACCTCTCGCCTCCGTACCCAACTTAATCTACCGGGATGCATCCGGTCTTCACCGCAATCCTGAAGTCTATACCGAGAAAACCACGGCGCTGCCTCTCCCGGACTTTGATGGGATGCCGCTGGATCGGTACTTTGTCCCTGAGCTGATCATTCCCTATCTCGCCACACGAGGGTGTTACTGGGGGCGCTGCACGTTCTGCGACCATGGCCAAGGCTATTTCGATCAATATCGGGGAATGCCGGCTCAGCTGGTGGTGGATCAGATCAAGGCGCTACGGGATAAGTACCAGTGCCGACACTTCTTGTTCAGTGATGAGTCTTATCCCCCGGCGCTGTTCAAGAAGATCTCTCAGCTGTTGGTCGATCAAGACGTTGGGATTAAGTGGACGACGCTCATTCGGTTTGAAGAGACCTTGCAAGATCAGGCGACCTGGGATCTTGCCGCGAAGGCCGGTTGCTGCACGCTCTATTATGGGATGGAGTCGGCGAACGAGCGGGTGTTGAACCTTATGGACAAGCATGCCAAGAAGAGCGTGATCCAGCGTAATCTTCAGATGGCAGCGAAATCAGGGATTTGGAACCATGTGATGGCGTTCTATGGGTTCCCGGGTGAAACATTCGACGAAGCGATGGAAACCCGGCAGTTCGTTCTGGACAACCAGCCGGTGATTCACTCGTTGGAATTGTTCTACTTCGTGGCCTACCGGCATACGCCGATGGTGCGTCACCCTGAACGATTTGGTATCACGATTCACAAGCAGGAAGAGTATGATTTGCCGCTCGACTACTACTATACGTTAAATGATCCCAGCACGTTGTCTTGTCTCGAGGCGATGCAACTGTGCGAAGAATTCTATAAGCGCGATTTTCACCCTTGGGCCGTGCGGGTCAATTCGCGCGAACATGTCTTCCTGTACATTTCAAAATTTGGGACGAACCAGTTGCCGCAGATCTATGCGCAGCAGCCGCAGCCGGTGGGATCAGCGGACAGTGTCTCCGGCTTGATTACCTGGCCGGTCGCACAGTCGTTCGGTGATGATGGGATGTCGCGGGTTACGAGTCACGATGTCGAATGAGGAAGGCCGAGGGCTGCTCTCATGGCGTGTGCAGCAGCTTATCGCAATCTTCAACCGTGGTTTGAGCCTTCCGGATCCGGGATGAGGACAGCCGTCAGTAACGCGTAGGCTGCTTCAACGGTCCGCGTCATCTCTTCAGCCTTCCGAAACTGCTGCATGTATTGTTTTGGATTGTTGGTAAGAGCGGCATAGCGCGTCGGATTCCAGTTGTAAAGCTGGACGCGTTTCGCCCGTTCTAGATGTTCGGTGGTGATGGGAAGCGTGAGGTCCAGAATGTCCAACGCATGGGCGATATCCTGCTCCGTGATGTGGTCCATAGGTGAAGTCTCTCAAAGAGGGTGCGACCTGTCAAATGACGATGGTTCTTGTCCCACGACGGGAATCGATTTTCAAGCATTATCCAAGCGCGCTCAGGAGTGACCATGGGTGAACAACGGTCTCTAAAATTCTATCAAGCTGATGTCTTTACCTCTCAACCGTTCGGTGGCAATCCTGTCGCTGTCTTTCCTGACGCGGATGGACTCACGGACGACGAGCTGCAACAGATTGCACGGGAGATGAACCTGTCCGAGACCGTGTTCGTTTTTCAACCGACCGATCCTGCCGCAGTGGCTCGGTTGCGGATTTTTACTCCGACTCAGGAAATTCCCTTTGCCGGGCATCCGGTGCTGGGGACATTTTATGTACTGGCCCAGCTCGGGAGGATTGCTATTCAGGAGCCGGTTACGCATGTCACACAGGAATGTAATATCGGCCTGTTTGCGGTTGAATTGCATGCGGAACAGGGTCGTGTCGTGCGGGTCGTCATGTCTCAACCAAAGCCCGAGTTTCTCGATCCCATTCAGACAATTGATGAGGTGTATTCGGTTGGTCGGGCTCTCGGCTTACCGAAACCCGGCGTTGTCGAAACCAAGTGGGAACTTCAGGTCGTCTCCACGGGCCTGCCGGTTTTGATCGTGCCGGTGCGGACTCTCACGGCTGTGCGATCGATCATTCCTGACGCATCCGCTATCACCGCTGTCTGTGAACGATTTGGCGCCAACGGCATCATGGTTTTCACGACGGTGACGGTCGAATCGTTCACCTCAGTTCATGCGCGGATGTTTGCGCCAAAGATTGGGATCTTGGAGGATCCTGCGACAGGGAGTGCTGCTGGTGCGTTGGGGGCCTACTTGGTCCACCATGGGATCGTTGAGGTGGGACCCACGACGGAGATTCTCGTCGAGCAAGGCTACGAGATTGATCGGCCCTCACGGATTCTTGTCCAGGTGGAATCGGATGACGACGTCATCCAAGGAGTACAAGTCGGTGGGCATTGTGTGATGGTGGTGGAAGGGGTATTAAGATTTTAAGTTGTGAGTTGGGAGTGTTTTGAAACAATTCAAAACGTAACACTCAGCACCTAAGAATATTGGAGTCGTATGAAGGCGGTGTTGTTTCGGGAACATGGTGGACCGGAAAAGCTCTTGTATGAAGAGTGGCCGGTTCCGCAGGTTGGCCCCGAGGAGGTCCTGATTCGGGTCAAGGCTTGCGCGTTGAACCATCTTGATATTTGGGTCAGGCAGGGGAGTCCTGCCTATTCCATTCCGTTCCCCCATATTTTAGGAGCGGATGTGGCGGGTCTGGTAGAAGAGGTTGGCGGTCAAGTTGAACGTGTGACCGTGGGAGATCGCGTCTTCCTGTCGCCCGGGATCAGTTGCTGGAATTGCGAGTTTTGTCTGGCTGGGCGGGACAATATGTGTCGGACCTATCATCTCCTGGGAGCCAAGGTGCATGGCGGCTATGCGGAGTACGTGAAAGTCCCATATCGGAATGTACTGCCGATACCGGAGCATGTCGTATTCGAGCAGGCTGCCGCCTTTCCACTCGTCTCCGTCACCGCGTCGCACATGCTGTTTGCGCTGGCGGGGTTACAGTACGGCGAAACGGTCCTTGTCATGGGCGCAGGAAGTGGCGTCGGGATGATGGCTGTTCAGCTGGCGAAGCTGGCCGGTGCTCGCGTGATGACCACGGTCGGTTCTGATGACAAGATCCCCAAGGCCGTGATCCTGGGTGCCGACGCCGTGATCAACCATGCGAAGGAGAATGTGGCGGAGCGAGTCAAGCTCCTCACGGAAGGCCGAGGCGTCGACGTGGTGATCGAACACATCGGGCCGGAGGTCTGGGAGACCTGTGTCGAATCTCTCGCGAAAGGCGGGCGCTTGATCACCTGTGGCGCGACGACCGGCGCAGAGATCACGCTCAACCTACGATCGGTATTTTCCCGCCAATTGACGATCAAAGGTTCCTATATGGGGACGCGGGCGGAACTGATGAAAGCAGCAGAACTGGTCGGTCAGAAACGGCTGGTGGCTGTGCTCGATCGCACATTTCCTCTCCAGGAAGCACGCACAGCCCAGGAATTGATGGCCAGCAGACGATTCTTTGGGAAGATCGTGCTGACCTGTTGAGGATTCAATCGCGCGGTGCTTATCACGTCACATTTTGAGGCCCTCCACCGTTCTGTGATACCCTGTATCCAAGCTAAGTGAGCGTGGCCGGCGTTCTTTCGCAGAAGTGAATCCCCAACGTAAAGGAGGAAGCCATGTCTACTGTCGCACAGATCATGACGAAACGTCCCAAGTCGGTCGGTCCCAAGGCCTCAATTGCCAGTGTGGCTAAAACGATGCGTCAGGCACGGGTGGGATCGCTGTTGGTGAAGAAGGGGAAACAATTGGTCGGAATTGTGACCGATACCGACATCGTGCGACGGGGGGTGGCCACGGGAAAGCCGCTGGGCAAATTAACGATCGAGAAAATCATGACGGCTCCGATTTGCACGATCGAAGGCAGCCAATCGGTGGATGATGCGCAAGCCATGATGGCTGATCTGGGTGTACGGCATCTCGGCGTGACCAAGAACGGCGAGATCACGGGGGTGGTCTCTGTGCGCGACATCTTGTCGTTCTATAAACGATATGCACAGTCAAAGATTGCGCTGGACACAGGCTATTCTGAACCGAAGATCTCGCAGGACTAGAAACGGTGAGGGGTGAAGGGGAAAGAGTGTACCAAGGTTTGCGTTGATCCCCTAACCCCTAACCATTTACCCTTTACTGTTATTTGGAGAGTTGCTGGACCAGATGGCCGAGTTCTGGAAGAATAAGCTTGTTCATTGCCAGTCGCACCGCATTTTCTGAGCCGGGAGTGGAAAAGAGGACGCGGCCTTTGATCACACCGGCAGTTGCCCGGCTCATGATTGCTGGTGAACCAATCTCTTGATAGGTCAGTAACCGAAAGATTTCACCGAATCCCGCGAGCCGCTTTTCCAACATCTCGTCCACCGCCTCAAACGTTGAATCTCGTCGGGAAATGCCGGTGCCGCCATTGATGATGATGGCCTGCACCGCTTCGTTGACCGTGCCTCGCGCGATCCACAGTTGGATCTGTGCGGGGTCGTCCTTCACGAGATGGTAGCCGACCACCGTATGGTCGCGCTCTTCTAAAAGCTTGCGAATCAGCTGACCGCTTGTGTCGGTTTCGGGCGTACGGGTATCACTACAGGTAATGACCATGCACCCGATGGTACTGGGTGCATGGGCTTTGTGCTCGTGAGGGGTAGATGTGCTCATGTGTCGTGAGACACGCTATCACCGATCAACGTGAACGATCAAGTGCTGTCACGTTGATCGGCTGTCGACGGTTATTTCCACACAGCGTCCGGATTCAGCTTCGAGGCCGGCGTGCCTTTTGCAACATGTTCATCAAGGATCGTGGCGACATCCACCTCGGTGACCTTGGAATACCAGATATTGTCGGGATAGACGACGACCGTTGGCCCTTGCTCACAAGGACCAAGACAACCTGTGGCGCTCACCAGCACCTGTCCCGGTGGGACCGATCGCTGCATCAGTCCCATATTGAATGCCATGAGTAGCTGCGCAGCGCCTGCCGACCCACATGAAGGTTTGGGGTGGCCAGGAGGACGTGAGTTAGTGCAGACGAGGATATGATATTTGGGTTTTGGCATAGTCTCCTCAATGAAATAAAGCAAGCAGCTGTCAGCAATCAGCCGTCGGCTCGGAAATAACATCCATTCGTCGTTGCTCGCTGAAACCTATACTCGGTTGTGAAATCCAGCATCATCTCGGCCGGTACGACTCCCATTGGTGAATCACGTCCTCGGGGAACTCCCACTGTTTGAGTCCCTTCAGGACCCAATCTAAATAGTGGTCTTTGGGTTTGAATTTGCCGATCGGGTTGGCCGCGTAGGTGGTCACAAGTTCCTTTTCCCCGCTCTCGGTCGAGACGGTCACTTGAAGATGACGATAGGCTCCCTGCGGGACATCCTGCTCAAACTGATCCATCATCTTCACGTCTTCGTCTGTCAGCTCAAATACCCCGCCCCAGGCCGTTTCGCCTGGCGACGGTACGATACTGGCGAGCCCGCACCGCCATTGTGCTGACCATCGGCAGAACCGAATCGTATGGTCTGACAAGGTCGCTCGGTGCAGAAATCTGTGTTCTGGAGCCCGCCGGTTGAGTTGTGAGGGATTGAGGAGGTCACCGTACAAAAAGAACTTCATGCACCCTACTCATAACGCGCGCAACAATCGTAAAGCCACTCGTACTTGTAACATACCGGCTTTTCACCAGACAAGCGGCTGTTCGTGCCTCTGGACATTGACAAGGAATTGACCCGCTTCCTAAGATGCCACCATCCTGGTGGAATATTGACAGTAATTGTACGGTGACAACTCACAGCATGGCTGACTGCAGAACCACTTCTCAATCGTTCACCCCGAGAATCATTCAGGCTGCCGGCATCACGCTGTTGCTCGTGGGTGTACTGTACTATGGCTGGACGACGCTCCCATCGACCACGGGCACGAGCGTCAAGAACGAGCGCGAGGTGGAGGCCTTGAGCTTGGTACAGAACCATCCTGCGATCGGATTTCCGACGATCTTACAGGCGATGAACGAGCATGTTCGTGCGATGAAGGAGCGTGGGCAGGGGGTTCGGCTTGGGGAGTGGCGAGTCAAGCACGTCGACGGCCAGATCTATGAGATTCGTGTTCAACTACGCGATCAGAGCGTGCGCGGCCAATGGTTTGAGCGAGAGTTCATTTGGCATGCCCATCTCGATCTCAAGAAGGTGAATGCGGCTTCGCTTCCGGCAGATGGAGTGACGCCGAAGCCTCCCGACACCGACCAACGCCTGTTTTCTCCGCTGCCCGGTTCCTCGGCAAGTTAAGCCGGTTCTTTGAGTGCCGGCGGGATAACGATCTGGACTTCCTCTCCTTGAATCCGTACCTCGCAACAGGTGACGTGGAAGTTGGGATTCCCGACTCGTTCTCCAGAGGTCACGTCGAATTTCCAGCCATGCCACGGGCAGTCGACTTCGGTGCCACACAGTTTCCCTTCCCCTAGCGGACCGCCTGCATGGGGACAGGTGTTGTCCATCGCGTAGAATGCTCCGTCGACGTTGAAGATGGCAATCCCAACCCCCTCAACCTCCACAGTTCGTCCCGTACCGGGTGGAATCTCGTGCCTGAGGGCAACTTTGACGAAATCCGTCATGATGATCCTCTCTCCCTTGGTTTGCGGGAAGCGGCGCCAGAAGGCCGGTTGCTTGATTTCAACGTCACCTTATGGCATAGAATGATCAACCTGTAGTCCTGCCCCTGGCAAATACCTCCTACCTGGTGTGGAGGCTCGATTGGGGATGAGGTTCCTGCATGGAAATGACCCTCCTGCTGAATGCGACCTACGAACCCCTCCGGGTCGTACATTGGCAAAAAGCGATTGCGCTGCTCTGGCAAGGCAAGGTCGAAGTCTTGGAGGTCTACGATCGGGAAATTCATGGAATTTCTCTGTCGATTAAGCTCCCCGCGGTGATGCGGCTGCTCAAGCTGGTCAAACTAAAAGATAGTCATCGTGCCGTCAAGTTTTCACGCATCAATATTTTTACGCGGGACGGCTATACCTGCCAGTATTGCAACCATCGGTTTCGAACGGAAGAGTTGACGTTTGACCACGTTGTGCCCATTGCCAAGGGTGGGAAGAAGACCTGGGAGAATATCGTCACGGCCTGTTGGCGATGTAACAATCGGAAAAGCGGGCGTACCCCAGAAGAAGCCGGCATGAAGTTGAAGAAACGGCCCGTCAAACCTCGCTGGAGTCCCGTTATTACCATCACGATCGGCATTCGGAACACGCCGGAAAGCTGGCGAGATTATCTTTATTGGAATATGGAGCTTGATGCAGATCCGGCCGAGACCTAACTCCCGGCCTTCAGCCTGAGTGTTCGTCCGTTACGTGTGCTGCACCACCCAACTCACCACCCCCTCTTCTTTCTCCCCCTGCAGTATAGCAGCGAATCGCTTACAAACGGGACCCGGTGTAGGGGGTTCCAAAATCCCTCTTGCATGATGAAGGTCCATTCTCGGATACTGACTTCCTTGGTCGAACGAGGAGTCACAGCATGGCTGCCAATCCTGGTTTTCCATTGGTCTTGGACGTCAAAGGCTGGCCGGTACTCGTCATCGGTGGCGATGAGGAGGCGTCGGAAAAATCCCAACGTCTGCTCGAGTCTGGGGCACGGGTTACGGTGATCAGCCCGACACTCAATGAACCCTTACGCCAACTGGCTGCCTCCGGCAAAGTCCTTCATCGGGGACGTCATGTTCGTGACACAGACCTGGAACATGTCATTCTCATTCTCAATACCATTCGAGGCGATCGTGACTTTGCACAGATGCTGTCGGCGAAAGCGAGAGAAAAGAAGGTGCTGCTGTGGTCGGTCGACTATCCCGAGGCGAGCAGCGTCACAATGCCGGCGGTCGTTGCGGCGGGACATGTGCGTGTGGCGATCAGCACCAGTGGGGTGGCGCCGGCGCTTTCCGGGTTTATGAAGGAGGATTTGGAGCAGATCCTCGACACCGAATTCAGAGAGTTCGTGGAATGGCTTGGGGAACTTCGTGAACAGGCCAAAGCGAATGAGCCGGATGCGGACAAGCGGCGAGCCCTGCTTCGTGACGCGTTAGATGGGTTTCGTTTCCTCGGTAAAGTGCGATATCCCAAAGTATGGATGGAACGACGGTCTCAGACATCGTCGACCATCCAAGCTGATGCTCAGCAACAATAGGAGAAGCGATGGTCCTACTAGAATTCAGTATGTCGCCGTTGGGAAAAAGCGAGAGCGTGGGGAAATATGTGGCTCGCTCTCTCGATATTATCGATAAGAGTGGAATCGCCTATCGATTAAACCCGATGGGGACGGTCATAGAAGGCGAATGGGAAGAGGTCTTCGCAGTGGTGCAGCAATGCTATGAGCGGATGAAAAAAGATTGTAGCCGTATTTCCTGCACGATCAAGGTGGACTATCGGAAGGGCTATTCAGGGCGTCTCCGGAGCAAAGTTGCGAGTGTTGAGAAGAAACTCAAGCGGGCAGTGAAACAGTAGGGGTATCTTCCTCAACGATCGGCCGGGTGGATGTGTCTCCTCGGCCGAACGGAGCAGACACTCAGAGGTTTCTTCCACAGAACATCCCATCTTTTGACCAGCTCTCCCCCACCGAGGCAAGGGGGCACGTCATTGTATTGCAAAGCCTAGAGGTCGTCGATATACTCGGCGAGCCATACGTGCTATTCCTGAGCTGAAGTATACGAGAAATCAACACCTATGGGGCTGTACGGTCTCTGTACCGTTGGCAGGTTGACTGTGCCGAGTACCACGCCTGGTTCTGTCTCAGTATTGTCTGAAGGATGATGCCATGACCAGTAGCACGGTGGACATCGTCGAGACCACATCCCTGCCGAACGTCGAACTCCTCCCTAAAGATCGCACCATCCTTGAGCAGGGTGCGATGGTGTTTCGTCCGTTCGGTTTGGATGAGCAGGGTCAGACGATCCGGGACCTTAGCGGTGTCAGTATCAGAGCTGTCACGGTCTTTTTAGAGAAGTTGGTGACGACCGATAGAAGCGCATCAGCCGGGAAAGAAGCCGTCGAGGAGTTGTGCAGCCTGTTGAATGACCACATTAAGGACCCGGTCTATCATGTCACGCCGGAGTTTTTGAAGAATCCTTGGAACAGTTACTCCTACGAATTTACCAGCTATCTCTATGAATTCTGTGAACGGATCTCGGGTGATCCCCGGTTTGCCTTCAAAGCCGGGGCGGAGAAGGTATCTCCCATCATGCTCGCCCTGACTCGACCATTTTCTCTCTCACAGATCTACACGATGTTTCCTTACTTTGGGAATAAGTTTACATCTGGGTCGGTCGAGTTCCGTGTGGTGGAGGTCACGAGCAGCACAGCGGCGGTGGGCATGCGGTTTACCGAACGAACGCTTCGGCAGTTCGGGCCGTATCGCAGGCGGTGTGCTTGCCTGGTGTGTCAGTCTGCCCAGGGCATCATGGTGGCCATGGCTGATCGCATTCACGGCCTTTCTCATGCAGAAGTGATCGAGACCTCCTGTATCGGCAACGATGATGACTGGTGCCAGTGGACGATTCGATGGCAAGACGACAGCCGGTCTCGGAAGCGATTCTGGCGAAGATCCGCATCCCTTGAAGAGTTTCGCCCGACACGACTGATAAGTGAACCGGTTACCGGGGTAGAGAATGCCTCGAACGCCCATTCTTCGGCGGCGACACGCGTTGAACCGTCCCATCATGCGAAGCAGAGTTTGACCTCGTTTGTCTGGGGGGGAGTCGTGGGCCTTGCCCTCATGGCAGGGGCCGGTGTGTTGAATCCCATGGTGAGTCTGGGTGAGGTGTTGTTGGTCGGGGTGTGCCCGATCCTCGTGGTCGGCATCATGGTGAATCGACGCCTGCTTCGTGAGAGCGAGCGACGCGAGGCCTTGATTCAGGAGCAGATCACGTTCGTGGAATCCCGTCACGAGGAATTGCGTGAAGCCTATCTGGAACAAGAGCAGATGCGGGTGGAATTGCGCCGAAAAGTGGCCCAATTGACCGCCCTGCATCGAGCAGGGCTTTCATTTAACTCCACCTTCGAACGCGGGGCACTCTTACACCAGGTGTTGGAAGCACTGACACACGAGCTCAACTACAACAGTGCCATGGTGTCCATGTTTGACGCCTCTGAGAATACCGTCCAGCACATCCAGTTGATCGGTGCACCGCCTGAGGTTGAAACGTTTGCCCAGTCGTGTCGTATTCCGATCACTGACGGTGAAAGCCCCGAAGGGACAGTCGTCCTTCAAGGGCGTCCGTTATTGGTCAAAGACATCGAGGTGATACGGCAACGCCTCCATCCCCTTAACCAACGTTTGGCCGAACTGAGCGGAACCAAGGCCTTGGTCGTGGTTCCGATTAAAGCGAAAGATCGTATCTGGGGGATGTTGACAGTCGATCGTGCGCATAACCAAAGCGTGACGGAAGACGATCTGGAGTTGATGACGACGGTCGCAAATCAAGTTTCTATCGCATTAGACAACGCCTCGGCGTACCAGCAGATCGAAGAGTGGAATCAGGGGTTGGAAGTCAAGGTCAAAGAGCGCACGGAAGCCCTTGAACGGGCGGATCGGTTACGGGCGCAATTCCTTTCTCACGTGTCCCATGAGTTGAGAACACCCCTCACGTCTATCAAGGGTTTCATTCAAAACCTGCTCGACGGACTGACCGGACCGTTGAATGAGAAGCAGCAGCGCTATCTCGTGCGCATGTCGGACAACTCAGATCGTTTGGTGCGCATGATCGAGGATCTGCTCGATCGTACGCGTATCGAGACGGGGCGTCTAGACGTGCATCCTGCTGATATCGCGCTTGAACCGTGTATTGCTGATGTCATTGAGCAACTCAAGCCATTGGCGCAGGCGAAGCAACAACGGTTGGAGTTTTGTTGCGCCGACCCCGATGTGATCGTCTGGGCGGATCGTGACCGATTGATTCAGACCGTGGTCAATCTCGTACAAAACGCCATTAAGTTCACTCCACCCGGAGGAAATGTGACGGTGATCTGCACACTGCCGAATCATCGCGCAGCAACCGTCTTGGTTCGAGATACCGGTCCCGGCATTCCTCCCGAACACCTCGACAAGATTTTTGATCCGTTCTACCGCATTCAACAGGGACAGCGCACGGGCCCAAAAGGGTTGGGCCTAGGGCTTTCAATCGTGAAAACGTTGGTGGAAGCCCAAGGCGGGGAGGTTTCAGCACACAACCGTCCAGAGGGCGGGGCGGAGCTCTCCTTTACGATTCCCGTCCACGCAACAACGACACCGCCCCTGCTTGAGTCTCATACCGCAAGTCAACAGATCCTCGTTGTCGATGATGATCCTGATATTCAGCAACTGCTGCATGATCGGTTGAAGGCAGGCGGTTACCACACGTTCTCAGCAATCGACGGCGGGCAGGCGCTGGCGATGCTCGAGGCACGAGAGTTTGATGGGATGATCCTCGATATCGGCATCGGCCAGATCGATGGGTTGGAAGTGTTACGACGGGTCCGGCTGACCAATCAGCATCTTCCTATCATCATGATCACTGCGTCAGGTTCCCAGGAACTCGCGGTTCGGGCGATCGGCTTGGGAGCCCAAGCCTACCTCCTGAAGCCGTTTGATGCGAGTGAACTCCAGCAGATGATGAACAGGTGGTTCCAACGTGCCTGATCAGGATTTGACGATCCTTATTCCGAACCATCCGAGACTGATCGGAAAGCGAGGAGGTTTGCTACGTTGAATCGGGCTCGGACTCATCTGCGTGTGGGACTCACAATCCTTGTCTTGGCCGGCTTCGTCTGTGCGAGTTCTCCCGCCTCAGCCCAAGTGCCACGAGTGTATGGTCAGGGAGCGGCTGCGTCCGGGATGGGTAATGCCTTTGCTGCACAGGCAGACAATCCGTCCGCCCTTCACTATAACCCAGCTGGCATGACCCAGCTTCGTGGTGTGCAAATGATGGGTGGAGTTACTTTCGTGGGAGGGACAACCGACTTTCGGAGTCCGACAGGACTCTCGACAACCGGCGACCATGACGGAGCATTTGCATGGCCGGGTCCAGGCCATGGGTATATCACGGCAAATCTTCAAGACCTTGGCGTGTCCTTCCTGAACCGGTGGACGGTAGGAGTTGGAATCACAACTCCCTTTGGTTCGGTGATGAGATGGCCTGATGACAGTCCCTTTCAGGCCCTCACGACGTTTACCGCACTCCCGTTGTTCGATATCAAACCCACGGTTGCCTATCAGCTACTCCCAGATCTTTCAGTCGGTGCAGGAGCAGACATCTATACCTTTGCGAGTTTCTTCGGTGAAGGACATGCAGAACTACAATCTGTTTCACCTGGGGGATTAGCGCCTGCTGGAAGCCGGCTAGAATTTAACGGCAAAGACACAGCTCCCGGATTCAATCTCGGTGCCTTGTACACTGCTCTCCGGAACGGAGATGGGCGACCGGTCGCGAATCTTGCCGTGGTATACAGAAGCCAAGCTACACTTCATCTGGACGGAGCCTTGTTGGCCAACGGCGTGAAGATCCAAGATGCGACGACGACGTTGGTATTACCACAGGTCATTACAGGTGGAATCGCGGTCTGGCCGGTCCGAAATAACGAACGCGAGTGGAAAGTTGAATTGAACGTCGATTACGTAGGCTGGAAATCCGTCCGCAATTTGGATATCCATCTGGCCAATGGGGCGGTCATTGCCCAGCCACAAAATTGGAAGAGTACCTATGCTATTCTGGTCGGGACAGAACATCGATGGTTCAAGATCGATCGACTGCCAGGTTGGGAGATTGCCCTCCGAGCTGGCTATACCAATCAGCAAACGCAGGTACCAGATCTCACGTTTAACCCCGGTGTCCCATCGGCTGACCTGCATGTCATTTCAACAGGTATTGGGTTGCTCTGTCAGAAAAATGGATCGTTCCTGGGGCTTATGAGTTGCGGTAGTTTGGGAATCGGGGCCCTAAAGCCAAAATTGGTCGGCGTGGACCTATTTTATCAGGCGTTCCTCTATGAGCCGCGCACAATTGCTGGGAATACCGGCATTCGAACATCGGTGAATGGACGTTACGATTCGACCTTGCATGCGGGCGGGTTTTCGGTACGTATAAGTTTTTGATACGTCAAATTGAATTCGACCACACCGTGGCTTATCTGGCTCGCCATGGATGACTGGTCGCCAAACATTCATCAAGAGTGATAGCGCCTTGGAATCTTTGGACTAATTGCGCAAAGCACTTCATATGAAATCGTTCCGGTCCATTCCCCGATATCCTGGGCAGTAATCTGTTCGCTCCCTTGTCGACCGATCAGGACCACTTCATCACCGACAACAGCGTCGGGGACTGTCGTAACGTCCACCATCACCATATCCATGCATACCCGTCCGACGATGGGGACGCGATGTCCTCGAATGAGGACCATACCACAATTCGACAGCCGTCGGTTTAATCCATCGGCATAGCCGATCGGGAGGACGGCTAGGCGGGTGGGGCGCGTTGCCGTAAAGGTTCGATTGTAACTGACCGTATCCCCTGGGTGGATGGTTCGGAGTTGAGCGATACAGGTCTTGAGCGACAGCACAGGTCTCAGCTCAGGAGATTCAACCGCGCTGGGAAGGGTATGGTATCCGTATAACATGATACCAGGCCGCACGAGGGAGAAATGAGTTGAAGGAAAACGAACTGCTCCACAGCTATTGGCCAGGTGCACGAGCGGAACACGATGTCCTCCATCAACAACCACTTTACACGCTCGATTGAAGCGGACGAGCTGCTCTTCTGTGGCGTCTGGCAAAACACCGTCACTATCAGCCAGATGCGACATGAATCCTTCAAACTGCAAGGACGGGGAAAACGTTTGTGAGCCAAGAAGCGTTTCCAGTTCTTCCTGCGTGAGACCTAACCGACCCATACCCGTTTCCACCTTGAGATGGACCGGATAGGGTACTGAACGCGGGCGAGCGGCATCGGCTAGTGCGGCAAGCATCGACAGATCGCTCACCACAGGAGTCAAGCGATGAGCCAAGAGATCTCCGATCTGTTCCCGGAAGATGGGTCCCAAGACAACGATGGGGACGGCGATGTCTCCCTGACGAAGTTCGACCCCTTCCTCGGTCGAGAAAACAGCGAGGCGGGTGACACCCTGTTGTACCAGTGCCCGTGATGTTTCAAGTGCTCCATGCCCATAGGCGTTGGCCTTGACCACCGCCATCACGTCGCACCCAGGGGAGAGGACTCGGCGAAATTGAGAGAGATTGTGGCCTAGGGCCGTCAGATCAATGGTGGCGTAAGTTGGATGGAAAGTTGTGGTAGTTGGCACGCGATGCAGTGACAATCAGGAAGCTGGGCTCAGACTTCCATGATTTCCTGTTCCTTTTTCTTGATCACATCATCGATCTTTTGCCCGTATTGCTCGATCAGTTTTTGAGTCTCCTGCTCCGCCTTGCGCAGGTCATCCTCGGTGAGCTTCGCATCTTTTTGGAGTTTCTTCAACTCTTCATTCGCCTCGCGTCGAAATCCTCGAATCTGTACCTTCGTATCCTCGCCGTGCTTCTTGCAGATTTTGGTCAATTCCTTGCGGCGTTCTTCCGTCAGGGCTGGCAGTGGGACCCGAATCATTTTTCCGTCGTTTGACGGGGTCACGCCCAATCCTGAATTGGAGATGGCTTTCTCGATTTCCTTGATCAGTTTGGGTTCCCAGGGTTGGATGGTGATCAAACGGGCTTCAGGCGTGGAGATATTGGCGATCTGTTTTAATGGCGTCATGGTTCCATAATAGTCGACACGAATGCCGTCCAGCAGGGCCACGGAAGCCCGGCCTGTTCGAAGCCCGGAGAGGTCTTTTCGCAAGTGTTCGAGCGCTTGATCCATATGCGTGATAAATGCTTGCCGAACTGGAGCTGCGTTGGACATGAGGATACCTCGTGGAGAATCAGCGATCGCCGAGCGTGACCAGCGTTCCGATCGGCTCGCCTAGTGCGACACGTTTAAAGTTGCCCTTGACCTTCAGGTTGAACACGATGAGCGGCAATTTATTATCCATACAGAGGCTGATGGCCGTTGAGTCCATAACCTTGAGCTTCTGGTTGAGAATGGACAGAAAGGAAATCTTGTCGTACTTCTTTGCCGACGGATTCGGAACAGGATCTGCGTCATAGATACCGTCGACTTTTGTTCCCTTCATGATGACTTGTGCGCTGATCTCCATCGCACGCAGGACCGCGGCCGTATCGGTCGAGAAATAGGGGTTGCCCGTGCCAGCGGCAAAAATGACCACGCGGCTTTTTTCAAGGTGGCGGATCGCTCGTCGCCGGATGTACCCTTCTGCGAGCTGACGCATTTCAATGGCGGATTGCACGCGGGTGATGATCCCGATCCGTTCCAGCGCATTCTGGAGTGCCAGCGCATTCAGCACCGTTGCCAGCATCCCCATATAATCAGCCGAGGCGCGTTCCATCCCTGATGCACTGGCCGCAATGCCACGGAAAATATTACCGCCGCCGATGACGACGGCGACTTGAACCTCAAGGGCGACAACGGAAGCAATTTCCTCAGCGAGGCTTTCCAGAACGGATGGCTGGATGCCGTACCCCTGCTCACCAGCCAACATCTCCCCACTGACCTTCAGAAGGAGACGTTGGTATTTGGCAGAGCTCATGCTTCGCCTAACTGATAGCGGGTGAACCGGCGAATATTCATGTTTTCGCCGATCTTCGAGATCTTCTGTGCGAGGAGATCTTTGACCGTCACGGCGGGATCTTTGATGAACGATTGTTCCATCAGGCAGTTTTCCTGGTAGAACTTTTCGAGTTTGCCTTCGACGATCTTCGGCCATGCGGCAGGAGGCTTACCCATTTCCCTGGCTTGCCCTTCATAGATCGTTTTTTCTTTCTCAGCAACATCCATGGGAACATCCTCGCGTTTCACAAATGAAGGCTTTGCAGCCGCCACCTGTAGCGCAAGATCATTGACGAACGCTTTAAACTCCTCGTTCCGTGCGACGAAATCGGTTTCGCAGTTCACCTCGATCAAGACACCGATTTTGCCACCCATATGAATGTAGGAATGAATGAGCCCTTGGTTGGTTTCACGTCCGGCTTTCTTGGCCGCCGCCGCGAGGCCTTTTTGCCGCAAATAGTCGATGGCTTTTTCGACGTCCTGTCCGTTCTCAGTGAGGGCTTTCTGACAATCCAGAATACCGGCCCCTGTCTTTTCGCGAAGTTCCTTCACCAGCTGACTGGATCCTGCCATGGTTCTCTCTTCCTTCAGAATGTCATTGAAAATAAGTGTGTCAACAGATCGACCGGTCGACTCTTATGAAACGGGAACACTCTCGGCACGCAGGGCAGGCTTCTTGTCGCCGCCGGCAGGCGCTGACTGAAATTCCGCTTCCTCGCGCTGGGCCTTCACGTGGGCACCTTCGATGCAGGCGTCCGCAATCTTAGACGTAATCAACTTAATGGAACGGATGGCATCGTCATTTCCGGGAATCGGATAGGTAATGTCATCCGGGTCGCAATTGCTGTCCAAGATTGCAATGACCGGAATATCGAGTCGTTTCGCTTCTTGAACCGCGATCTTTTCAATTCTCGTGTCGAGCACAAACACTGCGCCAGGAAGGCTGCGCATGTTCTTGATGCCCGACAAGTATTTTTGGAGCTTGGTGATATCCTTTTGCATGAGCAGGATTTCTTTCTTCTTGAGACCATGCTCGCTGGGGTTCAGCAGGGTGTTCTCCATTTTCTTCATCTTATCGATACTGCGTCGAATGGTCTGGAAATTGGTCAGCATTCCTCCCAGCCACCGTTGATTGACGAAATACATGTTGGCCCGCTTGGCCTCTTCTTCGAGAATTTCAGCCGCCTGTCGTTTCGTCCCGACAAACAAGATAGAGTCTCCGGCTGCGACGAGGTCTCGGACGAAGGCATAGGTCTGTTCCATCCGCGCGACGGTTTGTTGAAGATCAATGATGTAAATCCCGCTGCGTTCGCCGAAGAGAAACCTCTTCATTTTGGGATTCCAACGATTCGTCTGATGTCCAAAATGAACGCCGGCTTCTAACAATTCCTTGATTGCCACGACTCCCATGCCTTCACCTCCCTTCAGGCTTGCAGAGCACCCACAATTTAGGGTGAGGGAACCGCTTCCCTTATTCTCAAGCCACGCAGCGTACGAGCGCTGATAGTGATTGTTGTAGTATGTGCCAGCTCTCTTATGTTGTGGAATTGGCACCTGTCAAACACAGACCGAGGACGCTACCATAGTCGCAACGAGGATTCAAGCTGCAATCAGTCTTTGAGCTAGGATCGATAGCTTGCGTTGATACGCACATAGTCATACGAAAGATCGGTGGTCCACATATGCGCACTCGCCGCACCCTGACCGAGATGAATGGCGATGGTAAACTCTTTTCGTTTGAAGACCTGCGCGATCTTCTTCTCCGTATTGAGCCCTGTTCCGACGCCCTGCTGTACCATCTCGATATCGTCGAAGCGCACCGTCACCTTCGTGGGATTAATAGGAACCCCGGATCGACCCACAGCTGCCATGACTCTGCCCCAATTGGCATCTTCTCCAAAAAGGGCTGTCTTCACCAAATTGGACGTCGCGACGGTTTCAGCAACTCGTTTCGCAGCGGCTGTCGTGTTGGCTCCTTCGACCAGCACAGTAACGATTTTAGTGACCCCTTCTCCGTCCCGGCAAATCTTGAGCGCCAATTCCCGTGCGGCATCCGTTAAGAGTCGCTCGAAGTCACCATAGGCTTTGGTGCCGTGCTGTAATGGCTGGTTGTTGGCGAGGCCGTTGGCCAGGCAGAGAACGGTGTCGTTGGTACTGGTATCCCCATCGACCGAAATACAGTTGAAGGATTGATCGACGGCAGCCTTCAGTGCCTGCTGGAGGGCGGGCGGCGTAATGTTCGCATCGGTCGTCAGGTAAGCCAGCATGGTCGCCATATTGGGATGGATCATCCCAGACCCCTTTGCCATACCTCCGATGGTGACGACGCGACCGCCGATTCTCGCATGCAGGGAAACCGTTTTGGGACGCAAATCCGTGGTTAAAATGGCTCGGGCGGCTTGGGCGCCTCCCTTTGAGCTCAATCGCGAGATCAATGTGGGAATGGCGGATGTGATGCGATCAATCGGAAGCGTCCGCCCGATCACGCCGGTCGAACCCACAAAGACCTGGTACACGGGAACGGAAAGATGTCGTGCCACGGTCTTGGCCATCGTGGCGGCCGCGATCAATCCCTGTTCGCCCGTGCAGGCGTTGGCATTGCCGCTATTGACGATAATTGCCCGCCCGCAATGGTGGCGAAGATGACGGCGGTCGAGAAGCACTGGGGCGGCGGCGACTCGATTCTTCGTGAACACACCGGCGATCGGTCCGCTCACTTCGGATACGCAGAGCGCAAGATCCAGCAGCGCAGGTTTCTTGATCCCGCAGTGTATCCCGGCCGCTTGAAATCCGAGCGGCGCGGTAATGCCCGCATTGTGTTTTGGTTTCATAAGACGGTGTGCAGGGTAAGCGATCGGTCCATGCCGCGAGTACGAAGAGGATGTGATTACGGATAACTGCCGGGAGCCGTCAGACCGGTCTCCTCTGGAAGACCGAGCATGAGATTCATCGCTTGAATCGCTTGACCGGCCGCTCCCTTGACGAGATTGTCGACCGCTGCCACCGTCACCACCCAGCCGGCTCGCGAATCCACATAGACCCCGACATCGCAGTAGTTGGTGCCCTTAATGTAGCGTGGGTTGGGAACGACGTCCTCGTGCAGTCGAACAAACCGTTCGCCTTTATAGAACTCCCGGTACAGAGATCGAAGGTCTGGGAGCGGCATTGCTGGAGTCACTTTGCAGTAGGCTGTGCTTAAGATCCCCCGATTCATGGGAACGAGATGAGGGGTAAATGTGACGGTGACCGGGCCGACCTTTGGCATCAGGCCGGACAGTTCTTGTTCGATTTCCGGTGTATGGCGATGTTGCCCGATCTTGTAGGGCTCCAGAGACTCGTGTGCTTCGGGGAAATGGTAGGGGAGGGCCGGACTCCGTCCCGCTCCTGACACACCGGATTTTGCATCGATGACGATCGTCTCGGGTTGCACCAGCCCTTTGGCAACGAGAGGAGCCAACTGGAGAATAGCCGCCGTGGGATAACAACCGGGCGACGCCACGAGTTTGGCCTGTGCTATGGCACTCCGATGCAGCTCCGGTAACCCGTACACGGCTTCCTGCAGGAGTCGCGGATGGGTGTGTGGAGTCTGATACCACTGCTCATACGTGCGAACGTCCTTCAGGCGGTAATCGGCGCTGAGATCAACGACATACTTGCCAGCCTTGGTACAGACGGCAACAGGGTCTTGAGATTTCGTATGGGGGAGCGCGAGAAAGATTGCGTCCGCCCGGTCAGCCAAGGTTTCCGGCGCCAGCGCTTCGAATCGATGATCGACGATGCCTTTCAAGCTTGGAAAGACGGACGACACAAAATGCCCGGCTGACTTTTCAGAAGTGACGGCGGTGATCGTGAAAAAGGGATGAGCCGTGGCCAGGCGTACCAATTCCGCGCCCGCATACCCACTGGCGCCTGCGATGGCGACTCGAAATTTCTGGCCCATCTGTCAATCCCCTATCAGAGTCGTCTGGACTCCGCAGCGCAGATATAAAAAAGGGAAGGCATTGGAGCCTTCCCTTTTTGTGTCGCTGGCTCCGATGCTTACCGTTTGGAGTATTGGAATCGCTTGCGCGCTCCCTTTTGTCCGTATTTTTTCCGTTCCTTCACGCGTGAATCTCGAGTCAGCAACCCTTCCTTTTTTAAAGGACTGCGGGTTGCAGGAGTCATGGCCACCAGTGCCCGCGCGATCGCATGACGTAGCGCGCCTGCTTGTCCGGTCGGTCCACCGCCATACACGGTTGCGCTGATCGAATACTTGCCCATCAGACCGGCCATCTCGAGCGGCAGTTGAATGATTTGCCGGAGCGTCAGGCGAGGAAAGGCTTGTTCCAACGGTTTGTCGTTCACGGTAATCTCACCCGCCGTCCCTGTCACCCAGGCCCTCGCGACTGCGCATTTTCTCCGCCCTGTTGCATACTGTGTCACCGCTGCCATGCGACATATCTCCTTCTGGTTATGAAAAGGTCTCTCTACAGAGTTATCGGTTCCGGACGTTGAGCGTGATGCGGATGGTCAGGCCCGACGTACACACGGAGTTTTCGTGCCATGCCGTTCCCAAGCGGAGTCTTAGGAAGCATCCCCTCGATCGCTTTGATCAAGAGTTGAGTCGGATCTTTTTGAAATACATGCTTGGCTGAAGCCGTTTTCAGACCTCCGGGATACCCTGTATGGCGGCGGTAAAGCTTTGTTTCCATTTTTCCGCCGGTCAATTCAATCTTCTCGGCATTCACAATGACCACATGATCGCCCATATCGACATTCGGGGTGAAGGTCGGGCGATGTTTGCCCCGTAACACACCAGCCACTCGTGCGGCCAAGCGGCCCAGGGTTTTTCCCTCGGCATTGACGAGGTGCCAGGTCTCTTTCACATGAACCGGATTCTCAAAGTAGGTCGTCGTCATGATGTTCTCCACTGTGGTAATAGAATCAGTTGACAATATAGACGTATTCTCTCGAGCTTAGACTTCCTGAGCACCGATATTCTTTGTTTCCAGCTTCGCGAGCCATGTGTCCAGCTGTTGCCCGCTGCGCCGTCGCCACACATCCTGCGTCACATAAATGGGCGCCTGGCAGCGGAGCGCCAATGCGATGGCGTCACTGGGTCGTGCGTCGACCGTCCGTGCGACACCCTTGTTTTCTAGAAAGACGGTCGCATAATAGGTGCTGCTTTTGACATCGGTCAGCACCACTCGTTCCATCTTGATCCCAAGGTGCTCACCGAAACTCTTAATCAAATCATGGCTCATGGGTCGCGGAGTCACCGAGGTATCTAACGCGCGTTTGATCGCTTCGCCTTCGGACGATCCGACCCAGACCATGAAGTGTTCGGTTCCACCGTCAGCGCGAGTCAACACCAGGATCCGTGTATCCGTAGTGGGGTCTTCGACTACTCGATCAACGAGGAGCTGAATGAGCGAGTCACTGGGCTGAGATGAGGAACCGTCCATCACGAATACCTTGTCAAGAATCCAGCTTGCCGAAATCTTCAGGCTTCAAATTTTCCAACCACTGGCCGAGTTCTTCTGAACTTTGTTTTCGAATCACAGACTCACTCGCAAAAATCGGCGCCTGGCTTCGAAGGGCCAGGGCAATGGCATCGCTGGGACGCGAGTCCACGGTATATTCGGAATCCCCGTACATCAAATGGACCTTGGCAAAGTACGTATTCTCATTCAGGTCGGTAATGACCACGCTGATGACTTTGGCTTGAAATGCATCCAAATAGGACTTCATGAAGTCATGCGTCATGGGACGGGGCGGGGCGACGTTCTCGAGCGCCAAGCTGATCGAACTTGCCTCTGCTTTGCCCAGCCAGATCGGGAGCATTTCAGCTTGCTCATCGTCTCGGAGGATGACGATATATGCATTGTTATAGGGGTCAAACATGAGCCCCTTGACCTGCATTTGCGAGATCATCTGTGTCCCTAAGAATGGAAGCTTCGGTCGACCGTAGAACAAACTACGCTACCACTTTCGGAATCGTCATGTCAACGAAGTCGGCGACAAAGCAGAGGAAAAGATGGCTCTCGTGCCTGCCTGATCTGGGACGGAGTGACGATGTCAGTTGCTTGGCGGACGATAGTTCTCGGCGACTTTCGAGGCGTCGACCTGTTCGCCGAGCTTCAAGAACGCTTTCATCTGCTTGCGTACTAACTCGCGTCCGCTCTCGTCGCCGAGATTGACCTGGTATTCATTAATCACCATCACCCGCATACCTTCCCACTTCTTCCAGCAGCCGGTGCAGACCTTGCTTTTGATCTCTGCTTCAAGCTTGCCGAGAAACAGGGGAACCGTAATCGCTTCGCCGGTTTGTCCGCATGTCACACACGACACGTCTGCCATATCTGGAGCGCTCCTTTTTTCGAAGCCGAAATAGGTCAAAGAATCCAGGACTCAAATTCAACTCGTACCGACAGCTGCATTCTACCAGAGGTGTTCCGATGAAGAAAAGGTAAGAGTTGATGAAGACCGATTTTTTGATCGAGAGGTTGTTGGGTATGAAATGTTGCGAGTCCAAGCTCACACATTTGTAAGCCAACTGATTGTCCAAGACAGTTATCGACACTGACTCTTCAGTTACCCCCGCCATTGAATCCAATTCAATCCAGCCAACCGAATCTCTTTTGATACACCATCGAAGACCAGCATGGAGGATGGCCTACGTACAACTCGATAAGCAGATCAGATCCTGTTGAAAATACGTACCATCGGAATCTGCCCAGTGTTGTTGGTATTCCTACCTCATTCGGCATCAAGTTTGCTGTGGTCCAGCAGACACGTCATTGCCATGGGAGTCGTTGCTTCTCGACTACCCAGGCTGACAATTGTGGTTAGGGGGAATACAACAACCAACAGAGGAGACAATCATGGCGAACATGTTCGGCAATAACAATAACAACACCCTCTCCGGCACAGCTAATCCGGACAATCTGTTTGGACGTGGTGGTAACGATCAATTGTTTGGGCTTAGCGGGAATGACCGCCTCAACGGCGGCGTGGGCAATGACCTGTTAAATGGAGGGCTCGGGATCGACACCGCCGACTACAGTAACGGATCTGTTGCGGGTCAGAGTTTCATCGGGGCGACCGCAGGCGTAACAGTTAACCTCAATCTGATGGGCGCACAGAATACCGGAGGGGCTGGCCTTGACCGGCTCGTGAGTATCGAGAATCTCACCGGCACGCCCTTCAACGACACGCTCACTGGCAATGCCGCCAATAACGTGCTCCAGGGCCTCGCTGGCAACGACATGCTCAAAGGCGGCAATGGCAACGACAGGTTAAACGGTGGTGCCGGGATCGACACCGCTTCCTATGCTACAGCGACATCGGGCGTCGCAGTCAGCCTCGATATCAACATCGATAATGTGGTGGAAGGGCAGGGCAACGGAGGGGGCGGCTCTGACACGCTCGTGAGTATTGAGAACCTTACTGGCTCGAAGTTCAATGACGAGCTTCGAGGCGTTGGAGCCCAGTTCACGCTCAATGGCGAGGCTGGCAACGATGTCCTGCTGCTTGGTCTGGCCGACAACAGCACGCTCAACGGCGGGGCCGGCAATGACGAACTCCTTGTCCGTGATAGCAGTGCCGTACTTAACGGTGGCGACGGGAATGATATCCTGTCTAGCACGAGCCGCGGCGTGGTCCACACTTACCATTCCACGATGAACGGAGGGGCTGGGGCCGATATCCTATGGGATGACCCTGAGGTTGATGATGAGACGACCTTCGCTTACCATCTTATCAGCGACAGCCCCGCTGGGGCAGGCAGGGATAAGATCAATGGTTTTGAAGGGAACGGTGTGGAGAAGGAAGACCGGATTGACCTGAGAGATATCGACGCCAATGCGTTGGTAGCCGGCAACCAGGCCTTCACCTACA
>DCZN01000065.1:84396-84710 GCA_002331625.1 Nitrospira sp. UBA2083 | reverse complement strand
GCCGTGGCATGAACGCACAGAGCGTGAGCTGTGTCATCGAATAGGTGAAGCATGAGGGTGCTTGACAGATAACCCCAACGGGCTGTCCTTACTCTTCATTCTTTTCCTCTTCGTCGTACCACTTTTCNNGGCAACCAGGCCTTCACCTACATAGGCAGCGCGGCCTTTACAGCGGCGGGCCAGCTCCGGTATAGCGGTGGGATCCTATCGGGCAGCACCGATGCGGATACAGCGGCGGAGATCGAGATTCAGCTGATCGGCGCCCCAAAGCTCTTCGTTAATCCGGCGTCGGCGGGCACCGACATCCTCCTGTA
>DCZN01000065.1:64029-84240 GCA_002331625.1 Nitrospira sp. UBA2083 | reverse complement strand
CTCTTCGTCGTACCACTTTTCTCGATAGATCGGGCAGAGGCCGTTCGAGCGGAGAAAGTCGGTGACATCCTTGATCATCCCGCCGTTTCCGCAGAGATACACGGCGAGGTTGTCCACCGTCTTGACACGCTCCTGCACCAGTGCGGTGACGCGACCGGTTGGACCGGTCCATCCCGGATCGGGACGAGACAATGTGACGGTACTGTGAAACATGGGATGCCGGGCTGCTAGCTCGTGCAGTTCTTCCTGATAGTACAGGTCCCGTTGGGCGCGGAGCCCCCAGAGCAAGGACATGACCTGCTGGGTGGCTTGGGGTAACAGGGTATGGAGCATTGATCGGATCGGGGCAATCCCCGTACCGGTCGCGACAAACAGCAGATTGCGCGGCGCATCGTCACGCAGACGAAAGCTTCCCGCCGGCCCTTTGAACTGGACCTGGTCGCCGGGTTTGAGCCCAAAGAGAAAGGTCGATCCTGGTCCGTGGTCTATGCGGTTGAAGATCAACGTCAGGTGGTCCCGTCGACTGGGTGGTGAGGCAATCGAATAGGCACGAGTCAACGGATACGGCTTTCCTTTGATGGGAATCTCGAAGGAAATGAATTGTCCTGCCTGAAAGTCCAGCGTCGCTGGTGAGATCAATCGCAAGTCAATCTCACGGACATCGTGCGTGAGGTCATGCACTCGGACGACCTCGGCGGCATTCGTCTGCATGCGTAAGTTCTCCTCTTTATTCCATAGCCGTCCGCTACGAATCACCTATTATCCTAACTCTGCTCTATAGGTATTTCGACGTCTATCGAGCGCCTGATTGCACCGTAGACTGGTTGTTGCCGATTGACCCTCCGGCGGCGGCATGTTAGAAACACACCCGCCTTGCTTTGATAATGTATGCCCGGATGGCGGAACTGGCAGACGCGCCGGACTCAAAATCCGGTTCTCGCAAGAGAGTGGGAGTTCGACCCTCCCTCCGGGCACCATCCATCGTGCGTCATGCATAGGAGTACCCTCTTGACAGGGCCATGCCATTAGCCTAGAACCAACGTCAAAACTTGAATTCAACACGAGAAGATCCTCAATAATTTCATGGTGTATGGATAAGCCAAATTCCTTCTTCATTTACTTCTTTTAAGGAGGCAGCACATGCGTAAAGTGTTGGCACTGGGAGCCGCCCTGCTCTGCATCGGCTCAATGAATGTTGCAGTGGCTCAAGAGCGACTTCAGCAGTCGTCTGGTGGATCGTCGCTGAGCGTTGGAGTCGGCGTGGGTGATGTGTCCGGCAGTGCGAACCGCGTTCAAGCGTTTGACCGGAACACGTTTCTCGATCGTCTCTCGCAACCTGAGACTGTGATGGGCCGAATTTTTGCCCTCGATTTGCCGCAGCGGAGGCTCTTGGTGGAAACCGGGGGAGCCGGACGCTTGCAGGATGAAGGTCAAGAAGGCAAGGCTGGGTACGGGGCGCGGACGGTCGTCCCGCTCTATCTGACCGACCGGTCGAATATGCAGGCGATTCGCGAACTCAATGTCGGAGACGAAGTCACGGTTCAGGTGATCGAAGAAACGACAAAGGATCAACCATACGGGACAGGGAAAAAAATGGTGGTCGAGGTCTCCGTCACGAACATTGTTGCCACGAGAAAGGGGTTCGGTGGACTTGGTCAGCGTCCTGATCCGACCCACGACCGCGCAATTGTCGTCGATGGCGGTGGGGTGACCGGTGGTGTCCCTGGTGCGGTACTACCCGGTAAGATTACAGGGACCATTGATACCACGATCGGCGAGTTCACTGGTTCAGCCCCCTGCTGGAACTGCGAACCGCAGCCCGGCTGGGGATATCAAACTGTCGCGCCGGAAACAAAACTTCCCAACAAGTCCGACTATGGGACAGACACGTCAAAGCCGAATTTGATAAAAGGCTTCAATTAATACGTGTTGGAGTTTTGGTTGTTGAAGGGGCAGCGAGAGCTGCCCCTTTTTTTTTCGTGTGCGTGGCGCGTCATTTGTCGAAGTCTCTGATCATTGGTATCCTATTCAAGAAATCTTATTTGGGCCGTAGGAGTGGGTTGCGATGAGTAATGACCATAATTTGTCGGACGTCCCAACGTCCGAGCTCGACCTTCGCGGCGTCATTTGCCCGTACAACTTCGTGAAGACGAAACTGAAGCTTGAGACGATGAAAGAGGGAGAGGTGCTCTCTGTCCTCTTAGACGACGGGGATCCCATTCGAAATGTGCCGCACAGCGTGGAAAATGAAGGGCACACAGTCTTAGCACAAGAACGAGTGGATCAAGCCTATCGCGTGTTGATTCGTCGGGAGGATAGTGACTAGCAAACTTTCCTCGTGCGTATATTCCGCCCACCTCGAGTTTTCCCTGACAGAACGATGGTATTGTCATCCCCCAATCCCTCGCGTAGCCGCTGACTGACCTGGCCTGCGGTCCCGCGGATAATCGTCTCGTTGGATGTGGTGAGACTCGTTGCCAAGACGACAGACCTCCGAGGTGCGAGGCGAACCAGGATTTCCAAGGCTCGTGTGAGCAAGTGCTCGGTGCAGAATGCCACCGTTGGCACATCTCTATTCAGTGCCTCGACGAGACGCGGGGTGAGAGATCGGATGGTGCGGGGCAGATGTCCAAGAAAGTGGAACGACTCGCAGGGAAAGCCTGCCACGCTCAAGGCCGCGGTCACGACGGAAGGGCCGGGTATAGGAACTACCGAAATACCCTGGGCGTGCGCTCCGGTGACCAGAAGCGAGCCCGGGTCAACCACAAGGGGAGATCCGGTATCGGAGACGAATGCGATGGTCGTACCCTGCTTCAGACGCTCGAGCAAAACAGCGGCCTTCTCCTTGAGATGGCCAGGGCCGTAGCTGGTCACCGTCACCTCAATATCGTGGTGCGCAAGCAGTTTCTGGATAGCCTTTGGATTCTCGGACGCGACGAGATCAACGGTTCTCAAGATCTGAATGGCACGCACAGTCACATCATCAGGATGGCCGATCGGAACAGCCACGACATATAACGTCCCTAACGTCCCAATCCGGTTCAGACAGTTAATCGAACCCCTTGAAGCTCCGGCGATTTCTTGACTCTGTTTGGTCGGCATCGATATAATTTCCCGCTTGTCTCGCTCCCAGTCAACGGTTGTGCGCCATAAGGGAATTCCTGATGGTAGCGGCTTGTTTCATGATTACGTTGGTTCTGTACACCGCGGCGACGGTGTCGTTTCTATCCTACTCTCTGCGTCGCTCAGAAGCTTTATCTCAGGTGTCGTTGGGGCTGACAGCCGTAGGCTTCGCTTCCCATACCTTCGTGCTTGGGGCTAGAATGTTTGCTCCTGCATCCTCGGCCCCACCCAGTTTCCCTGAAGCGCTTTCCTTTTTCGCGTGGATGATCGTTCTCGTGTTACTGGTGGTTGAGCTTCGTCACCAGATTCACGTGCTGGGATCCTTCATGGTTCCTCTCGCGTTAGTGTCCCTCGTCGCGGCGGCGGCTCTTCCGGACACCGAGCCGACGCTTCAACCCGTATTGAAAACCTTATGGTTTCACGTCACCCTCAGTATGTTGGGCGCCGTGGGCTTTACGGTGGCGTTTGTCGCGGGGGTGATGTACCTCATTCAGGATCGACTCCTCAAGTCGAAACAATTCAACGTCCTCTATAGCAAACTTCCCGCGCTCGATTTTCTGGATCATCTGAATCAGCAGTCGATTGTGCTGGGATTTCCGCTGCTGACGTTAGGGATCGTGACGGGAGCGATCTCCGCCGAGTTGGCACGGGGGTCGTATGTCAGCTGGAATCCGGAGCAGACCTGGGCCCTCGTGACCTGGCTTTTTTATTTCGTCGTGCTGCTCGGACGATTAACCGTGGGGTGGAGAGCCAAACGGGCGGCCTATCTTACGGTCATTGGGTTTGCCTGCGTCGTCCTGACACTGGTCGGCGTGGTGCTCAAAGGACATAGCACCTTGTCATGAGTATGCGTGTGATCTGGTTATGCATCTGATCGTCGTAGGGTTGAGCCACAAGACCGCGCCGGTGGATATTCGAGAGCGACTGGCCGTGCCTGACAGCCGCCTTGGTGAAGCACTGACTCGGCTCTGTTCCTATCCGGGCGTGAAGGAAGGAGTCTTGCTTTCGACGTGTAATCGAGTCGAGGTCTATTCCGTGGTCGACGATGTCGATGCCGGATATGGACGCATTCAGGAGTTTTTGGCCGATGCACATCTGTCGCTGTCTTCCGAGCAACTGACGCCACATCTCTATTGGCATACCGGGGAGCGGGCGATCACCCATCTGTTTCGCGTGGCCTCCAGCCTCGATTCGATGATCATCGGGGAATCTCAGATCCTGGGGCAACTCAAAAATTCGTTTGAAGTGGCGCTGGCTCATAAGACGACCGGCGTGATCATGAACAAAGTGGTCAAAAAGGCCATCTCGGTGGCGAAGCGAGTGCGCACCGAGACGAAAATTGCCGAAATGGCGGTTTCCGTCAGCTATGCCGCGGTTGAGCTGGCCAAGAAGATCTTTTCCAATCTTCATGAGAAGACGGTGTTGTTGGTCGGTGCGGGTGAAATGGCGAAATTAGCCGCACGCCATTTGATCGCCCACGGCGTCGGGCATGTGCGCATCACCACCAGAACCCCGCAGCACGCGGTCGATCTTGCCGCCAAGTTCGGAGGAACGGCGGTGCCGTTCGAGCAGTTCAAGGATGACATGGCGTCGGCGGATATCGTGTTGGTCTCTACCGGGGCGGCGCATTATCTAGTCGGTGCGGAGGATGTGCATCGGGCGGTGCAAGAACGCATGAACCGCCCCATGTTTTTGATCGATATTTCCGTTCCGCGCAACATTGATCCGGCGGTTCGCCATGTCGACAACGCCTTTCTCTTCGACATCGATGACCTCAAACATCGAGTCGAACAGAACCGTGCTGAACGGGTGCAGGAGGCGGAAAAGGCCGAACAGATGGTCCAGGAAGAAGTAACCACGATGCTTGACTGGATGCGATCCTTGGAGGTCACGCCGACGATTATCGCGCTGAGGAATCGCGTCGATGATGTCAAACGCGCGGAAGTCGACCGGGTGCTTGCCCGATTGTCTCATTTGTCTCCTCAAGACCGTGAGCTCGTGGAAGGTCTTGCGTCCTCGATTGTGAACAAGTTGATCCACCGCACGATGGTCACCCTCAAGGCTGAAGTCAACTCCATGAACGGGCCTGCGTTCGTCGAAGCGGCACGTCGATTTTTTTCGCTCGACCGGACCCCGTCGCCTTCCCAACAGAGCGAGATCTATCCGGAGTCGTCGCGGTATCATGCCGAGAGCTCTGGTGGGTCTTGTACCGACGATTCGACTCCAGAGCCGTCAGTCCATAAACAGGTCCGCTGATCGCGGCGAACGAAAAGGGTCTCCACGTGTCGATACCGAACGGCCAACGGTCAACTTTGGTGCTTGGAACGAGAGGAAGTAAGTTAGCGCTTTGTCAAAGTGAGTGGTTCCAATCCAAGGTACAAGAGGCGGTGCCGGATGTCCGGATTGTCCTCAAAAAGATTCAGACATCCGGAGACAAGATCGTCGATGTGCCGCTGGCAAAGATTGGGGGAAAAGGCCTGTTCGTCAAGGAGATTGAAGATGCGCTGCTCACCGGCGAGATTGATTTTGCGGTTCACAGCATGAAGGATGTGCCTGCGCAATTGCCTGAGGGGCTCGGCATTCTCTGTGTCCCTCCACGGGAGGATGCTCGGGATGCCTTCATCAGTCGTGACGGGTGCTCCTTTCGGGATCTTCCGGTTGGGGCCAACGTTGGGACGGCAAGTCTGCGTCGCCAGGCGCAACTGTTACAGGCCAGGCCAGACCTGAAGATTACGATGTTGCGAGGGAACTTGGATACGAGACTGAGAAAACTCAAAGAGGGGCAGTTTGATGCCATCATCCTGGCCGCAGCCGGTTTACACCGGTTGGGATGGTCGCAGACCATTACGGAATACCTTTCTCCCGTCCTCAGTCTGCCTGCCATTGGACAGGGGGCCCTTGGTATTGAAGGTCGGGCCGATGATGCGTTCGTCCGTTCCATCTTATGCCGACTGAATCACCAAGCCACCCAGACGACTGTGACCGCAGAACGGGCCTTCTTGCAGCGTCTCGACGGAGGCTGCCAGGTGCCCATTGCCGCCCATGCGACCCTGTCCAGTGAGCAGCTGGCCTTGGATGGTCTTGTCGCCACGGTCGATGGGAAGACGGTCCTTCGCGACCGGAGTGAGGGGACAGCCCAACAGGCCCACGCACTCGGTGTCCAGTTGGCTGAACGATTGCTGACGCGGGGAGGGGACAAAATTCTCCGGGAGATTTACGGATCAGCGTGAACATGGTACGACGGGACAAAGGAAAGGTCTATTTGGTCGGTGCCGGGCCGGGAGATCCTGGTCTCTTGACCCTTCGAGGGAAGGAGTGTCTCGAACAAGCGGATGTGGTGCTCTACGATTACCTTGCCAATCCGGCGCTTCTTGCCCATGCCCGGGAGGAAGCGGAGCGAGTCTATGTTGGACGCAGGGGCAGAGGGAAATATCCGGAACAGGAAGCGATCAATCGTCTATTGGTGGAACGGGCACAGGCGGGGCAGGTGGTCGTCAGGCTCAAAGGAGGAGACCCCTTCGTGTTCGGCCGTGGCGGGGAAGAGGCGGAAGTGCTCGCCTCAGCTGGGATTGAATTCGAAGTCGTTCCGGGTGTGACTGCGGCAGTGGCCGCTCCCGCGTATGCCGGGATTCCTGTCACTCATCGAACATTGGCATCAACACTGACGATCGTGACAGGACATGAAGATCCGGAGAAACCCGCGACGGCTTTGGATTGGTCCAGACTGGCAACGAACCAGGGCACCGTTGTTTTTCTCATGGGAATGAAAAATCTTTCGACGATTGCGGCGACTTTGATGGCCGAGGGGCGAGCCGGATCGACTCCCGCTGCCGTCATTCGGTGGGGAACGAGAGCCTCACAGCAGACTGTGGTCGGGACGTTGGCTGATATTGCGGACAAAGCGGCTGCGGCACAGATGGAGCCGCCAACCGTCATTGTTGTAGGAGAGGTCGTCCGACTCAGGTCAACACTCAACTGGTTCGAGAAGCGCCCGCTTTTTGGAAAGCGCGTGCTCATGACACGCGCGAAAGAACAGGCCGGGGAGCTCGCCGCACTCTTGGCCGGCTATGGAGCCGAACCGGTCGAAGCTCCGACAATCACGATCGTGCCTCCTGCTGACTGGGCGCCGGTCGATCAAGCCATCGCTGAAATCGGGACATACGACCGGATTATTTTTACCAGTGTGAACGGGGTCGACCGTTTCATGACTCGACTCTGGTCAAAGGGACTTGATGCACGCTGTCTGGCGGGACGGCGGATTTGTTGCATCGGACCGCGGACGGCTCAGGAATTGGGGAGGTTCGGCCTCAGAGCGGATGTGATTCCCGAAGCGTATCAGGCGGAAGGTGTATTAGCTACACTGAATCGGCAGGATTTACACAACTCCCGTATTCTGATCCCTCGGGCGGAAGTGGCCAGGGAGCTCTTGCCCGACGAACTTCGCACTGCCGGTGCGCATGTCGATGTCATTCCTGTCTACCGAACAGTGACACCAGGTCAGGATTCCGGAGGGTGGCGGAAGGAGCTCATCGATCATCGGATTCATGTCGTCACCTTTACGAGCTCGTCCACGGTCTGCAACTTTGTCGCGATGCTCGGCGGTGTAGACGCAGTGAAGCCGCTTGTGCAATCCGTGAGGATCGCCTGTATCGGGCCGATCACGGCCCGTACCGCGAAGGACTATGGTTTGACGGTTTCGATCGTGCCGAGTGAGAATACGATACCTGCACTGGTGAATGCGATCGCCCAACACTATCGAAGTCGGGAGCAGGTCGCGATGGGAGCTCCACAGTAAGAATCTGTACGCGAGCTGGAATGGTTATATACAAGGAGGGAGGATGAGATGGTCCCTGTAAAGTCTTTCATGATTTCCCGAGAGAAATTCGTCACGGTGACCCGCGATACTGACGCACGGACAGCCGCTGGGATCATGCGTGATCGCGGCATTGGCAGTCTATTCGTCACGAATGACCGTGAGATTATCGGGATCCTCACAGACACGGATATGATGCGCCGAGTGGTGGCATCTGGAGCCGATGCGACCAAGACGACGGTCGAGCAAATTATGTCGGCCCCGATCGTGACGATCGAGGAAAATAAGACCTTGCTGGATGCGAACGATTTGATGGCACAGTCGCACCTTCGACACCTGGGCGTCACGCGCGAGGGCAAGTTGGTGGGTATGATCTCAGTTCGCGATCTCGTCGTATTCTTGACCAACCTTCCACGGAAATAAGGAGAGCGATGGGATTCCCGATTCAACGACTCCGTCGCCTGCGGCAACATGACTCATTGCGGCGAATGGTGCGTGAAACGACTCTGTCGCCGTCGGATTTTATCTATCCGCTGTTTGTCGTCGAGGGACAGGGACGTCGAGAAGAGATTGCCTCGATGCCGGGTCAATTCCGTCTCTCTGTTGATCTCCTGGTCAAGGAGGCAGTCGAGATTCAAGCCTTAGGTATTCCGGCGATCATCCTCTTTGGTATCCCAGCGCATAAAGACGATCGTGGGAGCGCTGGATGGGACCCGAACGGAATTGTGCAACGGGCGATCAGAGCCGTCAAGCAACAGGTACCCGGACTGATGGTGATTACCGATGTGTGTATCGACGAATACACCAGTCACGGACATTGCGGAATTGTGAGAGACGGGAAAATCGTGAATGATGAGACCCTCGAGTGCCTTACGGTGATGGCTCGCACCCATGCCGAAGCCGGAGCCGACATGGTCGCACCGTCCGATATGATGGATGGGCGTGTCGCGGCCATCCGAACGGAACTGGATCGATCCGGGTTCCCTGATCTGCCGATCTTGGCCTATGCTGCCAAATTCTCCTCCTGCTTCTATGCTCCGTTTCGTGACGCCGCGTTCTCCAGTCCTCAATTCGGCGATCGACAGTCCTACCAGATGGACCCAGCCAATGCCCGCGAGGCATTACGCGAGATGGACCTGGATGTCGATGAAGGTGCTGATATCATTATGGTCAAGCCGGCGTTACCCTACTTGGATATCATCGCAACCGCCCGTCGCCGCATACTGCTTCCCTTGGCCGCCTATCAGGTAAGCGGGGAGTACAGTATGATTAAAGCGGCTGCACGGGCGGGGTGGCTCGACGAATCGCGTGCCATGATGGAGTCTCTGTTGGCGATCAAACGAGCGGGAGCCGACCTCATTCTGTCTTATTTTGCCAAAGACGCGGTCAAGCTGCTTCATTGACCATGAAAGTGACCCGCGGATATTCGGGCGAACATGGGCGACCGTATCCGGTGGGGACGATTGGCAATTTCGATGGGCATCATCTCGGTCACCGTGCGCTCTTACAACAGGTGGTCGAAACGGCGCGTCGTGCCAAGGGGACGGCACTCGTTTTAACGTTTGATCCTCACCCGGTGAAAATCCTTGCACCTCATGTTGATCTGAGGTTTTTAACAAGCGGGGAAGAGAAACGAGCTCGTTTCGCACAGGCCGGGATCGATGAGGTCGTGGTCATAGAATTCACCCGTGCCTTTGCTTCACTCACCCCCGAGATGTTTGCTGAGGAGGTGCTTTCCAAAGAACTTGGACTCAAGGAGATTTTTGTCGGTGACCATTTTGCGTTTGGCCACAAGAAAGCCGGCAAGGTTGATGACCTCAAGACGCTTGGCGAACGCTTCGGTTTCGCGGTTCATCCAACTCCTCCTGTGATGATTGATGGTGGAGTGGTCAGCTCGACGAGAATCAGGCAGCTCATTGTTGCCGGACATGTTGATCAAGCGGCCGTCCTACTCGGCCGACAGTATGCGCTGAGTGGAATCGTTTCTCCTGGCGAGGCGAGGGGGCGAACCCTTGGATGTCCGACCGCCAACCTTGAGTTGCCTCTGGGCCGTGTGGCGCCAATGGATGGAGTCTATGCGTCGGTGGCGATTCTGGACCAGGAACGGCATGATGCGGTCGCCTACATCGGGACCAGACCGACCTTTCAGAGTGGTGAACGGAGATTGGAAGTCTCTATCTTGGACGGACGACAGGAGTTGTATGGCCGGACACTCACGGTTGAGTTTATCGGTCGTATCCGAGGCGACGCCCAGTTTGCAAGTGGAGAAGCGTTGAGCCGACAGATCGTGGCCGACATAGATTCTGCCAGGACCATCCTCCGTCGATATCATGAAACGACCAAAGGGTGAGAATTCCTTGCCGTCGACCTTACAGCAATCAGGCAATCGAGAGGCCTGGCACCCGCTCGTGCATCGAGTCGTTCGTACAATTCGATCGAGAAGCCTGTTGCAACGTGGGCAGCACATCGTAGTCGGTGTCTCGGGCGGTCCAGATTCCGTGGCCCTATTGTCCATCCTGCATCGTCTCCGGTCACCTTGGAAGCTGACTCTCACCGCGGTTCATTGCAATTATGGGCTACGAGCGGCTGAGTCAGAAGGGGACCAACACTTTGTCGAGGCCCTTTGCCGAGACTTCGGGGTAACGCTCCATGTACGACGGGTCGAATGGCATCCTAGGAGGCACACGGTATCCGTGCAGTCGGTAGCCCGGGATCTCCGCTATCAAGTCATGCAGGAGATTGCTGAACGGTGCGCAGCAGATCGCATCGCGGTCGGCCATACGGCGAATGATCAGGCCGAAACCGTCGTGCTCTGGATGCTTCGTGGTGCGGGACTTACCGGTCTTGCCGGTATGCCGGCATTTCGCAATGACAACATTGTTCGGCCTTTGTATGAGACGACACGACAGAATGTTCTCATCTATCTTCGGCAAACAGGACTGCCGTTTCGGGAAGACTCGAGCAATGCCAAGTCGCTTTACCTACGGAACCGCATTCGAAGCGAGGTCATCCCGATTCTGACTCATGTAGTTCCATCCAGCGTCGATGCGCTCTGCAAACTCGCGGACATCTGCAGAGAAGATGATCGTTATCTGAATCAGCAGGTTGACGCCCTGTGCTCTTCTGTCGTGTGCCGAGAGCCTGGCTTCGGCTGGTCGATCGGACTCGATGTGCTTCTGAAACTGCCGCAAGCCGTTCAGCGACGATGTATTCGCCACCTCTTTCGGCGACAGCATGACCGATTGTGGTCCCCGAGCCTGCGAACAGTTGATCGCATCATTCGCTTGGCGTTGGAGAAGGTGTCTGGTTCACGTCTCGATGTGAAGGGCGGACAAGTGATTATCGATGATCAGCGGCTCCGGTTTGTCGCCCGTCAAACACCAACCCGCGCCCGTGGGCGACAGATACCCGTCAGACATCAGAAATTCTTGTCGGTCCCAGGGGAACTCATCTGGCCTGAAACGGGTCAACGACTTCAGGTACAACAGCAGAGTGGTCACCAGGGGTCTGCTCCGCTCGGAAATGATCGGATTCTGGTGGACAGCGATCGGGTGTCTCAGCCTCTGATGGTACGAAACTGGATGCCGGGAGACCGATTTTATCCCACAGGCATGGGTGGGCATTCGAAGAAACTACAGGATTTTTTTTCAGATCTGAAAATCCCGATCGCGACACGATCCCGCATTCCTCTGGTGGTGGCTCCCGAGGGAATCCTGTGGGTCGTGGGGTACCGACAGGATGGTCGCTGGGTGCCCACTGCCGCAACGGAGCGCTGTTTGGTCTTCCGTATCGATCACCCAACTCAAATGGAAGGAACTGAGTGAGATGGAACGTATGTTTGGACGTCCGATCGTCACCCAAGAGCAGATGCGGAGCCGTATCCGTGAGTTGGGACGACAGATCAGCACAGACTATGCCGGGAAAGATCTTGTCCTCGTCGGCGTACTCAAGGGAGCCTATGCGTTTTTTGCTGATCTGGCTCGAGCCATCCGAATTCCAGTGCGGGTGGATTTCATTGTTGTGACGAGTTACGGGACACGAGCCAAGACCTCGGGAAAGGTAAAGTTAGTCACCGAATTGACCGAACAGATCAAAAACAAGGATGTGCTCTTAGTTGAGGACATTGTCGACTCAGGACTCACGGTTCAATATCTCATGAAGACGTTTGCCAAGCGGAAGCCCAGCAGTATTAAAGTCTGTACTTTATTGAGTAAACCGGAACGTCGTGTGGTCAACGTGGATGTGCAGTATATCGGGTTCAGAATTCCAAACCAGTACGTTGTCGGATATGGCCTCGACTATCAACAGAAGTATCGCAATCTTCCTTACCTCGCGGTCCTCGATCAAATGAGTGAATCAGACGAGTAGCGTTTTCTTACGAGCTGTTGTCAACTTGCGTAAGGCTGTGTTAACATCACGGCGATTCATAAAGGCTTTCCATCCAACGTTATTGCCAAGGAGAACTGGATGAATTCCCGGGTCAAGAATTTGCTCTTCTGGGTGGTGGTCGGCTTGTTTATGATTCTTCTCTTCAATTTGTTCAGTGTACCGACCCATGCCCCAGAAGAAGAAGTCATCTTTAGCGACTTCATGTCGAAACTTGATAAAGGCGATTTCGAAAAAGTCATTATCAAGGGCAATCATATCAGCGGGGTATTAAAGGATAAAACCCGCATCCGGACGTACTCAGCCGATTACCCCGATTTCGTCAAAGTCCTTCGTGAAAAAGAAGTACAGATCGAGGTCAAACCCCCAGATGAAAGTCCATGGTACATCACGTTCCTGGTGACGTGGGGACCGTTCATCCTTTTCCTGGGTTTATGGTTTTTCCTCATGCGTCAGATGCAGATCGGAGGGAACAAGGCGCTCTCATTCGGAAAGAGCCGTGCCCGAATGCTGACGGAAGAGCGCAAGAAAGTGACGTTCTCCGATGTGGCCGGAGTGGATGAGGCGAAGGAAGAGGTTCTTGAAATCATTGAGTTCCTGAAGGACCCAAGAAAATTTCAGAAGCTCGGTGGACGAATCCCCAAAGGCGTCCTCGTCGTTGGCCCTCCAGGAACGGGGAAGACCTTGCTGGCAAAGGCAATCGCGGGAGAAGCCGGCGTGCCGTTCTTCAGCATCAGCGGTTCCGATTTTGTGGAGATGTTTGTCGGTGTCGGGGCCTCACGGGTTCGCGATCTCTTTGAACAAGGGAAGAAACACGCGCCCTGCATCATTTTCATCGATGAAATTGATGCAGTGGGTCGGTTGCGAGGGGCAGGGCTGGGTGGTGGCCATGATGAACGAGAACAAACGCTCAATCAGTTGCTGGTTGAAATGGATGGGTTTGACACAACTGAAGGAGTTATTTTAGTCGCCGCGACGAACCGTCCCGATGTACTCGACCCTGCGTTGTTGAGACCGGGTCGATTTGATCGGCAGGTTGTTGTGAATCGGCCTGACTTGAAAGGCCGATCGGAAATTTTGAAGGTGCACACGAAAAAGGTTCCCGTTGCGACCAACGTGGAGTTGGAAAAGATTGCCCGTGGAACACCAGGGTTCTCCGGTGCAGATCTTGAGAATCTCGTCAATGAAGCGGCGCTATGGGCCGCTCGTCAAAACAAGAAAGAAGTTGAAAACATCGACTTTGAAATGGCCAAAGACAAAGTCATGATGGGTGCAGAACGGAAAAGCATGATTCTGACCGATGAAGAAAAGCGAATCACGGCCTATCATGAAGCAGGCCATGCATTGATGGCCAAACTCTTGCCTGGCACGGACCCCGTTCATAAAGTCACCATTATTCCGAGGGGTCGCGCGCTTGGCGTGACTATGCAATTGCCGACCGATGATCGCCATAATTTTTCAAAAGAGTTTCTCTTTAATACGTTGGCTATTCTTATGGGTGGACGTGTCGCCGAAGAACTTGTGTTTAAGCACGTCACAACTGGAGCGGGGAACGACCTGGAACGCGCGACGGACCTTGCTCGTAAAATGGTCTGTGAGTGGGGGATGAGCGAAAAGCTGGGACCATTGACATTTGGACAGAAGGAAGATTCTGTATTCCTTGGTCGGGACTTTACCACCAAGCGTGATGTCAGTGATCAAGTGGCTCTTGAAATCGACCTAGAAATTAAGCGCTTTGTCACTGAAAACTATGAGCGCGCACGACGGGTATTGAGCGAACAGATGACGAGCCTGAAAGCGTTGGCAGAGGCGCTGCTTGAAAAAGAAGTGCTGGACGCTCCAGAAATTGATCAGATTCTGTTGCAATCTTCCTCTCAGACCGTTCCTGCCTAAAATTGATTCATTCAACGGCTCTCGTGGTGCGGGAGCCGTTGGGTATTCTGTACAGCTCACGGATGACTCGCGTGCGGTTCTGTGCGCATTGTGCCGTCCTGATAGGCATTTGGATGTAGAAGTCGCTCTGGGTGGTAGAATAGTTGGATCAGGCCTCTCTACAGACAACACCTGCACGAAATTGGTTTTCTGCCAAGGGTCGCGTCATTCAGTGTCGGACGCGCCCCCTGGTCATGGGTATAGTCAACGTCACAACCGATTCCTTCTCCGATGGGGGACGGTTCGTCATGCCGGAACGAGCGATCGCACATGCGCTTGAACTGGTCGAGCAAGGAGCAGATCTTATCGATATTGGAGGGGAATCGAGTAGACCTGGTGCGAATCCGGTGAGTGAGAAGGAAGAACTGGATCGGGTGCTTCCGGTCGTGGAAGGGCTGGCCCGTCGTGTTTCAATTCCTATTTCGATCGACACGACGAAGTCACATGTCGCCCAGCTCGCAGTGGAGAACGGGGCGTCGATCGTTAATGATGTGAGCGCGATGCGACAAGATCCGGCAATGGCCTCCGTGGTTGCACGATCTGGCGCCGCCGTCGTCCTCATGCATATGCAGGGAACTCCCCAAACCATGCAACAGGCGCCGCACTATTCAAAGGTGAGTGTAGAGGTATTACGATTTCTCAGAGATCGTGTTGAGACGGCCCTAAGTGCGGGGATTGCTCGAACGAACATCATTCTTGATCCAGGATTTGGTTTTGGTAAGCTGTTGCACCATAATCTGGAACTGCTGAAAGATTTGTCATCGTTATCGGTCCTGGATCGTCCATTACTTATTGGTGTATCGCGGAAGGCATTTATTGGACACGTCGTTAAGAAGCCGGTTGAGCATCGCGAATGGGGAACGGCGGCTGCCGTCGCATTGGCTGTAGACCGAGGGGTTCAGCTCGTACGCGTTCATGATGTCGCGAAGATGGTCGACGTCGTGAACATGGCAGCAGCCGCCAGCCGATGCTGGCCATCTCGGGGAGAGGAAGGATGATGCGCAAATTATTTGGGACGGACGGCGTTCGCGGCGTTGCCAATCTTGATCCGATGACCAGCGAAACCGCCATGCAACTCGGACGAGCGGCCGCTCATATCTTCATGCGGCGGGCAGGGCGTCATCAGATTGTCATCGGGAAAGACACCAGGATTTCAGGCTATATGCTGGAATCAGCGCTCATGGCAGGAATCTGTTCCATGGGCGTTGATGTGCTCGTCGTTGGACCGATGCCCACCCCCGCCATTGCGTTCTTAACAAGGAGTCTACGCGCTGATGCAGGCGTCGTTATCTCCGCATCGCATAACCCCTATCAGGACAATGGAATAAAGTTTTTTTCCAGCGACGGCTTCAAACTGCCGGATGACGTGGAGGCTCGTATTGAGGAGCTCATTGTTTCAGATGAGATTCGCCATCTGCGTCCGACCGCCGATCTTATCGGGAAAGCCTACCGCATCGATGACGCGGAGGGGCGGTACATTGAATTCGCGAAACGGTCGTTGCCTAAAGACCTCGATTTTCAGGGGATCAAGCTCGTGGTGGACTGTGCCAACGGCGCCGCTTACAAAGTGGCTCCCACCGTTCTGAGGGAATTGGGAGCTACCGTCGAAGTCATCGGAAATAAGCCGGACGGTATGAATATCAATGCCGGCTGTGGTGCCGTTCATCCCGAGCTCCTTCAGGAGTCAGTTCGGCGACACCACGCCGACATTGGGATTGCCTTGGATGGGGACGCGGATCGAGCCGTCTTTGTCTGCGAACAAGGAACGGTGATCGATGGGGACCATGTGATGGCGGCTCTAGGCCTTGATCTCCAACAGCATGGCCTCCTCGCAAAGCAGACATTGGTAGGAACGGTCATGAGTAATTTTGGGCTGGAGTTGTCGATGGCCAAAGCCGGTATCAAACTCGTTCGAACACCGGTGGGTGATCGGTATCTGCTCGAGCGCATGTTGGCCGAAGGATATAATTTCGGTGGTGAACAATCGGGACACTTTATCTTTCTCGACCACAACACGACCGGAGACGGACTGATCTCTGCGCTGCAGATATTGTCTCTCATGAAACGAGCCAAGAAACCATTGTCCGAGCTCGCGAAGGCGATGACGGCTGTACCGCAAGTATTGGTCAATATTCACGTCAAACGGAAGCCGGTCTTGGAATCGATTCCCGAGGTTGATCGGGCCATTCAAGAGCACAATCGACGTCTCAATGGGAGCGGTCGAGTCGTGATCCGATACTCTGGAACTGAACCCTTGCTACGAATTATGGTAGAGGCTGAGCAGTCCTCGGTTGTGAAGGAAGTCGCCGATGATCTGGCGAGGGTCGTGCGCGAACATATCGGCTGAGTGCTCCTCTCCAAGCATGAGGAGCGCGCATGCTTCGATCCGTCTCGGTCGCGTTTCTTGTTGGGCTTGTCTGTGGTGCAGAGGTCTCCTCATTTCCGCTGTCTATCTTTTTTCTACTCATTGCGATTGCCGTTGGTCTCACTCTGTTTGAACGATCTGGCCATCTTGATACACGATCGGCCATCGTCCTGTATGTAAGCGTGCTCGCCGGAGTTCTGTACTGGTCGGGGAACACTCTACTCACACAGTCTCACCATCCGTCGTCAGTTCTGGATACGAATAGCCAGGCCACTTTCGTGGGCCGAGTTGTCGCTCCTGTTCAACATGGCGTGGAGCGCCAGACAATCATTTTCCAAACGGAAGAGGGGAACGCGCAGCCGATACGGCTGCGCGTGGTGTGGCGTAATCCTGGGTTCACACTTCATCATGGTGACCATATCGCGTTCCATGGACGGTCTCATGCTCCACGAGGAGGGTTGAATCCAGGAGGATTCAACTATGCGACGTATTTAGAACATCAAGGGATTGATCGTGTCGCCACGGTTGTCGGTTCTAACGCCGTGACATTGTTGGAGGCCGGCGCATTGAGTGGCCGATGGAGTTTCTGGAACCGAATCGATCGCTGGAGAAGCCGCATTCGAGAGGCAGCCGTCCATAGCTTGAGTCAACCAGCGCTGGGACTGTTTCTTGGGATGATCATCGGTGAGCGAGGATATATCTCACAAGAGATTCAAGATCAGTTTATGGTGACAGGCACGGTTCACCTCCTCTCTATCTCTGGGTCGCATCTCGGACTCGTATCCGCCATCGGCTATTGGGTCGCCAAGCGTACCCTCTTATTGCTGCCTATGAGCCTGTTGTTGACCATGACGAGAAGAATCACACCTTCGCGGCTCGCAATCTTATGCACATGGCCGGCTGTTGCGCTGTACGCCGTGCTTGCGGGAGCCGAATTGGCAACCATACGTTCGCTGACCATGATCACGTTGGCGATGGTCGCGGTCTGGTTGGGCCACGATCGCCATCTTGGTCACGCCATAGCAGCGGCCGTACTCGGCATTGTCTTGCATGATCCTCATGCCATCTTTGATATTTCGTTTCAGCTGTCCTTTCTGTCCGTACTGGTGATGGTTGCTATGATGTCCATCACGCGTACGTGGGATGATGCGCACACAGGTCCTGATGGTGATGCAACGCGTCGTATCCTGTTGTCCGGACTCAAGGCACTATCAACGGGGGCTGCCCTCACACTGACGACCCTTCCGTTGGTCGCCTTCTATTTCAATCAGGTACCATGGGTCGGAATGGTCACAAACCTCATCGCTATTCCGTTTACGGGTCTGATCCTCGTCCCTTTTGGACTTCTGATCGCCGTGTGGTCCATCCTGACTGATGCCGATTCTTTGGCGGTCGGTTCAGGGTTGGAGCATGTATTCGGATGGTTGATTGAAGGAGTTCAATGGTCTGCTGGCATTCCCGGAGTCGAGTGGCCTATTGCCGCTCCATCAATACTGACGATGGTTCTATTTTATATTGGGGTACTGGTGGCAAGCCTCCAGATCCTGTCGCGGCCATGGCGATTAACAGGAGCCGGGGCTGCACTGGTGCTGATCAGTTGGTGGCTCATTATCCCAGGACCGCATGGAGACGGTGATCAATGGCGAGTCACGTTCCTTGACGTGGGGCAAGGAGATAGTGCGGCCATCGAGTTGCCTGATGGACACACGGTATTGATAGACGGTGGAGCTCGTCACGATCGATTTGATATGGGCCGGAGCGTCGTTGCACCGTTTCTGTGGAATCGAGGCATTCATCGCATCGATCATGTGATTGGCACACATCAGCAGCTGGATCATGTTGGTGGGTTGATCTGGATTCTCCGCCATATGTCCGTCGGACAGTTTTGGGACCAGGGGATCGAGCGACCTGAGACATTTGTCGACGAGCTGAGGGCGGCTCTTCGCCTACGAGGAATTCCCGCACGAAGCGCCGTGCGTGGACAAGATGTGCTGAACAGTGGCCCCTGCCATCTCCATGTTCTCAACCCACAGGTCGACACAGCACCGCGTGCCTCTGTTCCGTCTCTCACTGGAACAGTCTTGAACAATCACTCGATTGTGCTGCGATTCGAATGCGGATCTCATTCCATTCTCTTCTCTGCCGATATCGAAACCGCGGGATTACGGCAGCTGCCACCGAGCGGGCGAAACTCAGTGACCGTCTTGAAGGTGCCGCATCATGGAGCACGCAGTTCGATGGATCAAGAATGGCTGCGAGAGGTTCACCCTCAGTACGCCGTTGTTTCGGTTGGTGCAACCAATCCCTATGGGCATCCAGCGGAATCAGTCCTCAAGACCTATGAAGAACACGATATTGCCGTGTATCGCACGGATCTGGATGGAGCAGTCTGGGTCACAGGCCGACTCTCAACGTCAGAGCTCTCGGTGCACCGGATGCGTGACCTGAGTCTCCTGCCTGTTGATGTATTCAAGTGTCCTTGGCGCTGCGAACACGAAAACTGGAAGCGACTTTTCCTGCAATTTGATTGACCACAAGAACGTGTTTCAGATCAGCCAGTTACGGGCGAATCGTTGCTCCTCTGTTCCCTGTACAAGACCGGCTCCTAGTGGCAGTTTTTTGCCCATTTGCGAAGAAATGCGTGAGGTCCGCACAAAAAGCATCAGTAATTTCACAGGCTTACCAGAATGCTGGCAAGGCACAGCATGTGCAGCAGTCTTTTGCCAAATCACCGCTTTGCCCAAAGGAAGTGACAATTATGTCCAAGCTGGTTCGCATCGTTATACAGTTACCGGTCGAGTTAAAGGAAAAACTCGATGCCCTTAAGCAGCAAGGATATACGACAAGTGGGTTTATCCGTGCCACATTGGAACGAGAACTCAATAAACTTGAACCCCGGCTTGATTCCCCTCAGCGAAAAGGCATGAACAAGTGAATTGGCGTGAGACGAGCGAACGGAAAGGATAGACAGTGCCACGTCTTTCAGATTTGATCCGAGAACAGGCCTCCACTCCAAAAGTCGGTGGAGCGGTACCTGCTTCAGCTGGAGCGGCCTCGATAGAAGCCGATCGTGCCTGGATCAGCGTAACAAGGCAGGAAATGCGTCGGATCAAAGACGCGATCCGCTCCGGGAAAGTGCCGGAGTTCACAACATGTGCTGTTCACGCTGAACAACTCGTACAACTCCTCCTCCAAAAAGGGGACCTTATCGGATGGGCATTGAACGGTCAAACCGATGATTACCTTGTGGACAATGCATTACATGTTGCCGTTCTGGCGACCAAAGTTGGGGTTGGACTGAACTATCCGGAACAAGACTTGGAACGATTGGCATTGGCTGGTTTGTTACATGATATTGGCATGTGGACACTTCCGGAACCGCTTGTGATGAAAAGGGGAGTGTTGTCGGACGAAGAACGAGACATCATTCGTACACATCCTGAACGAGGCCGTCGCATGCTCGCCGGACGAGGCAGTGTCTTTGACTGGGTGTCTACGGTGTGTGCGCAAGAACATGAGCGATGGGATGGGAGCGGGTATCCCTGTCGGTTGAAAAACAAACACATTTCCGAACCGGCCCAGGTGATTGGAG
>DCZN01000065.1:51080-64022 GCA_002331625.1 Nitrospira sp. UBA2083 | reverse complement strand
CGTTGATACGGTAGATGCCATGGTGACCAGGAGACCGTATCGACAAGGCCTCCCCCCTCATCAGGTCATGCGCGAACTACTGCTTCATGGAAAAACCGGCTTTTCCGTTGCCGTACTCAAGGCGCTTGGGGACCACATCACGCTCTATCCGATTGGAACATCTGTTCGCCTCAACACCGGAGAGACAGGAACAGTCACGAAGACGAATCCTCGCTATCCTCTCCGTCCAGTCGTCACGGTCGCAAAGTTCGGGGAGGGAAGTGATGTGGATTTGTCCCACGGTATGTCAGCACATATTGTGGGGATCTCGCCCGACACGGCGGCATCGTAGGAGAGAGGCTATGCGGCGACTCCATACCACACGGATGGCGGTGGTTCTGATCATCGTTCAAAGTAGCCTGTTGTTCTTAACTGGCTGTCGCAATCCCGGACAATCAACGTTACCGCCTTCCGCCGTGAGCACAGGTTCCCAGGTGATTCCCCCTCTGCCGAAGGGCGACGTGTTTGCTGACGAAACGGTCCCAACGGCTGAAACTCCAATCGAAATAGGCGACACACTAGAGGTTGTCATCCGCAGAGGGGCTGGAGAGGAAAAGTACAGTAGCTTAGTCAGAGAAAACGGGTCTGTCTCCGTCGGTTTTATAGAGGTAGAAGTTGGTGGTGTCACTGTAGCTGAGGCTGAGCGGCGGGTGCAAGAGGCCGCCAAACCGTTTATGCGTGAACCGCGTGCTCAAGTGGCACTGAAAAAAAAGTTGCTCAAGATCAAGCGGGTCTTCGTCTTCGGAGATGTCAAGAAACCTGGGATGGTTCCGATGGCTCGAAACATGACCGTTCTCCAGGCGTTGGCAGCTGTAGACAATTTTCAGGAATCGGCGCTGTTGGAAGAAATTCGTGTGGTGCGTGGGGGGGACTTCTCAAAGCCACAGATCTTGACGGCAGATCTGGCGCGTCTGTTTACCTATGGCGATCTCTCACGCAATCTTGCGCTCGAGGAAAACGACGTGATTTTTGTGCCACGTGAACAGTTGGGGGATGCGAAAGAGGCGGCGCTGAAAATTATGCCGATTCTCCAAGTTGCCATCATGCCGATCTATCCGGCGTATCTGATCCCGGCGCTCACGACGTTTAAGCCCTAGACTGATGACCCAACACGAGGACGACTGATGGCACAATACGAACTCAATGTCATCGATTACTGGTTGATCCTCAAGAAACGCAAGTATCTGATCCTGCTTTCTACGGTCATGGTTGTGGTGTTCACCTTCCTGTTTTCTGAGTTTCTGAAGCCCAATCCTATTTATGAAGCGTCTGCGCGGGTGAAGTTCGAACGGAGTACGACGATGGCTCAGCAGCTGCTGGAGTCTCTCTCGTACTCGAATATCAATGATATGGCGACTCAAATCGAATTCATCCGCAGCTTTCCTGTCATGGAACGGGTTGCGAAGGATTTGGGACGGGTGACTCAGGATACATCAGACGAAGAAAAGCGATCGGCCGCTTATCTCAATATCATCTACAACCTTGGGCAGGAGATCACGGCGCAGCGGGAAGGAGATACGAACATCATTCGGATCTCAGCCATGTCCGATCAGCCCGAACAAGCAGAGCGGATGGCCAATACCACGGCTTCGGCATATCGAATCGAAAATATTGCAGCCCGCAACCGCTTGGTCAACGACTCGAAGCGGTTTGTGGAAGAACAGCTGGGGAACCTCGAAAAGCGTCTCAATGATTCTGAAGAGGCCCTCCGCGCCTTTAAGGAAAAAGAAGGCCAAGTGTTTTTGTCCGATGAAGCACGAGCGGCGTTGGATACATTTACTAAGCTTGAAGAACAGTATAACGAGGTCTCTCGCAAGCGCGCCGAAGGCGAACGCCAAATCGAAGTGTTGAAACGATCTGATGCCGTCATTGGGAATCAGACGGGTCGGATCTTCACGGAGGAACAAAATGCTCTCCTGACGATCCTGAATCAACGGTTGCTGGATCTCATCCAGGAGAGGGACACGTTGCTCATCAATTACACATCGGACCACCCCCAAGTGACCGAACAGCAGAAAAAGATCGATAACGTGAAATCGGAAATGATCCAAGAGCTGAAGTCCAAGGTGGCCACGCTGATGGACAGAGAAGATGCACTGGAAGAACAACGCGATCACTATCGACGACGCTATCTCGGCTATCCACGTGCTGCGATTCACATGAGTCGACTCGAGCGAGAAGTGAAGGTGAATACAGATCTTCTTGCGACGCTGAAGGCTAAGCATCAGGAGCTCTTGATCAAAGGGGCGGAGCGCATCGAGGAAGTGACGATGATTGCCCCAGCCATGACACCGAGCGGCCCTATCAATGCCTCCAACGTCACCTTGAATCTCATGATCGGCGGACTGATGGGGTGTTTCCTCGGAATTGTGTTGGCCTTCGGGCGTGAATCATTTGATACGTCCATCGGAACAATCGAGGGAGTCGAAGAGTTTCTCAAAGTTCCTGTGTTGGGCATTATTCCGCAATTCGACCCGAAGGTCTTGAAGGACATGGCGCAGGAAGATGTGCCGCCCGACACACCACCATCCGTCATTGAGAGTTTATCGAAGCTGATCTGCCTGCTTGACCCCAAGTCTGTCTTGTCGGAAAGCCTTCGTTCGCTTCGAACCAACATTCAGTTCGCCAGTTTGGATCGGCGAGTGAAATCGATCATCTTCACCAGCGCCGGGCTTGGTGAGGGGAAAAGCACCTGCGTCATCAATCTGGCCATTACCATGGCTCAGGAAGGCATGAAGGTGTTACTCGTGGATGCGGATCTGCGTAAACCGATTGTGCATCAACGATTGGGCCTCGAACGTGAACCAGGATTAGTCGATGCATTGACTGGGACGACCTCGTGGCGTTTGTATGTGCGCTCCGCCACCGACTTGATGCTCGGGACCGTCGGAGTAGATCGATTCATGAGTACTCCGGGATTGGATAATCTTCATGTGCTCACCAGTGGGTCGGAATCCGGTAACCCGAATGAGTTTCTCAATATCAACAAAATCAAAACGCTGACGGCTGAAATGCAGGAGGAATATGACATTGTGTTGATCGATACGCCGCCGATTCTTCCTGTCACAGACGCGGTGGCGTTTAGTTCTCGCGTGGATGGAACCATCCTGGTCTATCAAGTCGGCCGGATCGGTCGGAACGCGCTGAAGCGCGCGAAATTTTTGCTCGATCATGCTCAAGCGAACGTGCTCGGTGTGGTTCTCACCAATGTGAAATCAGAAGTCACACCGGAGTATGGGCTGTACCGCTACGAGTATCGTTGACGTGATGTCGGGAGTTTCAGCACGATGCAACAGACGGCCATCAACACCCAAGACACTCTTGTGGTTTCCGTGTTGGCCGTCGTCATCGCCTTAGGCCTGAGCCTGACAACACCTACAATCGGCTTGCAAGCCGTGGTCGGGTTTCTGATCGTTCTCACGGCCTTCACTTCAGTATCAGCCGCCCTCTACCTTCTCATCGCCTCGATGTTGTTGTCGCCTGAGATTGCCATTGGGCGAATTGAAGGGCGTGGTGTCGGCGGGCGAGAGTTGTCATTTCGGATGGATGACATCCTCTTGGTCATCATTGGGGCAAGCTGGCTGGTCAAAAACATTATCTATCGCGAGCTGGCATTATTTCGTGAGACGCCACTGAATCGGCCGATCGCGGTGTACATGGTGATTTGCGTGGTGTCGACACTCATGGGGGTCTTGAACGGCCATGTGAGACCCACGACAGGGTTCTTCTTTGTTCTGAAGTATTTCGAATATTTTTTTGTGTTTTTTATGGTTGTGAACCATGTGCGCTCTCAACAAGAAGTCGTTAGGCTCGTCGTCGCGGTACTCGCAGTGGGATTGATCATCAGTTTGTATGCCATCTATCAAATACCGAGCGGGCAACGTGCATCCGCACCGTTTGAAGGAGAAAGCGGCGAACCAAATACGCTGGGCGGGTACTTAGTGTTTTTACTCGCGATCATGACGGGCTTGTTGCTGCATGTCCAGATCGGCCCGTTTCGTGTCGCCTTATTGGTGCTCAGTGGCTTTGCCATCTTAGCGCTGATGGCGACTCTGTCCCGATCATCCTACTTAGCTGGTGCTGTCCTGTTGTTGTCCGTGGGACTCACCCAATGGCGCCGACCCAGGGTTGTGACGGTCCTACTCATCATTATTGCCCTGATTCCCATGTTTGCTCCTCCAAATGTGAAGCAACGAGTGAATGAAACATTTTTTGGTCGCCAATACGGTGGGGAAATTAAAGTCGGCAAGGTGGGACTCGACTTGTCCACCACGGAACGGTTGAAGTCGTGGGCATATGTCCTGAAGGATTGGGTCCATGATCCGATCCTGGGGCGTGGGATCACCGGATATGCATGGGCGGATGCGCAATACGTAAAAATTATCGGAGAAACTGGCCTCGCGGGCCTCGTGACGTTTGGGGTGATCATCTATCGTCTTTGGCGCTGCGCTCGTGAATCGTTCCTGTCCCAGACGGATCCGTTTGCCAAAGGGTTGGCCCACGGGTTTCTCTTAGGCCTCGTTGCCATGCTTGCACATGGGATTGGGGCCAACACCTTCATTATCATCCGTATCATGGAGCCGTTCTGGCTGTGTGCCGGTCTGGTCATGCTCCTACCGTCACTCGGGAACGAGGCGCGGCCACCCAGCACATCGCAGGCGCCTGCATGACCTGGTTTCTCTTTTGCTATTGGTATGAGCCGGATGCTGCGCGCGATCCGGTCGGATTGGTTCGCGTGTGGACTCTGGCCGATGCCTTGGCCAAAATTGGGGATCGCGTGACGGTATTTCCACCTCGCTATCGCTCGGCATTGATACGACGGGTTTGTACGGTTTTTCCGATCCCTCTGGTTCATCTGCCGCTGGTGCGTCCGCTGTCATACGCATTGGTTTCGTTCGTACGGGGGATCATGCAGGCGCTCGTGGTCAAGCCCGATGTTGTGTACTACCGATGGATGGATAGTCCACATGCACTGATCTTAGCGAAATTGCTCAGGGTGCCCTGTGTCTGCGAGGTCAACGGCGAACCGGTTCCACTATGGACTGGGAGCCAGAGAACATATCTTCGTGCGCTGAGACATCGGCTGGCCGGCCTGGCGTTGAAACGCTGTGATCGTATTGTTGTTTTGACAGAAGGATTGCGGGTCTTGCTTCAGGAACGCTACGGCGTCGCTTCTGAACGAATCCTCGTACTGCCGAGCGGAACAGATGTTCAACGGTTTGTCGCACGAGATGCGACAACTTGCCGCCTGGAACTTGGTCTCGTACCGAATCAACCATACGTTGGGTTCATTGGAAGCTTCTATCGATATCAAGGGTTGGCCTGTCTGCTTGATGCGATGGTTATGATCAAGCAGGTCTGCCCTAAAGCTGGACTCCTTCTCGTCGGAGATGGGGAAGTCACACAAGAATTGAAGCAACAGGCCAAGAAGGTGGGATTGGAGGGCAGTATTACCTGGGTTGGTCGAGTCCCATACCAGGAAGTGCCGACATGGATTGGGGCAATGAGCGTGTGCGTTGCCCCATTCTGCGAGGATCGAGGAGAAACCTCGCCGGTAAAACTCTTTGACTATCTGGCCTGTCATCGGCCTGTTGTTGCCAGTGCCATTCCCAGTGTCCTGTCAATATTTACTCAAGACAGTGGCGTGCAACTTGTCCGGCCAGACGATCCAGATCTGCTGGCCGATGCCATCCTTGCCCTGTTGAATGATCCAGCTTGGTGTACGTCCTTAGGGAAGCAGGGGCGCCAATTTGTCGAAGAACGGTTCTCTTGGACAATCATTGTCGAGCAGTTTCGTCAATGGGTCGGTCAAGACTGCGGAGTCATTCGGCATGCACATTCTCACCTATTGTGATGAAGATTTGGGAGTGGCTGCAGGAGGCTCGCGGCAAGTACTCGAGCTTTCCAAGGCGTTAGTACAGCGAGGACATGCCGTCACGGTGGTCGCACCCGAGTCTGAACGCGGAAGAGCGGCCGTCCAGAATTCCGTTCAGCTTAGCGTGACCTTCGTCCCGGTTGTACGATGGGGAGGGCTTCGCCCACTATCCTTCCTCTGGGGTTCGATGCGGATCCTGAACGAAGTGGTGGCGACCCATCGTCCGGATGTGTTGCTGTGGTTTGATTCGCCAGGGCAAATGGCTCCTCTCTGGGTCTTCAGAAACAACCGCTGTCCGATCATATACTTTGTGAATGGTCTTCCCCTCGAAGAAGTTCAAGGAGTATGGCGACATCCACCATTTCGTGGACTCCTGACCCATGGTCTTCGGCTTGCGACTCGAAAGGCAACCGCCCTGGTCAGTGTATGTCCTGAGGTGTTGACTGGTCTCGAAACAGTAGAACCTCTCAATACAAAGTCCTGTTCCGTCATTAGAAATGGAGTCGATCTGGATCACTTCTTTCCTCAGTCGCATGAAGAAAGCAGAGGAGAGCTTGGCCTGATCTCGCCCGGACCTTATGTGGGATTTGTGGGGGGATTTTTCCCATGGCATGGCCTTGATACATTAATTGAAGCTCTTGCGCTTGTCGTGAAAGCGTTTCCAACGGTTCGATGTCTTCTCGTCGGAGACGGAGAAACTCGAGCCAGTCTTGAAGCGCTCGTTCGAGAGTTAGGGCTCTCAGCTCACGTTTATTTCCCCGGACGCGTCGACTTCGACATGGTCCCGAAGTGGATTGCCGCTTCGGATGTCTGTGTGGTCCTCCATCGACAGACCCGTTCCTACCCTGGCGATTCAATGAAACTTTGGGAATATCTGGCTTGTGGACGCCCTGTCGTCGCAACGGCTGGACCGGGATATGGGCAGACGGTCGAGGAGCTGCAGTGTGGGGTGTCAGTCAAGGCCGATGATCCCAGCGACCTAGCCCGACAACTAGGCTGTCTCCTGGGTGACCACCATCTTCGTACGCGCATGGGAGACCGTGGGCGGGCGGCAGTGGTGCGCCGCCATACGTGGAGCACGCGAGCGGAAGAACTTGAACGGGTTTTCTATCAGACCGTCACAGGAATGAAAGCCGCAGCGTAATCCTCAGCACGGTGCGGACAGACAATGGTTGGATTTCCATCAATGAATGTCGCCACTCCTGAATCAAGTCCAGCGCGCTTACGCCATCGCATTGTACAGGCCGGCTGGTGGACTGGAGGGGGCTTCCTGCTTGATAAGGTTATCGCGGCTGTTCAATTGGCAATACTCGTAAGAATTCTGACTCCGGCTGATTTTGGGATCATGGCGGCCTCCGCCGCGGTATTGCTTGCGATGCTCACCATCAGTGAACTGGGACTGGAGTCGGCACTCATCGCCAAGGAGCAGGTCCACGAGAACGATCTCACTGCGGCATGGATGCTCTCGGTCGCCAGAGGGGTCGTCATGGCAACCGGAGTATGGATCATGGCTGGTGTGATCAGTCAGGCCATGCGCATGCCGGCGCTCGAGTCTCTCCTACGAGTCCATGCGTGGGCGCTCATCATCCAAGGGATCCAGAGCCCGGCAATGGCCCTGATGCTGAAGAAGCTCGATATGCGCCGAAGAGTCGCACTCGACCTTGTTCGGCGAATGATAGAGACAGGAGTCACGCTGACCATTGCAATTCTATTTCAGACTGTCTGGGCATTGGTCATTGGACAACTGGCCGGGTTGACGATTGCGAGCCTGCTTTCTTTTCGGATTGCACCGTGGAACTTCTGCTGGTCCTTCGATAGGTCGACGCTGTCCTATTTTGTTCGATACGGGAAACACCTGAACCTGACTACGCTCTGTGCCTTTGGTGTCATGACTGGGGGAGAATTGGTGATTGGTCGCCTGTTGGGCCCGAACGCATTGGGGTTTTATCAGGTGGCGCTGGCCATTCCGCTCTTGATTGGTGCACGAGCCACAGCGCTCATCCAACAACTGAGTGTACCGACCTACGCGTCGCTGCATCGGGATCAACTGGCCCTTGTTCGTGTCTTTGATCTGCAGATGGGATTGATCGGCATCATCTATATTCCGCTTGCCGTGACTATCGGCGCGTTAGCTCCGATCATGGTCCCGATTGTGTTCGGCCCTCAATGGACCGGCATCAGTGACTCCCTGCAAGTGTTGTGTATTTATGCCATCTGTGCTGGGTACGCCAGCGTCATGGCCTCATTGCATTATGGTCTCGGTCGCCCGGATCTTCAGGTGAGGAGTTGGGTTGCCCAATGTGTTCTGTACGTCATGATGATCGTGCCCATGACGATGGCGCTTGGGGTATTCGGTGCCGCCATTTCGCTGACGGCAAGCTATATGTTCGGCGCAGTCGTGCAAGCAGTGGACACGCGGCGGCTTCTTGGGGCGTCGATCAACGAGACCTTTGTCTCGCTGCGGCGTACAGGCCTCATCGGTTTCGTGGCCGGGGTGTTGCTGTGGACCGGGCTTGGTCAGAATCGCGCTCCAATGTCTTGGCCCCCTGAACTAGTGACGATGATCACGGCCGGAGTGTTCGGTTGGTACCTCTGGACAATCGAACGACCACGTCTTCAGACGCTGTGGAACTACCAATCACAGGCAGGAGTCTGATGTCCGACGATTCCGTAGATCTCTCCATTGCGATCGTAAGTTATAACACCAGAGCACTCCTGCTCGAGTGTCTCGCGTCCGTTTTTGAGTCCACGCAGACAATCCGTGTTGAGGTGATCGTGGTCGACAATCATTCCCAAGACGACACGGTGGCCGCCGTACGAGCGGCATATCCTGCCCTATACATCATCATGAATTCCGAGAACAAAGGATTCTCAAAAGGTGTGAATCAGGCCTTGGCCGTCAGTCGGGGCCGATATTTTCTTATGTTAAACAGCGACACGCGCGTGTTGGAGCACACCTGTGAGCGCATGTCGGCATGCTTAGATCGAGAACCGACGATCGGTGCGGTCGGGTGCAAACAATGGACGGGTGAGGGCCAGCTGTATCAGTCCTGCTTCCCATTCCCTTCGATCTGTGACCATTTGATCTATGCAGCACCCGTGCGCCAATGTGTTCCCGCCTTGCAGAAGATGGTCGCGGCAACGCAAGCGATCGACTGCACGCTATCGCATGACGTCGACTGGATCAATGGAGCCTGTTTCATGGTTCGAACTGATCTCATGAGGGCATGCGGCGGGTTGGATGAAGGCTACTTTATGTATTTTGAGGATGTCGATTTATGCCAGGCCATTCACAAGCGAGGGTATCTGATTCGACATGTAGCCGACGCCGACATCATACATCTCATCGGGCGCAGCGGAGAACGCGAGCGGACCAAACTGAATCTTGTCTGGGAGTTTAGTCGTATCCGATATGTGGAAAAGCATTTCCCACTATTCAAACGATGGATCATGAAAACGTGGATTATTCTTGGCGCGTTGGTACGGTTGATCAGTACGGTCGGTCGCCGCCCGTCGACCGGAAACGCGTACCCGCTCGAGATGTATGTCTCGCTGATGCGGCGACTTGTCTATGGCAGAGAACCGGTCCCGTCCGAGCTGGTCTGGGCTGGCTCACAGAGGCGATAGGGAGAACCAGTGGAGCGAAGGACCGCATACCCGACCGATACGCAGCATGTCGTGAACCTTTCGGGATATGTGTGGGCCGCACACCAACTTGCTCCGTTGGAACAGCGGTGCGTCTTGGATCTTTCATGCGGGACCGGCTACGGTAGCGACTATCTGGGGACTCATGCCAATCGCATCGTGGGGATTGATTGTGCGCCTGACGTCGTCGCCAAGAACCGGGCCGATTATCCGAGAACGAATGTCTCGTTTCTTGCGATGGATGCGTGTGCGCTGGCCTTTCACGATGCGTCCTTTGACTGTATCGTCTCACAAGACACCATTGAACATATCCAGGATGATGACCGCTTCGTATCCGAGTTGACTCGGGTACTGAAACCACATGGGGCGCTGGTCATCTTCACGCCGCACGGCAGGGGACGTGGAGTCATTCCAGCTGATCCGTACCATATCCGTGAGTATACCTTGGACGAATTCAGGGCATTGCTGCAACCGCACTTTTCGACTATTCGCTGGTATGGCCGCCGTCAGGGCCCTCGTCTCATGGCCGTTGAGCGCTCGATGGATACGGTGCGTCATTTAGATCCAGCAGGACTCCGTAATTGTCTGCCACGTCCCATTCGTCATTGGCTTGGCAGTCTGGTGAGTCGATTGCAGGGAGGGCCGGCCTTGCACGACATTGTTCCAGACGATATTGAGTATCGCGAAGGGGTTGCCGACGACACCAATTTGATCGGAATCTGTATTAAATGACCCCTTCTGATTATTCCATCATGCGGAAACCCACAACGCCCCTGTTGTGTGCAATCGCCATCGGTCTTCTAGCTCGAGGCTGGGTTATTTGTCATGCTTCTGGCCAGGCGTTTGCCGTTGATGAGTTGTTGGATACATTGGCATGGAATCTCGCAACCCTGCATCAGTTCACACTCGATGGAGTCCATCCGGCTGCGCATGTTGGTCCCCTGTATCCCATGGTCCTCGCAGCCTTCTACCTTGTCGTGGGACATCACCCGGAATGGGTGCCGCTTCTGCATGTGTTCTTTGATCTTGGCACGACATGGAGCATCTATCACGCTGCCACCGTCTTGTGGGGATCACGCACTGGAATCTGGGCTGCCTCGTTTGTGACTCTGTATCCGGCCTACTGGACATATGATCCGAGGATCCGGAGCGAAGCACTCCTCACGCTTCTCATGAGTGGTTGGCTCTGGGCGACGATCATGTGCAGTCACGCTCCTTCCGGTCGACGTTCTGCGCTGATGGGACTAGCAGCTGGTTTGACCATTTTGTGTAAGCCGGTCGTGTTGGTGTTGGCGGTACTACTCGGGGGGCTTATCTGGATTCGCTCGAAGCAACTTGTACAACGGATCAGCTACGTGGCGGTCTATGGCGCAATGTGTCTCACGCTCGTCGCGCCCTGGTCCGTAAGAAATTACGACGCGTTTCATCACATGATTCCTGTCTCGACTGGGGTTGGGGCAGGATTATGGATGGGAAGCGATCCCATCTCTCGTGGGAGCTGGCCGATGCCACCAGAACGGGAGCAGTTCATCTGGGAGACGGCCGGCATCACTCCGCTTCCCTACGCGCACGCTATGTACGATGTGCAAACCGATCGGCTATTACGCGACAAGGGCATGTCCAGGATTGCGGCCGATCCTATTGGCTATGTCTGGTTGACTGTCACAAGGGTGTGGGATTTCTGGGTTGGGAACGCATTGTATTTGACCGGTGACGAAACAGGGTTGGCGAGGGGGTTGCGCACGGATGCGACGGAGCGAGGATGGCCGGTGGCGCTCTATAGTTTGGCGAAGCGAGTACTCTTCATACCTGGCTTGATCGTCGTGGCCNNNNCGCGTGGATTCATCGGGAGCGATGGCGGGATCTTCTGCCGCTCTATGTCTTTCCCGTCGGCCTGACTGTGGGCTACGTTCCATTCACCGTGGAAGCTGGTCGTTATGCGTTACCTGTATTACCATGTTTCATGATGCTTTCGACGGCGTTGATTCCCCACTGGAAGATCATTCGGTCTGTTCTCAGACCTTGACAGGATTTGCCCCAGAGCATGGGCGTGTAATGGCATACGAACTGACCAGACATCGCTTTCATGAGCTACTGAGCACGTACCAGCCGTCTTCATACGAAGCGTTTGGGGAGAATGACACTCGCTTCAACGTTCCGATGCACCATGCGATGAAATGCCGAGATCGGTTGCATGTGGCATTGAAAAGCGGCTTGCGCCGCTTACCGTCGGAGAGGCAGACGATCGTCGATCTCGGCCCATTTCCTGGAAGCCTGTTGCGACTCCTGCGCAAGCTGGAGTACACGCATTCAGCTCGATTGTGTGGTGCCGGTCTGATGGTCTCGGGCGAGTTTGTTCGTTCTATGCAGCGGGATGTCCAAGCAGATATTTATACGGTGAATCTTGATCCGGCAGGGGGACAGTTTCAAAGCAAGGGGTATTCCGAGAAAGTCCCTCTACCAGACAATTCGGTCCAGCTCGTGTTTGCGCTGGAGATCATTGAACATCTGACATCGCCGTTCCACTTACTCGCGGAAGCCTATCGCATCTTGCAATCTGGGGGGCATGTGGTCCTCACGACCCCAAATGTGACACGCATCGGGAACGTCCTTAAATTGCTCATCGGGCAATCGCCCAACGACCGACTTGCTCCACCGGGATACAACAATCCGGATGATGAGTGGAGGCCCCATGCCCGCGAATACGCCATGCATGAATTGGCTGAGATGTTGAGCCAAACCGGATTCGGGATTGCCGAATCACGATTCTTCCTCGGAGAAGATACCCAGCAATGCCGGCAGTCAGTCCGTCAATACGGGATCGATTGGGCCAAATGGCCGTTTTATCTTGTTCCTCATTTACGCGGCAGCCTTCTGGTGGTTGGCAGGAAACCATGAAGCCAATTGTCCTTGCAGAGCTGGCTGGATCAGCCGGCTATGGCGGCGGAGAACGCTATGTCGAGCTGTTGCTTGACCGATTGGATCCGACACGCTTCCGTCCGCTCCTGATCTGTCCGGAACCAGGTCCGTTTGTAAACAGAATGGCGTCGAAACATATTCCGACCAGCATGATTCATCTGTCGCCGCTGTTCAATCCGGTCGCACTTCTGCGGTTGGCTGCCTTCCTTCGGCAGAACAATGTGACACTGCTCCACACCCACGGTGCACGGTCGAATGTGTATGGCCGCCTTGCCGCCTGGTTGGCGGACGTGCCCTGCATTGTTGGGACGGTCCATAACTCGATCCGAGACTATGAAATCGGTCCGGTAAAACGGTTCCTATACAGGACGGTCTTGCAAATGCTGTTGCCGATGATGGATCGGCTGATCTGTGTGTCAGATGCGATCAGACACGATGTGGTATCGGACTGTCCCGGTGCTGCG
>DCZN01000065.1:19600-51061 GCA_002331625.1 Nitrospira sp. UBA2083 | reverse complement strand
AGAAATGGTGTCGACCTCACACAGTTTTCTCGTGCAGCAGGGCGTCAGAAGATCAGGCGTGAGTGGTGTGTGGGAGACGGTCCGGCACTTCTCACCGTCGCACGGTTGACGGAGCAAAAAGGCCATCGGTTCTTGATCGACGCACTTCCTGGTCTGTTGACAGAGTGGCCATCGCTCACGTGCTTGTTCGTGGGAGAAGGCGACGGTCGAGAGCCGCTTCGGTCGTTGGCAAGAGAACGGGGCGTCGAGCACGCCTGTCGCTTCGCCGGAGCTCAGTCTAATGTCGCCGATTGGTATGCGGCTGCCGATGTGGTCGTGCTGCCATCGCTGTCGGAGGGGCTTCCGTTCGTTGTGCTTGAGGCCATGGCCATGGCTCGTCCTGTCGTGGCATCGCATGTGAATGGTGTTCCGGAGATCATCCAGGATGGACGAAACGGATTGCTCGTTCCTCCTCGCCATACTTCTGCACTAGAAACAGCAATTCGAAGATTGCTCCATGACCCTGTTCTGGCGGTACGTATGGCCAAGGCGGGCCAGCAAGACGTCGCGATGCATTTTTCGGTTGGCAAAATGATTGAGGACACGGTCAGGGTATTTGAGGACGCCCTGCCAGCTCTGCGCACGGCGTCTTCGGGTGCGCCTCATGAGGTACGACAGGAAGCAGCATGACCATGGCGATCGATCAGCAAGCAATCGGTACCGGGTGCCCGTGTGGTACCGACAAGCAGCCAACGGAAGTGTTTCATACCGCGACCAGGCGATATGTGCGCTGTCCAATCTGCGATCTCGTGTTTCTCTATCCTCGCCCAACCCGTGAGTCCATCGAAGGCTATTTTCAAGAAGACTACGACTCCGACTATGGAGAGGTTGAAGCATCAGACGATCGGAAACCTGTGTTTCAGAGCGTCCTCCAGCACCTATCTTTCCACCGATCTCCTCCCGGCACGTTGCTAGATATCGGGTGTGGGGATGGAGAATTCTTGGTACTGTGTCGACAAACTGGGTGGAATTGCTCAGGAATTGAGTTGTCCAAGCCGGCAGCCATGCGCGCAGCTCAGAAGGGCATACGGGTTCTGTCGCCACATGCGGTCAAAAGTGGTGACTGGGCAAAGCATTTTCAGGTCGTGACCCTGATCAATGTGCTCGAAACCGTCACAGATCCCGTGGTCATGTTACGCCAAGCCACAGCAGTCCTCGCACCAGGCGGGATTGTGGTTGTACGAGCAACCAACGGACTGTTTCATCTCTCGATGAGAACTCCTGCTCGGTGGATTGGTTCACAGTATGATCAAGCGTTTCATTGGTATCTCTATAGTACCAGAGCACTCACGGTCTTCATGGAAAGTGTGGGGCTGACCGTGATCAGTCTCCGCAATTCGAAGCCGAGCCGAGGCCCTCTCTCTCCTGTCCATCCGTGGTTCAGTCAAATGAAATGGACGATGAGCCGAGCGGTGCTATGGCCGCTTTCTCAGACCCTATATGTCGTAACAGGCGGTCGTCTTGTGTGGGGTCCGTCATTTGAAATCATCGCTCAGCTGAGAGGATCCGGATGAGTTCCTACCTGGCCCACCACCGATCTTGGAAGCGGACACTCCGCGGATGGGGTGTGATTCTGCTCCTCTGTCTGCTGGGAGCGGTCGCCGCACTCGGTATCCGTGCATTACTGGAGTCAGTCGGAACGGCAAAACATACGCGCTATGAGCCGGTCGATGTTCCACCCCAATCGGTCTCACCGCAACATGAACGGGAGCGACAAGAGTTAGAACGCCGGGATCGTGTCGTGCTTGAAAAAGTGAAATAGCTATGTGTGGAATCTGCGGGATTATCGGGGAAGATGACGGTGCTGCGCTTGAGCCGATGCTTCGGCGGCTCGTCCATCGAGGACCAGACGAAGAAGGGATCTATCGAATCCCTGGCATTGCGCTGGGCGCGAGGAGACTTCGGGTGATCGATCCCGCTGGGGGACGGCAACCGGTCACCAACGAGAACGGCACAATTTTGGCGATCATGAACGGTGAAATCTACAACTATCGAGAGATCCGGAATGAGCTGATCAACAGAGGGCACCATCTCTCGACTCACAGCGACACGGAAGTCCTGGTCCACCTCTATGAAGATGAAGGGATTGACGCGATTCACCGATTACGAGGCATGTTCGCCATTGCCTTGTGGGATCAGGAGCGCCGCACGGCATGGCTGATTCGTGATCGTCTTGGAATAAAGCCGCTGTATTATACGATCCGTCAGCAGGAACACGGATCGGGTATGCGCGTCCTGTTTTCCTCGGAGATTCCTTCGCTGCTCGAGGCGATATCGGACTGGAGCATCCGTCCGGAAAGCATTGCGGAGTTTCTGACGCAGTTGTATGTGCCGGGACCGGACACCATTGTATCTGGAGTTCATCAGTTACGTCCCGGTCAAATGATGACCATACGGGACGGTCGCGTCGAATTGGTTCATTACTACAGACTGGAAGAGCAACAAAGCAGTACCAGCCTATGGAGCATTCAGGACGCTAAGGAACAGCTATTGCGAGAGCTTGAAGAATCCGTCAATGCACATCTCGTCAGCGACGTTCCGTTGGGATTGTTTCTCTCCGGTGGCCTGGATTCCGCATCACTGCTGGCCATCATGGCCAAGCGCCAGGTCGCTCCGATCAAGACATTTTCGATCGGCTACGAACATCCGTTCGATCAATCGTTCAATGAGCTGGAAGCCGCACGATTCCTCGCTCGCCGGTTCAATACAACCCACACTGAAGCTATTCTTAGTCCAGATGCGACAACTCTCGTCAGTAAGGTCGTTGAAGGGATGGGCGAACCATTCGCGGACTCTTCCGCCATCCCAACCTATCTGGTTTCAGCCGTGGCACAGCAGACCGTGACTGTGGCGCTTTCTGGAATCGGTGGCGACGAACTCTTCGGTGGGTACCCTCGATATCTTGGATTGCGCGCCGCCGAGCAGTATCGGCATCTCCCGAAGATGCTACGTCACTACATCGCAAAAGCAAGCAGATATATCGGTGAGTCAGGAACAGGCCGTGATCAATCCGCGAGGCTGAAACGATTTCTTCAAGATGGACATCTTCCCCTGTCGGAACAATACCGGAAATGGACCACGTTCATTCCTGCAGGCTGGGATGGGAGGCTCTGGGGCGAACACTTGGAACCGATCTTTGCGACAGATAGACCGCTCGGACCGGTCGATATCTTGTTCGATCAGTGGCCCTCGTCCGACGCGGTGAACTGCGCCATGGGTGTCGATCTTCAGAGCTATCTGCCAGACGATCTCCTCCACATGGCCGATCGCATGAGCATGGCACACTCCCTCGAAGTGCGCGTTCCGTTCTGTGATCATCACCTTCTAGCCGCCGCTCTGCGGGTGCCCTCTCGATGGCGGTTTTCCGGATGGCAACTGAAAGGATTGATGAGAGACATGTTGCGAGGGTTACTCCCGAACGAGGTGCTTCGTGCCCCTAAACAGGGATTCATGGTGCCGATGGCTCGATGGCTTCGAGAGGACCTTCGCGAGATGGCTCACGATCTGTTGTCGGACGGTGCCGTCAGGAAACGGGGCTATGTCAATCCGGCCTATGTCCAGTGGCTGTTCAAGGAACATGAAAGCAGGCGACGAAACCTCTCTGATCAGCTGTATGCGCTGATGGTGCTGGAACTATGGCATCGAGGGTTGCCTGTCGGGGCGGCAACACGAACAGCAGCGGCGGTGTATCAGTGAAGATACTGTTACTGGCTGAAGTCTCGGTCGAACAGGTGATTGGAGGCGCGGAACGAGTGCTTCGCAATGAGGCGCTCGGATTGGCGGCACTTGGCCATCACGTGGAGCTGATGACTCGGGCTCCCGAGAAGGCCTCGAGAGGGATGATCGAGGTAAATGGAATTCGAGAATGGCGGTATCCGGTCAGTCGCACGCATGAGGCGGCCTTTGTCTGGTCCTCAATACGGCAATCTGTCCTGTGTTTCGATCGGCTTCGCACGACTGAACCTCTGGATGTGGTCATCATTCATCAATCCATGGCCGGCCTTGGACCGATTGTCTTTCGCCGGCACGCGGCATCCCGATGGATCTATCTCTGCCACTCACTCGCGCACGAAGAGTATGACACAAGACAGCCACCAGCTCGATCAGGCCTCACAGGTTTACGTCGAAATCTCAACCTGCATGCCAGACGTGCAGTGGAACGCGCCGTCATCTCGCGATGTGATCGTGTTGTGGTCTTGAGCCAATTCATGCGTCAGCGGGCAATGAAGGCTCACGGGATTTCTGCGGACCGCATGGGACAGATCCCCGGAGCAGTTGATCCCCGCACCTTTGTCTGTACACCTAATCGGCGACATGCCAAGACAGTGCTCGACCTCCCACCTGATCGCACGGTTTTGTTCACAGTTCGTAACCTTGTCTCTAGAATGGGATTGGAAAATTTGTTGAATGCGCTTGAAATGTTGGTCGTGGCTCGCCGAGATGTGCTGCTCGTGATCGGAGGAGAAGGCCCCTTGCGCAAACAATTACATGAGGATATCCGACGGAAAGGATTGAATGATTATGTCCGTCTCACAGGGTTTATCCCTGAAGGACAATTGACGCACTACTATCAGGCCGCCGACCTTGTCGTGGTGCCCAGCCTTCAGTTGGAAGGGTTTGGACTCGTGATCGTCGAGGCGATGGCTTGCGGAACACCGGTTCTTGGTACACCGATCGGAGCGATCCCGGAGATCCTGAATCAAGTGCATCCCATCTTGGTTGCCGATGGCACGGATGGTCCATCGATCGCGCGGGCGCTTGAACGGGTCTTGCGTCACATTCAAGAGCCTGGTGAAGCGGCTCGACTAGCTCGGAAGGGTCGAGAGTTGGTTGAGCACCGGTACAATTGGTCGAATCATTGTGCGGATCTCGTCCGCTTGCTGGAGGAGCCGACGCCGCTTCGACTGGCGGCCTAGGGGAAGACGGATGATGGTTCGCAAGGTTGTCCATATCATCACGCGGCTTGATCGAGGAGGGTCCGCACGCAATACGATGCTGACGGTCTTGGGGCATAACCGGATGGAATTCGAGCCGGTCATGATCACTGGCGAAGCCGGCACATGGGACGCACAAGGAGGGATCGCAGCCACAGTTGATAACCTTCGACACCTGGAGAAAGAGTCAATTCGGTACCATACGGTGCCGTCGCTGGTCCGTCAGTTCAGTCCGCTGTCAGACCTTACAGCATTGTTGAAACTTGTGACCATTTTGCAGAAAGAGCATCCGGATATCGTGCACACACACACATCGAAAGCCGGCGTGCTGGGGCGATTGGCTGCTTGGATGGCGGGCGTTCCGGTGACCATCCATACTCCTCACGGACATGTGTTCTATGGGCATTTCAACTCGCTCGGCTCATGGTGCTGTGTGCAGATCGAGCGGGCGTTGGCATGGATAACCGACCGCCTGATCGGCCTCACAGCAGCGGAGAAACGTGAACATCTCGAGCGGGGTGTTGGGCGAGCCGAGCGCTTTGCGGTGATACCAAGCGGCATTGACCTTGATCGCTTTCATACTGCACAACGCAGGAGGAAGACGGTACCTGAATGGTTCGAGTGCCCGCCCACTGCCACAATCGTTGGTTCTGTGGGATGGCTAACTGCTATCAAGGGTCACCGGTTTTTAGTCGAGGCCATAGCGCTCTTGAAAGACGAACACCCACACCTGCATCTCGTCATTGTCGGAAGCGGGGAGCAGCATCAGGCACTTCTCAACCAGGCGAAGGCATCCGGTATCAGCGACCAGGTGCATCTCGTTGGACATCGGGAAGATGTTGAGGCTTGTCTGGCAGGGATGGATTGTTTCGTCCTGCCGTCGCTCAACGAAGGCATGGGACGTGCCCTGATCGAAGCCATGGCGGCTGGACTTCCAGTGATCGCCAGTCGAGTCGGTGGAATTCCTGCTCTGATTGAGGATGGAAAGAATGGTCTGTTGGTTCCATCTGGGCAGAGTTCAGCGTTGGCCGGTGCCGTGGGAAGAGTTCTTCGTGATGCAGATTGGGCTCGGGAATTGGGCTCTCGGGCCATGCACAGTATTGGAGTGGGGTATGGCATTCCATCGATGATCCAGGCCATTGAAGCCCTCTATCGAGATGCGGCGGAGAACCATGCGTAGAACGATGGGCAGGCTCACCATTGGGCTCTGTGGAGGAGTGATGGCTTTCTCGGCAGCGACGGCTGGGTGGACGGTCGAACCCTCTCCAGCACCCGCGTCGTTACGGGCAGCAATCCATGTGCACAGCACGATGAGTACGGGATCGTTGAATCTTGAATCGTTGGCGACACGAGCCGAGCAGCAAGGGCTGGACGTTCTGATTCTCTCCGAAAACTATACGCTCCGATATGATTACGGGTTCTATCCCTTTGAGGGATTTCTAAAATACCGCGTCACATTCCCGGCCCTGATGGAATATGGGGTGCAACAATTCCTTGACGAGATTCATGCCGTTCAACAACGCCATCCAAAACTGATCATTATTCCAGGCGTGGAGGTCGCGCCGCACTACTATTGGACGGGATCGCTGCTACAGGGCAATCTCACGATGCACAACGCACAGCGCAATCTCCTTGTTCTTGGACTGGATAGGAGCGAGGATTACGCCCATATTCCTTCGCATGGGAACCCAAGCTCGTATGTGTGGACGTGGCAAAGCCTGACGAACGCCATACCGCTTCTGGCCTTGATTCCGATTGTCACACTCTGGAAACCATCCGTCTTCAGCCGGAGTGGATGGCGACAAGCCGGATCTCGTTTGCGGCCTCTCTTCGCCGGCACCCTGACGCTTCTCTGCCTTGGACTGTCGATCAGTGCCTGGCCGATGAAAATGCCGCCCTATGGTTCACATGAGAGCAATGTCGGGTACAGACCCTATCAGGACCTGATTGACCGGGCCGTTGAGCGTGGCGCTTTGGTGTTTTGGTCGATGACGGAAGCCCGAGATTTCAGCCGACACTCATTCGGCCCGTTAGGAACCGTCACGGTGAAAACGGAGCCACATCCCGAAGCGTTGGTGCTCACGCATGGCTACACGGGATTTGGAGGCCTGTATCAAGATGCGAGACAAGCCGTGGCACCTGGTAGCGTATGGGACCAGCTGTTGCAATCTCGCGCGCCCAATGGGTCTGAGGGGTTCCCGACGATGATTGGGGAAGTGGCGTTTCATGGGACGTCCGATCCGGGGAAAGATCTTGATCAGGTCTATACCATCATCCAAGCGGTCGATCGAACAGCAGCGGGCGTTCTGGATGCGTTGCGATTCGGTCGTGCCTATGCGGTGGCGAGAGGTGACCAGAAAGTCCTGCTTCGGCTGGATGAGTTTCGGATTTCTCGTACCGGTGCCTCAGCACAGATCGGCGAGGTTCTTGGGGGAAGACACAACGAGGATATTCGAATTCGGGTCCGCATCTCAGCCCTCGACGAGAAAGCGCATGCGGCAACGCTCCGAGTGATTCGGTCAGGCCATGTTCTTCGACAACTCGAAGGGAAAACCCCCTTAGAACTCGACCTGGTGGATCGTGGAGATCTCCCTCATAGCTGGTCGAACTATCGACTGGAGGTAGTCGGTGCAAGCGGCGAGTTATTGACCAATCCGATCTACGTGGCACCGACCGGCCAAGTCCGGGCAGCGGATCAGCCGCGAACCGCTGAGCTTTTGGAACACGGTGTGAGTGGATAAGCGAGGATCATGATGCGTGTCACGATTCATCAACCACAGTTTCTGCCCTGGCTTGGATACCTTGATAAAATCGACCAGGCGGATCTGTTTATCGTATTGGATACGGTACAGTTCAAGAAGAACGAGTGGCAAAATCGTAATCGCATTCGGACATCCACGGGATGGCAATGGCTGACCGTGCCAGTCTTGCAGCATTTCGGTCAATGCATCGACGATGTCGTCATTAATCCCACGGCCATCTGGAAAGTTCAGCACCTCCGAGCCCTTGAAATGCACTATGCCCGAGCACCTTACATCGATCGCTATTTGCCACAGTTGCGCGAACTCTATGCCGCACCGTGGACCAAGCTCAGCGATCTCAATAGGGCAACGGTGCAATGGTTGCTCAAGGCCTACGGAATTCTCACCCCAGTATGCAGTGCATCGCAGTACGTCGCACGGGCGGAACCGACCCACCGGCTAATTGACCTCTGCCGTGCCGTTGGCGCGATGCGGTATCTTGCGGGCCCCGGCGCTGAGCGCTACATGGATACACCTCAATTTGAAGCTGCCGGTATCGCGGTCGAGACGCAAGTGTTCCAACATCCGATCTATCGTCAAGTCTACGAGCCGTTTGAACCGAATCTGTCTGCGCTTGATCTCCTGTTCATGCAAGGACCTGATGCACTTGCAACGTTGCGCCGTACACGACCAATGGATTGCCGTCGGATGGCTGTCTAGGAGGAACCCGCATGAAACCACGCACGGCCAAAGAACCTATGCGTATTCTGGCCTTGGGCGCCCATCCGGATGATATCGAAGTCGGGTGCGGTGGAACGTTGATCAAGTATGCCGAGAACGGTCACCGCATTTTTCTGATGGTCATGACACAGGGCGGAGCCGGCGGGAACACGACGGTACGCAAGCGCGAGCAGGAGCAGTCAGCAGCCCTGTTGCAGGCCGAAGAAGTGTTCTGGGGAGGCTATCGCGATACCGAAGTTCCGCTTGGTCGTGACCTGATTCAAACGGTCGAGGAGATCGTCAGAAAGATCGAGCCGCACTTTATCTTTGTGCACTATCACGATGATACCCATCAGGATCATCGACATTTGGCCATGAGTACGATTACCGCCACACGGTACACCAAGAACGTGCTGTTTTATGAAGGGCCGACCACTCAAAACTTTGCACCGACGGTGTTTGTCGACATCCAGCACGCACTGGAGCGCAAAATTCAGGCATTAGAAGCCCATGTGTCTCAGGTGAAGAAGACCAATATCGAGGGGATCAGCATTGCGGACCTTGTGAGGTCGTCGGCACACTTTCGAGGCATTCAGGGCCGCGTGAGAACTGCGGAGGGGTTTCTCCCCCTTCGGCTGTTTATCAACATCGGGATCTGATCGACGATAGAGATAATGATTCCTCACTCGCGACCAACGATTGAAGCGGATGATATCCGAGCAGCGGTTGAGGTGCTGCAATCGCGGCAACTCGCGCAGGGCGGGATGGTCGAGCGGTTTGAACGGGGCATGGCAGCACACTTCGGTTTGTCCGGGGGAGTGGCGGTCACCTCGGGAACAGCGGCCCTCGAAGTCGCTCTTCGAGCGATGGGAATCGGACCTGGCGATGACGTGATCCTTCCAAGCTATGTCTGCGCAGCACCGCTGCTGGCGATTCAACGGGTTGGGGCGATACCGCGGGTCGTCGATATCGAACTCGATAGTTTTAATATCGATCCCGTAGCCGCACAGCAGGCTGTCACGTCCAAGACCAAGGCCCTGATCGTGCCACACCTGTTCGGGCTTCCAGCCGATCTAACGGCGCTCGAACGGTTGGGGCTTCCGATCATTGAGGATTGTGCCCAAACGCTTGGAGCAACCGAGCAGGGCAGACCAGTCGGGTCGATCGGCCTGATGACGGTCTGCTCGTTCTATGCGACGAAACTCCTGTGTGCCGGCGAGGGAGGGATGGTGTTGTCGCGCGATGAAACCTTGCTCGAGAAGGCACGCCGATTGAGGGAATACGACGAAACTCCGTCGCTCTATCCGTCCTCGACGAATCTCAAGCTCACAGAGCTTCAGGCTGCCATCGGGCTCGCACAACTCGGGCGCCTGCCGACCTTTCTCGAACGCCGAAACGCGCTTGCGTTGGACTATTACTCGAGACTCAATACTATCGACCTGGTTCCTCCCCATGTTCCAGACGGTCGTACGCATAGTTATTACCGTTTTGTCGTCCGATTGCCGAACCTTGCTGAGTCGGTCGAGGAGCTGAATGCCATCATCGCCCGGTTTGAGGGGCGGGGGATTCACTGTCGGAAACCCGTCTTTCGTGCGCTGCATCACTATCTTGAGTTGGATGGGTTTCCATCCACGGAGGAAGCCGAGCGGACCGCCCTCTCGCTCCCGCTGTTCCCTGCGCTGACGGACGAGGAAACGGCGCAGATCCTTGTGGCACTGCAAGAGGAATGGCCGTGAAAACACTCGAGACAGACCTGACGGCTCCCTTTACGACCACCATCTGGCGCTGGGTCACACCACTCATGTCCGGCGCCGTATTGGGAACCGTCGCCTTAGCGATCCCCTCTGTCCGTGACCTCTTCCAACTAGAGGGACTGCGGTGGCTCTACATCTTTCTGTTTGCCTTTCTTGGGACCGGCGCATTGACCCCGTTCATGGTGTGGGCGGGCCATCGATGGAATCTGGTCGATAGGCCGGCCGATCGGAAAATTCATGTCACGCCGACACCGAGGCTTGGAGGCCTTGCGCTCTACATCGGCTTTGTCGGATCGCTCCTGCTGAACTCAATCGTGCCTGATTGGATGGTAGCGATTCTCGTCGCTGGCTCGCTGTTATTGGTGATCGGAGTGGTGGATGATATTCGTGAGTTACCGGCCTCCTTCAAACTGGCTGGTCAATTGCTGGCAGCTGGTCTCGTCATCGCTTCAGGGAAGATCTTGACGTTGTTCCCGTCCGGACTGGTCGGAGATACGGCCAACATTGTGTTAACACTGCTGTGGATCGTGGGAATCACGAATGCCTTCAACTTCTTTGACGGCATGGATGGGCTAGCGACAGGGCTAGCCGTGTTGATGGCGGGCTTCATGGGCATGGTCGCGTTTGAAACCCATCAAGCGGGATTGGGATGGCTCGCGATCGCCATGATGGGAGCCGGCCTGGGATTTTTGCCCTACAATTTTCGTGGATCGAGACCTGCCGTAATTTTCTTAGGTGACGGCGGATCGACGTTTATTGGATTCACACTGGCCTGTTTAGCTGTGAAGGGAAACTGGGCTGATTCGAACCCGATTGTGTCATTCAGTAATCCGTTGCTGATCTTCGGCGTGCTCATCTATGACATGATTCATATCACGGTCGAGCGTGTCGTCACGGGAAAGGTCACATCGGTGAAGGAATGGTTGGACTATGTGGGAAAAGACCATCTGCATCATCGCCTTGAACGTGCCCTTGGCTCGCGACAAGCCAGCGTCGCCATGATTTTTCTCTTCACGATCTGTCTTGGGCTGGCGGCGCTGGCGCTTCGCCATGCCGGCACGATGGAAGCGATGCTGCTCCTGCTGCAAGCCGGATTGATCGCCGCGATGATTACCGTCCTAGAAATCAGCGGCCGCCGTCGTTAGGTCTTGCACTCCAGCTCCATTCCCGTTAGAAGATGGCTACATGGTTCCAACCGTTGAATGGAAGGACGGCGCTGTCCGTCTTCTGGATCAAAGTCGATTGCCGGAAGTCGTTGAGTTTCTCGACTGTCGAGATTATCAGGCAGTCGCCGAGGCGATTCGTACGTTGAAAGTTCGAGGGGCACCGGCCATCGGCGTGACGGCGGCGATGGGTGTGGCCTTGGGCGCCCAGGCCGTCCAGACAACCGACTACTCCATATTTGGGTCAGCGGTTCTTAAGATCTGTGACGAGTTGGCTGCGACCAGACCGACTGCCGTCAATCTCTTCTGGGCTATTGAACGCATGAGGCAAAAACTCGCCTCATTGCGTATCCAACCGGTTCCTTCGATCAAACAAACCCTCATAAACGAATCTCAAGCAATACTTGAAGAGGATATTAATCTCTGCAAGACCATGGGACGCCATGGAGCAGAGCTGATCATGGACGGTCAAACAGTGTTGACCCATTGCAATGCCGGTTCGCTCGCGACCGCTGGGTATGGCACAGCACTTGGTGTGATTAGGGCTGCCTGTGAACAAGGAAAGAAAATCAATGTGATAGCTGATGAAACTCGTCCTGTGCTTCAAGGTTCAAGGCTAACGGCATGGGAACTGATGCAAGACCACATACCAGTCACCTTAATCACGGATAACATGGCCGGATCGCTGATGAAGCAGGGGAAGATTCATCTCTGTGTTGTCGGTGCGGATCGGATTGCTGCGAACGGGGATGTAGCCAACAAGATTGGAACCTATTCGGTCGCAGTCTTGGCCAAGGCTCACAACATTCCTTTTTATGTTGCGGCGCCCTATTCGACTATCGATCTCAAGACCAAAACCGGGGATGATATTCCGATCGAGCAACGGAGTCCGCTCGAGGTGACCAGTATCCACGGGAGTCACCCTGTCGCACCGAAAGACGTCGCCGTCTACAATCCCGCCTTCGACGTGACGCCAGCCGAACTTATCACGGGCATTATCACCGAACGAGGCGTGTTTAAACCTCAAGAGATCGGCGAACGTTTCATTCGCTAATTGAATATCCGTCAGTCCAAGAGATGGACCTGAGTTAATTAGTTCATCGGAATGATGGTGGCCGAGACTTCGTTGGGAAGTAACAGCGTCGCTACGGCGCGGTTGTGCTCGTCGGGCTGAATCAGCGCGAAGAGCGGGACCGGCTGCGGCACGCCACCTGGTGGCAGGGCCAGCATGGCCGGAAAATCGATCAGCGGTGAAAGCGTGGCCTGACTGGCAATGCGCAGCCGAAACGCCATCAAGACATCTCGCAATCGTTGGGCCTTCTCTTCTTCAGAGATCGACTGATCAGGGGCGATCCCCACTTCCCAGAGTGGCTTTGTGACTGTGACAGGAAAAGTCAGCCCGAGTTTCTGTGCGTCCGGTGACACATCAATCAAAAATCCTGCTTGAATCGCCTGTTGACGATTCGCGATCAGTTGGTTGGTTGGGGTATCGGCTCGTGGCTCCAGCGCCTGATCCGATGTGGTTGGGCGTTCACCTGTCGGTGCTTCTGTGGATGGCCCCGTCGCAGCCGCTTCGGTCAGTGGTTCATTGGGTACCGAGGTGTGATTGGCTGTGACTACGGTCTCATCCGGAAGAGTGGGAAGTGCGTGGGTAAGTCCGTCATACACCTTTTTTGCTGATTCAGACCATGTGGGGTTAAACGGTCGACCTGCAAACGCCGCTTCCGCAGCCTTTCGTTCATCGTGGGTCAGTATCCGGGGTGTGCGTGTTGTATCCATAGTTAAAGAGATAAAGCTCGGATGTTCCCAAGTCAAGGGCTAATCAGGGAGACGTCGGCCCTTCGTTTCTGGGGCGAAGAAAAGCACAACAAGTCCAACGAGATAGATCAGCGCAACAGTACTGGCTGCCCGCCCAAATGTGCCCAAGGTCGTCACCAACCAGCCTGTGAGAAAAGGGGAAACCGAGGCCAACACACGTCCGGCGTTGAAACAGAAGCCGGCACCGGTCGCCCGTACCTGTGTCGGATACAGCTCCGGGAGATAGATCGGAAACCCGCTGAAGATCCCATTGTTAAAGAATCCCAAGATCGGCAGGAGCATTAAGACGCCGGTGTAACTGGAAGGCAGCAAGTAGGTCACCGGCAACATGATGAAACTGCCGAGGCACATGAAGGCGAACACCGGTCGCCGCCCAAAGCGATCGGCAAGGGGACCAAAGCCGAGATAGCCGAAGATCGCCCCGGCATTGAGCGCCATAATGGCGTAACTTACATATTTGGTGAGAGTAGCCGGCTCTTGTCCCTTCAAGTCCGGCAATTCACGGATCAGGGTCGGGGCCCAATTGGTCGAGCCCCAGAGTCCGAATACCGCCACGAACGCCAGCGCTGAACCCACGACTGTCGCTCGACGTAAGTCACCACGAAAGATAGCGGTCAGGGGAACAGCGTTCTGCTCATGCGCATGGGTCCAACGCTCAGGCTCCTTGACCCACCAGCGAACCAAGAGCGCGACGAAAGCCGGAACGATCCCAATGACGAACAATCCTCGCCAGCCATACGTGTCTTTCAGAGTCAGATTCATCGTGGCTGCAAGAAAAAACCCAACAGCCCATGCTGATTGGAGAATGCCCGCCGCCTTGGCTCGTTTGTCTTCAGGCCATGTTTCGGCCACGATGGCAGCCCCCGCTGCCCATTCGCCACCGATGCCGAGTGCGGTCAAGAAACGGGATGCCGCGAGATGCCACCAGGTTTCTGCTAACGCAGCGGCACCGGTGAAGACGGCATAGATAATGATCGTGGCGATGAGGACCTTCGTTCTGCCGAATCGATCGGCCATGATTCCAAACGAAATGCCGCCGATCGCCCAACCGATCAGAAAAATGGAAAAGATCATGCCGCCATACCAACCGATTTGCTCGGCAGTCGGCGGGACACTCGCGGTGTGCAGCAGATCGTGCAGGGCCGGATGCAAGACAATGGCGTAAATTGTCGCGTCCATTGCATCGAACACCCATCCCAGCCAGGCCACAAAAAGGACCAGCCATTGATAGGATGTGACACCGGATCGCCAAGACCGCGTACTCACGGATGAGCCTCGCGACTGAGATAGCGCACCGGTTCACTGCCGAGCGCTGAACGCTGAGAGTGCAGGGGATACATTGGTCGCGACAGGCTAGAGTTGTTCACGGTAGGAGTCAAGGTGAAGCACTCAACGCGCCGTGTTATAGTCGCGCCATGTTGCGCATGGATTACTATCGAATTTTGGGTGTCTCGCGAGAGGCCTCCGACGAAGACATCAAAAAGGCCTATCGCAAACTGGTCTTTGAACACCATCCCGACCGGAATCCTCACAAGGCCGACGCCGAGGAACGGATTCGAGAAATCAATGTCGCCTATGAGATCGTGGGTGATGCTGAAAAACGCAGGAGCTACGATCGGCTGTGCTGGGGAGAGGAGCCTCGTGCTGCGGCGGTTGATCTCGGCCTCATTCGTGAGGACATCGAACGGAAGCTGTTCAACGAGGGCAGAAAAGAAGTCTTCGCGATCCTCATGCAGAACGTGGCACGAGTGAGAGCCGAATTGAGCGTGATTCGCGAGCGAACCATCCGTGAGCAGGGGTACGATTCGTTTCTTGAATCGGTGGTGACGGCACGAGCATCAGAAATCATGCGTGATGTGGTGACGGAAGAGATGAATCAACGAACGCAACGGCTTGTCGAGGTGGCGACCGAAATGCTGCTCTCACAGGGACTGGTGAAACGAGGTGATGAAGGAGGAATTCGCTCCCTCCGATCTCGTCTGGAAGAGAGTGTGCACAAGGGCCGCATCCACGGATACGCATCGGCGCTGGAATTGTTTTATGAACGGCATTAGACATGAACGGCGAACAGTAAGAAGTGAGGGGTGGAGAGATGAGCGGGATTGGTCCTACTCTTACCCTTTACGTTTCACATTTCACGTTTCACGCCTTCAAGAGTGGTCCCGACACAAACATCCCGGCCTTCATCACACCCATGATCTTGTCAGGGTCTCGCAGCACATCAATCCGTCGAAGTGGATTGCCCTTGAGAATCACAAGGTCTGCTTCCATTCCTTTGGTGAGTGTTCCAACGGAATCGTGAATGCCAATGAGCTGGGCGGCTGCAGCCGTTGAAGCAACAAGAGCCTCCATGGGTGTCATACCCAGCGCGACCATCCGTTCAAGCTCCTGCGCGTTCTCCCCATGGTAATTGAATGGGGTTCCCGCGTCGGTGCCCATGGCAATGGCGATGCCGCTCCGATGGGCCGCCTTGAAGCTGGCGTGGTGCCGCTTGGTCATGGATCTGGCTTTCTCCAAGGCACTGTCTGGAATGCCGCAGCCATGTCGGCAGGCCGCAGTGGTCGCCAGAGCGGAGAGGGTCGGCACCATGTAGACGCCATATCGCTTCATGAGTGTCCCCGACTCATCGTCCAGCAACGTGGCATGTTCGATTGATCGCACTCCCGCATTGATCGCGTTCTTCATACCGGCAGCACCATGCGCGTGGGCGGCGACTCGTTTCCCGGCCCGCTGCGCCTCATCGACTGCAGCGGCCAACTCCTCCAGGGTCATCTGGGCATCATCCGGTGAGGTGCCTGGCGTCAGTACTCCCCCCGACGCAATGACTTTAATGACGCCAGCGCCAGCAGCCACCTGCTCAGCCACAACCCGCCTGACCTGTTCTGTTCCTTCAACCTCTTGACCGATGAACCGTGCGTGGCCGCCGATCATGCAGATCGCGAGTCCTGCACCGACGATGCGGGGCCCAGGCATCACGCCCGACTCGATGGCCTGCTTCAGCGTAAAAATGGAGTGATCCCGAGAGCCAACGTCACGGACGGTGGTAAATCCAGCGTCGATGGTTGCCTTCGCATGGGCGGCTGACTTCAGTAACGTATAGGATGGCTGTTCTGATTCGAGTGTGCCGACGACGTCCGGCTCGCCGCCCAAACACAGGTGGACATGACAGTCGATGAGCCCGGGAATAATTGAAAGGCCACGGCCGTCGATACGGGCAGCGCCTTTGGGAATAGTGACATCCCTACTGGGCCCCACTGCGGCAATCTTCGCACCACGCACGAGGAGCGTCACGCCCTCTTGGACCGCTCCCGTCCCATCGATCAGGCGCGCATGATGAATGGCGATCGTCACAATCTATCGACCTCCACTATAGATATGTGCAGCCGCCTGCAGCGCAGCGCCGGGAGTCGAAACCCATCCGCTTCGAATACCGATCTCTTCAATCGCGTTCAGGAGCGTCAGCACATTGGCCTCCGTTGAGGATTCTCCCATGAGTCCGATTCTCCAGACTTTGCCCTTGAGCGGGCCGAGGCCTCCTCCGATTTCGATCCCGAATCGCTCCAGCAGCTGGGAGCGGACGGACGCCTCCTCGATGTGTGCCGGAACGGTGACGCATATGAGTGTGGGAAGCCTTTGATTGGGAGGAGGTAACGGGTCGAGGTCGAGCGCCATCAGTCCTGCCAGCAGTGCGCGGCTGTTCAATTGATGGCGAGCAAAGCGGGCTGGAAGCCCTTCTTCCTCGATCAGGCGCAAGGCCTCCCGTAGGGCATAGACCATCGAGATCGGTGCCGTGTGATGATAGGCACGGTTGTGCTCCGTCCAATAATCGGCAATCAAGGACAGATCAAGATACCAGCTGTGACAGGGAACACGACGATGCTTGATGACCGCACGGGCACGCTCACTGAGCGTCAAGGGAGCCAACCCAGGCGGGCAACTGAGACATTTTTGCGTGGCGCTGTAGCAGACGTCTATGCCCCACTGGTCGACTTCCACAGGGATGCCACCCAGCGATGTCACCGCATCGACGATCAGCAGCGCGTTGTACTGACGACAGAGGGCACCGATTGGTTTGAGGGGTTGCCAGGCCCCCGTCGATGTTTCAGCGTGGACCAGGACGACGGCCTTGACCGGACTCGACCGTTGAAGTGTCGTGGCAATCATCTCCGGTTCGATCACCTGGCCCCACGGCACCTCCAACCGAATCGCCTTGCCTCCGCAGCGCTCAACGACTGTGGCCAGTCGAGTGCCAAACACACCGTTGACACCCACGACGACGGCGTCGCCTGGTTCAACGATATTGACCACGGCGGCTTCCATACCGGCTGATCCGGTCCCGGAAAGGGCAATCGTCATGTGATTCGACGTGGAGAAGATAAGGCGCAAGAGAGCTTGCACGTCGGTCATCAGTCCCAAGAAGGCCGGGTCCAAATGGCCGACAAGCGGAGTGGCCAAAGCGTGGAGTACGCGTCGATGGACCATGCTAGGACCTGGTCCCAAGAGCAGTCGCCGTGGGGGAAAAAAGGGTTCCATGCAGATGTGTTCCGTGAATCTTGCGCGGTTAGTATAGCCAAGTCCGATGGGTAAGGCTATGTGAGAAACACTCTCAGGACGTGCGTCATAGCTACTTTGAGGGGATTTGGCAGGATGGAAGCCCGTGGTATAGTCGGCCACTCATGCGCGAACAGGCACTGTCGATCGGAAAACTGCCAGACCTTCCGCAACGCGACGAACGGCTCGTCCCTGAGCAACCGATCGCTCCGTATAGTTCCCGATGGTCTCTGGTGGTCAGCGGGCTCTGCGCCGGCCTGCTGATGGCGGCGCTCGGGGCGGTTCTCTGGCTTTCGGTAACCGTTCCAAAACTCCAACGTTTTGAGGACCCGGATCGCGCGCTTCACCTCATGGTCAGCCGGATGTTGGAAGCACAGGACGGCCTTCGTCAGGCACCGGAATGGCAGCAATGGCTGGTTGATTGGACCATGGGCAGTCCTGCTGAAACCAAGGAACAAGCCATTGAGTGGTATCGGGAACTGGTGCAGACGACCGATGATCCGGTCGCCAAACTTCAGCTGGCCATCCTGCTGGGGGAGTCCGGATATGAAGGGGGCGCAGTTGCCGAAGCCAAGAGCTGGCAAGGCCGTGGGACCTCGACCGTGCTCTTCGGTCAGCTGATTGAAGCCGCGTATGGGACACAGTCGCTCGAGAGAACACAGGAAACCGAGTTACAAGCCACGCTGGCGGAAGCATTGCCGAGCGGGTGGTTCTACAATCATCTGGCCGCGCGGTTGGCACAACATGCAGGTGATCAGGATCTCCTGGCCACGATTGAGACACAACGTGCAGCCGGGGAGGATCGAGTGCAGCAATGGATTCGTCCGTTGATCGCATTCGAAGTGATGTGTGTGGCAATTGGGTCGGTCATGCTGCTGGGTGTGGTCAGATTGCGGGGACAGCGAATGGATATTCTCCGTCTCCATCTCCCAGGCGTTCCCCCCCTGTGGTCTGGTGAAACCGCTGCGGCGGTCATTCTCCGAGGCGGCGCATTCGGAGTCATTCTGACCGCGGTGATACTCACGACTCCATCATTTGAGCATGCCGCATGGCGGGTGTTGACCATTCCTTTGGCCTATCTGCCGCTGCTGCTCCTTGCCTATGTTCAATTGCTCAAGCCTGCCGGCCTGACATTTTCAAACGGCTTTGGTTTGGAACTTCAACAAGGCAATCTTGGACGCCTCGCCTGCATCGTGCTGGCAGTCGTCGCGGCTGGGCTGTGGGGTGAATGGCTGATGGGCCGAGCGGCCGAGGCCTTCCATGTGAGTAACCACTGGACCGAATGGTTTGATCAGGATCTCGTGTGGGGAGCACCAGCACAACTCGCCGTGAGTGTCCTCGAGTACGTGCTCTTGGCCCCAATCTTTGAGGAACTGGCGTTTCGCGGGTTGCTGTTTGCGATGCTGCGCCGCCGGTTTGATTTCTTCCCGGCTGCCGTGATCAGTACCAGTCTCTTCGCGCTGGCCCATGGGTATAGTGTGATTGGATTCATCAGCGTGTTTTGGAGTGGATTCCTCTGGGCCTGGATCTACGAACGGACGGGGAGTCTGGTCCCCGGGATGATCGCCCACGCGCTCAATAACCTGCTCGTGTGTCTTACCGTGATGGCCCTGCTTCGTTGAGAGAACTCTTCTGTAACTGCTCAAGCACCTCGAACAAATCGCGATGGCGCAATCCTGTCCCATCCACATTCAGCAACTCGCACATCCGTTTGTTTGATACCCGCTTCCCAGTTTGCGTCGGCTCCGGAGGAGCGGTGGATCGCACTCCCCACCATCGCTCTGCTGCCTCACAAATCTCTTCCCAGGTTCTCGGGGTGCCATCGCTGACGTTGTAGATCCCGTGCTCCGCACCCTGTCTGAGCGCCGCAAGGCAGGTCGCAGCCAAATCCTCGACGTGAATCAGGTTGACATATTTACGTGAGCGGGCGACTCGACCCGATCTGATCCACTCGACGGGATTGCGACCTGGTCCGTAGATTCCGGCAACTCGCAATACAATTGCGCCGTAGGATGTTCGCAAGAATTCTTCACCCTGTACACGAGGTTTTACGATGTCAATGTCGGCTGTTTCGTCGACCCAGACTGGAGGGTACTCGGTTGAGGCACGGTCGTCGTAAGCGGAGGTACTGCCGAGCACCACCAGTCGGCGAGTCCGTAACGATGCGACGTCGGCAAACCGCTGAACCAACTCAATCGGGACAGCAGGGAAGCACCAGAGTATATCCGTTGATGGAGGAATGGCCTGCCATGTCTCAGGTCGTGTCAGGTCGAAGCGTATTCGTTGGTCAGGTTGTAGATGACTCAGGTGTCGATCAGGATCTCGACTGGTGGCGAAGACCTGCGCATAACGAGGGGCGGCGAGCGGCAAGAGAAACTTAGCCGTGTAACCGGATCCGAGAATAGTGAGCGAGTAATCCACGATCAGTAATGTCCAACACGGATACTGAGCAGTGTGCCAGTGATACGCAATCAGAGTCCAACGAAAAAAGTCATTTTAGTTGGTGTACGTAGTTCCTCGTGCTATACGAGGAAGAGTTTCCATACGTAGTCTACAAACAAAAAGGACCTCTATGAAGCTACGATTGTCGTCATGCCTCATGTTGCCGATAGTGCTCGTTCTCACCGGATGCACCAGTGGAGGTGGCGGGGATGGAGGGTTTGGGAATGGGGCAACAGGAATCGCCTATGTTGTGAACACCGGTCCCAACGAAATCTCGGCCTATACGACCGATGTCGTGGGGGCCCTCAGGGGCGCCGGGACGGTCGCATTGGCTAAAGTTCCCTCCTCGATGGCGGTGACTTCAAATTTAACCTTCGCCTTTGTCGGAACGAATGACGGGATCTTTGCATTTCGGGTCAATCCTGTCACAGCCGAGCTTGCATCGGTATCAGGGTCTCCGTTTTCTACCGGAATGAATATTCGAGCAGTGGAGGTTTCAAGAACTGGCCAATTTCTGTACGCTGCGAATAACAACGGAACCGTCGCTGCCTATTCGATTCACGCGACGACCGGCGTATTGACCCTGATAGAGAACGAGACGGTCGGAACATCGCCCAGCGGAGTGGCGCTGTCGGCGACTGGTCAATTTCTCTTCGTGAGCAATCAGGGATCCAACAATATTACCGCGTTCCGGGTTGACGGGACGACCGGAGCCCTGACCTTTGAGGAGAACGAATCTGCGGGCACTTCACCGTCCGGAGTGGTCGCGACGGCGTCGGGAACCGGAGGATTTCTCTTTGCGAGTAATCAGGGATCCAATACCGTCTCGGCGTATACGATTGATGGAACGACCGGTGCGTTAACCTTCGTGGAAACCGAGAATGTCGGCACGTCGCCGAGTGGTGTCGCCGTGTCGCCGAACGGTCAGTTTCTGTATGTCAGTAATCAAGGCTCCAACGATGTGTCCGGGTTGACGATCAATGCCACGACCGGCGCACTCACCGCAATCGGAAGCTCGACATTTAGCGCCGGAGCATCGCCAAGCGGGCTGACCATCGAACCTGACGGACAGTTTGTGTACATTGCGAACAGTGGCGGAGGCGGTGATGTCTCCGGCTTTCGCATCACTGCAGGAACAGGCGCGTTGGTGTCACTGGGCGCCACGTTTCCGGCTGGAACCACCCCAGTCGGCATCGCGACACCAGGTTACCCATAACCCTTCGATGATCAGTGGCCCGCGGCTTGATACCAGGCCGCGGGTGCTGCCTGCTCGCATGCGTTGCCGTCGATATCCTCACGTGTTCTCCACTTTTCTATTTTTCATAATTCGCTGAGTGACTGCTGATCGTACCCTGCGCCCATTCGAAGCCTATTGAGTGGTTGTGAGGGCTGGGTGAGAGTGGTATAAATCAAAAAATGAAGTCTGGAAGCACAGGTCGCGCATCAATCGCGAACGCCTTGTGGTTCGTCTGGCTTATTCTGGTTCTGTGGCTGCCGCTAGGGTGCAGTGATGGCGCTGGGGACGGTGGGTTCGGCGGCCTTGGAACACTCGGGGGAGAGCGGACGGCAGGAGCGGTCCTGTATGTCGCCAACAGCGGGTCCAACGACGTGTCGGCCTATACCATGAATCCAACGACTGGTGTGCTCACTCCAATGACCGGTTCCCAGGTTCTGCCTATTTCAGCACCTTCGGCTATCGTGACATCATCGAATGGGTTGTTCGCGTATGTCGCCAACCGCGATACGAACAACGTGACGGCCTTCCGCGTCGGGACCGATGGGGCCTTATTGCCGGGGCCTTCGACGTCCGGTAACCCCAACCAGGTAGCAGCCGGTACAGAGCCACGCGCGCTTGCCATCTCACCGGACTCACAATTTCTGTTCGTGGTGAACAGTGGATCAGACGATGTGACCGTCTTCAAGATCGGGTCAGCGGGGGTACTGACGCGCGTTCCGCAATCGACAGGACCTACCATGCCTGTCGCGGCCGGAGCCTCATCTCCTTTTGCGTTAGCGCTTGCTCCGACGGGCCGGTTTCTCTACGTCGCGGACAGTGCCTCCAACACGATTACGGTGTTTCAGGTCGATACCGCCGGGTTGTTAACGCTGGTGCCACCGGCTGGGTCCGGCACGAACCCCATTGCGTCCGGCGGAACAGAGCCGACCGCACTCGCCCTGTCTCCGAATGGGCGGTTTCTCTACGTGACCGACGGCACATCGGGCAGAGTCTCGGCATTTCAGGTTCAGACATCCGGGCTGTTAACACTGATTCCACCGGCCAGTGCCAATCCTGTGTCTACAGGTGGAACGACACCGAACAGCCTCACGGTCGCACCGGGTGGGGCACATCTCTATATCGCAAATGGGGGCGACAGCAGGAATGTCGCGGCGTTCGCGATAGGAAGCGATGGCTTGCTGACCTTAGTCCAGGCCACTGGAGCAACGGCAAACCCTACGCCTCTGCCGCCCGAGGTGACGCCGGTTGCGCTCACCATCTCGCAGGATGGACGGTTCCTGTATGTAGCGAACCGTGGAATCAACGTCCCCGAAGGGACCGTCTCGGCCTACACCATCGTCTCAGGATCAGGCACGCTGGGTCCCCTCGCGACGCTGACCGGCAGTTCCTTTCGTGCAGGAACCGCTCCGTCCGCAGTCGCCACCTTTACCCCCACACCATAAGGGCTGGTGCATGGTGCGACCGTGAGCCGTTAACTCGCCAGGCGAGTTCGAAGACGCTCGCTGGTTTTCGATGCCTCGTCGGAAAGGCGATCGCGCAGGAGGTGCTGAAGTTGGTGTGCAGGTACCGGCTTGCTGAAGAGATAGCCTTGATAGGCTTCGCAGCCTTGCATGCGGAGAAACGCGAGCTGCTCTCGAGTCTCGACGCCCTCTGCGACAATGTGCAGTTTGAGGGCGCGTCCCATACCGATAATCGCCCGCATGATGGGCGAATCGGCCTTGCCGAGTTTCAAATCTTTGACAAACGCCTGATCGATCTTGATCGTGTCGATAGGAAAGCGCTGGAGATAGGCGAGGGAGGAATATCCCGTCCCAAAGTCGTCGATTGCCAAACGGAAGCCGGAATCTTTGAGCTCTTTCAGCGTGGTCGTGGTCGTCGACGCATCCGTCATCAACACACTTTCCGTCAATTCCAGCTCGATGTCCTGCGGATTTCCACCCTCAGCATAGACCAACGCCTTAATCTGGCTGGCCAGATTGCGCTGCCTGAAATGGAGACCGGACAGGTTGATCGAGACGGCCGTCGGTGCCAAGCCGGTCTTGTGCCAGAGGCGCTGTTGGTGCGCGACGTTGGTAATGACCCATTCGCTCATTTGGATGATCAGTTCTTCCTCTTCTGCGACGGGGATGAACTCAGCCGGAGACACCAACCCGCGGGTGGGATGCTGCCATCGGATTAGCGCTTCGAAGCCGATGACCCTTTCCGAAAGAATATCCACCTGTGGTTGATAGTGGAGGATGAACTGGTTGCCAGACACCGCCGCGCGCAAGTCTTGCTCGAGATTCACTCGGGCGGCGATCGAGACGTTCATGGTATCCGAGTAGAACTGATAGCAGTTGTGCCCTCTGTTGTTTGCGGCCTGCAGCGCCGCCCCGGCATTCTGGAGCAACAACTCGGCTTCCATCCCGTCCGATCCTGGAATGGCGATCCCGATATTGGCGGAGAGCGTGAGGCTGCTTGTTCCCACCTGAAACGGGCGGACAAGCGCATCCAGAAAACTCCGTGCCACCCGGGCGGAGTCTTCAGGCTCGGAGAGGTTGGTCAAGAACGCGGCAAACTGCCCGTCACTGAGGCGCGCCAGGACGGGCGACTCCGCTCCGGTATACTGGGCGATCGTCACGCCGGCAGACAGCGCGTGCTGGAGGCGTTCGGCCACATCTTTGACGATGTGATCTCCGCTTCGTGATCCATGCAGGTCATAGATCTTGTGATAGCGATCCAGGCTCAGCACCAACAACGCGCCGATGACGCTGCGTCCCGCGCCACAGGTAATCGCTTGAGCGACGCGATGGAGAAAGAGGCTACGGTTCGGGAGATGTGTGTGGTTGTCGTAATTCGCCAAGAAATAGATTTTTGCCTCATTGGCCCGTTTGTCGGTCACGTCCTGTACCGTCCCGAACATACGGCGAGCCTGTTCCCCCTCACCCGGCAACATCTCACCGAGCAGATGGACGATTCGTTCACCTCCATCACTCGAAGTGATGCGATGATCCAGATCGAGTCCTGTTCCATCTGCGGCAGCTTCACGCATGGCTTCAGCCACGAGGGCGCGATCGTCTTCATGCACCTGAACCAGATAGGCGGCCTGATCATGCTCGCGGGAATCTGGGGCCAGTCCGAGGATGCGGCATGCCGCTTCCGACATTTCCATGCGATTCCGAACCAAGTCCCATTCCCACCCACCTAGTTGGGCGATCCGTTGAGCCTGAGCCAATCGAGATTGGCTGCTCCGAAGGGCGGCGAGATTGTGGCTCGCTCGTAACATGTACCGCACCCGTTGACTGAGAATAAGACCGTGACAGGGTTTCACAATAAAGTCGGTCGCCCCCACGTCATAGGCCTTGGCGATCGAGTCCACGTCATCGAGTCCGGTCATGATGAGAATCGGGACAAATTCACCGCCCGGTAGGGCGCGGAGCTGTCGGCATGTGGCATATCCATCCATCCCAGGCATCTGCAGATCGAGGATAATGATGTCCGGCATCGTGGAGGCGGCAACGTCGATCGCCGCTTGACCGGAGGTGGCTTCCTCCACACGTAAGTCTTCCTGTTCCAAGCTCATCCGTGACAGCATGCAGAAGGTCGGATCGTCGTCGACGATCAGGGCAAGCGGGACAGGTGATTCAGCAGGGGACGTCATGCAGCTCTCCTCTCCAGCTCGCTGTGGAATTGTTTGCAGGCATGGGCGAATGCCGCATCGAGTTGATCCAACAACGGTGCAGCCTCCTCCAGCTGACCCTGCCGACTGAGGTCCTCAAATTGTCGGCACAACTTGGCGAGCGACACGGCGCCCAAGACCGAACTTCTGGATTTGAGACTATGCGCGGCTTGATTGACCGCCTGGGCATCTCCACCGGCCATGCCTTGTCGAATTCGGGTGACCAGTTCCTGCGAATCCGTCAGGTACAGCGACAAGATTTTCGCAAGGGCATCCGGAGCACCTGGGCGCTGCAGACTCGTGATCGACTTCCACGCTTTTTGATCAACGACCAACGACAGATCTGCGGCGGACCTCGCCGGTGAGGTGACGGGTGCAGCGGCCGAGGGGGGGCGTATCGTGTCAATTCGGTCGGGAGGACGGGCTTCGGATATTGTGGTTGTCGAGTTCGGTCGAAGCCAGGAGGCCAGGACAGACTGCAGCTGTTCCATCGAGAATGGTTTCGACAAGTAATCACTCATCCCTGTGGCGAGGCAGTGTTCCCGATCCCCCTGCGTCGCATGGGCCGTGAGGGCGATGATCGGGAGCGGGGAGCGCGAGTCTTGCCGTTCCCATTCGCGGATCTGCCGCGTGGCTTCGAAGCCGTCCATCTCAGGCATCTGACAATCAATCAGAACGGCGTCGTACGAAGCCTGCTTCGCACGATCGACCACCTCTCGCCCGTTCTGCGCGACCGTCACCGTGCATCCCAGCGTTTGGAGCATCAACAGCGCGATCTCCTGATTCACCGGATTGTCCTCGCCCAAGAGGAGATGGCCGGAGAAGGTTGGCGTCGTCGGTGCGGCGTGCACGGACGTTGAGGCAATCGGTTGATCGCTGAGCACGTTGCTCAGGGCGTGGTGCAACGCCTGGAACCGGAGCGGCTTCGTTACAAGGCACATCTGGCCGAAGACGGGATCGTGCTCGACCTCGGCATGTCGGATGAACGAGACGAATCGTAGAACCTTTGCCTCGCCGAAGCTGGCATCTGATTTCAGTTCCTGGATAAGATCCGTATCGGTCATATCCGTGAAGGTTTCATCCACGATCGCGATCACGGGACTACCATGTGATCCGAGTGCGGTCATGATCTGCTCGAAGAATTCGGCACCGGAGTCGGCCGTCTGCAGTGGAATCCCCCAGTAGGACAGGTAGCGGGTGAGGACACGACGGGTCGCCGCATGACTGACCGCGGCGCAGACGCGAACACCGGTGAATGATGAATCAGACTGTGTCGTCAACGGGACGTCTGGTTGCAGCGGCAACGGAAGCGCCACCCAGAAAGTGCTGCCTTGCCCAATCGTGCTCTCCACGCCGATGGTTCCACCCATCAGTTCGCTGAGCTGCTTGCAGATACTCAAGCCGAGGCCGGTCCCGCCGTGTACGCGCGTCGAGGAGCCGTCGACCTGCGAGAAGGATTGGAACAGCTTGGCTTGGCCCTCCGGAGTGATGCCGGATCCTGTGTCCGTAACGGCCAACCTGATTCGCGCCGACTGATCGGTGTCGGAGACAGGGGACTCCAGGGTGACCGAGACACAGACATCTCCCTCCTGGGTGAATTTGATGGCGTTGCCGAGGAGATTCGTCACGATTTGGCGGATACGGATGGGATCTCCCATCACTGCGGTCGGAACGGACGGGTCGTACTCTGCGAGGATCTGGAGTCCCTTGCGCTGGGCCCGCTCGGCCAATTGTTCAACCGTGCGCTCGACGACCTCTCGCACATCCATCGGCACCGATTGGATTTCGAGTTTACCGGCTTCGATCTTCGAAAAATCAAGAATATCGTTAATCAGGGTCAAGAGGGTGTCGCCGGAGTTGTGGATCGTGTCGACATAGTGCCGTTGAGTATCCGAGAGTGGCGTGCGGGCAAGGATCTCGGTCATCCCGATGACGCCGTTCATGGGCGTTCTGATTTCGTGACTCATGTTCGCCAGGAATTCGGCCTTCGCTTTTGTTGCATCCTCTGCCGCCAGCTTGGCAATGGCCAACGCCTCTTCGGACTCTCGGCGTCGTGCGGCCTCGAGCACCAGCGTCATGAAATTCGCCAAGGCTTGGGCAAACTGTTGTTCATCCACGGCCCAGTCTCGGGAGGAGCCGACGTGTTCGATGGAGACAACACCAGTCAACTTTCCCTGCGTGTGAAACGGGGCATCGATCCGCGCTCCGATCTGGTTGGGCGAGAGACTGCCGGCGACCAGTTCCTGGAATGCTGAATCCTGAAGCGCCTGGGCCGCCGCGATGAGTTGGCCTCTGGCAAGGGCCGCCAGATACTGTGGATACTGCCCACGGATCAGTTTCCGGCCGAACGTATGCTGATTGGCCGGGCGATCATAGTGATCGAGGCAATAGAGGGATTGCGTCTGCTCCTCATAAATCCAGACACTGACTCGATCGACGACGAGCGCCTGCGCCGCGATCGTCGTCAACTGTTTCGCCGTCACGGGGAGTGCGCCTTCGAACACCGTTCGGTCTTGGACCAGGGTCAGCGTCGCGCTCTGTTGTTGGCGTAACCGTTCTTCCTTCGTGGCCAATGACTGATTGGTGGCTTGAAGCAGGGTCGCCCGTTCCTCCGCCTGTTGCTTGGCATCCACGGCGCCGACCAATTCCCGCTGCGCGTGCAGGCGCGCCTGAATCGCGCGGCTGTTCGCGAGGGCGACGGCCACCTGGTCGGCCAGACGCCGCGCGTACGTCACATCGTCCGAAGGGGCCGCCTTCCGTTGCCGATAGGCGAGCACCAAGACGCCACTGACGATCTCATTCACGATGATCGGAAACATGATGAACAGGGACATGCCCGGCCGCATCATCAACGACAGATAGGAGGGGAGGGATGTCGCCGTCGCCACCATATGGTGCGGATGGGCCGTCATCGCAGCCAGGTGTTCTGGGGACAAGCGACATTGATAGGACTTCATTTCATCCGATTGGTTCTGAATGTACCGCACCGACAACTCAGTCGGGCCGGTATCGTCAGGATTCAGCAGCGTCATGCCGATGGCGTCACAGGCGATGGTCTCCGTGATGCGGGACTGCACGATTTTCACCATGGCGGCCGGTTCGTGGCTGGAGAGAATGGCCTGACTGATCGCCGAGATGGTCTCCAACATGTGGAACTGTTGACTCAGCTTTTCGGTCATTCCATTGAAGGACTCCGCCAACTCCGCAAACTCATCGTCGCTATGAACGGTCACCTGGGTACTGAAATCTCCCGTGGCCAGACGAGTCGTTCCTTCTTTCAAAAGCATCACCGGTTGGAGGCTCCGACGAATTTGCGAGAGACTGAGCAAGACGACGACGCTCAACGCGGAACCGATGATGAGCAAGAAGGTATGGCGGAACTGCTCGACCGGCGCCAAAGCCGATTCTCGCCTTTGGTTCAGGACGATGGTCCAGGGTTCGATCAGAAAGGTATGGCGAAGCGGCATCGACCACGCGCCGGCGACATAGTCCTGGTCGTCCGCACGCCAGATCATCCCATCGGCCATAGGAGCGGCGATGTCCTGTCGACGAAAATCCGGGAGCACGACCGGCTGGGCGAAGGTTGAGTACAGCGCCTGACGGTCGCCGTCTTCCACGACAAGATCCGTATCGCCCGGCAAGGTCTCCTTGACCTGAGTACTCCAGAGTGCGGTCTCGTCGAGCTGGACAGACAACAGGCCGGCTTCCCATCGCGTAGGATTCACGAGACGGGTGAGCGCGAGTTCAGGACGGCGTGGCGGCAAGGGGATCATCTCGAGGAGTGCCTTCCCTTCCTGCAGATGCGCCATCTGTGCCTGTGTCAGTCCTCGTCGCTGGGAGCCCGTTACGGGAAGGAGACGCACACTGCGAAAACGCTGTGCGATCTCTTTCACTGAGGCAGTGATCGTGACCTCCTCGGTGACGAGGCCATCTGGTGGTAGCTCAGCGGCAATCCGGTTCACATCCGCCGTCAGGGTCAACAGATGGTTATAGAGCACCATCCCCTGGGACTTACTCTCCTGCTTCAGGCGAGCGGCGGCTTGGGCAATCAATTGTTCTGTGACTTGACGGTAAGACACCCATCCAAGCACGGAAGTGGGTATCAGCGCGCAGAGCACGAATAGTCCCAGAATCCGGCGTCCAATGCGGCTGTGAAAGAGTGAATGGGAGAATGTGGTCTGCATGCAGCCAATAGATCAGAAATTCTTCGCGAGTCCGTAAAATCCCCCGTCGCTGGCACGAATCACGTCATCTTGGCTTTTCGGTGGATTTAACGGAGCAACGGTGTCTCGATTCTTCCCCATACTGTAAATATCGAAATCGGAATTGATTGGCACAAGAAACCGGTCCTTCCTCGCTCCTCCCACACCTCCACAGGGTGGTCCCCCGCCACCACCAGATCCGCCTCCACCGCCGCCTGCCGGTTATCCTGCCTATTCTCTGATCATGATNNGATCCGACGGGTCAGCTCCGCGTCGACCGGACGCACCACCTTCGCCGGCAGCCCCATCACCAGCGATCCCGGCGGCACCACCAGCCCCTCCGGCACCGCCGGCTCCACCGCCTGCAACTAAATACACGTACCCTTGCTGACTTATATCGTTGACGGCGAGTGAGATTTTCCAACCATCAGCAGTCGAGGAGGGGTGAGCGGCAGGAACTACTCGAGGACTGTTTTTCCGCCGCAATTTCAGTTTGGCCATATTGGGAATATCATCAATCGTTCCGCAATTGATGCGGTAGTACTGATACGGAGATCCCCAGGGATCCAGCATGGCGTTCCGCCCGATATCCGCAAGGCTACTTGGGTAGGTCCCGCCGCCTACGGTAGATCCTTTGATCTCTTTCGCAAGGTCATGGAGTTCGGCGACTGCCCTGGCCACCCTGGCTTTTTCGATAAAATCAACGTAGTTGGGAACAGCCAGAGATGCCAATATTCCCACGATTGACACGGCCAGCATGAGTTCGATGAGGGTAAAGCCCGTCACACCCTCAAGCCGTTGCCACGGTGGCTGTCCTATATCAGTCGCTGATTTCAACATGATCGATTCCCTGCGGGTCTCTATGGTCGGCCGCTATCCGCTATGGGTCTTAAACGTATCCAGGGATGACTTCAGCCCGGCTAGATTCTGTTCCATTTGCTTTGAGAGGGCGTTCAAGGTCGGGTCTTGCTTCGTCATGGCCAGTTCCCTGATCCGAGTGGCATCAAGCGCCAGCATAACTTGTAGATGTTTCAGAGCGGTGATCTTCGATTGAAGCTGGGCCGTCATCTGGTTCACCAGATCGGTTTCCGGGGTGAGGTAGTCACCGTCACGCAGGGTGGTTCGCACGCAGAGATTGCCGTTGCCGATCTGCGGGAACATATGCTTCAGTCGATAGAGAGGACCGGCCACACGGTGCATGAGTCGTACCGAATGGATGCAATGGATCAACACCACGAGACTTGCACCCAGCGCCCAGGGCCAAAACCTGGCGTGGAGGTTGAGCAAGTCGTTGGCGACGACGGCTCGCTCTTGCCACGAGAGGGTTGGGTTGTCGAGTGACTGCATCAGCGGCTTGAAGACTGGAATCGCCAGCAGCACAAACATGATCAGCGAATAGGCGACGACCTGGCTGAGCATGCGGACCTGCAGTGGGTGTACCATGCTGACCAGCCGCCGCGTGTAAGTACGGTCGGGTTGAGAGATCGTCTCAGATTGTTCTGGTGGTACGACGACGAGCGTGGGTGCCTTATTGGCGGTCTCTTTTGAGGTGCTGTGGTCCAATGAGGGGTCTTCGCCCGGGTTCTGTGGTCTCGTTGCGCGAAGCGGGTGTCTCATAATTATGCAGCCTTCATGACAGTGGGTTGGGCCATGTCTGAGGGGCCGCCAAATTCAAAGCTCTGTTGCTCAGCAGCTTTCTCCGTCTTCACCTCGCAGTCAGCCAAACAAGTCTTGAATCGTCGGATTTCTTCGTCAAGCGTCTGAAGTGCAACGTTGATGTGCCCGGTCGTCTCCCGCGCCTGTAATTGAATCGCCACCGCTTCATAGGCTTCGGTCACGAGCGCCGAATGGAGGTTGATAGTCTTTATTCGATTCTCGATGCTATCCAACATGGTGTTGAAGGCCTGTGCCTCCCGATGGAGGTAGTCGTGCTTGCGCAACCGTGCCCGTTGATGCAGACGCCCGGTGCCGATTGATCGAAAGAGCGACGAGAACCGGTAGAGCGGCCCGGCGATGCGGTGCATGAAATACATCGAGTGCAGGAGAAGTACCAGGAATGTGACGATCAGCCACGGCCAGATCCGTGCGTTCAGTTCCAGAAACTGGGACGCAATCTGCGCATGCTGTTCCCAGGAGACGGATGGATCGTAGAGCGGCTGGACCATCGGTAAAAAGATGACGGCATAGAGCATGATCAACAGA
>DCZN01000065.1:12239-19560 GCA_002331625.1 Nitrospira sp. UBA2083 | reverse complement strand
GGATGGACGAACAGCTGTCTCCGTTGAAACGGGCCGATCATGATTCCACCGTTTTTCTGGTCCACACTAGGTGCGACTGATTTTTGAAGGTGATGGTCTGATTCTTGGTGTCGTAATAGAACACTAACGTCTGTTCATCCTTTCGAGAATCGCCGTAGACGATGGTGTACGAGGTGCGGCGACCTTCCACACTTGCGTCGATGCGCCGCACGGCTTGCGCGTCCAAATGTTCAGCTCCCACGCTGAAAGCCACGCCGGTCTTGGTAATGACCAACAGACCTTCCTCGTATCCCTTGGCCGACGTGATCCAGGCACCGAGCAATTCGTTTGGACAGGAGACGGCTGGGTCGCGCCCCACAATGCTGTAGATCAGCCCGACCAACATCAGCCCGGCGATGGTCAGCAAAACCGTGGTCGATTTGCTCGCGGGCTGATCTGCAAGCGAAACTGTCGCAGTGGCGACTCGTCGCATAGGCACCTCGCGTAATAGGAGAGACTGGCTGCAGGTCCGATCAAAATATCGTATCTTGTTCGGTTAAATGGTCAATAACTTGATCATTTTTCGCACGTCGGACCATGACACACTGTGGGGTCGAGAGGGTTCAACGAGCGACCGGCGAGACAGCTCGGACGGTCATGGAACAGACACAGTTCATCACTGCATGGAACCACCGAGGAGGGTGGGGGGAGTGAGCAGTCAGGCTATCGAGTTCGCAGCCAGGTCATGATTTCATGCGTCACTCGGTCCGGCTCGTCTTCATGCACAAAATGCCCGGCCTCCGCAATGGTCACGACCGTCAGATCGGTCACGAGAGCACTCAGCCCGTTGAGATTGTGACCATCGAGGGCTTGATCTTGGAGACCCCAGACGACAAGTGCGGGAACATCGATCTTGGGGTACCCCAGCATGCGTTGCCGCAGCGCGCCGCCACCTCGCAATGCCGCTCGGTAATAATTCAGCATGGCGGTCAAGGCGCCAGCCTCACAGGCCTGCTGCCGGTACAATCGCACCAGTGCCTCGGGGATATGTCGGGCCATCCATTTGAAAATGAGGCCGATGATGGCTCCGTGACCGGCGGCCAATGCCGCTTCTGGCAGCCAGGGCAGTTGAAAGACGCCCATGTACCAGGAGCGGCGCAATTGCCGCCAGCGTCGGATTTCCCGCTCAAAGCAGGCCGGGTGAGGGGCATTCACAATGACGAGAGCGTCCACGCGCTTCGGATAACGCATGGCATAGCACCAGGCAATGATTCCGCCCCAATCGTGTCCCATGAGGATGGCGCGTGGCGCGCCGGCGGCATCGAGTAGTCCGCTGACATCGTCCAGCAACGATTCGATGGAGTAGGCCTCGATACCGGTTGGACGTGATGTGCCACCGTACCCCCGGAGATCGGGAGCCCAGACTCGAAACCCCGCTTCGGCCAACGGTGCAAGTTGGTGCTGCCAGGAGATAGCGGATTCCGGAAATCCGTGGAGGCACAGGACCAGTCGAGGTCCCATCCCGGTCATTGCCACGCGAAACGAGAGGCCATTCGCGACGACCTGATGAAATAAAAGGGACGCTGGAGGGGTGGGATGGGGTGGCATATCATCCGTAAGGGGCTTAAGAAGGTCGATTGGTCAAGGGAGAGCCGAGTATCCGCAAATTTATGAAATTGCTGGTCCTATCGGGATGGTCTGCTATACTTCCAGAAATGGAACGACCGAAGTGGATCATGTGGCAAGACCAGGGCAAGTGGCATGGCCACCCGGAAGTCTCTCCTGAGGGTGCGATACAGGCGGCCTCGTTCGATGAGCTTCAGTTCAAGGTTCAACAGACCCAAGAGGTCGCCAAGAATGTTCGGGAGCTTCCTCGGATCGAACGACCGGATTCCGGAGGTTTCAACCTGGAGGCACCACGGTACGTGCTCTCACAAGAGCACGGCAAGTGGCGTGGCCATCTGCATGGCTATCCCACCTACGCGGCGCAAGGGGACTCCTTCGACGAAGTGCAGTTTAAGCTTGTCCAAATCTGCAACGAACTCATCAGCGGGGGATCCGCCACGATCCGCAAAGCTGCCTAAGCGAGACTTCGTTAAGTTCTACCTGCCTCTATTCGAATCGTTTTCCGGTTGGAGCCGTGATCGAGTCGTTCCTCTCCATGGTGCGATGCTGTATAGCATAGCTGCCGGAGAAGGTCTCGCCGGGTACCAGCCTTTTCAGTCCCCATTCCGGATGGTTGAACGCATCGCTCGCACAGGTCATCGGCTCGATGGCGAATGCAGCCCGGGGCGCATCTGCGATGGCATCGCCGGTATAGACCACCAGGGCGGAAAACGCGGAATCCATCACGACGTCTATGATCCGACCACTTGTGGGATGGCGTAGGGTCGCGGTGGCGATCCCCTGAGGGTCACGCTCCACATTCACATAGCAGTGGTTGAAGCGTTGCTGTGCAATCGTACGGAACCGGCGGTAGTCCCACGGGGTACCGGTCACACTGCAGATCTTTCCCGTCGGTACGAGTTGTTCATTGAACTCCAAGTAGCCAGCAGCGGGAATCCGCACCTCCGCTTCGTCGATCATGGTGGTCCCGACGGTGAAGTAGGGATGGAATCCGACCCCTATCGGTGCGGGATGATCTCCAACGTTCCGCACGAGAAAGACACACGACAAGCCCTGGCGATCCAGCTGGTAGGTCACGGCCACGTCGAGAGAAAATGGGTAGCCGCGGTTCGCATAGGTTGCAGCACTGAGACGGACCGCGAAGGTCACATGGGTCGCATCAACCTCTTGAACCTGCCACGGCAGGCTGCGGACGAACCCATGGATGGCATTCGGCCCTTCCTTGTCGTTGCATTCCAGTTGGAATGCCTGTCCATCGAACGAATACCGCCCATGGCCGATCCGTCCGGCGAACGGAATCAACACGTCGCCTTGTCCGCCCCGTTTTCCACCGCCACCTGAATAGCCCCAGACAATATCGATCTCCCGTCCGTCTGTATCCAGGCACAGGTACCGGCGCAATGACGCACCCCAGGGAGACACCACCGCTCGCTGATTCTGAAACACGAGCGTCAGTTCCGTATCCGGTGTCACAGGAGTCATGAATCGCCCTCGCGTCTCATCATCACGGGTCGCCCGAGGTGCAGCCGATGTGCGCTATGACTGCTGAGCAAACACGCATCATCATGCAACACGCTCTGGGGTTCGGTGACCCACCAGGGATCGTTTGCTCATTTGACGACATGATATCGACTGATCTGTGGCTCAGAGGCCAAGAGCCCTACCAACTGCTGGATCGCTGAGAGGAGATGGGGTGTGACAAAATGGGCTTGCTCGGCTGGAGCATTGGCCCACCGTTCCACGAACACAAACTCAGTTGGGTCGGAGTTGTTTTGCAGCAGCTCGTAACTGAGACATCCCGGTTCTTGGCGAGTGGCGTCAACCAGAGCACGAAGCACATCTCGAACTTGCGCCACATAGTCGGGTCTCGCTTTTACACGGGCAATGACGCGGAGAGTCGTATCGACGGCCATGGTGTTCTCCCTCATGTCGACAGGCACACAATTACTTGGCAAACGGATGTCCGGCTTTCTGCCAGTCATCGAGACTCATGACGACGGCAGTCGTCTGCGTGAAACCAAGCTCTTGAAGCGACTGTGCAGCTAATGAGGCGCGGTTTCCGCTTTGACATTGAAGGATGAGTGGCCGATCCAGTTCGGTGCCGGCGGACGAGCTGAGTTGGCTCCAAATTTTAAATTCGATCACGCCGCGGGGAATATTGATCGCCCCCGGCACATGCCCGGCCGCAAATTCCTGCGGCTCACGCACATCGATAATTACGGTCGTACCAGGATTCTCGACGATCTTGCGATAATCTTCCAGGCCGATCGTCTTTACATGCTTCTGGGCAGCTTCCACTTTTTGTTTCACAACAGAAGGAAGACCCTGCGCCAGAGCCGGAGAAGATATAAACAGCGACGCACCAATGACGACAGTCAGGGACGATATGATTGCGACCTTCATGAGAGACTCTCCCATCGTGGTTATTTGGAGCAAATTCAGAAAGCGACTGAAAGGGATTGCCTTCTGAATCGTCAATTCCCTCGCAACTTGTACCAAGCCGGCGGCCCTTGCTCTCGGAATGTGTCTTACCGGCGCCTACGATTTCGCTGTCACCGATGGCCACATAACTGTCAGGTGTCTTGGCTTCAATGGTCCTATGCGCCGTGAGGCGATGAGGCCCAGAGCATAGTTGATCAATCCATCTTCCTGAGTGCCCACGATACCGGTTGATGACACATGCCGAAGAAAAGTTTTGTCATTGTACTGTGTCGCAACAGATGCGTCTATCAAGAAGAACGCTGGTGGAAGGGGGTCGGCTTTGACGAGATCGCATCATGATTGCTGTGAGGAGAACGGATGCGTGTACTGATCCGACCGAGGACGCTGTTGGCAGAAGCATGACACCGCTCCTGCGCAAGGTATGACTCAACCGGCAGCAGGTTCTTCTTTGGCGGTGGTGATGGTGGGTGGAAGCAGTTCTGTCTCTTCTTATCTGATTGTTCTAGAATAATTTTCGTAACATACAATCCAGATACCTTTAGAGATTCTGTGAATCGACCGATGGAGGATTGGGACTTTTATAAGAAGTCGGCCAGGGGTGTACGTTTATGTTTGGATTTTCGAAAAAGAAGAAAGCGGCAGGCCCAGGGGCCCAGAAGGATCGACAGCCGTTGCCCCCGTCGTCTGGTCTGAAACATTCGTTGCTTTCCCTTGAGCAGCGACTGATGTTCGATGCGGCGGCAGCGGCGACGGCATCGGAAGTGGCGTCGGAACAGGTCGCACAGGAACAGGCAGAGGCGGCGGTCTCGTCTCACAGTGACGCCGAGGGGCCGACCGCAGGGCAGCGTGATTCACAGCAACTCATGGAAGCGATTACCACTTATAATCCAGGGGAATCCAGAACTGAGGTCGTCTTCGTCGATCCCACCGTCCCCAATTACCAGGCTCTCCTCAACGGCATGGACTCGTATGTCGAAGTCATCATGCTCGATGGCGGACAGGATGGCGTTGAGCAGATGGCCGAGGCCCTGTCAGGTCGAACCGGGATCGACGCGATTCACGTCATTTCACACGGCGGCGCTGGTGAACTCCAGCTCGGTACCGGAGTGCTGAATGCCGATTCGATGTCGGAACAGTATGCTGATGAGCTGGCCACGATCCAACAATCGCTCTCTGAACAGGCCGATATTCTGGTCTATGGCTGTGAGTTTGCGCAGGGGGAAGCGGGGCAAGCTGCGGTGGATATGCTGGCTGAACTGACGGGAGCCGATGTGCAGGCAAGTACCGATCTCACCGGCAGCATCTCGCTTGGCGGCGACTGGGAGTTCGAGGTCAGCACAGGAGCTATCGAGACCTCGTTGGCCGTCAGTTACGATGCGCAAATGAATTGGGCGGATGTGTTGGCGACAGAGACCGTGAAAGATACCTTTTCAAGCACCTCGTACAGCAATAACAACGGGACGCAATCCTGGTCCACCAGCTGGTCGGAAACGGATGCGGGGGGAAGCGGAGCCAGCGGTGGGGACGTGCGTGTCAATTCCGGTCAGTTGCGCATCGATACCGACACGGTCGGAAACGCCATTAGTCGCGGAGTCGATTTGAGTCGGGCGACGAGTGCAACTCTGACGTTCAATTACACAAACAGCTTGAGCGGTGCCGACCGGCTAGAACTCCGTGTGTCCACGGACGGCGGCACCACCTATCGGACATTGAGCAGTGGTGTCTTCTCAAATTCCACCAACACTGGCAGCGGGACGGCGAGTTTTGACCTCTCGGGATACATGTCGGCCAATACGAAAATTCAGTTCATCGTGACTGGAACCGGCGGCGGTGACCGGCTCTACGTTGACAATGTTCAGGTGAGCTATGAGACCGGTCCAACGAACAACGCTCCAACCATCAGTAATCTGAGCGGGGATCGCCTGTCCTATAGTGAGGGCGCGGGGGCAGTGGTAGTCGACCAAGGCGGCAATGCACTCGTGGTCGATGCAGACAGTGCCAACTTCGATACGGGAACGTTAACGGTGAGTATTCCTGTCGGAGCTGAGCCGACGGAAGATGTCCTTTCCATTCGCAATCAAGGCACTGGCACAGGAGAGATTGGAGTAAGCGGGAACACCGTCACCTATGGGGGAGTGAATATCGGAACAGTGACCGGTGGCGCCGGCGGAAACAATCTCGTCGTGTCATTCAACGGCAACGCCACCCCGACTGCGGTGACGGCATTGCTCAAGAATGTGACGTATGAAGACATCAACACTAATTCACCGGCCGAAGGGTCGTTTACCATTCGCTTCGCCCTGACCGATGGAGATGGAGGAACGAGTGCCAACTATGATGTCTCCGCCTATGTCAGTGGCGTCAACGACGCACCAACCGACCTGAGCCTTTCAGCCAATACCGTGGCGGAGAATGCCACAACCGGAACAGTCGTAGGGACCGTGAGCGGCACCGATCCTGACGCCAACGATACGAAAACCTACAGTTTCACTGACAACGCTGGGGGACGGTTTGCCATCAACAGCAGCACAGGTGTCATCACGGTCGCGAACGGCTCATTATTGAATTATGAGAATGCGACGAGCCACACCGTGATCGTCAAAGTGACGGACAGCGGAGGACTGACTTATAGCGAAACCTTCACCATCAACCTGACAGACGTCAATGAATCGGTCCCCGTGATTACCAGCAACGGCGGTGGCGCGACAACTGCTGTAACGGTCTCTGAAAATACCACGGTCGTAACCACGGTGACGGCCACCGATACCGATACACGCCAAACGTTGACCTATTCTATCGCCGGTGGTGCCGATGCGGCCAAATTCACGATTAATAGTGCAACCGGAGCCCTGTCCTTTGTGTCTGCTCCCAATTACGAATCGCCAACCGACAGTGGGGGAAACAACGTCTACGATGTAACCGTTCAAGTATCTGATGGTAAAGGAGGAACTGCGACCCAGGCCATTGCGGTGACCGTCACGAGCGTGAACGAAGCCCCGACGGACCTGAGTCTGTCGGCCAACACGGTGGCGGAGAATGCGGCGAACGGGACCGTGGTGGGGACCGTGAGCGGGACGGACCCCGACAGTGGTGATACGAAGACCTATAGTTTCACGGATAGTGCAGGAGGCCGGTTTGCGATCAACAGTTCGACCGGCCAGATCACGGTGGCCAATAGTTCGCTGCTGAACTACGAGAGCGCGACGAGCCATACGGTGGCTGTGCGGGTAACCGATAGTGGCGGCCTGACCTATGACGAGACCTTCACGATCAA
>DCZN01000065.1:10202-12151 GCA_002331625.1 Nitrospira sp. UBA2083 | reverse complement strand
ACGATCAACCTGACCAATGTGAATGAGCCGCCCACCGACCTGAGTCTCTCGGCCAACACCGTGGCGGAGAACGCCCCGAATGGGACAGTGGTCGGGACGGTCAGCGGGACCGATCCGGACAGCGGCGATACCAAGACCTATAGCTTCACCGATAGTGCCGATGGGCGGTTTGCGATCAACAGCAGCACGGGCCAGATCACCGTGGCCAATAGTTCGCTGCTGAACTACGAGAGCGCGACCAGCCATACAGTGACCGTGCGTGTCACCGACTCCGGGGGCCTCACCTACGACGAGACGTTCACGATCAATTTGACCAATGTCAACGAAGCTCCGACGGGGAGCGACACCACGGTCATGATTACCGAAGATACCTCCCATACATTGACAACCGCGAACTTCGGGTTCAGCGACGTGGATGCCGGCGACAGCTTGAACGCGGTGCGGATCGATACGATTCCGACCGCCGGAACCCTGACCCTTTCCGGCGTGGCGGTCACGGCCGGTCAAGTTGTCAGCGTGGCTGACATCACGGGAGGCCATCTCGTGTTTACCCCGGCAACGGATGCCAATGGGACTGGCTATACCGGTTTCAGCTTTTCCGTCCGGGACAGCAACAATGCCTACGACGCGGCCCCCAACACCCTGACCTTCGATGTCACCACCGTGAATGATGCGCCGGTGAACGTCGTTCCCGGCGCCCAAACGGTTGCGGTCGATATTCCATTGACGATTTCGGGGCTCTCCATCACTGACGTTGATGGAAATTTGACCACCGTGCAACTCTCTGTCACGAACGGCACGCTGGACGTGACATTAAACGGGGCGGCAATCATCACATCAGGAGGTATCGGAACCTCCACCGTCACCCTGTCCGGCACCCAAGCGGATATCAATGCCACGCTCAGCTCATTGAGCTATCAAGGGAATAGCCTGTTCACCGGGACGGACACGCTCACCGTGCGGTCAACCGATGGGAATGGAGCGACGGATACGGATACCGTGGCAATTACCGTGTTGAACAATGCGCCGACCAATGTCCTGCCCGGTCCCCAGACTGTCACAGAAGATACCCCCCTTGCGATCAGTGGGCTCTCCGTCACCGATGCCGACGGCAACCTCACCAGCGTGCAATTGTCTGTGAGCCACGGCACCCTTGCGCTGACCTTGAGCGGCGGCGCGATGATCAGTGCTGGCAGTACCGGCTCCGGCAGCGTCACCGTGAGTGGCACCCAGGCCGACCTGAATGCCACCTTGGCGTCGCTGATCTATCAAGGACAGTCCAACTATACCGGCGCCGATACCTTGACGATCACGTCAATAGACAGCACGGGGACCTCGGATACCGATAGCGTGTCCATCACCGTCACGCCGGTCAATGATGCGCCGACCGACCTGGGGATTTCCTCCAACGTCGTGGCTGAGCACGCGGCGAACAGGACGACAGTCGGCACCGTCACGCCCACGGATCCGGACAGCGGCGACACGTTTACCTATCAGCTGACCAACACGGTTGGCGGGCGATTCGCCATCAATGCCGCGACCGGAGAAATTACTGTCGCGGATAGATCGCTCCTGCACTATGAGGATGCGACCAGCCATACCGNNCGACGGTCGGAATGCTCACCCCATCGGATGCCGACGCTGGCGATACATTTACCTATCAACTGACCGATAATGTTGGTGGTCGTTTTGCCGTGAATGCCACAACCGGCCAGATCACCGTGGCTGATGGCTCGCTCCTACACTCTGAAGTTGTCTCCAGTCACGATGTCACCATCCGCGTGACCGACAGTGGTGGCCTGACCTACGACAAGACGTTCACCATCAACTTGACCGATATCAACGAAGCTCCATCGGATTTGACCTTATCCGGGAATACGATCGTCGAGAATGCCACGAATGGGAGCGTTGTGGGCACCGTCAGTGGGACCGATCTCGATACGGGTGAT
>DCZN01000065.1:0-10035 GCA_002331625.1 Nitrospira sp. UBA2083 | reverse complement strand
TTCACGATCAATCTGACCAATGTCAATGAAACGCCGACGGACCTTGCCCCGTCTACGAATAGTGTGGTGGAACATGCGACCAATGGCACAACAGTTGGCACTGTGACGCCAATAGATCCGGACAGCGGCGACACCTTTACATACCAGCTGATCGATACCGCCGGAGGCCGCTTTGCCATCGACTCCGCCACGGGCCAGATTACGGTGGCCAACAGCACCTTGCTGGATTATGAGAGCGCCACCAGCCACAGCGTGACAGTGCGGGTCACTGATAGTGGTGGGGTGACCTACGACGAGACGTTTACGATCAATCTGACCAATGTTAACGAAGGGCCGACGGATCTGAGTCTCTCGGCCCAGACCGTGCTCGAGAACGCCAGTACGGGTACCGTCGTGGGCACCGTGACGGGCACGGACCCCGATGCTGGCGATACGAAGACCTACAGCCTCACCGATACCGCCGGTGGCCGCTTTGCCATCGACTCCGCCACGGGCCAGCTCACCGTGGCCAACGGCAGCTTGCTGAACTACGAAAGCGCCACGAGCCATACGGTCACGGTCCAGGTGACGGACAGTGCTGGGTTGACCTACACCGAAACCTTTACGATCCACCTCATCAACGTTAACGAGGGGCCGATACAGGTCCAGGCAGGTAATGGCGAGGAAGGAAGCATAGTGGCTTCTCTCCATTCGAACGCTTCTGAGATATTTGGAGACCACAACATGGCTGCCTTCTCATCGACGATCGTTGATGCCAATAGAGAGAGTGACCTGCAGGTGCTAGAGAACCTTCGGAAACCAGTTGAATGGAACTCCCAGCACAACACACCAGTCGATATTCTCGATTCAGGTCGAAACGTTTCAAAGGTCGCTCCTGACGGGGATGGTAATCAGATGGCTGGCCCTGGAAGGAATGAAAACTTCTCGTCATCGTCTAGTAAGCAGAGTGAAATCACTGAGGATCATGATAGAGCGAATGCTACTCGGCCTGAATCAGCTCAGGTTCCTTGGTCACCCAGAGAGGAAACGGAACATGTGTCCGATGATGCCGGCGGTCTTAGTATGCCGATTGTCGCCGGCCTTGTGGGTACAGCCTTACAGGGGAGCCTTGGAACCAAGGAAAAGCTGACGGCTATGCGCACACGTATCCGGGGGATGTCTCGGAAGTCTGAGGATGAAAAGAAATCTCAGCCACAGGGGGCGGATGACAAGGAGGTGCCTCCCGGTGCAGCCTAACCTTTCCCATCCCCGTTCGGCTCACTTGGTCAATCTTGTATTCACCGATGGAGGCAAGCGTTCTCTCTTTGCGTTTACCGATCCGGTTCTGGTTTTAAATCAGCGGCTAGCGTGACGTCATCGGTCCATTCAGATGCGCAGATCGAAAGGATTCGTGCCACGACAAGAGCTTCCATTGGCCATGACGGCGTTCCAGCACACCTGTTTCGCGCATGGGAAGGACCGTTCGTTTGAGTCCCGGTCCATCGGTGACATACCGGATATAATCAAGTTCCATTGCATACCAAGCCAGGTCATCCTTGGTCCATACCTTCAGCTCTTTGATGGGAATCTCGAGCTTCTGGGAATTGATAAATTCATCCCGCATGCCCCGCTCCAGCTCAAGCCAGCCGACGTACTTGCGCCCGGCGACCCCGTAACTGATGATATCCGCGTCATGGGCCATCAGTTGCGACAAGGTCGGCAGGTCCTTCTCGGCATTAGCGCGCACCAGCCGGCGGATTGCGGATTCCGGATCTGAGGGTTCAGCTGCAGTTGCACCGGCAACCATGATGATCAGGGACAAGATCCACCACGCGCCGTGTGTTAGTTTGATCACGCAAGCCCTCCTTCTCATTGAGCCCTGCGGTTTGCACCGATTTGTATGGAAACAAGCGGAAGAGTGTATTATGGCACGTCAGCGTTCCCAGTGATACCCGACGAGGAGCGGCATGACGGTCAAGATGCCGAGCGCGCTGAGCGGCAAGATGCCGACGGCGGAGTGTTGAGTGGCAAAGTAGTCACCGAGCGAGAGGCCATGCAGCGGCAAGACAACCGCGCATTCCATCAGGACCATGAAGCCCAGGGCGACGGACCCGACTCCAAGCCGGACCACCGGGAGAGGAGGCAAGGTGAATCGATCGATCACCCATTGCGCTCCGATGATCATGGCCAGCAGAATATTCGGAGTTTCCATGAGGCGAGCGATCAGTGCGCTGATATGGAGGGCGACCACTTCAAGTCGAATGACCTCCAGCACGAACCCAGCGCCCAGGGCGACGAGAAAATAGACGGATCCGGCTTTCACAATTTCCCGAATACCCTTCGACCTCTCGGCATCACGCGTTCTATCGAGCATGGGACTCAGAAAGATGTAGTGTCGTCAGATTTTGTCGTTTGGATGGGTCAGTGTAACCGAACAAGCGACATCCGCCAAACATTCTTCAAAAAGATGCGACAGCAAGAAATCCGGCGACGCGGATACGTTCACCATGATTCATCCGCTGGTGCTCCAGCGCGACGGCATACCGGCCGGACCACATGGCAGATGACATTCACCCGCACTCACGGTAAGCTCAGCGTTCATGCTCAGGCTCTGTGCGTACCCAATCAAAGTTGACAGAATGAAGAGACGGATGAACGGGATGGTCGGTGTTGTGGGACTGATGTGTGTGTTGAGCCTCGCAAGACCAACTACACTGGTCATCGCCGAAGAATCAATTGTAGATCTGAATAGTCCGGGCATCATGAAGTCTGCGCTGGAACAACAAGTAGGGAAGCGGGTGAAGGTCAAGTTGGAATCAGGCCAGGATGTAGAAGGCAACGTCGCCAAGGTGGGGTCTCATGCCGTGTATCTGACGGAATTGACCGGGATGGAGTTCTTCGACGCCATGGTGAAATTAGATGACATCACTGCGGTGATCGGAAAGGCCTGTGCGAAGTGAATCGATCTGAATCGATGCTGCACAAAGGCACGGTGGGGGGCCTGGTGATCGTATCCATGATGCTCAGTGCCTGTGGGATCACGCCCCCTGCGCCGCTCAAACCACGGCACGATCCGATGGGCAACCTACCCAGCAAGGTACAGTCGCTGCAGCGGCAACTTCGCGAGCGGGACAGGCGTATTGCTGAATTAGAAGCTCAACTGGAGGCGTTGAAACTGATCGACCAAGATGACGAGAGTCAGAAGAGGCTTGCCTTACCGCCGATGATGCGGACACCGGTCCCATGACGGCCGACCCTGGTTCACGATGTTTCGGGTTCCAGCCAGGCAGATACCAATGTCGTTCTGCCGGTTGACCGTTATGTGTCTATGATGTGGCGTGATCGGATCCCGTCCTTCGATCGATGACCGGAGAGTGTGTGCTGATCACAGTCGTGACCACAGGGTCGATCTCCGGGGTTGTTTCGGTGAAACGTCAACATTGTGTGGCAGAGATCAGGAGGGAGCATGGCTGAGAAGAGAGGAAAGGGGAGGGGAGAGGGCATAGGCAAGACGACGGACATACGCGCGAACAGTGATCCCTTTCAGCGTTTGCTCGGGCTGATGTTCAAGGCGCATCCGTGGCATGGTGTGTCGATCGGGGAAGAAGCTCCCGACGTGGTCACGGCCTACATCGAGATCGTCCCCACGGATACAGTCAAATACGAAGTCGACAAGAGCAGCGGATTCCTCAAGGTGGACCGCCCACAGCGATTTTCCAACTACTGCCCCGTCTATTACGGGCTGATTCCGCAGACCTACTCCGGTGAACAGGTGGCTGCGATATTTGCCAAACGAGCCCGCCGTAAGGGGATGGTGGGAGACGGCGATCCGCTCGACATCTGCGTCTTGTCGGAGAAGAGCATCCCCCACAGCGACATCCTCCTGACGGCGCTGCCGATCGGTGGGTTGAGCCTGGCCGACGGCGGCGAGGCCGACGACAAGATCATTGCCGTGATGCGAGACGACGCGGTATACGGACATTTCACGGACATGTCACAATGTCCGACCGCTCTGCTCGATCGCCTACGACATTACTTTCTCACCTATAAGAGTGCGCCTGGGACGACTCATCATAAAGTGGAAATCACCGGCATCTATGGACGGGAAGAAGCCTTGAAGGTGATTCGTGCCGGCCACGCAGACTATCGTCTGGAGTATCCTGAATTGAGTTCTTTGTGGCCGAAGAACATCTAGCAGGCTGTTGAGAGATCCAATTTCATCCGAACGACAGGTCACGGAAAGCGGAGAATCGCTCACGGGCTCGATCAATCAGCCCAGTTGTTCATGTCCTCTCCGTGCACATTTTCCCGTTTCTCTTCGGTCGATCTCATGATGGTGGTAGGCTCAGTATCAGCCTATGCCGCACTCCTCTCTTCAACTGCCTTCCGCTGAGACTCCGATTACCGACTTGCATCCTCCTGCACTGCCGCCAGCCGCTGTAGCCGCCCTATGGAGGGGACAGGTCATCGACGCCGTCACACTGGTCCGCATGGAACAGCAGGTCGACGTACAGGAAGCCAACAACTCTATCGAGGCCTATCTGCGGACTCAACCCGCGTTGAAGCATCGAATCGAGCACGCACAGGCGGATGCGCGAGAGGGATTGTTCCGCTGGACGCTCTTCTTGGTCATCGGCGGCCTCGGCCTTGCGTATGTCTTGATGTAAAGAGTGGGAGAATACTTCCACGATGGATACGGACCACATTCTGCTGGCACTCATCGGAGCCGGAACATCCTTCGTAGTATTTTGTCTCATGCGATTTCCACAGACACGGCGCCCACAATTTCAACCATATGGTCCATTCTCGCTCGCCTCGTCCTTCCTGAGTGCCGTACTGATTCTCCTGCTCTCTGCGTTGACGGTCTACGCACACGCGGTCTGGAACTGATACCTTCCGCGGTCCAACAGGGTGTACAATACAAACTAGGTATTATCTGCGCCCGATGGGGAGATGGCGATGGAGTCTCTGTCTGCGAGTTGGTTCGGGCTTGGAGTGGTCGCGGTGATCGGGGGAATTGTGGTCGGATTGTCCATAAGCCTTGCGGCATGCATCATTCGGATTTTTGGCGAAGAGCATGAGGCGATGGCTCACAAGGGTCATAAGTGCATGCCGCCCCATAATTAGCGGTTGTGTCCGATCCTTGCTGTCACCAGCGCACCCTTCTGCTGTCATTTACGGCCCTTGTGAAACCCAATACTCTCCGAACATCTATCACTTATGATGGATGTAGTGTCATAACTACATCTATCTCACGGAGATGAAGTGTGAGAGTTCTCTCGGGGTCCGCAGAACAACCCTTAGCTGATAGAGCGACCCAGTCGGTACGGTCGGTTGAATGAGGTCGGCTTCGATACAGAAAGGACTTGTGAGTCGCACCGTTTCAATCCATTCTTGAGACGGCAATTGCTAATCGGTCATAGATATGCGGAAAGGATTACGACCATCAGGGAAACACTGAGGCAATCACGAATGTCCAAGCCACCAGAATCGATCACGACTTATCTTGAGGAAGACCACCGGCGATTGGAGCGCCTGCTAGAATCGGCTCAGACGTCCAGCCGTCGAGTCGAGCAAGACACCTACGACCGTTTTCGAGCCGGCCTGCTTCGCCATATTGGAATCGAGGAGAAAATCCTCCTGCCGATGGCTCAGCGATTGCGCGGGGGAGAGCCGCTTTCGATCGCGGCACGACTCAGGCTCGATCACGGTGCGATCGCGTCTCTGCTCATGCCGACTCCCACCGAGAATCTTCTTGCGACGCTTCGCGCAATCCTGGAGACACACAATATGCTCGAAGAAGGTCCGGACGGTCTCTACGAAACCTGCGACCGGATCGCCCGTGCGGAGATTGACCCGCTGATGGCCAGACTCCGTGCGGCCCCGGAGGTAGCAGTGCTACCCCATTCCGATACCCCCGCCGTGCTCGGTGCGGTTCGCCGGGCAGTGGAGCGAGCCGGTTATGAGTCCCTCACCCAGATGTGGCCTTCGTGATCCCCCTCTTCTGAACGCAATATGGTATGCTGCCGTCCATGATGATGCCTGACACGACGCTCTCCGGCGAACTGGCGGTTGCGACCGGGCAACGGCGGACCTTTGCCATCATCAGCCATCCCGACGCAGGGAAAACAACGCTGACTGAAAAACTGCTGCTGTATTCCGGCCTCATCCGAACCGCCGGCATGGTGCGCGGCCGCAAGGGCGGGAAGACGACCGCATCAGATTGGATGGGGATGGAGCAGGAACGCGGGATTTCCATCACGGCGTCCGCGATGCAGTTTCCGTATAAAGGCGCGGTCATCAATTTGCTCGATACGCCGGGCCACCAAGATTTCTCAGAAGATACCTATCGTACATTGACGGCCGCTGACAGCGCCATCATGGTGATTGATGCGGCCAAAGGCGTTGAAACGCAGACCCGTAAGCTTTTCGCCGTGTGCCGCATGCGGCGGATACCTGTCCTGACGTTGATCAACAAGATGGACCTGCCTGGACGCCCGCCGCTTGATCTCATGACCGAGGTCGAGCAGGCACTGAACATTCACGCCAGTGCGGTCAACTGGCCGATTGGGTCCGGGAGCGACTTCGTAGGCATTGTGACCCGTGCCGACAGCCGCGTACAGCTGTTCAGCAAGACTATGCATGGAGGAGCCACGAAGGTCGAAACCAACACGTTGCCGCTGGCGGAGCTCAGCGCAAACAGCCGGGTCTCCGAGGAAACGATGGCGCAGGTTCAGCACGATCTGGAGCTCTTAGCGATCGCCGGAAACCCATTCACGCGTGAGCAATTCCTCCGGGGTGAGGTCACTCCTGTCTTTTTCGCATCGGCCCTCACGAACTTCGGAATTGAAAGTTTCCTCGACGCGTTTGTGGAGTTGGCTCCCAGCCCCGGTGCGCGGTTGGCTGACAGCGAGGACGGATCCGAACTGTCGGTCGATCCGATCGATATGCCGTTCAGCGCGTATGTGTTCAAGTTGCAGGCGAACATGAACCCCAAACATCGCGACAGTACGGCGTTTCTTCGCGTGTGCTCCGGACGTTTTGAACGGGATATGGTCGTCAAGCATCATCGGTTGGGTCGCGACATTCGCTTGGCGAGACCGCATAGCCTGGTGGCACAAGAGCGCAGCACCGTGGAAGAAGCCTATCCCGGCGACATCATCGGCATTATTAACCCTGGGGTCTTTGCCATCGGTGATACGGTGTCGTTCACCGGAGGCTTCAATTTTAAACCCCTGCCGCAGTTCCAGCCTGAAATCTTCGCCCGGTTGCGCCCCACGGATGTCGGCAAGCGCAAGGCATTCGACAAGGGATTATCCCAGATGGCACAAGAAGGTACCGTGCAGATCATGAAAAGCTTCACGGATCAGGAAGCCTTGATTGCGGCGGTTGGTCGCCTTCAGTTTGACGTGTTGCAATATCGGCTCCGGAACGAATATCGCGTGGAAACCATCCTCGATACCCTGCCGTTCAGCTGCAGTGCCTGGCTGGATGGAGATCCTTCCACCTTCAAGTCGCCGTCGGCGTCGATGATGGTGAAGGATCAGCGCGACCGCGTCGTCGTCCTCTTCGGTGACCAGCTCATGAAGACCATCGCGCGTGATCGGAATCCGGATCATGTATTGCGGGACATGGGGTAAGGGGAGTACGCGTCTCTCCCGAGTGCGACGAAATCGTCAAACCTTTTTGGGGGCTGACGGGACGAATCCTCTATTATTTACCCGTTGAAGACTTCATCAGACTGTCGGCTTGGGGCGGCAGGAAGCCGAGATAGCCTCGATGCCGCTCTGCCAACTCCAAGACGGTGAACGGTTGGCCATCGATCATCTCCGGAGAGGAAAAGATCTGACGGAGATGGCCGCCGCGCTCGCCGACAATGTTGCCGGCAAAGACCACGCCCTTCTGTTTCAACCGGGCGACGGCCTGTTCGATATCCTCAACTCGCACGGCGACATGGTGGAAGACCTGATCACCGAATTTATTCACCCAACCGGGAATAATGCTGGTCTTGCCTCGGTCATCCGGATAGGCCTGGTCGACGAAGAGCGCCGGATAGCCCGACTTACGGTAGACCTTTGCGTACCAATCGTCGTACTGCAGCGTTTCGTCGAACGCATAGCCCAACTTGACGAAGGGGTCGGCCCCACGATCGATGTTCAGCGTCCGAATCGTGACATGGTCCACGACTGGGGTAAAGCCTACACCAGTTTCATCGAGCATGGCCTTGAGGACACGAGCCGCGCGGTTGTGTTCAACATAGTTGGTCACCATCCTGTCCATGAGATCATCGAGTGCGTGGGCTTGATCCATGGTTGCACCTCAGTTATGAACCGAACTTAATGCCTTGGGCCAGCGGGAGTTCCGTTCCCCAGTTGACCGTATTGGTCTGGCGACGCATATAGGCCTTCCAGGAATCGGATCCAGCCTCGCGGCCCCCACCTGTTTCTTTTTCTCCGCCGAACGCGCCACCGATCTCTGCCCCGGACGTCCCAATATTGATATTGGCGATTCCACAATCGCTTCCGGCCGCCGAGACAAATCGCTCACTCCGCCGGATGTCGTTCGAAAACATGGCGGAGGACAGCCCCTGTTTGACGTCGTTCTGCATCACGATGGCCTCATCGATCGTTGTAAACGTCATCACATAGAGGATCGGCGCAAACGTTTCGCGCTGAACGACCGGCCAGTGGTTCTGCGCCCGCACGATCGTCGGTTCGACAAAATACCCGGGGCGGTTCAGGACACGCCCGCCATAGAGCACTTCTCCACCCTCTTTCTTAATTTCGTCGAGCGCGGCCCGATAGCCTTCCACAGCCACGTGGTCGATCAGCGGCCCCATGAGTACGTCCTTTTCGAGCGGATTGCCGATCTGTACTTGCGCATAGGCTTTGACAAGCATGCCGACCAATTCCTCGTAGCGCGACTCGTGAACGATCAACCGCCTGGTCGTCGTACATCGTTGCCCAGCGGTCCCCACGGCTCCAAATAGGATGGCGCGCATGGCCATGTTGAGATCCGCCGTCTCGTCGACGATCACCGCGTTGTTGCCGCTGAGTTCAAGGAGGGTTCGTCCCAATCGCTGTCCGACAAGCGATGCCACGCGTCGGCCGATCGGCACCGATCCGGTAAATGAGATGAGCGGGACACGCTCATCTTGCACCAGCTGTTCCGCAATGGTCGGTTGGTCGGCGATGCACAATGAGAAAATACCCGAATAGCCTTGTTGCTGCATGACTCGATTGCAAATCTGCTGCACGGCCACGGCACAGAGCGGCGCCTTCGGCGACGGTTTCCAGACGATGGTGTCCCCGGCGATGACGGCCAGAAACGCATTCCACGCCCAGACGGCTACGGGAAAATTGAAGGCCGTGATGACACCCACTGGACCGAGAGGGTGCCATTGCTCGCTCATCCGGTGGGACGGTCGCTCGGACTGCATCGTGGCACCGTAGAGCATCCGCGACTGGCCGACGGCGAAATCGGCCATATCGATCATCTCTTGCACCTCCCCGTCACCCTCTGCCTTGATCTTCCCGACCTCGAGCGACACCAATGTCCCCAACTGATCTTTCTTTTCACGGAGCGCGTGACCGATGAGGCGAACGACCTCGCCTCGCTTCGGAGCGGGAACCATCCTCCAGGTTCTGAAAGCCTCAACAGATTCTTTAATGATCCGTTGATAATCCTCTGCTGAACATGGATACACCCCGGCGATCTGCTCGCCGGTTGATGGGTTGATCGAGGGGAGCAGTGTCCCATCGTTCCGACCAGACCACCACCCATTGCCGGTACTTCCACCGGAATTGACGGCTTGGATTCCGAGATCTCTCAACGCGGTATGACTAGTGCTCATCGAAAGCTGCCTCCAAATTCGTTATCCACGAACTCTTTTAATGATACGGATTCCTGAGTGATGAATCCATGGTACTGCTCAGGGTGGTTCAACACAAGATCCATGACGCAGCAGGCACTGGACGCGGTCGTCACTTGGATCGCCGACCAGAGTTTACCCTTGATGCATTGCGGGTACACTTTCTTTACGTAATTCTCTTCGAA
>DCZN01000074.1:9018-13434 GCA_002331625.1 Nitrospira sp. UBA2083 | reverse complement strand
AACATCTCGACCACGGCGGCTTTTGTAGTGGCGGGTGCTGGCATTACCGTGGCCAAACACGGCAATCGCTCCATCTCCTCCAAATCCGGAAGCGCGGATGTGCTTAGTAAGCTTGGCGTGAAGATTGATATCGAACCAGGACAGGTGGCTGATTGTATTGATGAAATCGGGATCGGGTTTTTATTCGCCCCGCTTTACCATGGCGCGATGAAACAGTGCGCCGGCGTGCGCCAAGAGATGGGAATTCGGACCATTTTGAATGTGCTCGGCCCATTGGCGAACCCGGCCGGTGCGACGCATCAAGTACTCGGGGTCTATGACGCCAAATGGACGGACCTCCTTGGGCGAGTGTTGCTGGAACTGGGATCGCAGCATTGTTTTGTCTTGCATGGCATGGACGGTCTGGATGAGATCACCTTGTCGGACCGAACCAGAGTCTCGGAGGGAAAGGGTGGGGTCGTCTCCAGCTATTTCATCGCCCCCGAGGAATTCGAAATGCGGCGTGTGGCGAGAAAAGAATTCGCCGGCGGCTCGCCGGAGGACAATGCGCGCATCACGAAAGAGATTTTGCAGGGCAAGAAGGGCCCGAAACGGGACATTGTCTGTGTGAACGCCGCGCCTGCGCTCGTGGTGGGTCAGAAGGCGAAAAATCTCAAAGAAGGCTTCCGCCTCGCGCAGCACACGATCGATTCGGGAGCTGCAGCCGAGAAGCTGGATCGACTCATCGCGTTTACGGCGAAAGCCTGAGGCCCCAATGATTCTTGACCGAATCCTTGAACATAAGAAAGCCGAGCTCAGACATAAGCAGAGTCGTGCCTATTTAGCCGACCTCAAAGCGGCGATCCGGGACGCACCGCCGACACTGGGATTTGCCGTCACGCTGGACGCGACCAAGCCTGCTACCAGTCCGGCTCTTATTGCGGAGGTCAAGAAGGCCTCGCCCAGTCTTGGGCTCTTGCGGCCTGAATTCGAGGAGCAGTTTGACTATCTGGGGCTTGCCCGGACCTACCATGAACAGGGTGCATCGGCGGTCTCCGTGTTGACCGACAAAGACTTTTTCCACGGCGACTTGCGGTATCTCAAGGAGATCAAACAAGCCCTGCCGATTCCGGCCCTCAATAAGGAGTTCATGGTCGGGGACATCCAGTTTTATGAGGCACGAGCGCATGGTGCCGACGCCATCTTGCTGATTGTGGCTGCGTTGGAGAAGCGACAACTGATCGATTTCCACGCCTTGGCCACGGAACTTGGGATGGATAGCCTGTTTGAGACCCATCACGAACGAGAGTTGGATACGGTCCTAGAGTGGATTCCTACCGCAAGGATGATCGGGATCAACAATCGGGATCTGAAAACATTCACGACCGACCTCAATGTGACGTTTCGGCTGGCAAAGCGGATTCCATCGGATAAGCTGATCATCAGTGAAAGTGGGATTCATCAGCGGGATGACGTGGTGAAACTGATCGAGGCCGGCGTGCACGCCATGTTGATTGGCGAGTCGCTCATTCGTGCCGAGTCCACCGCAAACAAGGTCCGAGAGTTGCTCGGTCTGGTTCCTCGCAGTAACGGAGACGCTTGAGCGGGTTGGTATGAAGATCAAGATCTGTGGAATTACCAACGCAGAGGACGCGAACGTGGCGGTACGGGCCGGTGCGGATGCGTTGGGCTTCGTCATGTACCGCAAGAGCCCACGGTGGGTAGAACTAGCCGTGGCGAAAGCTATTGTGGCGGATCTTCCACCGTTCGTGCTTCCGGTAGCGGTGTTCGTCAATGAAGAGCCTGGCAGGGTTCGAGCTCTTATGGATGAATGTGGGTTTGCATTGGCCCAACTCCACGGAGATGAGACAGCCGTCTATTGCCAAAATCTTGGTCGTCCGGTGCTCAAGGCCCTCCGGTTAAAGGACCGAGGAACGTTTCTCGCTCTGGCTGAATTCCAAGGACGGGCAAACGTGCGAGGGTTTCTTATCGATGCCTTTTCCGATCAGGCCTATGGCGGCACTGGCCAAATCGTCGATTGGACGCTGGCTCAGGAAGCCGCTTGCTCGACGCCGATCATTCTGGCCGGTGGCTTGAATCCATCAAACGTCGCGGGCGCCATCCGAGAGGTGCGTCCCTACGGAGTTGATGTGAGTAGCGGAGTGGAGCTAAGCCCTGGCAAAAAAGATCCAGAGAAGGTGCGAGCTTTTATTGAGGCGGCCAGACTTGTGACTGTCTGATCGGCACGGCTATACTCCCGAGTCTCGATTAAGGAGAGGGTACTCCCATGTCTACGTCTATACTTCCAGATCGCCATGGCCGGTTTGGACCCTATGGTGGCCGGTATGTGCCGGAAACCCTCATGCCGGCGCTGCTTGAACTGGAAGAGGAGTATGCCAAAGCCAAGAAAGACCGCCGGTTTCAGACCGACCTTGCCTACTATCTGAAACAGTATGTGGGGCGTCCGACCAGTCTCTATCGTGCCGATCGACTGACGAAGAAATTAGGCGGCGCCAAGATCTATTTGAAACGGGAAGACCTGTGCCACACGGGTGCCCATAAGATCAACAATGCGATCGGACAAGTGCTGTTGGCTCTGCGGATGAAGAAGCGACGCATCATTGCAGAAACCGGCGCCGGTCAACATGGTGTGGCCACTGCCACCGCAGCAGCAATGTTCGGACTGGAATGCGAAATCTACATGGGTACGGAAGACATGCAGCGACAGGCGCTGAACGTCTTCCGCATGCGATTGCTTGGAGCAAAAGTGACGGGGGTGGACGCCGGCAGCCGGACGCTAAAGGATGCCATTAGCGAAGCGATGCGCGATTGGACGACGAACGTACGGACCACCCACTATATTCTTGGGTCCGTGTTAGGAGCCCATCCCTATCCGATGATGATCCGGGATTTCCAGGCGATCATTGGCAAAGAGGCAAGGAAACAGATTCTCGCGGCGGAAGGCAAGTTGCCGAGCTATCTCGTGGCCTGTGTCGGCGGCGGGAGCAATTCGATCGGGCTGTTCCATGCATTCCTGGGAGACCGCACGGTGAAGATGATCGGTGTCGAGGCCGGGGGGACTGGAGTCGCGAGCGGCAAGCATGCAGCAAGGTTTTCCGGCGGGAAGCCGGGAGTATTGCAAGGTACGATGACGTACCTGCTGCAGGACGAAAATGGGCAGATCAATTTGACCCATTCCGTCTCGGCTGGGTTGGATTATGCGGCGGTCGGACCGGAACACAGCCTCTACCATGATCAGGGCCGGATCGAGTACACCTCTGCGACGGACGCGGAAGCCCTCTCAGCCTTTGATCTGCTGGCACGAGAAGAAGGGATCGTGCCTGCCTTGGAGAGCGCTCATGCCATTGCGCAGGTCGTCAAGCTCGCCCCGAAACTGAAAAAGTCACAGGTGATCATCGCCAACCTCTCTGGCCGTGGTGATAAGGATGTCCAACAAGTGGCCAGGATGCGGGGGGTGGAGTTATGAGCGGACGGCTGGAAGCGACGTTTCAACGACTGCGCGACAAGAAAGAGAAGGCGCTCATTGCCTACCTCATGGCCGGAGATCCGGGATTGGCTGAAACAGAACAGCTGGTCGTAGCATTGGAACAAGCTGGTGCCGATATTATCGAGCTGGGCGTGCCTTTCTCCGATCCGATTGCCGACGGGCCGGTGATTCAGCAGGCGGCTGAACGGGCGCTGAAGAGCGGTACGTCGCTGCGCAAGATTCTGAATTCGGTGAAGTCGCTCAGGCAGCGCACGGAGATCCCGATCGTCCTGATGCTGTATTACAACTCGATCTACGCTATGGGGTATGAAGCGTTCTGTAGCGCGGCGAAGTCAGCTGGTGTGGATGGCTTGATCGTGCCTGACATGCCACCGGATGAGGCAGGACCGCTCAAGGGACCTGCCGATGCCGCAGGCCTTCCGCTTATTTTTCTATTGGCACCGACCAGCACGCCCAGCCGGAGAAAACTGGTGGCGGAAGAATCGCATGGGTTTGTCTATTACGTGTCGTTGACCGGTATTACCGGGGCGAAGCTCAGCAATGTGACGGACATCCAACAAAATGTTCAAAAGCTCAAGAAGGTTTCTGCTTCGCCTGTCGCCGTTGGCTTCGGTGTGGCGACGCCTGAGGACGCCGCGCAGGTCTCCAAAATGGCCGATGGCGTCATCGTCGGCAGCGCGATCGTGAAACGCATTGCATCCCACCAGCAAGATCCTGCGATGGTCGGGCATGTCGCGGAGTTCGTCCGATCATTGAAAGCGGCAATGGCACCAGCCTAATCAAATTACATAAGGGTAGCCCCTCCAACCGAAGAAGACAGTTGACGCACTGAGCGAGATCTGATCCTGGATTGAAGAACGATACTGTGAGAACGATCTCAACAGCTTAGGCCTCTATTCCCCAAACAAGACTAGAACCTATCTCAAAAT
>DCZN01000074.1:749-8830 GCA_002331625.1 Nitrospira sp. UBA2083 | reverse complement strand
CGTATGATCCAAATACGCTTTGTTGACAGGAACTCCTTATGGATGTACCCTCCCCCTCCTTATTGTGAGTAGTGGCTACTGGATTTGCTACCTGTCCAGGCGGATGAGCATGCAATGAAACTGTAACTATAAAACAGGAGACGACATGGCAACCTTCACAGGCACAGCCGCCAATGAAACAATCACTCCTAGCACGGTTTCAGCCACAGTCACGCGTAATCCACCAGGCAGTCTTCCTTCAGATGCATCTGACTCCATCTATGGTAATGGGGGTGCGGACAGACTGGATGGTGGTGGAGGGGATGATATCATCTACGGGGATGATTTCTTTGGTACCAGTACTGGCAACGATACGATCTTCGGTGGGGCGGGCAACGACACCATCTATACCGGTAACGGCAGTAACACTGTCGATGGCGGTGCAGGCAACGATAGAATTGCTGGCGGAAGCGGCGCCGATACCATCACCGGAGGATTGGGGGATGACCGTATCAGTGGCGAGGGGGGCAACGACACTATTACTGGGGGAGCGGGGAACGACATCATCTATGGCGATGACTTCTTTGGTACTGGCATCGGCAATGACACTATTTTGTATGCTAGTGCTACCGCAGGTGTGACGGTCAACCTCAGCTTGACGGTGGCGCAAAACACGATCGGGGCTGGTATCGACACCTTGCGCAGTTTGGAGAACCTCACCGGCTCGAACTTCAACGATAACCTCATCGGCAACAGCGGTAACAATGTTCTGAGTGGGGGAGGAGGTAATGACACGCTCAATGGCGGCAACGGCAACGACACGTTGATCGGTGGAGGTGGGACGGATACCCTGACCGGCGGATCGGGAAGCGATCTCTTCGATTACAACTCGGTCAACGAAAGTCCCGTTGGTGCTGGCAGGGATAAGATCGTCGGTTTTACGGGTAATGGCGCACTGGTTGGCGACCGGATCGATCTGACCACGATTGATGCCAATACCTTGGTGGCCGGCAACCAGACTTTCACCTACATTGGCGGTGCTGCGTTTACAGCGGCGGGTCAGGTCCGCTATGCCGGTGGAGTCCTCCAGGGCAGCACCGATGCGGATGCAGCAGCGGAGATCGAGATTCAGCTCATCGGCACCCCAGCGCTCTCCGTCGGGGGTGCTGGTACCGATATCCTCCTGTAAGAGTCGCAGTCCCAATGAGTGAGAAATGGGGAGTGAGAAATGGGGACAGGCTGGTTTTTCTGAGCCCAATAGGTTGTTCGGCTCTTGCCGTGTGAATCGTGGGTCAAGATCGCTTAGACGTGGCCGTGGCAGTCTGGGAATTTCGCATGGGGAACACCAGGACCATGGGATTTGTTCTCATGCTGATTTTGGGAAATACATAGCCAACAGCTCGGCGGTTGTTATGGTCTTTGTCCAGAGTGGACGCTTGAGCGTAAGCGTGAGTGCCAAGATCTCGACATCACTCCGGTCCCGATGTGCGATCTGTATCTGGGCCGTCTTCAGGGAGCGACCATAGATTTTGCGGGAGCAGATGGTGAGAGGTAACAAGCCCAATGCATACGACAGAAAGTCTAGGCTCACTCCAAGCTTCTCGGTCATCTTGGGGAGGTAGCGGCGCACTTCCTCGATGGCGGTATCAGCTACCGCAAATTCTGTGATGCCCGATTCAAAAAACAATCGTTTCGCTTTGCCACCGAGTAGTGCAGAAAGGATTGGGTTAGCGTCGACGACGAGCTTTTCTGGCCTTCTCGAAATCGGCAAGGACGGCATCCTCGATAATCTCACGGTTCCTCATGGCAGATCGGATCTCATCAGTCAGCGTGGTGAACAGGTCTTTCTTGATTTCCAGCGGGAGACTCTCGCGGACGGCGGGCAGAAAGAATCCGACGATTTTCCCACGTCTCGTGACGATGATCGGCTCTTCCTGCTTGAGGAAGCTTGTTGCGCGGTCACGAAATTGCCTGACAGTTGCGGTTTTCATGTGGCCACCAGAGTGGGCACATGATGATATGCTCGATCATGCGTCGGCAAGCGGAGGCTAGGGATGTGCTAGGTACAGGGGTAAGAACCGGAGAGGCAAGGATGAAGTGTCGACCAACCGGATGACCAGTAGATCCTACCGCTTCGTCTGCGGCGGCATGTACTTGATCATCTCGGCGGCGAGTTCTTTCGCAATGTCCTTGAGGCTCGGCTTGATGAACATGTAGCTGTCTGACCGTTCGTGGCGCGCCTTCCAGACGGTTGTGCCGGTGGCGGTATCGACCAGGCGGAGGCTCAGCCCGACGCGCCCCACGTTGTCGCCTTCCTTGCGGACATATTCCCAGGAGTTCACCCGGACTACGAGGAATGAATCAACGTTCAGCGCCTTCCCGAGCTTAATGGCTGACTCTTTATCGGATTGGCCGGTCATCTCCAGTCGGGAGAAATAAAACACCAGTGAATCAAACGCCTCTTTTGAGGCTTGAAAGATATCCGTCACATTCTCAGGCGAAACCACCCGTTCGATGTTACCCTGGCGGTTGAGTGCGCCGGCGAGCACATCTTGAATGTCTTCGCGGGCACTATCGTATTGGCTCGACATCGGCGGCAACACGGCGATGGTCTGCGGTCGAAAAACTCTGGCGCCGGGGCCTTCCCAGACTTCTTGCAAGCCGCTGCATCCACCCAATAGCGTGACGAGCGCCATCATAGATGCGACGTGGACAAGTGATCGAGACAGCATGGGTTTAGCAGTCTGTTGAAAAGCTATTTTGACCAGAGTCAATGCTCCGCCTGTCGAGATCGCGCCTCGAATCAGCATAATCTGCAGGATGTTCAAAAAGGCCTTCCAACAAGGCCGCAGCGAGCGAAAAGGCGAAGCGTACCTTGAGCCGTACGTTGAGCCTCTGAGCGATGCGAGAACGAAGTTGGAAGAATTTTTCAACATCCTGTTAGTATACCATTAGAATGTCAATGAAACAGAAGCCGACACCAGGGCGCCTTTTTCACGGAAGTCATAACCTCCTCCGGCATCGGCGCGGAAGTTAAACCACCGGATACCTAACCCTGCCGTAGGAACAAAGGGCGTTGAGGCATCCTGCATATTTTTGAAAGTCCCGACTCTAAACGAAAGAAATTCCGACAAAANNGTCTGTTCGAGTCCCAAGCTCAAGAGCTGACTCTTCACACCCGGGACGAAGGTTTTGTTTGAGGTGACATCCACATCGGCGCTCAACGTCAGCGTGGAATATGGGTTGATCGCGACCCCAGCCCGAACTTGCGGTTCCAACTTCAGCTCGCCTCCTCCGGCGGCATCAAACGTCGGCTTGTTAATATCCTTGGCGACCACGCCAAACCGGATCCATGAGGATGGCCGATAGATTGCGCCGATGTCAATTCCGTAGGTGGTTGAGATGTTCGGTTTACCGAAGTGATCGGTCGTGCTGACGCCGCTCCCCCCTTGGAGCGTTGTTGCTCCATTGTAGGAGGCGCCTTGAATGACTTTTGCCGTAATCCCGATGGAAAAGGTTTTGTCAGAAAAGGCATAGGCATAGGAGAAGGCCAACTGTCGTGCTTCGAGGCCGCGAAGCGCCATCTGCCCCGCCAGTGTGATGGGTGTCCCTAAACCGCCTGGTTGGGAGGCCTGAACCGGTGTCGAAACGAATCCGCCGCCGGTTGCGACGTCCGAGACATTGAACCCGAACGCATGGTCACCCAGGTGACCTTTGAGATACAGACCGGCCGAACCGTTGACCGAGACCGTGGCACCGGGTTGATTGATGCGGTCGGCGATAGACTGGGCTTTGGCCAGATTGGCCAGGGAGAGATCGTTACGATCGAAGTTCTCTAGATCATGAAGGGCGTCGCCGATACCGCGGCGATCGATCGCAAGTCCGCCTCCCTGGGCGCGGATATCGACGGTCTGGGTCATGGCCAGGCCGGCGGGATTCCAATAGGTTGCGAACGCATTCGTTGTGACGGCAACGCCGGCCCCACCCATGCCCATGGCCCGAGGCCCCACGATCACGAATTCTGCCGCTGAAATCTGTGATGGTAAGGCTGAGGCCGCCAACAACACGACTATGCGAAACGACGACGAACAACGCATGTCAGCTCTTAGGATAAATGAACATTCTCGCGAGTCTAGAGAAGGAACAAAAGTTCGTCAAGAATTCGCCGTTTGCCCACTTTCAGCAGAGGCTGTATCGAACGGGGCTCGGCAGCTGAGGTGGGCGGGATCAATCGGTCTAAATGATTTGCCCGTCTTGCATGTGAATGATGCGGTCGGACTGGGCGGAGAGCTTGTCGTTATGCGTTACGATCACAAACGTCGTTCCACGTGTCTTATTGAGTGTGCGCATCAACCCGAACAGCCCGTCTCCGCTGTGGGTGTCGAGATTGCCGGTCGGCTCATCCGCCAAGACCAAATCCGGATTTTGCATCAGCGCGCGTGCCATGGCGACCCGCTGCTGTTCACCACCCGAGAGCTCTCCAGGCTTGTGATGAAGACGATGGCCCAATCCGACTTCCGTGAGGAGCGTGGTGGCTTCGGTGGTAATCACGGTTGGGTCGCGCCGTTGCACGAGTGCCGGCATGCAGGCGTTTTCCAGTGCCGTAAACTCGGCGAGCAGGTGATGGAACTGAAACACGAACCCAATCCGCCGATTGCGAAACTCGGCCTGCTGGATGTCGGTCATCCGAAAGAGGTCCTGCCCATCGAACGTGACGGTCCCATTACTCGGTTTATCGAGAGTTCCGATGATATGAAGCAATGTGCTCTTGCCGGCCCCTGAGGCTCCGACAATCGCGACGAACTCACCGCGCTGAATGTCCAAATTGATCCCCTTGAGGATGGGGAGTTCATAGGACCCCATCGAAAAGGATTTATGGAGATTGGTGACTTTAATCATTGGAATAGCATACAGCGTTCAGCAGACCGCTTGCCCCTGAGAGCTGATAGCTTGTGTCCTATTCATAGCGTAATGCGGCGACCGGTTCCAGCTTTGCAGCCTGATTGGCTGGATACACCGTCGCCAAAAAGCTGATGAGGATGGCGGATCCGGCCACGAGGAGCACATCCTCCGCCAGGACGTGAACCGGAATAGTTGAGATGTAGTACACGCTCGGATCGAACGTCCAAAACGTTTGAATCAGCCAGAGAAACGCATAGCCCAACGGAATACCGATGCCTGTTCCCGCAAACCCGATGATCAGGCCGTTGAGCATGAAGATACGACGGATGCTGCGTTTTGTGGCACCCATCGCCTTGAGAATCGCGATTTCCTTTTGCTTCTCCGTGACAATCATCGTGAGGGTGCTGACGATGTTGAATGAGGCCACGATCGTGATCAGGACCAGCAGCAGAAACATCATGGTCTTCTCCAGTTTGAGAGCGGAGAAGAGGTTGCGGTTCATCTGCATCCAATCGCGGGCTCCGTGGCTGAAACCGAGTTCCTGTTCGATATGGTGAGCGATCTCTCCGGCACGGAAGACGTCCGTCACTTTGACTTCGATTCCGGTCACGCTCGCCCCCAGGTTGAAAAACTTCTGCGCCTCGCCGAGCTCGATATAGGCGAAGGAGGAATCGTATTCAAACATTCCTGAGTGAAAGAGGGCCACGACGGCAAATGTCCGGATCTTCGGTACCATGCCCATGGCGCTGACCGGTCCGACAGGAGACACGACATTGACGGTATCGCCCACAAACACGCCGAGCCTCATGGCGAGTTCTTTGCCGAGGATGATGCCGGGTTTTTCAACGGCGCGCAGATCACCTTGCGGGTCGTCGGCCGGAGCCTGCATGACTTTCACCGGGGTGAGCAGGTCGAGCAGCTGTCCCGCCGTGATGTTCTTGGCAAGTTCAGTCACATTGGCTTCGCGTTTCGGATCGATCCCGCGCAGGATGATCCCTTGCACTCCGCTCTGGGTGGTGAGGAGCACTTGGCGGAACACAAACGGCGTGGCCGCCACGACGTCCGGTACGGTTTGAATCTTCTCAACCAGACGGTCATAGTCGGTCATGTGCTCTTTCATTCGCTCTTGGACGATGATATGGGCCGTGGTGCCGAGAATCTTGCTCTGAATATCTTCCCGGAACCCGGTCATGATGCCGACCGTCCCGATGAGCGCGGCTACCCCTAATGTGATACCCGCAACCGAGACGAAGGTGTTCAACGAGATAGTTCGGTTGCGGCGCTTGGCACGCAGGTAGCGAAGCCCGACGAAGATTTCAAAGGGAAGGGTCACGCTTACGATTTCTCCGGTCGGAGCTGAGGGAAGAGGACGACATCGCGGATGGAGGCTTGGTCGGTCAACAGCATGATCAATCGATCGATCCCGATCCCTTCACCGGCGGTCGGCGGCATGCCGAATTCGAGTGCGCGTAAGAAATCTTCATCGACGAGATGGGCTTCTTCATCGCCTGCCTCCCGCTGAGCGGCCTGCCCCTCAAACCGTTCACGTTGGTCCAACGGATCGTTCAACTCGGAGAAGGCGTTCGCGATTTCCCGTCCGGCAATGTACAGCTCGAATCGATCGGTCAATGATGGATCGGCATCTTTCCGCCTGGCGAGCGGAGAAATGTCGATCGGATAGTCGGTGATAAACGTCGGCTGTTGCAGGTTCGGCTCAACCGTTTCCTCAAAGATCTCGTTGAGAATGGTAAACAAGGACGATTTGGGGTCCACAGGCACATGCAGGTGTTGAGCCGCGGCCAACGCCTTGTCACGATCATGGAGCACCGACGGGTCGAGGTGATTGATCTCAAGGATGGCGTGGTGGTACGACCAGCGCCGCCACGGGGGGGTGAGGGTAATTTCTTTCCCCTGGTATTGAATCACTGTTTTGCCTAAGACCTGCTGCGCCAGGCTGGAGATCAGTTCCTCGGTGAGGAGGATCAAGTCCTGATAGTCCGCGTAGGACACATAGAACTCCAGCATCGTAAACTCGGGATTGTGAATCGTGGAGATCCCTTCATTCCGGAAGTTCCGGTTGATCTCGAACACCCGCGGGAATCCCCCGACGATCAGGCGTTTCAAATACAACTCCGGCGCGATACGCAGATAGAGATCGACGCCGAGCGCATTGTGGTGGGTGACAAACGGCTTGGCTGCCGCCCCTCCCGGAATGGGATGCATCATCGGGGTCTCGACCTCGAGGAACCCTCGTTCAATGAGAAATGCTCTGATTCCGGTGATGATCCGGCTCCGCGCGGCAAATATCTCGTGGACTTGGGGGTTGGCGATGAGGTCGACATAGCGCTGTCGATACCGCGTTTCGACGTCCGTCAGGCCATGCCACTTTTCAGGGAGCGGCCGGAGCGCCTTGCTGAGAAACGTCAGGTGGTGCACCTCAACGGTGAACTCATTGGTCTTCGTGCGGAACAGTGTGCCTGTGACGCCGATCCAGTCGCCGAGATCGAGTTGTTCCACGACGGTGTAGGCCTGTTCGGAGAGCAGATCTTTTTTGAGGTAGACCTGAAGACGATCGGAGCCGTCTTGCAGCACGGCGAATCCGGCCTTCCCGAAGCGCCGTAAGGCCACGACCCGTCCCGCGAGTGTGCAAGAGATCTTCTCCTGCTCTAGGGTCTCCTTCGTCTTCTCACCGTGCAGCCTGAGCAGCTCCCCGGCACGATCCTTCGTCTCGAACCGGCTGCCGTATGGGGCGACGCCCGCCTCTCGAAGGAGTTCAAGCTTCTTGATCCGCTGCTGGCGCTGTTCGTTCAGTTCATCCATTGGGTCGCTCTAAGCTTTCAGCGTCCAACCATCAGCGTCTAGAGATCGTCATCCTGATCGCTGATATCTGGGGGCTGACTGCTCCCTTTTGTGATCTTTTTGGTGAGATAGGCTTCGATGAAGCTGTCGAGATCGCCGTCCATCACAGATGACACCATGCTGATTTGATGTCCTGTGCGGTGATCTTTGACCATTTGATAGGGCTGAAACACGTACGATCGAATCTGGCTGCCCCAGGCGATATCCTTTTTTTCGCCGACGATCGCGTTGAATTCGGCTTCCTTCTTCTTCTGTTCTAATTCGAAGAGACGCGCCTTCAAGATTTTCATCGCCCCGTTTCGATTTTGGAGTTGCGAGCGCTCGTTCTGGCATTGCACGAC
>DCZN01000074.1:394-588 GCA_002331625.1 Nitrospira sp. UBA2083 | reverse complement strand
GTGTGCCGCCGCTTGTTGGAGTCAAATGGAGAAATGCGCACCAAGCGATGCACGCCGGCTTCTGCCTTCAAGTACCCGTACGCATAGGGTCCTGTGATCGAGATCGTGACGCTTTTGACGCCCGCTTCGTCGCCGGGCTGTAGGTCCAACGTTTCTACTTTGAATCTTTTGTGCTCCGCCCACCGCACATACAT
>DCZN01000074.1:0-134 GCA_002331625.1 Nitrospira sp. UBA2083 | reverse complement strand
CGCTCGATCGTCGCCTTTTTCCGGCTGACCACGGCGGCGGCGCGGGTATCGTTCCAGAAGTGGGGTTGGCCCATTTGGGCCTCAAGTTCCTGCAGCTCAGATGTCATATGGGCGAAGTCAAAGATGCCCCCGTA
>DCZN01000092.1:14623-15079 GCA_002331625.1 Nitrospira sp. UBA2083 | reverse complement strand
ACAACGTCATAGCCGGTCCCGCCGTTGATCTCGGCATCAGCCGCATCAACATAAAGCGTGTCATCCCCCTCCTCACCTCGAAGCTGATCGGCGCCCACACCGCCGTTCAACGTATCATTGCCGTCACCTCCCGACAGCGTATCGTTCCCCGCATCCCCGACCACAACATCGGAGCCATCCTCTCCGCTGATGAGATCATCTCCTTCACCACCAGAGAGATAATCCGTGTCGCCTCCTCCGAACAGGCGGTCGGCTCCTTCGTCTCCTGAGACTGAATCGACGCCGGCTCCAGCCACAATACGATCATCGCCGGCATGTCCATACACGGTGTCATCGCCGTTTCCAGCATCGATATCGTCGCTGTTTGCGGTACCGACCATGACCTCACTGCCGTCTGTCCCATAGACCGTACTGGTAGATCCAAAAAGACTGGCGAGGGAGACCTGGCTTCCATCC
>DCZN01000092.1:305-14396 GCA_002331625.1 Nitrospira sp. UBA2083 | reverse complement strand
TAGGTGTCGTTGCCGGCACCACCCTGCACACGATCATCCCCACGTCCCCCCATGAGCAAGTCTGCAGCGGCTCCTCCGATCAATGTGTCATGGCCGGCAAGACCGATCATGGTCGTCGCTGCAGTTCCGGCAAGGATGGTGTCGTTCCCCAGTCCACCGAGCAACACTTGTTCCCGACCATCCCCAAGAATGGTTTGAGAGGTGGTCACCCGACTTGCTGCGTGAAGATCATAAAGATCGAGGGTCACGCCGTCGGCAAACTCCGCAACAGTAAGCCCAGGACGGTAACCGATAACATTGGGGAGAAGGATCGCATCGCCAGCTGTTCCAATCTCAATTCTATTCACGGTAAAGCCATCACCGGCATCAAACGAGGTCAGATCGTTGACCGTAATCCCGGTTCCGAATCGAAGACGATTGACATCGGAAAGACCTGCGTCATCCTGAATCACATCCATCCCATCTCCCGTATTAAAGAGATAGGTGTCGCTGCCCTCTCCACCGTCCAACACATCATGACCGGCTCCACCGATGAGCGTGTCATCACCGGCACCCGCGGACAGAGTCTCACTTCCGCCGAGCCCCAGCAGGCGATCATGGGCGAAGGTTCCGAATAATTCTCCGTCGCTTCGTCCGGTTCCTTGCACCAAGACCTCGTGCTCAAAAAGCTGGGCAAAGGTCAGCTGCGTGCCGTCCGCAAAATGAAACTCGTCGACTGCGTGTGGTTCGGTCTGATCTTCGGCTGAGGCTCCAAGAAAGTGCAGTCCATCTCCAGATGAGCCAATTCGTACGGTCAGGCCTCCCATGCCGAATGTTCCGCTATACACCACGCGAAGCATGTCCGGCGTAATGCCCGAACCGAACTGCACCCAATTCATCTCTCCCAGTCCAGGATGATCATCGATCAGATCGAACCCATCGCCCTGATGAAATACATAGACATCGCTGCCGGTCCCGCCGATGAGCACATCATTCCCGCTGCCACCCATCAGCACATCATCACCGGCATGTGCCCGAAGCACCTCGGCGTTCGAGGTGCCGGTCAACGCGTCGGCCTGGTCAGTGCCGACCATCGGATTCATCACCGCTAACAGGCTCGTCTCATACCCACCCGTGACATCCTCCACCCCGCCGCTAAAGGCGACGACTTCGGTCACGAGCGACCCGGTGACTCCATGTGGATCGAAATCCGCGAGAATCACTCCATGTGCCCCACCACTGTTCGTCATCCGCAGAGCTGAACCCTCCTGAACGAATAGCAGATCCTCCGGACGGACTGTGGAACCAAACTGAAGACGGTTTCCCTCTCCAGGTCGCGCGATATCATGAATCGTATCGAAGCCGTTGAAATCGCTCTCAATCACATACGTGTCGCTTCCGATCCCACCATGTAAGTCGTCGTTGCCCTGGCCATAGTCCCCACCGACGCTGAATCCACCCCACAGCGTGTCTGCGCCTTCTCCACCGATCAACACATTGCTCACGAAGTTTCCCAACAACAGATTTGCGCCGGCATTCCCCTCGCCACGAACCGGATCAGTGGCCGTGAGCCCCGTCGAGCGCAGGAATAGATTCTCCACATTGGAGGGCAGTACGTAATCGATCAGGCTCAAGACCGTATCGGTACCTCCATCCGTCGTTTCCACCACCGTATCCCCGATGTGATCGACGCGATACCGATCGTCGCCTGCTCCCCCGACCATCCGATCTGGGCCACTCAATCCATCCAGGTCATCGTTGCCCTGCGCGCCGATCAATTCGTCTCGGAACCCGGTCCCCATCAGAGAACTGCCGGTCGCCGACGCAGTGACCCGTACCCCTTCGATGCGACTCACAATCTCGGCGGTATCCCAACTCGTCCCGTCGGCAAAGCGAATCCGGCTGATCGGCAGAAGGCTCGGATCGCTTGCGCCGAGCAGCGTCAGTGCGTCTTGAGTCCCAACAATCGTGAGGACGACAGTGGTTCCATCTTCCGATGATCGAGCTTGTAAACGGACTTCGTGGGGAGCAATGCCGCTGGTCAACTGAATGGTATTCGGGCCGGACTGTTCGACCGGGGAATCCCTCAGCACATCCTGTCCATATCCCCGACCGAAGATGTAGGTATCTTCTCCAGCTCCCCCTTCCAGTACATCGGAACCAGATCCGCCATCGAGCTGATCAGGCCCGTCCTGGCCAAGGAGCAGATCGTCCCCGTCCTCTCCACGCAGAATATCTGCTCCCAGGCCGCCGAGGATGATGTCATCACCAGCACCCCCAGAGATGCGATCACTCAGAGCCGTGCCTGTCAATGTGTCCGAACCCGCCGTTCCATTGATCTCGATGCCCTGTTCCAACAATTCATCAATCGACAGCGCCGTGCCGTCGGCAAACTCCAGCCTATCGATTGAAGGGCGATCACCAGCAAAGACATCATGCAGGATGTGAATCGCATCGCCGGCCACTCCTGTACGGATGGCGAGCGAGCTCTCCCCAGTCACCCCTAGTGCCACCGCACCGGCAGATATCCCTGGCCCAAAGACCAGCCGATTGCCCTCCCCAGCGGTGTCCAACACCGTATCTGTTCCATCCCCAGCATTGAATATATACGTGTCGGCCCCGGCCCCACCGGCCAGGGAATCGTTCCCGCTTTCGCCAAGCATCATATCGTTCCCAGCTCCGGCGTTGATGGAATCGTGGCCCGCTCCAGCCAAGATCGTATCGTTGCCGGCCCCGCTGCGGATCACGTTGTCGTCATCGGACCCTTGGAGCAGCCCCCCAGGCAGAGGCAATCGATCCGCCAACGACACCTGCGATTCGCCGCCGAAGCTGAGCCTGTCGATGACATAGTTGAAGGTATTGGGGTCGAATCCCAGCAGCGTGATCGAATCGCTGCCGCTCACCTGAATCGTGAGGGTTTGCTGAAGAGGATTGTGAAGGAAGGTCAGCGATTCGAGAGTAATCCCGACTCCAAACTGGATAATATTCTCCGCCCCGCTGAGTACCGTGTCTGTTATGGTATCACGGCCATCACCAGGATCGAAAAGATACCCATCGAAGCCTTGCCCGCCGATTAATTGATCATCGCCATGGCCACCAGAAACAATATCGACCCCATTTCCACCGATCAAAACGTCATTGCCGTCACCGCCGGACAACGTGTCATCTCCCGTGTCCCCAAAGATCGTATCTGCCCCCTCTTGACCGAAGAGACGATCATTTCCGGTCCCACCTCTGAGCAGATCGTCGCCCACCATCCCTTGAAGCTCATCGTCGCCCTCATCGCCGAACAACAAATCGTTCCCGTCCTGTCCAAAGAGCACATCACGACCTGCTCCGCCGAAAAGCGTATCGTCGCCGATGCCTCCTTCCAGAACATCGTTGCCATCGCCTCCATCCAAGAAATCATCTGCGCCGGCGGTACCAGACTGGTACTCGTTGTTTAATCCATCGCCTACCACGAGGTCATCGCCCGCTCCCCCGTAGAGTTCATCGGCCCCGTCGCCCCCAAACATCGTATCGGCACCCTCACCCCCATCGAGGATATCATCGTCAAGATCTCCGTAGAGCCGATCCGCTCCGGTTCCGCCAGAAAGTGAATCGTTGCCATCCCCGCCGCTCAAGATGTCGCTACCGTCACCTCCATCGAGAAGATCAGCCCCTGGTTCAACTCGATACCCTGTTTCATCATCGCCGTAGAGACGATCATCACCTGGTCCGCCCCATACGATATCGTCGCCACCGTCTCCTACGATGAGATCATCGCCGGCCCCGCCATCAAGAAAATCGGCGCCTCCGCTGGCGGAAAATAGTTCTTGAGGTTGCTGAACGGCCTCCCATGCTCCAGTCGCGGGGTAGTAGTCCTTGAGACCGATTCTCGCAGTCCACCCTGAGGGAATGTTCTCCCCCCGCAAAATGTCATCGTCATCACCACCCTTGAGCACATCGCCACCCAAAGAACCACTCAGTTGATCATCACCGGCCTCACCATCCATATAGACCGGGCCGCTGTATCTGGTCGGAATACTCGTAGAGAGTTCAAGGAGAACTGCGTAGCCGACATCATTCCCCTCGCCACCAAGAAAGATTCCCTGCGAGCCGGGGGTGCCGTAATCGTCTCCGGGACCACCTACTAGGTAGTCCGGACGTGTTCCTGGCCCCGAACCGCCATGGAGGAGATCATCGCCCTCGCCCCCATCCGCAAAGGATCCCCCGAATCGAGTGCTTGAAACGATGGCATCATTTCCGCCGTTTCCATAAATAGCGAGGGGTCCGTTTCGAAGCGGATTTCCTCCTTGTTCCCCACCGTCGCCACCAATCAGAATATCTTCAAAAGGGCCGGTCGGTGGACCCGTGTCCCTGAGATAATCCGACAATTCATCCAACTGAATCCCGAACTGCCCGCTTTCAAAGTCGGCATTGATCGTCAGGACGCCGTTCACGATCAGGTGACCACCAGACATCACGTAGGTGAAGACTCCGTCAGGACTCTTGTAGGTATCGGCCGGATCCTCCGCTTTCCGAACGCCACCGACCAGCAGGCGACCATTGAAGATGATCCGGCCGGTCGCATCGGTGTCCTCAATTTGATCCGTTCCATCGCCTATGTTGTAGTAATAAGTATCCAACCCCTCACCGCCTTCGAGGAGATCGTCGCCAAGCCCGCCGATAAGAATGTCGTCTTGCCCGCCTCCGATGAGATGGTCTCGGCCATTTTTCCCCTCCAAGCGATTGATGCCATCATTCCCGATGATGAGATTATCGAGATTGTTCCCCTCGCCGTTAAGATCGTCTGTGCCTGTCAACGTGAGGTCTTCGACATTGGCACCGAGCGCGAGGCTCACAGAACTCTGGACCGTATCACTCCCGTTATCAGCACCTTCTAGAACCTGATCGCCCAGGTCATCAACAACATAGGTATCATCTCCCTGGCCTCCCAACATGCGATCTGCTCCCGATCCACCATCGAGTATATCGTTCCCGGCATCACCTTGGAGATAATCGGTCCCGCCGTGGCCTAAAAGGGTGTCGGCACCATCGCCGCCGTACAGATGGTCGCTCGCGAAGAGAATTCCACCAGAAATAGTCTCCGCACTGTCGGACCCAAACACATATTCACGTTGGAGGCCTGGCAAGATACTGAGCCCAGACGGAATGTCATATCCTGTCGTGTTATCGTGATAGTGCGTGAGGGCAAACGGATTGAGCGGTCTATCAAGATTGGCTTGATTCAATACGAGTTTGGTCTGGAGAAACAGCCCTCGATCTTGAATATAGTCGGCGGTGATTGATCCAAGCCCAGTTCTTGGATCAAACAATGCCAATTCGCCGTTGACATTGTGTTGCTCATATGTCGGCCCGATGATAACGAAGGGATTCAACACCGTGAGGGCGTACCGATACGCGAGTCCCTTTCCTATCGCATCATTCAGCAGCGCGTTCCCCTTGACCTCCTCGAGTGAACGATCCACCAACGTCTCGATTCGATACGGACTCGCTTGTGGTGGTAATGCCGCCTCGACAGCCGCAATGTTGCCGTGAAAGGCCGAGCGGTTTGCAATGTTCCCAAACCCACCAGGAGCATCGGTAGATGGTGTTGGCTCGAAATGTTGATCCATCGGCAAGAGTGCACGACGAACCGCGTCGAGCGCGTTTTCTAGCGTGTCCTTTTCAGCTCGCCCGAGCAAGGTACTCGCGGCACTCGCGGAAGATGCTTGAAAGATCGCCTGAATCGTATCAGTCGAAACCGTGGGGTCGATCTCTTTGAAGAGGATCTGAAGCCGTAATGAATCGGCTATAAGGGTGAGACTGTGAGTATTGAGATAATCAAATCGTGAGGCGACGCCTGGGATTTCCACCACCGGTTGGCCTTCGATCGCAATGCCAATAGGAGCCGGGTGACTTCCTGAATTCGCCACGGCATTTGCATCGAAACCGGATAGAGCAACGCCGACATACTGTGTGAAGGATGGTTCGGCGACCGTGGTTCCCAAATCATTGTAGAATGTGCTGTATTTGTTTTGGATGTAGGCCTGGGCAAAATCTTGTCGCGGACTGGGGTATACATTCCCGCTTGGATCAGTGCGATCAATGGGTGAAGCGGCAATCGCCGCAAACTGCAAAGGCTGGAGTAAAAAGGATACGTCTGTGGCGCTACTTGGATCAGCCTCCACCTGTCGGTACAAATCCATCATTTCTTGCAGCACAGCACTGCGTGAACGGTTCTGGCCGGTTGGGTCGCTGAACCCACCAAGCCCCGTTGCATTGAAGACTACGTTGCCACCTGGATCCTGATTGATGATATCCGGGTACATGGCCGCCAAGGTGCGGACGATGTTGCCGCTCAGCGAATAACCTACTACGTCAATCTTTTCCTCAGGCTGCAATTGGGGCCGAACGCGAGCGAGGAAGTCCTGGGCCGACAGAATTTGATCAAAGGCAAAGCCGCTTGTGAAGATCTGGAGATCTGCCCCTAGGTCACGTGTCCGGTCATTAATGAGCTCTGTACTCCGCACCGCGATTACGACTCGGTTCGGGGTATCATTATCTCGCAGCGCGACCGCCGAAAATCCGGTGGCATCGTTTTGATAGGCATCGATGATACGATAGCGCATTCGAAATACCTGAGCCTGCTCCAACGTCATCCGGAGTTTCCCATCCAAGTTATCAGCACCTGGATCAGCCAGCGGATTATTGCCCCTTCTCAGAGCATCGATATATGCTTGAGGTGCCATTCCCTGAAACAAAAACGACTCAGCGGCTGTCTGCTCTAGTGTGGCGTCGTAGGCTTTTTTTAACTGAGCAAGTGTGAAGTTGGACATTATTACTTATTCCTCTTTAATTAACTGAGGACGTAGGTTTGAGCACTTTATGCAGTAACCCTCCCATGGCTGTTACCGGCCTTGGGGGACAGGCCGCAGCTCCCAGCCACCAGATACCTCCAGTAGTTTCCAGAGTCTTTCCGCTCGCAAGGTAGCCTCGCTTGACCGCCAACACTTCATTGGTCTGCAAATCAAGGATGATGACTTCGCCTCCCGCAATACCCAGTTCACGATCATGCGGGCGTGTGATCCCCCTCCAGGTAAATCCATAACGACTCTTTGGCTCCTTCACCCGATCTTCGATCAGTGGAGGTTGCTGATCACGCGGATACATATATTGACCGTCTGCAAATATCAGCTTCTCAGTGTTCGGTCTGGTGTAGTGAAGATATTTGGCACCATCAGTTGGATTCTGGAGGGAAACAGGAATGGGTTTCTCAAGAAACTTGTAGTTCTGATCAGGTTTATACAGTTCATACGTTCTCTTTTTGATATCCTTTGTTTTAACGGCATCGGCATAGGGGGGATTCACATACCCATCTTGAAATGTTCCCGGCTTAAGGGCTTCTGGGCCTATGTTGAATTCTTCACCGTATGTTTGCCCATACGGATCTTCCAAGGCGTAGAGATGTTGCAGCATGTAGTCAGTCGCTTCGGACCTTGGGCGCATCTGCATGATGCCTTCGACATTCTCTATCGCCTTAAAAATGAATTCTCCAGCTTCGTTCTTACAAAGATGGTCGAAGTATTCTTTTGTCGTCATCCCTGGTTTATATCCGCTGTCCTCTGGCAGAAGATTCGGGATCTTGATGCTGTGAGCAAAGCGCCCTTCTTCGGTCGCCAGAGGATCAGCTGGCTTCAGCTTCAGAGGGTCGCAGGTAGTGTCGCCACGCTTGGGTGGCTCCTTCTCACAACGCTCCGCGAGTTTCTTCATGGCTTTATCAAATCGCTCTGCAACGGTTTCTTCTTTGAACAGCCCTGCCGAGCAAACAGTACTGACTATCAGCACAAGCCCTATCACCACGATCCCCACCCGGCTTGGTATCATCGTCGACATACCTCCGATAGGTATTCCCACGCGCATACTATTGGGCTCATGCTTTGGCGCCCTGTTTCCGTGCCGTACCCAGGCTCACCAATACTTGCTCAATTTGCTGGTGCAACCGTGCGAGCACGCCGACGTCCATGGCCACGCGCGTCACGAGGTGCCCTTCCACAGTGTGCGGAGCTGCTTGCTTTTCTTTTGCCGCCTTTGTGATCGCAGCGAGCAGGGACGGTTCGATGAAGCCGAAATCAACACAGGCAATCCCCTGGACCAGTGCCACATTCGTATGATTGGCTGCCAGTGGGTGCGCGGAGGAATCTGATGGTTTCAGGATGACATTGAACGTAACGGTGGGATCTTTCGAATCACTCATAGGCTCACGCTCCTTTGTGAGGGATACAAACATGATGGAATGACAACCGCACGGGAGAGCTCCCTATGCATTTGCTTTCCTAACTAACTAGTGCGTGAGTCTATGAGGCCTGTGATGTGCTGTCAAGAACCCCGTATCCCTATATGACTTCCGACGCCAACCTCGAGCACTGTGCACGAAAGTGCTTAGGTGTTGTAACTAGCCGAAGGAGGGGGAATCTGAACCAGCCGAGTGACATCGAACCGGCTCACAATCGTGTGCGACGCCACGGTGGGGGCTTCATCGCATTGGCTCTACCGTACGAACGAATAATATCGTAACGGCCTCGGAATCCAGGGTTGAGATATGGCATCGCCCTGATCCATCTGCCCAAAGAAGGCGTGCCTGCAACCTGAACGCCTAGAGAAGCTTGTGCAAAAAACAGTCGAGAGGGGGTTTGTTTTTTTGGTCTCAGGCGCTACAATATCGCCGCGTTATGCCTGAGAATCCAGTCATCCAGTATCACTATACATACATCATCTTATAGAGAGGCTTACCGTGAGTGTACGAAACGTTCTATCGCTTATCATCACGCTAGCTCTGTACGGAACCGTCAGCGAGGTGTCGGCTTACGACCCAAGCCCAAACATCGGTACTGCCGAGGGTTCCTGTGCAGACGTGATCTTTGATGCATTTACGCCAGCCCCATTCTCACATGAGAAGAAGAATGAGGTCGCCCCGCAATCGGAATTCTCATTTCTTGCCACCAAGGCCACGCTGACCAACAGCATTAAGGTAAAAATCAAGGACGAAACCGTCCCCGTCACGATGACCACGATGCATAACGGCATCTTGGTCAAAGGGAAACTCCCAAAGACCGCGAAAGGATACATCCGACTCGAGGTGTTCGCGAGAGGTGCGACGGGATGCGACAAGGCCGAGGGGTGGCTGCTGAAAGTGAAGGACTAACGCTCCCACAGATGATGTGGGTAGGATTCACTCCCTACCCACATACTCGTCCTCTTGCGAACTGAGATCCTCGTTACGGCTCTTCTTCGATGGACTCGATCGCATCACGCAGCCCCGCCACAAACGCTTCCGGTTGAGCCAGCGCATTCTCGGTCAATTGGAATTCACTCACCAACACACCATCCCGATCAACCAGCAATATCCGATACCCCTGTTTCACTGCACTCTCCTTTAAACAGGTTCGAAGCGAACGAATGAGAACGAATAGGCGTAGTTTCGTCTGAGAGGCAGCCGCAGGCTAGAAGGGAAACCGGATACCCAATTGGACTTCATTGGGGATCAGCTGTTGGCCGAACAGGTTCCTCAATCCGGCATTGGCGGCGTTTGAAAGTGCTGAGGCCGCTGGTGCGGTATGCAGGGAGCGGTCTAGTTCCGTCGCATAGCCCCCACCAAACCCTGCCCCGAGATAGGGAACAAGCGTGAGGCTCCCTACTGAAACTTGTGTCGAGAGAGTCGGAATGGTCCGCAAGGTCACGGCGCGCTCTCTCTCGCCCGATGCAGGCAACATCTGCTTTGGTTCCACATCCCCCTCCGTCTGGATGGCGGAAGGTACTGTCGTGTTGGGGGATAACAATCCAATCGGGGCACGTGTGTCCTTCATGGTATCGGCATGGGACAAGGAGCTACCTAGACTCGCCACCATCACAATCCCCATTCTCAGAAGCCATATGGGACGAGCCTGCCGCATAGATTTCACCATACAAGTTCACCGACCTTGATTCAAGAGGCCTTCGAGTCCCATTGGGTGTGCCACCACGTCTGCCCTATCGACAGTGCCGGCACATTACGCCGACACACGCGTGAGCGTATTCTCATCGGTATGGTGAAAGAGATCCGAGCGGCTCGGCATACGGAGTTGTGTATCTTCCTTGTAGTGAAATCGAGTTGAGCCAAGGATGGTCACCGTCAATTCATAGCGCACCGTCTTGAACTCGCTATTCAGAAATCGGTTCGAACAAATCCCGTACGTGTCTGATCCCGCCTCCGCCAGCAGCGTAAAGGATGTCGCCGTCGGCTCTGCCGTGCCCCCGGCAATCAACGCCACTCCACGCGGCACGATGAAGCAGCGCAGCACCTGCCGCTCAGCTGGATCCCAAAGCCAATACCCGACCTCTTCGTGAAAAGGGTCGGTCTCTCCGATGCGGCGCGCGACGGTCGCATAACGCAACCCGTACAGCACCTGTTCATGATTCCGCACCGCCCCTATCGGCTCAAACGTGATTCGCTCGCGAAATCTATTCTGCTCCGCACCACGATCATCCGACGGTGCCTCATCGGCACCTGTATCACCCTCCCACACGCCCGCCAGTGCTGCCAGCGGCCCAAGCTCTTTCACCACATTGGCTTCCATCATTTCCTCCTGCCTGATACCTGACCAGACACGGCGAATCTACGAAACATTGTAAGAGGTTCACAACAACCGGTGCAAATCGGAAGCGTGGAACAGGGAGTCGCCCCCGAGTTCGGCCTCGGTGTGTAGCCGCTCCGTGATCACATTCACACATTGTCTATTTTCTTGGAGAGTCGGACCTGCCGCGATATCGTAAGCACGGGACACCGACAGGGCAGACATCCTCTATGCGATTCTATGACATGGTCGTCGTCGGCAGTGGACCGGCCGGCCAGAAAGCGGCGGTCCAAGCCGCCAAACTCTCCAAGAGCGTCGCGCTCATCGAGAAAGCCCCGCAGCTTGGCGGCGCCTCACTCAATACCGGCACCTTGCCCAGCAAGACCCTCAAGGACACCATTGAGTATGTCCATGGATTGGGGCGACGAGGGCTGGCTCAGTTGGGCGCCGACTTGACCAGCCGACTCATCCTCCCGGATTTGATGGCACGCAAAGATCAGGTCATCAAGACCGAGGTTGCAGTGATCACCCATCAGTTGCAACGAAACCACATTGAGATCATCCAGGGCACCGCCGCCTTTGTCGATCCCCATACCTTAAGCGTGACGCGCCAGGATGGACAGATCGATCATGTGCAGGGGGCCGTCATTGTGCTCGCAACGGGGTCACGACCACGCCGTCCTTCGGACATTCCGTTCGACGATCTCGCCATCTGCGATTCCGACTCGTTTCTCCGCACGACAAAGAATCCGGCCAGCATCATTGTGCTCGGAGGAGGCGTCATTGGAACCGAATACGCGTCAATGCTGGCCGCCTTTGGAATTACCGTCACCCTCATTGATCGGCGGACTCAAATGTTGCGATTTCTAGACCTGGAAATCGCACAGGCCCTCGACAGTCAGATGCAGCACAACGGGGTCACCATGAGACTCGGACAAGAACATGTGAACGTCACGGTACACGGCGCAGGCCGGCCGACGGTCCGACTACAGGATGGAGAGACCGTGACGGCCGACATGTTGCTCTACACCATGGGACGGATCGGCAATACTGAAGCACTGAATCTCACAGCCATCGGCCTCACAACAGACCCGCAGGGGCAGCTGTCCGTCAACGCTCAGTATCAAACAGCTATTCCTCATATTTACGCGACAGGTGATGTTATTGGGTTTCCGGCACTTGCCGCCACCGCGATGGAACAGGGCCGCCTCGCGGCCTGTCATGCGTTTCAAGTCGCGAATGAGCACAAGATCAAGGTGATTCCCTATGGCATCTACAGCATTCCCGAGGTCTCGATGGTTGGAAAAACTGAGGAGGAGCTTGCCACGGCCAATGTTCCGCACGCGACGGGCAGAGCGTTTTTCCGCGAAATGGCCCGTGGCCACATCAGCGGCGACCTTCATGGTCTCTTAAAGGTGATCTTTCACCGTGACACCCATGCGCTGCTTGGTGTCCATATTATCGGGCCTGGTGCCACCGAATTGATTCATATCGGCCAATCGGTCCTCACCTATGGAGGCACGGTGGAGTACTTCGTTCACAATGTCTTCAACTACCCCACCATGGCTGAATGTTATCGCACTGCGGCTCTCGACGGACTGAACCGACTGCATCACCCTGCATTGCGTTGAGTGACCACCAGGCCGCCAAATACAATCGGCTCCCACAGTAAGACAACCAGTGCTGAGGAGAGGTTCATTCGCTGCCTAAATAAACAATTTGCCAAGATCGTCAAAAAGGATATACTCAGCAGAGACACCAGTCATCATGAGCTACGTGGAGCCGTAGTCATGAACCTCATTCCGACCCACATCCTTTCATCGCCCTGCGATTCCTTGTCTATATCACCCCCCACGATCTCCGTCTGGAGATCGACCACCACAGGAGGTGCGCCCATGGCCATTCCACGCACACTGAAGACTCATCTCGATCATGAGCATGTGCATTACGATGTCTTGCCCCATTCACAAACATCCTGTGCTGCTGCCGTCGCACACACACTCCACCTATCAGAAAAAGAGATGGTCAAGGTGGTCATCGTGAAAGTAAAGGAGCGCTTCGTCACCTTAGTATTACCGGCCACGGCGAAAGTAGACTTTCAGCGCATGCGAAAGATTTTCGGAACTCATCGTGTGCGGCTTGCGACGGAAGCAGAGATCACGCGGCTTTTTCCAGACTGCGAATTGGGCGCCATGCCGCCTCTCGGCACGCTCTACGGACTTCCCGTGTATGTTGATCAATCGCTGACCGGCGGTGAGGAGATCGTCTTTGAGGGAGGCACCCACTCCGAGGCGATTCGTATGCGCTACTGGGATTTTGCCGCGCTTGTGTTTCCCGTCGTGGCCGAATTCCACCGTCCGCTCACGGCCACCTGTTGATGTCACACAGCCGGTCATGACCGGCTCCCTTCAGCATAACCTTGCCGGAGGGTCATGCCCACTTTCCACAGAGCCGATTCAGGAGAATCACCGTCGCACATTTGTCTCTCGAAGATACCAGCTTGCTGCTAGCCACACGATAATCAGGTTTTCTTCCCGCAAACCTGTTAGGATAGACTCTGCCCCTTACAATGTGTCTTCTCTAGCGAAAGGACTCCCATGCTGAACCGTTCACATGTGATCGCAATCAGTCTCATCGCGTCTCTTCTCCTTGTACCAACCCTTTCATTTGCGAAGGCGCGAGGTGGAGGCGGAGGATTTTCAAGCGGGTCTCGCGGCGGAAACTCGTCCATGGGGTTTGGAAGCCGTGGATCACGCACCTATCAGAACAACGGTGCCAAGCCGATTGAACAATCCACCACTGCTAGACCGTCGACCGCACCGCCGCCTCAGGCAGCGAGCAGCCCGACGCCGCAGCCCGCAGCCGCCGCAGCCTCGTCCTGGTGGCAACGCAATCCCCTCCTTGCCGGGATCGCGGGTGGCCTAGCCGGAACATGGCTCGGCCATATGCTCTTCGGCGCGACAGAGAGCAGCGCCAAGACCACGGAAGCGGAGTCGGGATCAGCTCCAGCCTCGAGCAACTCATTCGGATTGCTCCTCCTCCTGATGCTCGTCGGAGCAGGGGCACTCTATTTCTTCAGGAAGTCCAAGCAGCCTCCAGCTTCGGTGTTCGCCGGACTCTCACGCAGCACGGCGACAAGAGGAAGCCTGCTTGATGTGTCGGCCAACAGTTCCGTTGACCGAGCAGACACCGGCCACTACACCGTGACCACCGACGATAAGGCGGCCTTCCAGCAGCTACTGGCGGATATTCAATCCGCATGGAGCACGCAAGATGTGGCGGCCTTGCGACGGTCTGTGACGCCGGAAATGCTGAGCTATTTCAGCACCGCGTTGGCCGAGGATAACAGTCGAGGAGTCCAGAACCACGTGGAAGATGTGGTATTGCTCAAGGGAGATGTACGCGAGGCCTGGTCCGAAGACACAACAGACTATGCCACGGTAGACCTCCGCTGGAATGCCCGTGACTACACCGTCTCCACAACGATCCCTCGTGGAGAGCCGGGCTATCTGATCGA
>DCZN01000092.1:0-172 GCA_002331625.1 Nitrospira sp. UBA2083 | reverse complement strand
AGCCGCCGATCCACTTCCCGAGACAAGGCGTCAGGACGTAGGCCGCAGCCGAGACCAACACGCCGACCACGACTCCCAGCAGTCCCGCCACATAGAGTCCCGCAAACGGCGCCGCAAATACGACGACAAGCATGAAGAGGGCGATCGACGGATGGGCTTCATAAAACGCCCG
>DCZN01000045.1:19592-19855 GCA_002331625.1 Nitrospira sp. UBA2083 | reverse complement strand
GCGCGCACTTGGGCCGAGAGCCAATTATCCACGTCGAAGCTGACCTGTTGCTCGGTGTATAGCTGTTTCAGGGCCAATTGTTGCTGGTTGACTTCCGCGGCCATGACCTTCCCACGCGCTTCCCGCTGAAACACCGGCACCTCAAGGTGCACACCGACCCGATACCCAAGCCCCACAACCCAGTCCGCAGCGCCCTTGGTCGGTCCCCCCTCAAGATCCAACAGTGGGAGCAGCTTGTTTTTGGCGAGCTTGATGTCGATATT
>DCZN01000045.1:0-19442 GCA_002331625.1 Nitrospira sp. UBA2083 | reverse complement strand
CCGTTCTCCCAGAGAAAGAGGGAGAGCTTATATTGCTCATACTCCACCTTCCGTTGCGCGGCGATCGCAGCCTGTTGCCTTTTCTGAACCTCTTGATTCGCCTCGACGACATCAAGAGGTGCAACTCTCCCGCCCTTGGCCAGCCCTTCGATCTGGGCCAAGCGCTCTTCGGCTACAGCTAAGGCCCGTTTCACGACGTCGGCTTGCTTGACGGCGACCTGCCAATCCCAGTACTGGACAGCCCCAGCGAGGTAGAGATCTTGCCGCTTCTGTGCCACTTTGATCTCTGCTTGAGGCCCCGCGAGTTCGGCCTGTTGAAACTGGGCGTTCTCCTCGTTGACCATGAAGCCTCGCAGCAGATGGAAGGACCCGCTGTAGTAGAAATGCTGCTGTTGATAGCCGGCCAGTAGATCAGGAGGGTAGGCAATTCTGGCGGTAGCTCTATCCCCGAAGCCGCTACGGAGCCCGCCTTCGACCGTGAAGCCCCAGGGATGCCCGACCTGAACCGTGCTGTCGGCATAGCCTGTATTATGTTGACTCGGAATGTCGAACGCCGTCGTGAGATTCCACGTGGTATACCGTTCAGTCTGTGTATAGTTCTTGATCTGCGGTTCCCAGGCCCCGAGGGCCTTGAGGATTTTTGCCCGAGCCTTCGTCCGCTCGGCCCCGGTTGCCTGAAGCAGCGGATGCGTCAGCTCAATACGCGCCAGCACTTCTCCGATCGTCAGGGGAGCAGTGCGCGTCGACAGGCCCTGCATCGTGCTCGAGTCGGTCACGGGTTCCGCCAGTGCGGTCATTGGCAGGAGAGTCACGAGGGCCAATACCAGAGCGACCATGCGAGATGCTCCTTTCACATCGGGTGGCGGACGGCGCCCACAGTAGCAATCTCCTGCTTATTTTTCAAAATAGATAAAACGGATTGGAGTTATCGGCTAATCCGATGGTATAGTACCGCCTCACATTCAGCGGGTAGGGGCCGGATGGATTGGCTGAACTATCACCACCTCTTGTATTTTTGGTCCGTTGCCAAGCACGGAACGGTGACCAAAGCCTGCGAAGAACTCCGCCTGGCACAGCCCACTATCAGCGGACAGATCCACCTCTTAGAAAATACATTGGGCGAGAAGCTGTTCATCCGCACCGGTCGCCGCCTGGCCATGACGGAGATGGGCGAGCTCGTGTTCAAATACGCAGACGACATCTTCGCGACCGGTCAGGAGCTGATGAATACCGTGAAGGGGCAGGGTAATGGACAGCCGACACGGCTAGTCGTCGGCATTGCCGATGCGGTTCCGAAACCCCTCGCCACTCAACTCCTTAAATCGGCCTTGAAGCTCTATCGGCCCACACGCTTGATCTGCCAAGAGGATAAACTGCACCAACTGTTAACCGATCTGACTGCCCATCGGTCGGATTTGGTGATCGCCGACACCCCGGCCCCACCGAGTATTAAAGAGCGTATGTTCAACCACCCGTTGGGCGAATCGGGAGTCACACTGTTTGCCACAGCAAAGCTGGCTGGCCAGTACCGCCGAGACTTTCCACAATCACTCCGCGGCGCGCCGCTCCTCCTCCCCACCCCCAACGCCATACTTCGACGACTGCTCGACCAATGGTTGGTCAACTACGGATTGCATCCCAACATCGTCGGGGAATTTGACGACAGTGCCACGTTAAAGGCGTTCGGACAGGATGGCCATGGGATCTTTCCCGGCGCGACGGTGATCGAGAAGGAGATCTGCCGCCAATATCGAGTACAGGTCGTCGGACAATTAGATAGCCTCAAGCAGCACTTCTATGCCATCACCGTCGAGCGGCGGCTGAAGCACCCCGCTGTCCTCGCGCTTGTCCGCACCGCCCGTCGCGAACTACACAGTTAGCCGCGAGCGTTCCCTTTCTCTCAAAAACTGTCAGATCCGAGGGCGCTCTACGGCTTTCAACAGTTGTGCTCGCTCCTGATCCGTGAGCTCTTTCCACTCCCCGGTCCGCAACCCTTTCACGCTGATATGCATGATCCTCGTTCGATGCAACGTGATCACCCGATAACCCAGCGCTTGGCACATCCGCCGGATCTGCCGGTTCCGCCCCTCGGTGAGAATAATCTGGAACCGGTCACGTCCAACCCGAACCATGCGGCACGGGTTGGTCATGCTGCCAAGGATCACGACGCCGCGCGACATGTGATCCAGGAATGATTGGTCGTAGGGGCGATCGACCTGCACAAGATACTCCCGCTCGTGACCGAATTCGGAACGAAGGATCTCGTTGACGATATTGCCGTCGTTCGTGAGGAGAATCAGGCCGGACGAATCCTTGTCGAGCCGCCCGATCGGGAAAATCCGTTCAGCATGTCCGATCTCCGCGATGATGTTGCGAGGGATATGCGATTCACTCGTGGTCGTGACGCCGACCGGCTTATGATACTTGATATAATAGAGGTCGGCCTTCCTCCAGGGAATCACGCGACCATCCTGCGCAATGATATCCGTCGACCCAACCCGGTCGCCAAGTTGGGCCACTCGGCCGTTGATCGTGATGACGCCCGACTCAACGAGACGGTCTGCTTCGCGCCGCGAACAGATCCCCTGCTCGGTAAAGAATTTATTGATGCGGATGGTGTGCGCCACAGGAAATCAGACCAATTACCGGATACTCAAACAGGTCGTCAGCAAGGCCGCAGCGAGTGAAGGCGCGAGTCGTACGTATTTGTGTACGTCGAGCGTCTGAGCGAGGCGAGAATGAAGCGGACGGCCTGTTTCAGTATCCGGCTCAGTGCACGCGACGGCCGGCCCTGATGCGACCGAGTATACGATAGATCAACCGTGCGATGGAGAATTGCGGCGCGACAAAGCCTTCGATGGGGGCGATCTCGCTGACATCCATTCCCACGATGCCTGGTCCGTTCGCCAATGCCGTGATGAGATTCAGCGTGTCGTACCATCCCAGCCCGCCAGGCTCAGGGGTCCCAAGCGCGGGCACGAGCGACGCGTCCAATCCGTCGCAGTCAAATGTGAGATAGACCGGCGTCCGGCAAGCCGCCACCACGTCCGGTATCCATTTCGCAGCCCTGCCTTCATAGGGACCTGACGGATCAAGGATGGTCGCCGCAAAAAATGTTGTGATCCGGTCTGTCGCATCGATCCGAGCAATCTCCTCGGGACTGATCGATCGAATCCCGACCTGCACCAGGGGTAATCCGTCTTCGACGACCCGTGCCATCACGCTGGCATGACTGAACGGATTGCCCTGATAGGCCTCCCGCAGATCGCCGTGCGCATCGATCTGCACCACCGTCATCTGCGGATAGCGTTTCGCGTGAGCCCGAATCGCACCCAACGCTCCGGTGTGTTCACCGGTCAACGTAACCAGAAACCGCCCGGATCCAAGGTACCGTGACACGAACGTTTCAATCGCATCGACTGCCGCACGATCGACATTTCCGTTCAGCTCTAATGGAGACGCCGTGGCGATTCCTCCCCATTCTCGATAGGGTTCACACCGCAGCTGCTCGTCGTAGAACTCAACCTGACCGGAGGCTTCAAGGATAGCCGAAGGACCACGGTCTGACCCTCGGATATAGCTGGAGGTGTGTTCGTAGGGAGCCGGCAGCACGTAGACGCCTGCGTGGTCTGGATGACACCAGGGTTCGTCGATACCCAGGAAATTATGATTCAGCCCTTCCCACCCAGCAGGAAGCGTCATGTTCGTTCTTTCCTTCGTGAGGCGGGCGACTGCGGCGTGCCTGCACGGGCAACAATCACGACATCTACCGGCGAGGGCGGGCCGGCACGTTTTCCGGTGGGATAAACACCGCCAGTGCGATAACCGTCGTCCACTTGCCCTTCTTCCCGACGGCCGACTGCGTAATATTCAATGTCTGCACGATCTTTCCACCCATCTTGAACACCTGCTCGCGCTCTTTCCACGCGACGTTGGGATCAAACTCCACTCCCAAGGTCGTTGCGAGCATCTGCGCAGCCAAATCCTCCGTGTATTCTCCGGTCTCTTCATCGGTTTCACCGTGTGCATGGTGTTCGGAGAGATACCCATAGGTCCCTCGATCCGTCGGTTTGGCGAGTCCCACCGACGCCGAGACCAATTGGTTCCGTTCATTGGTTTCAGACCTGGCCATGACGCAAAAGGTGATTTCACCTGGCTTCAACAGTTTCTCTCCGCGCTTTCGGGGGATGATCTTGCAGTGAGGCGGCAAGATCGACGACACACTGACCAGGTTGCAGTACGCCACACCGGCGCTGCGCAACGCTTCTTCGAAGGAGGCCAGCTTTTCCTTGTGGACTCCAACCCCTCGCGTGAGAAACATATGCGTAGGTACCATCATCTCCCCTTTCGTCTGACCATCGGCCTTTCTGGTTGTTTGGAAGTTGTTCGGTGACGTGTTTTCAAGAGGCCAGCCCGGCAAACAAACTTATCCCGATCAACTGCGGCATCGGGCGTTTGTTGTAGCAAGATTGGACTATCTTCGCAATATCTTCTAGACACTTTTTTCAGAAAGGGTGGGTGGCTCCTTCAGATTCATGATGAGCATCCGTGGCTCCGTCATGTCGTCGATCGCGGCACGAACACCTTCACGTCCCAATCCGGAATCTTTCACGCCGCCGTACGGCATATGGTCCGCGCGGAACGTCGGAATTTCATTCGCCAGCACGGCGCCGACTTCCAGATGGCGAAACGCGTAAAAGATCTTGTTGATGTCCTGCGTGAAGATCCCGGCCTGCAGGCCGTAGTCGGATTGATTGAGCCACGCCACGGCCTCGCTGAGCTGCCGGTACGGTGTCACGGTGACGACCGGTCCGAACACCTCCTTGCACGAGACTTTCATGTCGGGCGTCACATTCGACAAGACCGTGGCCTCCACCAGTGATCCCATCCGCTTCCCCCCCAACAGCAGCCGGGCTCCGTCCGCCACCGCTTCCCCGATCCAACCCTCTACGCGCTGGGCCGCGCTCTGATCGATGAGGGGACCGATCGTCGTCGTGTCGTCGGCGGGATCACCTAATTTCAGCCGAGCCACGTGCATGAGCAACTTGGTCGTAAATGCATCGACGATCGAATGATGCACGAACACCCGCTGCACTGAAATACAGGTCTGCCCGGCGTAACCAAACCCGCCGGCGGCGCAGCGCTGCGCCGCCAACTCAAGATCGGCATCCGGCTCGATCACGACACCCGCATTCCCGCCGAGCTCGAGGGTCACCTTTTTCTTTCCACACTTGGCCTTCAACATCCATCCCACCGAGGCACTGCCGGTGAAGCTCAGCAGTTTGAATCGCGGATCGACGACCATCCGTTCGGCAAGGGCATTGTCGCAGGGCACCACATTAAGCCCACCTGGAGGCACGCCCGCCTCCAGCGCGATCTCCCCGAGAAGCAGCGCCGTCAACGGTGTTTGAGGGGCTGGTTTGATCAAAATGGGATTACCGGACGCGAGCGCCGGGGCCACTTTGTGCGCGACAAGATTGAGCGGAAAGTTAAACGGTGTGATACCGAGAATCGGACCGATCGGGAACCGGCGCAGCAGGCCGAGGTGTGTATCGAAGCCGGGCGTCCAATCGAGCGGCACCACGTCACCGGAAATTCGCCGAGCCTCTTCGGCGGCGACGGTGAAGGTTTGGATGCCCCGGCTGACTTCCCGCTTCGCGTCGGTGATGGGCTTGCCGGCTTCCGCCGTGATCGTCTGAGCGAACTCATCCCGGCGCCGATAGAGCAACGCGGCCATCTGTTGGAGTATGTTGTATCGGGCATGCCCTGGAAGCTGCCCCATGGTCGCAGCCGCGTTGGATGTGGACGCAATGGCCTCTTCCACATCAGACTCGGTCGCTTGCGTCACTGGGGCGACGAGCTTTCCTGTGAATGGATCGACGACAGGGGCCGACGTCTCCCCTGACTTCCATTGACCATGCACGAGGAACGGACGGGATTCCTGCACTGGAAGACTCGCTGGAGTCTCTGATGCGGTTGGTATTAGTCCGCCGCTTTGACCGGCGCAGCGGCGTCAGCGGCAGGTTGAGCAACGGCGGCTGCGTCTTGTGCGGCCACGGCCTTGGCGATCAACTCTTCCGTACCCCAATCCCTGATCGCCTCCAAGGTAAACCCTTCGTAGGTCGAGACCCCATGACACGATGGACAATCCGGCATCGGAACTTTTCGATAGAACACTTCGGTGAGACACGACATACAGACCCAAAAATCGTCATCGCGATGGGAGACGGGCCAGAACGATTGCATCGAGGACATAATGGATACCTCTATCTTGATTGACACAGAGGACTATCGCACCTGAATACCGATGTCAACCCTCCACGCACGGACCTACCCTTCTTACTGTCCGATGCGCACCCCATCTACTTTTTGTCACTCGCCAACAGTCGATCGATTTCTTCTGCAAACATCTCGAACGGAAAGGCTCCGGGGATCGCCACGGCCGGCTCTTTTTCCGTCGGCTCAGTGGCCGTCCGTACGAGAATAAAGCCGGGGGTTCCATGAAACCCCCACTGGTTGGCTTCCTGTCGATCTTCGAAGATCGCCTTGGTGAATTGTCCATCCCTCAGGCACCGTTCAAAGGCTGATTGATCCAGGTTGAGGGCCACCGCATGCTGTCGATACACCTGCTTGCCCAACTGCCCTCCTTCGGAAAACAAGCGATCATGCATGCCCCAATACTGACCTTGAGCGCCGGCACATCGTGCCGCCGTCGCCGCGTCGACCCCAACCCCTTGGTCACCACGAGGGAAATCTCGGTACACGAATCGCACCTTCCCTGTATCCACATACCGAGCTTGAATCCGCGGCCAGGTCTGTTTGAAAAATTTTAAACAATACCCGCAGGTGAAATCGGAGTATTCAATCAATGTCAGGGGTGCATTGACCTGCCCCCTCATTCGCATATCCGTGTCGAGGGAATTCCCGGCTACGACCGGGCACGACCATACGAGGACACTGCCGGTGAATGCCAACGCCAACCATGGTCTCGTCAGCCACTTCATGATCGACGCACCACACCGGCTTTCTTTCTCTCGAGCAACCCCATCATCAGCAACGGCCAGACAACCGTGGCATCGCTCAGCACTTCGGCAAACCGCCCACCGTCTTTCGGCGTGACAAACTTTCCCCACGAAAGCCCTTCCTGGTACGTACAGCCGCTGAGTCCGCCCCAGTAGTCCGGTTCCGGACAAATTCTCACGCCATAGTGAAAACGCGGAGGTTTCACACTGAGGCCCAAACGAAGGTTCCCGATTTCGATGTAGGGGCCGACCTGCTGGGCCCAATTCCTCGGCACCCCGCCACCGATCGTGAAGATTCCCAGCCGTTTCGCCGACAGCACATGGTTGGCGTAGCTGTTGAGGTCGAGGTACGGATTAAACGATGGATACGATCGGAGAATGCTCGTCAGGACAGCCAGATCTCCGTCTTGACCAGCCTGCGATCGCGCCTGCTCAACCACTTTCGCCATGGCCCAGGTTCCCATATCAAGCCCCACCTCGGAATCGGTGAAGGCCGGAATATAGACCGGGACGTTTTTCTGATACGCACTTTTGAGAATACCCTCGCCCTGCAATTCTTCAGCCAACGTTTTGCCCAACTCCCGCGTCAGCATTTCTGAACAGAGGGGCCGATCGTGATTCAGGCGTTTCACCGTTTGGGTCACGACATGCTCGACATAATTCAAGTTCGATTCCATCTCAAGCGTGTCGTAGACACGATTGTACCCTTTCTTAAACAGTTCTTCGTCGCTCATCGATGGGTCGTGTCGATAATGGGTCTTCCCAACAGATTCACTCAGGCCATGCGCCATCAATGCGCCGGTTGAGATGATGCACTGCACCATGCCTTCATCGATCATCTTCGTGATGATCTTGCCCATCTTGGCGATCGTCATCGCACCGGACAGCGTCATCACGACCTTGCAGTCCGGATCCTCGATCATCGCCCAGAGCACGTCAAACGCTTTGCCGACATGCCGCCCGCCAAACGCGGTCTTGCCCATCGCTTCGAGCAGTTCTCCGAACGAAGAGATTTTGTCGGGATCCAGCGGCTCAAGCGCTTCTAACCCGTCTTTGGCTCCGTCACGAAACTCGCGTGCATACATAACAACCCTCTAAACAATTCAATGATCAGCATTCGTTTATACACAACCGCGAATAGGGGCGTCAATGAACGGTGCGCGAGGTTCTCACGTATCGATCACTCGGCGTAGAGTCACGAACGGCAGGATAGACAAACTCAATCCTAAAAAACCTACTCATTCAGGTCCAGACGGGATGGAGAAATATCAGCTACAAACAGAATACACGCTGGAGGAGTTTTTTGAATTGGTCCGACTGATGTTCTGCACGAAACTGGCTCGCGTCCGCCGTACTTTTCCCACTCCTAAAACAGTGACTTCTTCCCGCCAACTTTATTGATGGCATGATTCAAGGCTTTCGACAGACTGTCCGCAGCTACCCTGTCACAAACGGGAATATACGCTTCCCCCTTCTTGTCCCCCGGCTTGTCTTGCGGCGCGCGATCCTCATACACCAGTTCCTCGAGGGTGGTGACGACTACTCGGCCGGTTTTGAGGTCGTGCAGAGGCTTCCCTGGTATCGTAAGAGAAGCAACCCGTTCCGTCACACAGGCCGGACGTGCACAGCTCAACCGAATTCCATAGAGATTGCTCGTATCACCCTCTCGCTCCGTGCTCATGTTGGGAGACATCGCGTTCAGGTCAAACTCCTGAATGCTTTCTGTTGGCGTTTGGACTTCAAAGCCTCCGCTCAACTTCCTACGTTCATTCAGACGGGTGACGATGTGCAGAGCCGACGGAGGCCTCACAACTACGTCGACCTTCGCCATTCGCTCCAGTTGCCAGATGGATCCGTCCTTCGCCGTCCCCCGTTGTGAGCCACTGCGCATGGTGGCGCAGGCCTCCCATGTGTCTTTGATAAACACCAACGTCTCCTCTAGCGACGGCCCTTCCGTACCGGACGTATTGTTCGATCCCGCCCACACACATGGCAGACCCATCAGGAGGGTGAAAAAACAGACTGTCACACTCCCAACTCGCCGCTTCGCGCTCATCTCGTCTTCCTGAGTACTGCAGTGGATTACATGGACCCACGATGCAGGAGAAGTGTATCCCGTCGCCAAGAGCCATTTCTAGTTGACGCCATCACTCAAGAACCAGACTCAGAGGGGACGCGTATCCTACTTCTCAATCGAGGGGGAGGACAGTACGTGCATGCTGGAGTGGAAGGATGAAGCCAGGCTGCTGCTCTCACGACGTGCAAAATCGAAGAGATCATCCGAGCGGTGCCCGTCTTCGGTTCTTCATCGTTTCGTCTGCAACTCCACGTTGACGAGTTTTATTTCCGAGAGATCCGTGAGCCGCGGGCACCACCGTGTGCCGGCACGCCACAAAGCTGAGTCCAGTTGGTCGTAGACCGTCCCCGGGTGGTCGTAGTGAATTCCGTACGCGTGAGAAGCCGCATGCCGACACGGGAACACAAATGACTTCGCCGAGTCGTCTGCCTCCACCTCGAATCGTGTCACGGTCAGATCCAATGTGAGCCGGATCTTGAACCAACAATGAGCATGATGGTCGTCGACCTGCATCGAGTGCTGATAGCACTGCAACACATCACGGACATCGACCATGACCAACGAGGTGTTCCCCGAGAAGACCTCGGCTCGCTTGTCGAGTACCAAGGCCTTGGCCAGGGACAAGGCGTGCCCTACTTGAATCGGGTTCAGGAGGTCGAACGCCGACTCATAAATGATGATGTTGGGATGGACCTTGAATTCTCGCAGGGATCCACGCTTGGCCAACTCGAGGTTCCAATAAAAGTCCACGGCCTGGGACTGGCGGAAGCGAAAGGTCACGAGGTTCATCATTCACTCCCCGTGGACAAGGAACGAGTGGTATCGAACAACAAAATCCCAAAGAGTTATATCCGCAGCCATCACGTTCGATAAGACGATAAAGAGGCCGCGGCACGAGCAAGCTTGGTGTGGTGGTCCCAACGGGATTCGAACCCGTGTTTAAGCCTTGAGAGGGCTCCGTCCTAGGCCAGGCTAGACGATGGGACCATCCTGATATCGTCGGAGCAGTGGACCGTAGCACAAGCGGTTTTCTGTTTGCAACGAATCGCCACGTGGGTGCGAAGGGAGCCCGTTAGGATCTCCCCCTCTGGGCCTTTTGCATGGAGCCATAATACATGGGTCGGGCGCCTCGGTCTCTCTTGACAGAACCCCGCAGAAAGCCTAGCCTGATCAGTGTTTACGTGAAGCTCCACATGCTCTACACCACACTCCACACGACCCGACACTTTCGTGGTTTGAGGTTGTTCCATGGGTGACTCGGAGGCGTTTCGCAGGACCGAGCCCTTTGGTCGTGCGACAACCTCTAGCGTGCTGGCGAAGCCACGATTTGAACTGCGGATCGGGTCCAACATTTTTCGCAATACCAACGGTGTCGTAACGATTCATGGGAAAGAGCAGCTCGTCATCGAGCCCAGGCCGGATCTTGGACTGTTTCTCGCCACCCTCGATCTCTATAATGAGCGCGGCTCCCGCATCGCGCACCTGCGTAGAAACGTCTTCACAGTGAATGAAAGCGGACGCTTCGCCATTGATGTCTTGCGAGGCCAAGACTTTCCTGCTGTGCAGGTGACCGATCTCCATGTAAGACAGATCGCGATCGAGATTCGATTGGCATCGGACGGTCGAGTGGATCTCGCCTCCGGCACGTTGTACTCGCATAAAGGAATCCTAGTAGAGATCACGCCTCACTATTGTCGAATTGGCTCGCACACGACACTGTTCGGAGAGATCCTGGACATGCGAGGCGGGCCAGCCATTCTCGGCTGATCCGATCCGTCCTCGACGGCCTCATTTCCCACGTGCGCATCTTCCCTCTCGATCATCCTCGCGCATTCCACACGTGATCAGATTCTGCGGAAAAGCAAGAAGCATTTTGCTGTTCCCGCTTTCCTTCTCTAGAATGGCGACATGACCGACATCCCCAAACCGTCTGTTCAGGCGTTTCTTGTCTGCGACCACGTCATTGAGGACAGCCTGACGAAAAAGAAAAGCCTGATCGGAATCTTCACGCACCTCCAGGCTGTCGCCTTTCCATTCCAGCATCAACAGATGGGCCTCTATTTTTGCCTCACGGATGCTGAAGGGCTCTATCATTTTGATATTGATTTGATTTATCTCAACTCCGAACAACTGGTCTGCCGCGCCACCCTTCCAAATATTGAGATTACCGATCGTCTCCAGATTTCTGATTTTGGCATCAACATTCCGCTGTTAATCTTTCCGGCACCTGGTCGATATGAATTCCGACTGCGCATGGAAGGCCAGCTGATCGCTCAAAAGGATTTCAATGTCATGCCCGCCTCGGAGGCCTCCGCCTCCGAACCGTCCGCATAGCCATTCCTCCCGTAGCCTCGTCTGTGATAGAACTCTTGTCCGAAACCGGTCACCACATACGATCGTGACGCAAGACGTGCTCGATAGGCTATGACGACGCCCGAATCCTCACCCTCCTCAAATTTCATTCGCGATCTCGTGGTGGCCGACCGCGCAGCGGGTAAACATAGGGGACGGGTCGTCACGAGATTTCCTCCCGAACCCAACGGTTACCTCCACATCGGCCATGCCAAATCCATCGCACTTAATTTTGGCCTGGCAAGCGAGACGCCTGGCGGCGTCTGTCATTTACGGTTCGATGACACAAATCCCACGACCGAGGACCCTGAATATGTCCAAGCCATTCAGGAAGACGTCAGATGGTTGGGATTCGATTGGCACGACAGGATGTTCTACGCGTCGGATTATTTTGAACAACTCTATGCATTCGCCGTCACCTTGATCAAGAAGGGCAAGGCCTACGTCGACAGCCTCACGCCTGATCAAATTCGAGAGCATCGCGGCACACTCACCGAACCGGGTCGTGACAGTCCGTACCGGACCCGATCTGTCGATGAGAGTCTGGAGTTGTTTGCACGCATGCGGGCGGGAGAGTTCCCCGACGGCCTTCATGTGCTGCGCGCGAAGATCGATATGGGCTCACCGAACATCAACCTCCGCGACCCGATTCTCTATCGAATCCGTCACGCCACTCACTATCGAACAGGTTCCGCCTGGTGCATCTATCCGGCCTATGACTTTGCGCACCCACTCTCGGACGCACTCGAAGGCATTACACACTCGATCTGCACACTCGAATTTGAGGATCACCGCCCGCTCTATGATTGGGTTGTCGCCGAAGCCGACGCTCCCCATCGCCCGCAGCAAATCGAATTCGCCAGACTGAACCTCACCTCCACGGTGATGAGCAAACGCAAGCTGCTGGAATTGATCGACAAGAAATTGGTGGCCGGATGGGACGATCCGCGTCTTCCTACCTTAAAAGGCCTTCGTCGCCGTGGGGTGACTCCGGAAGCGATTCGCGCCTTTTGCGAGCACATCGGTGTTGCTAAGCGCGACGCCATCGTCGAGATGCAGTTGCTCGAACACTTCATCAGGGAGGATTTAAACAAACGATCGCCGCGCGTGATGGCCGTACTCCGGCCGTTGAAAGTGGTACTCGATAACTATCCGGATGGTCTGGTTGAAGAACTGGAGGCCGTGAATAACCCCGAAGACGCATCTGCGGGAACGAGAAAGGTCCCCTTCTCACGCACGCTGTACATCGAGCAGGAGGATTTCAGAGAGGATCCCCCGAAGCAATTCTATCGTTTGGCACCTGGTCGCGAAGTACGATTGCGCTATGGGTACATCATCAAATGCCTCAGCGTGACGAAGGATCCTCATACCGGCCAAATCACCGAGCTGCATTGTACCTACGACCCGGAGACGAAGAGTGGATCGGCCCAGGAGCAACGGAAAGTGAAAGCGACGATCCATTGGGTCTCCGCGTCACACGCCGCTCAGGCGTCCGTCCGTCTCTATCATCCGCTGCTGCTTCCTGACCAACCAAAGCTCCTAGCTGACCAAGACTGGACTCGATCCTTGAACCCTCACTCCTTCGAGTGTCTGACCGGCTGCTTGGTCGAGCCAAGCCTTCGCTCAGCCATGCCTGGTTCCCGCTTTCAATTCGAGCGGCAAGGCTACTTTTGTATTGATCCTGACTCATCATCCTCCGCACTGGTCTTCAACCGAACCGTGTCTCTGAAAGATGCGTGGGCCAAGGTTCAGAAAACCCAACAGACGCCTCCTCGCTGACCATCATTCGGGTTTCACGGCTCGCGACCCTTGTTGGTTTTCCTTCAAACACGTGCCCCACAGGGCCCTGAGGATCTATACTATTGCTCTAGGAGGCGACGAATCGGTATTGGGCGGCAATGTGTGCGCTCCTGTGAGGGTGGCCATGATCGAATGCCGAGAACATCTACGAATCCCTGTTGAGCTACGAGTCCTATTTTCCATCACCAATCAACCAGACATCCACCAAGGGACCATGTTCGACATTTCCGCCGGAGGCTGCGCAGTCACCAGCACAACCTCGATATCGCCAGGAACCGGCGTCAAGCTCTTGATCCATGCCACGGACTTGGCTGCGCCGATCACGGTCGATTCCGCGGCCGTTCGATGGGTGAGTCATGGAGAATTCGGGGTCGAATTTTTACGTCTCGCGGATTTAGATCGCAGCCGGTTACAGCGGCTGCTCCATGTCGCCGCACCTCGATCGTCATCTCACCACTGACAGGATCTGCAAGGGCTTTTCTTCGTTCACCGCCGACGGTACACTCCTTCTATGACATGCCCCCTGTGCCACCAGGCCACGACGTGGGAAGGAAACCCCTGGCGTCCTTTCTGCTCGGAACGTTGCCAGCTGACCGATTTAGGAACATGGGCTGCGGAACATTATCGTATTCCAGGTCCGTCGATGACCACGGACATGACCATTCTCGAATCGACCGACGATCAGGATGGTCAAGACCGCACCTAGCCAGGCAGCCAAGAGCCACCCTCTCAGCTCTCTCGCTACCTGCCTCATGCACCAATTCCTTCAGCCAGCCGTGGAAGAGCCGACCTTTTGCGGTTGGCAAGACTGGATCGAACTTGCTAAGGTCAGACAATTATCCTGCTGCACAAAGGGAGAGCATCATGCTCGCGACTAAAGGCTATGCGGCAATGGCCGCGAAGGAACCATTACAGCCGTTTTCGTTTGAGCGGCGCGAGGTCGGTCCACGCGATGTGTTGATCACAATCACACACTGCGGTATTTGCCATTCCGACATTCATCAGGCCCGTAACGAATGGGGCATCTCTCTGTTTCCGATGGTACCCGGCCATGAAATTGTCGGAACAATCGCACGAGTCGGCACGGAAGTGACCGCGTTCAAGGTCGGCGATCGAGCCGGCATCGGCTGCTTTGTCGATTCCTGCCGAAGCTGTACGGCCTGCCGTGAAGGACTGGAACAATATTGCGATGGCGGCACCGTCTGGACGTACAGTGCACAGGATAAAGGAGGTCGTCTCACACAAGGCGGCTATTCGACCCAGATTGTCGTCGATGAGAACTATGTCCTTCGTATCCCCGCATCCCTCTCACTGGCTGGAGCTGCGCCACTGCTCTGTGCCGGCATTACCACCTACTCTCCCCTGCGCCAGTGGGGCGTGGGGCGCTACCATAAGTTGGCGGTCGTCGGCCTCGGTGGGCTCGGCCATATGGCGGTGAAACTTGCCAAGGCGATGGGAACAGACGTGACCGTGTTGAGCACATCGGAGAAGAAGCGGGAGGATGCACAACGACTGGGCGCCACAAACTTTGCCGTCACGTCGGATCCGCAGACCTTCACCAAACTCCAAGGCTACTTCCACTACATTCTCGACACAGTCTCAGCTCCACACGATTACAACGTGTATCTGAACCTCCTCAAGACCGACGGCACGATGATCCTCGTCGGTGCTCCTGAAACGCCGACCACAGTGGAAGCGTTCTCGCTCATTTTTAAACGACGACGGCTTGCGGGTTCACTCATCGGCGGCATTAAAGAAACCCAGGCCATGCTCGACTTCTGCGCCCGGCATCAGATCGAGTCTGACATCGAGCTGATACCTATCCAGCAGGTGAATGAGGCCTATGAACGGGTCCTCAAAGGCGACGTGCGGTATCGGTTCGTGATCGATATGGCATCAATGAAGTGAGAGCCTCGATATCTGTGGCCCGAGTGGAAAAATGGCTGGGGGACTAGGAATCGAACCTAGGTAGCCGGCTCCAAAGGCCGGCGTCCTACCGCTAGACGATCCCCCAGCGCGGTACGGAAGTAAGGCGTGGAAATGGCACGAAGAGAAATTTTTGGCTGGGGGACTAGGAATCGAACCTAGGTAGTCAGATCCAGAGACTGACGTCCTACCGCTAGACGATCCCCCAACCGGAGTTCACAGTAATATATCGATCGCATTTTCGTCAAGATCGATGCGGGTTTGGCCAGAGATGTGCGCTATCCGATGGAGGCGTGCTCAATGCCTTGTCTCAATCGAAACAGGGTGCGCTCTCTCCCAAGCACCTCCATCACCTCGAACAGCCCGGGGCTGGCCGTTCGACCGGTGAGCGCGACTCGAACCGGCTGAGCCAGCTGGCCCATTTTTATTCCTTCTTCTTCAACAAGCTTCTTGAAACTCTCTTCCCACACCTGCTTGGAAAAGCTAGGGAATGCCTCAAAGCGCGTGAGGAGCTTCTGTAACACTGGAGCTATCGCTGGGGTCAGAAACTTCTTGGCTGCCTCTTCCTCAAATTGGGCTACTTGCCCGAAATAGGGCCTGACCCACTCCACCATATCGACCAACGTCTTTGCCCGTTCTTTGACGAGGACCACGAGTTGTGCAAGCCACTCCTCCGACACAGCCTCGACTTGTTGCTTCAACCCCGCTTGCTCCAACAATGGCACCAATGCTTTGGCTACAGAGCTTGGAGGACTCGTTTTGATGTACTCAGCATTGATCCAGAGCAGTTTGTCGGGGTTGAAAACCGCCGCCGAGGACTGTACGCTCTTCCAGGAAAACTTGTCGATCAGCTCTTGCCGTGTGAAAAGTTCCTGATCACCATGGGACCACCCAAGCCGGACGAGGTAATTCACCATCGCCTCAGGCAGATACCCCATGTCTTTGTAGGCCATAATGGAGGTCGCGCCATGCCGCTTCGAAAGCCGTGCTTTGTCTGAACCGAGAATCATCGGCAGATGGCCGAACTGCGGAACGGGAAACCCCAGCGCTTCAAATATCGGAATCTGTCGCGGCGTATTCGTCAGATGATCGTCGCCTCGTACTACGTGTGTGATATGCATTAATGCGTCGTCGACGACCACGGAAAAATTGTAGGTCGGGTAGCCGTTGGATCGGAGAATGATCAGATCATCGACGGCACTGTTATCGAAGGTGATCGTGCCTTTGATGAGATCATCGACGACGATCTGGCCATCCTGCGGGGCCTTGAACCGGAGCGCAGCCGTTTCAGTTGGATGCGTAATGCCCCGCTGACGACAGCGGCCGTCGTACCGAGGTGAGAGGCCTTTGGCCTCCGCGTCTTTTCGCCGCGCCTCCAATTCTTCGGCCGTACACACACACCAGTACGCGTGCCCTGTCTCTAGTAACGTCATGGCGTGGGCTCGATACAGATCCATCCGTTCCGTTTGGCGGTAGGGACCTTCATCCCAATCGAGCCCGACCCATTTCATCCCTTCAAGAATGGCCTGAATCGATTCGTCGGTCGAGCGGCTTTGATCGGTATCTTCGATCCGAAGAATAAAGGCACCCTGTTGCTGGCGTGCAAAAAGCCAGTTAAAGAGCGCCGTACGCACTCCACCGATATGCAGAAATCCCGTCGGACTGGGGGCAAACCGAACACGAACCTGGCTCATGACATTGTGATCCCTTTGTGAATCAGAAGGACATCTATACCACGCTGTGAAAATCCTTGTACATCGCAGGAGCGCTTCCATATCCCACCGGCTTCTGCTATGAGAAAGCCGGAAGGAAGGCAATGGCCGAACTCACGCAGCCTGCCACGGTGCTGTCCGTCACCGATCTCACACCGCACGTCCGGCAACTCGTGGTCAAGCCCAAGACCACAAAGATTTCGTTTCAACCGGGACAATGGGTCTCGCTCAAACTACCGGTCGGTCCAAGACCGCCGCTCAATCGTGCTTATTCGATGGCCGATCCTTCCTCACCCTACGGGGAGTTGACGCTGGTGTTCGACCGAGTTCCTGGTGGGCTAGGCTCCAACTATCTCTATCAGCTAAAGTCTGGAGATGAGATGACCTTGTCCGGACCTTACGGGAATTTCATCCTTCCTCCAGCCCTCGATCGGGAACTCCTCCTGATCGCACGCTATACCGGCCTGGTTCCAATGCGGTGCCTATTGAAGCAGGTGTTTTCTGAAAAAATCCATGTTCCGGTTCTCTTAATCGCCGTGGCCCCGAGCGAAGACGAAGTTCTGTTCCATCAGGAATGGCTCACGATGGCCATTCAGTATCCCTCGTTCCGCTATTTGCCGCTCGTCGTCCAGACGGGAGAAGCAGACGCAGTGGAGAAGACGTTGTCGATGTTGAATCCGTTAGTGAACGATCAGCCGAAAGTAATCCCCATGCTCTGTGGGACCAAGTCCTTCGTCCGCCCCCTGCGGGCTTATTTTATGGAACGAGGGTATGACCGGAAGGACGTGAAGATTGAAACATACGACTGAAATGAGTTCGTCGTGAATCGTCACCTGCGGGATGCTTCTCTTGCGTTTGTCCGATAAGGATTACCACTACAACGACCGGACGAATTAGTGCCCCTCCCGTACGAGGTTCTTATTCACGGCGGGAATTTCGACGACAATGTCTTTGGTTCCGTTTGGTACACATTGACAACCGAGGCGAGACTGGAGTGTCGTCATGGGTGCTTCATCCAACTGATCATACTCATCGTCCGTGCCTTCGTTGCAGCTTTCCAATCCTTGTTTCACAATGACGTGACAGGTCGAACAGGCGCAAACCCCACCACAGACATGCTCTAAATCTATCCCCTGGCCCATGGCGATATCCAATATGCTCCCTGGTAATCCTGTGACCCCGTAAGGAATCTTTTCTGGATCGACAGTAACTGTGGTCGACCTTCCGCTTGGTTGGATAAATGTGACGGAATAGGAAACCTTAGGAAGTTCGTAATCGGCTTTCTCAATGTAGGGGTTCGTCCCACCCATGTGCCTGTTCCTTTCTGAGACGGATTAGATTTTTGTCACGTATTGACACGATTCAAATCTGCATGGTAGCTTTAGTGCGACCATATTGATCGGAGATCATTATAGTCTCCGACTGAATAGATCGGCAATAGCTATGTTGAAGATCTCAAAAAAAACTGACTACGCGCTGATGGCCCTGCAGCATATTGCGTCGGTCCAGTTTGGCGATGTGACCCCGGGGCGCGTGGTGAACACGAAGGAGATCGCCGAGGAATACAACATTCCGCTGGAATTGTTGGCGAAGGTCCTTCAGTCCCTCTCAAAGAACGGTCTGATCGAAAGCCACAATGGTCCTAAAGGAGGCTATCTCCTGGCACGAAGCGCACGACAGATCACCATCGCACACATCATCGAAAGCATTGAAGGCCCGCTGGCGATCACGGACTGCTCACACGAAAAAGAGGGTGAATTCTGTATGCAGCGTGAACACTGCAATATCCGCACGCCGCTCCTAAAAATTCAAGACAGCATCTATCAGTTACTGAACAACATGACGTTGGCAGATATGTTGGGCGGTACCCCGCTTATTACGATTCAATCTGCCTCGACACAAGGAGTCGAATAATGAAGCTTCCGATTTTCCTCGACAATCATTCGACCACCCCAATGGATCCGCAAGTGCTGGAGGCAATGCTCCCCTATTTTGTCGAAAAATTCGGCAATGCCGCCAGCCGCAACCACGCCTTCGGCTGGGAGGCGGAAGAAGCCGTGGAGCAGGCCCGCAAGCAAATCGCCAGACTCATCAACGCCGACTCGAAAGAAATCGTCTTCACCAGCGGGGCCACGGAATCGGACAACCTGGCGCTCAAGGGTGTGCTGGAGATGTACAGGGAGAAAGGCACCCACATCATCACGTCGTCTACGGAACATCGCGCCGTGCTCGACACGGCAAAATCGCTCGAGGCCAAGGGTTTGGCCACGGTTACCTACCTGCCGGTCGACAAATACGGCATGGTCAATCCCGACGACGTGCGGAACGCGATCACAGACAAGACTATCCTAATTTCCGTCATGCTGGCCAACAATGAAATCGGCACGATCAATCCGATCCAGGAGATCGGGAAGATCGCGAAAGCGAAGGGCGTGCTGTTGCATTGCGACGCCACGCAAGGCGTCGGCAAGATTCCCGTCGACGTGCAGGCCATGGGCATCGACCTCTTGTCGTTCTCGGCCCACAAGATCTACGGCCCCAAGGGCATCGGCG
>DCZN01000020.1:46910-50049 GCA_002331625.1 Nitrospira sp. UBA2083 | reverse complement strand
TTCGGCCACTCGGCCACCTCTCCACGTCACAACTGTAGGGATCGGGCCGCATCCACAGCGGGCACTGTCGCCAGGGCGGGAAATCACCGACGCGGAGGCATCTTACCTCAGCTTATAGGATAGGCACAAGAGATGAATGGGTCTCAGTGCAGGCTATCCAATCAAGCGAATGTTCATTGCTGCAGGTCTGCGGCGTCTGGGACGGCCATGTGTGAATTGGTGAGGTCTGAGCGAGGGATGTGGTTTCGCCGGTTTGTTGACCATGCTGAAGAATCTTCGTAGGCGAGTTGCTTTGGGATCGAGGGAGTTCAGCCTGTTCTGGATATCGATGCCGGTGCTTTCTATTTGCAAGAGGGGAATCGTATACCGGAGTTCGATATGGCTCGGTCGGACGACGCCGCTCAGTGACAGCATCTGAAGTTCCTTCCGTTTTTGTCGGACGCGTTCAAAATATGCGCGTAGTTTTCGAATTGCCATTGTCGCCTCCGTGGTGTCGACGCTGGATTCGTGAATTCAGATCCACAAGATGTTTTTGAAGTCTGTATCGAGACTCCTCGGATGCCCGCATTGACGGCATCGAACAAACAGGGTGGATTCGTGGGATGTGCTCGCTGGTCGAAGCACAAGCTGATAAGTCGTTCCTCCGCAGAACGGGCAGGCCTTTCCAGGGAGATCCCGTCGGATAGGTCCTGCAGGGTTGGTTTGTTTTTCCATCGTCGGCCCTCCTGTCGACCCCCTCTGCCGTGGGTAGATAATAGCGGTGAGTCTCCCCTTCAGGCACGAATCAAAATTTGTTCCCACATCTTGCGTGAAGTCGGAGTGGCATGTCCCGCAGGGGCGACAAACTGTCTGAGTCGAGCTTGGTCTTTTGGGGACGTGATGAGCAGGTCCAGCTTGATCCAATGGTTCTTGACCCACTGCACTTCAGCCAGGTCGATCAGGAGATATGAACCATCATCAGGCAGCCACAGACGTAGCTTGACGTAGTCACCGGGGTGGAGATGTTCCGGGGTCGTGATCGACGGAGGAGAGGAGGAGAGTGCGTAGATGCATCCATCGCCCTGTAACCCGTCGACACCTTGTGAGAGGAAGCAGTCGATGGCGAGTTTTGAGAGTAACGTTTGGGTCATAGTCACCTCTCTTCAATCTCGATGGTTCTCGCACAGTAATATGAGGGGGAAATTGCGACTATTACCCTGGTAGGTGACGAAACCCATCAAAGGGGGTATCGAGAGGTATGGGGCTTGAGTCTGGTCAGGCTGTTACAACTGATCGGTCGTCCTGTTGTCAGATGAGGGAAAACCGCGTCATGCGGATGGATCTTGCTGAAAGATATGAACGGTGTGGGCTAGGTGGAGGCCTTGTCTCCGGTAGACTTGAGAAGAAAAGCGCCGAACTGCCTTCGATTGTTCGAGGACGTTCGAGCGGTACTGTGGTTAGGCGTCCGTTCCGGTCTTGGGGCCAAACCAGGGGATACGGCTGGTATCAGGAAATGGTTGAGGGGCCTTTTTATCAGATCCCCTTGCGGCTTTGCGTTTTCGTCTAGCAACGAGGTGGGGCTTAGGGGGCTTCGGCTGCTTTGGCATAGTCCAAGTATACCATTTGATAACCCTAGGTATTCGTTGAGGGGACTATCCGGTCAGGACCGTCTCACACCTTTCGGCGTGTCGGCGTCATGCTGCGGACGAGGGTCGCATAGGACGATTGAGCAGGCGAGTCGTCCAGGGTCACACCCAGCAATAGCCGACCAAGGAGCATTGTCGCGGCGATGGAGAGACTGCTCCCGAACCAGCCTGCGAGGGACTGGGCACCCACCAGTACGCTTGTCACACTCAAAAGCCAGATTCCTACACCCATTGCTATGAGACTGGACAGTCGCGTGGTGGCTGTCACATGGAGTGCCACCGCCACAGCGATCGCACCAACCAGCAAGGCAAGCAGCGGGTATACCCCAGGCTCACTCTGAGGCGTAAACCCAAGCGCGGCGAGCACCAGCCCTGCCAGAAAGCTCATGCCATAGACCATTAACACCCCACGCACAATGGTTCTCCAGGCGAGGGGTTGGTGTCGAAGTGTCATACGGCGCAGAGTAAGGTCTGCACCGCCGGCACCGCCATCCTACAAAAGCCGGGGGATCAGAAAAGCCGAGGTGTGGTTGAGGTGTTTCGGGAAGAGGTCAGAAAGTCATCGGGGGACAATGACCGACTGTGTAACGGACATTGGAACTGTCTACGGACCCGCGTTCTCCTCACTCGCTTCTTCTGTGCGGTGACGGCTAAGAAAACATGACGGTCTTGGCAAGACTCTTCAACGCCCTCTGTCTCGCCCGGATTGCCTGTTCGTACGCGCCCCGTTCGCCGTACAGCTTAATCGAGAACTTTTTCATTTTTGCTTTACGATTCCCGATGGGCCATTGTGCCAGCCAGTACCGACGACGATAGAGCGTGCCGCGGCTGTTCTCCTTCGTGTCAATCCTTGTGACTCCTGAGATACCCGACCGGTTATTCTTCTTCTTGATCCGGCAGAATTCTGGCCAGGTCAATGGTCGGAGCTTAGCGATCAGGTTGTCTCGGTATGCTTTCGCTGCCTCCAGGGCCTTCCGCTTCCCTCCGTACACGCTGTCTGTAAAGTGCCGGTGGTAGATGACCCCTCGCCGTTGAACGGTCACAAGCCAGCTATGGGTATATGACTGGGCATGGTCAATGCGGTAGATGTGTCGCACAGCGAGCGGCTCCGCTGCAGGTAGGCTACGACAGCTGTTTCTCTTCGACGGTGATGTCTCGATACTTTGAAATCTGAATACGTTTGCCGGGGTTCGCGTGGATCTTCTTGATGACCCGCTCTTCGACGAATCGCCGTAACTCCTCGGGGGACATGTTGTCAGAAAGAAACTCCCTGTTGATGACTAGGAGCCAGGACACCTTGCCGTCGGCATGCTTAAAGGCAAACGTCGGCCTGACCTGCTGATTAAACGTCACGCTGACGAAGTGCCGTTCGAGACATTCCCGTATCGTCTGAATGTTTCTCGATTCATTTTCACCTGGATCAGCGTTCACAGCGTTCTCCATACCTTCAAATGGGCCCGTCATCATCTATTACTCAGATCGCTATCGAAGTATGGCGGAGGGGGCGAGATTTG
>DCZN01000020.1:43209-46893 GCA_002331625.1 Nitrospira sp. UBA2083 | reverse complement strand
CCATCTCCGGTTTTCAAGACCGGCACGTTCGGCCGCTCCGTCACCCCTCCAAACCAAGCTCGCTCGACCCGGAGCCAATCAGATCGTTCTTGGCGACCGGATAAACTACCTTCAGTGATCTTCATCCAATCGTATGCTCGCTCGACCCGGAAGCATACTGTTTTTTAAAACGGTTACGATATCGCGCAGTATACGGCGTTCCGGTGGGTTTGGTAAACACCCATCGCTTTTCTTCGGAAGTCGGACAACAGCGGCGTGGACGAGCGAGACCGTCAACACCGGCCGAGGCTCTGAGTTTCCGAGTGGGCTCATTGCGCAAAGTCTTGCTATCGCCGCACGGCATACCCGCCGAATCGATGGGCATGACGGATGGCGCTGCATTACCCGGATCAGGTCGGGCTAGAATGGGGTTTGGAGTTGGTACTTGGAGATTTTCTCGATGCCGTCGATGAGATATCGACGAGGAGCGCTCTCGAAGAGGAATTGGACATCTGTTGAACTTAACCTGAGGTAGGCGACGATGTGGCCTTACTACCCCATATTGGGAGCCAACTAAAGCGTGTTGACTCATCTAATAATAAGTGCGGTCTCCGCCACCAGTAAAAGGCCCATCTTCCATAGTTTCTTGGAGGCCTTGTCCCGTTCGACTTCAGAGCTGATGACCTGCTTCAGCCAACTAGTGATTCTCCCAGTGGACCACCGGCACCAACTAGGCTAAGGTGAACCCGACAAACCTTATTCGAGAGGTCGATCATGCCTGGAATGTTTGGTGATGACCCTCCTCTTCTCCTGATCACGATTGCCGTTGCAGTCGTAGCCCTTATTGTGTTCGCCTTTATGACAGCAGGGTTCTAACACTGGAGGCGTTGGACCTCTCCTAGGGTTCCCTGACTGGTTTGATCTCTTGTCAACACCGACCACTACCTAGTCTTGCACAGTGGTCCCTTCCTGTTGATAGTCGATCTTTCGGGACAATTCATGGACAAAGCCTGTCAACTCCAGCACCGCATTGTAAGAGTTGTCACGTTCTGTACCCTCATGCTGCTTCAGTCTCAGCTCAAATTCCTCTATCCGTTTTGAGAGTTTGCTGACCATGGTAAGTCTCCTTTTGAGAGGTGGGTACCTGTCATTATTCTACACAGAAAGGGTTTCCCTGAACCGTGTGGATGTACCATGGACACGAAGGCCACTGGGAGCCACATGGTCTTTGACGGTCTGCTTAGCGGCTGGAACGAGATCTGGTTGTGGTTCCGGATTGAGTCTGACAATGGGTCTGACCATTTTAAGATTCCCTTGGGTCAGGGTAGGGTGGAGTTTACAGCTGGTACTTGGAGATTTTCTCGACGCCGTCGATGAGAAACCGACGAGGAATGCTTTCGAAGATGACTTGGCGTCGGTCGGACTGAGCTTGAGGTAAGCGACGATGTCAGCCTTACTAACCAAGATAGGAAGCCGTGTGAAGTGTGTGTGCCGTCTGATTACAGGATCCGGCCTCCAAAAACTCGGCTCAAGGTTGAGGGGCAACCGCCTGGATGCGCTCATAATAATCTATGGTAGAATGCTTTCATTTTTGAAATCGCAGACAACACATGACCAATGAACAACTACTAGCCGAGATAGAAGACTTAAGGCGCACCATGCCCTCACTCGGCGCATTGAAAGACGATAGCGACCAAACTTTGGCGTGGTTAGGACGGCTATCGGCTTTTGTTGAAGTATGGAACTTGCCGCAGACGCTGCTGCTGAGGCAGGCGATAGTCAATCTACATTCCCCAATCGGCGATTGGGTAAACAGTGGGAAGAAGACTATTTCTATCCTGGTTCATCAGGCATGCAGTGATCTTAGATTCAAGACAGTTGGTCCTCTAACAAAGGCTGTGGGCCAGGGGCTTGTCTACGATTACTTTGACGAAGTCAGAAAGATCATTGAGACTGCTCGAACTGACCTGTTTTTTATCGATCGATACCTAGACGCAGATTTTGTATCTCGCTACCTGCCTCATGTTGTACCTGGTGTTTCTGTCAGGCTCTTAGCTCACGACAAACTGTCAACTCTGCGTCCTGCTGTGGAGCTCTTCACCAAGCAGTCAGGCGCTAAAATTCAAATTCGCTCAGAACCAGCCTTTCATGATCGCTATGTTATTGTCGATGGTTCTAGCTGCTATCAGTCTGGTGCCTCATTCAAGGATGGGGGTAAGACAGCGCCCACCACTCTCACTCAAATCACGGACGCTTTTGACGCTGTTCAGAACACCTATAACGACTTATGGACAAAGGCAGTCGTCGTGATTTGATCTGTTTCTTCGGTCTTGTTCATGGGTATTGATTCAACCAGAAAATGGAAACATTCGGTCTCAGCACTTTTGGCACGATTAGATGAGGCTTTACTCTGGGTCGGACTAGAGCATGGACGCGCGGCAACGTATAAAAAACTCATGATTGAGTACTACGAGGGGCAGCGCTCAGATTCCCATTGGTTTGCTTTCTTTCAGGCAATGGAAATTCTAGGTGTCTACGACGGCTGGGTGAGGGAAGCAGAATTCTTCCCAGGTTTGAAAGATAGGATTTCGTTTGTCCTTAAAAAGGGACCCATACTCCCTGAAGACGAAGGTTTAAATTCAAACCGACCTCGGAATGATGGCTTTGTCTACATGCTGGCTGCGAAGCTGTTTCATGGTCCAAAAGTACCGATGCTTTCTGTTGATGGATTTAGAAACACGAGACTTATCGCTAGTCATCCAGGTGAGTCGTTCACAAGTGATATTGTGTTTTTATACAATGAGGATGCCGTTCGGGTTGAATGTAAACGCCCGATGAGCAGTGCCACGCTAAACGATAATGTGGACAGTGCATTTACTCAAATTACAAATGCAAATTCATCAGGAATCATCGCCGTTGATGTTTCAAGGCTGATTGAGCAACCGGGGCAGGTTCTGGATGCATCTACCTTAGACGGTGGTTCTTGCTATGTAACGAATCAAATTGAAAAAATTATCACACCGCTCGCATTCCAATTTTCACAACCGTCACTAATTGGCATGTTCGGCTATGCTTGCATTCCGTTGGTTTCGACCGTCCAAAGTGAGATCCTCGATAGTCACGGAAGGCCTTTTGAGTTTGAGAATTTTCGAACCATCGCTACCTGCTGGGTTGCGATGGGAAATAATAATTCTCCGAAAGGAAAACTCATTTACGAATTACAACGTGACTTTGAACGATCACCTCATGATGTTCCGCCTAGCGCAATCTCGATAAGGTAAACGGTGATGTTTAAGCGAGCCGGAACGGGTAGGGAATTCGGAGGGGAATAAAAAGAGGAAACCATGGTAGAAGACGGTACTCAGGCGAGCAGGGAATCGTCGGTGTTGACAAATGGTTTCGAAGTCTTTCGCGGGGTTTGAGGACTGAGGCTTCTGGATTTTAAAGACCGGCACGTTCGGCCGCTCCGTCACCCCTGACCTCAGACAGGTGCTAGATCGCACAGTCTGCAGTGTTCCAGTGGCCAGGTAAACGTCTACTCGTAAACAGAGGTCATTCACGCCAAGGCGATCTGCCAGTTTTTACTAGGGGTGTCTTTGATTTGCTCCGGGTTCGCCGTAGAGCCTATCTAGAGGCTCAAGACTTCTGGCTGCCGCGTCTGGCATTGTATCGAGGATTTTCATACACCAACTCTGCCCGTTCATG
>DCZN01000020.1:42955-43094 GCA_002331625.1 Nitrospira sp. UBA2083 | reverse complement strand
GTCTTCTTCTTCTTGACTCAGGGACCATTGTGCTCCCATTTCGATTCCTTTCTTGTATGTGACGCTTTTCGTTAGGGTGTCTTGAGTGGTGTTCGATCGGAGCGAGAGAGGAGAGACTTACTCTTTGGTAATTCTTTCC
>DCZN01000020.1:34696-42774 GCA_002331625.1 Nitrospira sp. UBA2083 | reverse complement strand
CGTCTGGCCTGAAACGATTCGAAATTGCTGCAGGACGAAATCTCGCGATACTGTTGTTGAGAGGGGAGCCACACTTCAAGATCATAGGTCTTGGCGGCAGAAAATCCCATGTCCCCGGAGCAGAGCGCCATCACACGATAGGGAAGATTCAAGTCCTGCAGAATCGACTCTGCGTGCCCTGTCAGATGCTCAAGCTCTTCATAGGACCGATCGGGCGTGGTGAACGCGACCAGTTCGACCTTGTTGAATTGGTGGAGGCGTATGAGACCTCTGGTGTCTTTTCCGTAGGATCCCGCCTCTCGTCTGAAGCAGGGGGTGTAGGCCGTGTACCGGAGCGGTAAACGATCTCCGCTCAGGATCTCCTCACGGTGCAAGTTTGTGACCGGTACTTCCGCGGTGGGGATGAGGAAGTAGTCTTCGTCTTTCAGACGAAAAAGATCCTCCTCAAATTTGGGAAGCTGACCGGTACCTGTCATCGTCGGGCGATTCACCATCAGAGGCGTGATGACCTCTCGATACCCATGTTGGGTGGTGTGCCGATCGAGCATGTAGTTGATCAGCGCACGTTCCAGCCTGGCTCCGGCCCCCGTCATGACAGAAAACCTGGCTCCTGCAATCTTCGCGGCCCGATCGAAATCCAAGATGCCGAGGTGCTCTCCGACTTCCCAATGGGGTTTGGGAGAATAGGAAAAGGACGGGATGGTTCCCCATCGGCGAACTTCAACATTTTCGGATGCATCGGCCCCCACCGGGACGGAGGCATGGGGGAGATTGGGGATGCGAAGGGCGATATCGCTCAGGGCCTCCTCGACGGTTCGCAACGTTCCTTCGGCATCTCTGATGCGGTCCCCCACCTGCTTCATCGCCGCCATGGGGGTTTCAGCCGGTTCTTTGGCTCGGCGGAGACGGGCGACCTCTTCAGAGCCCTTATTGAGTTCAAATCGGAGCTGTTCGACTTGTGTTGTAATCGCTCGTCGTTCTTCGCTCAGCCGTTGGATGTCACTCCACTGGACGTCGTGTCCGCGTCGTCCGAGAGCAGCGCGGATGTGGTCGAGGTTCTCGCGGAGCTGTTTGAGGTCGTGCACAGGGCATCCTTTCAAAAAAACCGATGGAATCTAGCACCTGGGTTTCTGAGAGTCAACGAAACCGATTCGACGGCGGCATCATGGTCCTGCTGTCTGGAACCTTGAATTGACATCAATTGGGCATGAGGGACAGGATAGGCAAATGCGCCGGATCTCGAATCCACCCAACCCATTCGAGTCGCACCATCGTGACCTACTTGAACCAGCCGACCCAGCCAAGTTGACCCTATATGTAGACGACAGTCGCGAGATCTTGAGCCGCAACGACAGTCCGGACTTGCCGTTTCGGTGGAGCGTGAATCCGTATCGCGGGTGTTTCCATGCCTGTGCCTATTGTTATGCACGCCCTTCCCATGAGTATTGGGGATTCGGAGCCGGAACGGATTTCGACAGCAAGATCGTCGTGAAGAAAGAGGCCCCTCGACTGCTTCGACGTGCCTTTGAGAAGCGCTCGTGGCAAGGAGAGCTGATCGTCTTTTCCGGGAACACAGACTGTTACCAGCCAGTGGAGGCCGCGTACGGACTGACCCGTGCTTGTTTAGAGGTCTGTGCGGATTATCGCAACCCTGTCGGCATCATCACAAAAGGCACATTGATTCTTCGTGACTTGGACGTGCTGGGTCGATTGCATCACGAGGCTTCGGTTCTGGTCTATTTCAGCATTCCCTTTTCGTCCGACGATGTGGCCCGACACGTTGAGCCGCACGCCCCATCGATCACCAAGCGGTTCTCCGCCATGAAGGCGCTCTCAGATGCCGGGATCCCAACCGGTATTTCGCTCGCCCCGATCATTCCTGGTCTGAATGAAACGGATATTCCTGAATTGTTGGATCGGGCATATCATGCTGGAGCCCGTACGGCGACCTTCAGTCTATTGAGATTGTCCGGCAATTTGGAGTCGGTGTTTATGGAACGGATGGGGCAAGCATTTCCCGACCGGATCGGAAAAATCACCAATCGATTCTGTGGGGTCAGGGGTGGGGTCTTAACGGAGGGTCGATTTTTCAAGCGGCAAACCGGAGAGGGACCGTATTGGGAGTTGATCCAACAGATATTCGTATTGGCGAAGCGGAGGGTGGGATTCTCCGAACATGACATGGGTACGATCCCTCAGACGTTTCGTCGCCCGGGTGTCGAGCAGGCATCGCTGTTTTAGGAGGATGCTGAAAAAGGCCGCTGGTTCGGGGAGATCAAGGTTGTGGGAAGGTTAAGCGGAGCACATCTCCACTCAGCCTTCACCTCGACCTTAGTCTGATCAAGGAGAGTTGAGGAAACATGAAGCATAATCCAAGATTCTTGAAACTGGTCGAGCAAGCAAAGCAACGGGTGACGGAGTGCAGTGTGTCCGAGGTGAAGGCTCGTCTCGACCGGGGCGAGCGGTTCCATTTTCTTGATATTCGCGAGGATCATGAATTTGCTCAGGACCATGCTCGAGGTGCTCGGCATCTTGGAAAGGGAATTATTGAGCGGGATATTGAGTCCGTGGTTCCTGACAAGCAGGATTCCGTTGTCCTGTATTGTGGAGGAGGCTATCGATCGGCGCTGGCTGCCGACGCGTTGCAACAGATGGGATATGAGAATGTGCGCTCGATGGAAGGAGGAATTCGTGCGTGGCGAGAGGCTGGATATCCGTTGGAGTAGCCTGACAATCCTCCTCGGTTACTTATTCACTCGGTCGAATTCCTTGATCACCTGCTCGGTCAGATCAATCGTATCCTTGTTGTAGATCACGATCTTGACGGTCTGCTCGCTACCTTTATCGACCACGAGTGCGACGCCGCCTTTTTCAGCGACCGTTCGTGTCGCCGCGGAGATCTTCTTCATGTACTCGTCCACGAGCTCCTTCTGCTTCTTCTGGAGCTCCATATTGAATTCTTGCGCACGTTTCTGGAAATCCTGAACTTTCGATCGGAATTGCCCCTCCTTCTCCTTCTTTTCTGTCTCGGTCCACTTGGGCGCCTGTTCTTTCAGTTGCCTCTCGGTATTGCGGAGGTCTTCTTCATCCTTGCCCAGGAGTTTCTGTCTGGTCGAAACATATTCCTTCAGCCCCTCGAGCGCGCGTTTCCCTGCGCTAGATTTTTCCAAGACCGATTGCGGATCCACGACACCCATCTTGAATTCAGCGGCATGGCTGGATGCGGTAAGGAGGAGCAGAATGGGCACAAACAGCGCGGCAAGAAACAGTGCTCGGAAGGCAGAAAGGCGCATGATGTCTCCTGTATTGTGACGACTAAACTGGGAAACGTCGGCAGAATAACTGTGGGTCAATTGGTCTGTCAAGCAAGGAACCGTCTACCAGGAATCAAAACTGATGGGTTCTTCGCGAATCCAGATTTCGATTCCATGTTGCCATTTCAATCGTCGTGCGACCGCGCTCAGTGCTCGTTCATCCGCGTGACTGGGATCGAACGGATCGCGAACTTTCTGAAGTTTTTCCTTTTTGAGTGGGGGCTTATATCCAAGATCCTTCATCGCAAGGGCCACAAGGTTCAGTTGGAAGAAGCGGTGCATTTGATTCAGCTCAACCACCGTCTCTTCCATTGTGCCGTCTGTGGCGCGATGTGTGCGGTAGAGCTCAATCACACGACCCTTCAGATGGGTCCGTTGTGGCTCCGTGAATTCGAGCAAGGCCAACTCTACGAGGAGCGCGTTTGTCGCGCCGTTGAACGACGGCATGTCGAGAAGTTTGCTGAGAAGTCCCATTGGTATCCTCGCTACACGATCATCAAGCCGTGATGTGGAAGCCTGTTCCTTTTACGAAAAGCGTGAAGGTTGTGGGAGAGTGTACTGAAACAGGCGGTGTTTTTCTAGACTGCAAAAAGAGGGGGGATGGCGAGTAGGAACTAATCGAAATGCGGTCCCAGTCCAGCTATTTAAGGAGGTCCTTGATCGCTTTGGATGCGGCTTCTACCCCGTTCTGAATGGTCCTGGTGGCTGTCTGCACACCACGTGATGCGACGGAGGTGCCGATCTGTTGGACGAGCGGTCCAACAATTTGCTGCATGGCTTCGCCGGCGCTCGTGCCGTTCGACTTCTTGCCGATGTCCTGCAGGTGAAGGTCGGGAACCCGCATCGAGACGGCATCGCTATTGAGAAGCTCGGCAGTCACGCTGACGGTACCGTTCTTGATGTACAGGTGCTCGATGACGAGCTTCTTGCTGGATTCTGAGTCCGGTGGTTTCTTCTGGTTGCCGCGCTGTTGGGCAATAGACCGTTCGATATTGCGCTGTAGAACATCGAGGTTGCTCCCGGTGGACGCATACTCATACGTGATCTGCGGTTTGATCAGGGTGAGCTCCTTGATCCGGATCACATCCGTCGTCAGTGAACCAATATCGAGCGTCATGCTGATTTCTCCCAGTGACAGGGCATGCTTGGTCTTGAAGCCGTCCGGATTGCCGACTTCGAGACCCGTCAAGGATGCCTTGCCGTTGATGGGGTCGATCATGGCTTTTGAGAGACTGACGGGCACACCGGTGATCTCAGGCCCATAGCGACGAATGGCAGACGCGATCTGAGCATCCAGCGAGCTGTACACCCAAAAGAGACTTCCAGCTATTGCCAGCATCAATAGTCCTGCGATACCGAGCAGCAGCTTTTTCATGGCTCTTGTTCCGCTGTCTGGCAGTATAGCAAGGCCATTTCAGGAGTCTATTGAGGACCGCTTTACTGCGAGGTAGGAGGGGGGCTGCCAAACGGATTATTCAACCTGGATCGGATTTTCAGAATCGTTCGGGCATGAACCCGGTATTGGTCGTGAGCCGGATGTCATTGTATGAGCCCACCAACCTCCTGATCGCAATTAGTTAGCCACGGGTGAACCTTTGATCGCCTCAAGTACTTTGCTCAGGAATGTGTCGTGTTGCCAAGCCGAGGCGTATCGACTAAGACCTAGTCGAACCACCACCAACTCACGCGAAGGAATGATGGTGACGAACTGGCCTTCGTGGCCCACAGCGTGGAATGCATCCTGGGGTAGCTGGCTGGCATTTCCACCAGTCGTGTATTCGTTCGGTATCTGTAGCCAGAAGTGTGCGCCAAAGGCATTCCCAGGGACGTTCGGTGTCGGGGTGGTGGCGTGCTGGAGCCAGCCTTCTGGCAGGATACGTTGTCCGTTCCACATGCCACCCTGGAGATAGAGCAGGCCGAACTTGGCCCAGTCGCGAGCGCTGGCATACATGTAGGATGAGCCGACAAATGTACCAGAGGCGTCGAGCTCGAGCACCGCACTCGTCATACCAAGAGGCTGAAACAGGGCGCGATGCGGAAACGATGGATAGTCGGAGTCACGGAGTGCACGACGGATGGCTCGGCTGAGGATGTTTGTTGTTCCGCTGGAATAGCTCCACCGGGAGCCCGGCTCCGCACCCAACTTCTTGCTCGCCGCATAGTTGGCCATATCCGGTGTGTGGAGTAGCATATAGGTGACATCGGCTAGCGGGTTGGTATAGTTCTCATCAAACTCGATTCCGCTGGTCATCCGCAGGAGATGATCCACTGTGATTGCGCTTCTTCGGTTGTTCGGCTCTGGCCACTCCGGTGCCAGAACTTGTTCGGTAAGCGATAACTTCCCCTCTTTAATCAATACACCGACCAGCGCATGTACCACGCTCTTGGTCATCGACCAGCCGATGAGGGGAGTGTTCCGATCAAAGGGCGGTGCGTATCGCTCACCCACGATCTGACCTCTGTGGACAACGACCACAGCGCGCGTTCGGCGCAGGTGTTCTGGATCGGGTTCAGAAAAAGCCCAGTCTAAGGCAGCATCTAAGAGAGCTTGATCAACTTGCACAGCAGAGCTGTCTTTTGACTGCTTTACGGGCCATCGGCTTTCCGCAGTGTCAAGTTGGTTGATTGGGGTATCGACTTGAGCAAACACTCCTTGGTCATAGTCTTTGAATTTCAACGCGCAACCAAGACCAGAACGGTACACCGCAGTTTGTCTTATCAACCCAAGGAAGGTGGCCGATGCTGTCTGTGTTGTGCGATCGATTGTCGCGTCGATGGAACGAAGAACGGCCAAGTCATCGACAGCAAGGTCGCTGCTCAGAACGTCGTTGGGAGAGCGCTTAGACACAAAGACGTCCGAGCACAAGACCTTCGCCTTGTACGCAGCTCCGATCGAAATCAATTCCCACAGATAGTGAAGGCCAGTGCCAATCAGTATCAGTGTGAGCACGGCAGTAATGGCTATGATTCTCACTGGTTCACCGATGGGGATTAACATGCGGATTGAATGGCGTGGGCCACAGCCGAGCGGCCGTGATCAGTGACCAGGCAAGGCCCAGGCGATCTATTCTCGCCTGACTATGTGTATCATAAAGTTGAGGTTCGCTCGAACTTGGCATACTGCGTTACGCCATTTCGGTGACGATAACGCTTTGAGGGCTTCAGATTAGGCGGGATAATCGCAAGAAAATTTAAGAGGTCGTACCCACTCTTGTCCAAGATAACTTTCTGAAAGTTGGATCTTGGACAGTATCTGCACAGCGGAGAGACCTCGATTCACAACCCGAATATGTCAGCTATGATTTCCACGGGTTACAGGCGAGAAGGCTCTAGGTAAATCCTGTCTTGGACAGCAGTGGGTCGTACCCCGTTTCTTTTTCACAAATCGTTCTGGGTCACAGTAGCTGGCCTATGGGGTAGGTTAGTCACGGCAAAGATTCAAGCAAAACGAGGCCAACTCCTTCCCTCGAACCGAAGTGCAGCGGGCTGTTTTAGCTTGGATACTAGGTCACAAGCCGTTGGACCACAACGCCCTCGCTGCCGTTGGGAAGACTTGGCAACGATAGCTCTACTACTTCCTACGCACAGCCATGGCGTGGACATCCGCTCGTTCGATGCCAGACGCGTCGATGTTACTCACCGGCGCGACACCAAAGAAGTCGCCGTCGCGTCCGCCGCGTTTAACCTTGATCACGCCTACTCCGGGTGTACTGCCGGTGCTCACGTGGGGATCTGCCGTGAGTGGATTTGGACCACGCAACGATAAATAGACGCGTGTTTCTTGCGGCGAGGGAAACAGCAGATCTGGTGTAGGGTCTGCACTCACCTGTCCCGCTAGGTTGATACGATTGACGATCACATCGCTTTGCGTATCAACGACGAAGAGAAAGTTTCGGCCACGATCGGCCACCCAGAGAAAGCTGCCGTCATGCACGAGTGCCGCGCCATGTGTGTCTGCCTCCTCCACGTCTTCACTGAAAACCAGTTTGGGAGCTGGGGTATTCGGTGGATTGCTGGGCGAGTAGCCAGTAGCCGGTAGCGCGTAGAGATCAGCTTCAAACAGGTTAGTTGCTGAGCCACCGCCTGAGTCGATGTACATCTTGCCGGCTGCTTCCGCACCGAGGCAGCCGTTCGGGTGAATCGTTGTGCGATCGTATTCCGCAACAATTTGCATGGGGGTGGACTTGCTGTCAACGACGAACAGGCCACCGCCTCGCAGGGTGACGAAGGAGAATCGGCTCGAAGAGTCAATGATTGGACAAATGGGGGCGTTATCGTTGCGGACGCCGGCAAGCTCGCAGGGCATGCCGTTCGGTGTCATGCAGGTAAACAGGTTAATGGTCGCGGCTGGGTTGAGAACGNNGTTCGTCGAATAGTCCGTATCAATGCGCTCGAACAGTTTGCCGTTCTGGTTCGCCACCGCGACATAGGTTTGATCGGGCGAGGGGATCGCGAAGTGGACCTGCCTGGCACCGCCAGCCCCAACTGAGGTGCGGATGCATGCCAGCGGCTCACGCGTCTGCGCATTCAGGAAGACGACATGTCCGCTTGCCACAAACGAGATGATGGCATGGGTTTGAGCAGCATTGAACGCGAGCATATGAGGACGCACCGGAGCAACGCCTGTCTCAGCCAGGCACAGGTCGCTTACCGCTCCCGAAAGATCGATAACCTGGGCGCGTGCGCGCTCAGGGTGCGATTCGATCTCCTGTCCTTCCCAGATGAAAATCCTCCCACCGTAGCTTTTGCTTGGGGAGTTTGATT
>DCZN01000020.1:5706-34685 GCA_002331625.1 Nitrospira sp. UBA2083 | reverse complement strand
ATTGCCCATACCTCGTGTGGGCTATCAGCGAACGCGGCGGGATAACTACCCAGCATGAGCGCAATAACGGCGGTGGCAAAAAGACTCACTTGGTGGTGCCTTGAATGACAAACGTACCGCAATAAATCTAGCAGGGGATGTTTTGCTAGCATTGGACACCTCCGTGAGAAAAGAAAAATATAGGGGATGGAATCGTTACTGCCTTGAAAGTGTTTCTCAAATACATCATGGCGCCCAGGATTTCAATTCCTATTTCCTCATGAAGGAGTGGAAATTCCAGGGCAGCAGTAGCGAATCAGGAATTAATCCAGTAGGCATTGCTGCCTGGTGTGACGTGCATCAAAAAAAAGACAGGGATTATTTTCTTCTGACTCCCCTTCATCGGAAGATTGCTCAGGCTGCCTTACGACCCTTCAGGGCGTTCATCACGGTGAGGTCAAAGTGCAGACAGGACAGGCTCGATTGCAGACTGTCGAACGAGTCGGCCTCCTCCCAGTAGTCGGGATAATCTTGTGGAGAGCCCAACCATTGCTGCTCCTCATCCATGTAGTAAAAACTGATTGCTTTCACGGACGTCTCTCCTCGCTAGAGAATTAAGACCATTTGTTTCAAACATAAGGCAAAGTCTGTACCAAGAGAAAAAAGAGATGTCTGTGCTGATTTTCCAGAGACTTGTAAACGGATGGAAAGATGGAACACAAGCTCGAGTACACTCACTGAATCGAAAACGATCTGCTCCTGAATCAAAAGAGATCCAATGATGGAAAAGTAACAGAGGGTTCAGAAAATATTTCTGCGGGGTATCGTAGCCTCGCTATCGTCGGAGGCGATCCCAGCATCCACGGGGATCGACGATGGCGACGGGAGCCTGATCTGCTATCGCTAAGAGGTCTTGGTCTCCCGTGACCAGGAGATCGGCCTGGCCATCGACTGCTGAAGCCAGTACCCATCCGTCGTCTGGATCGCGAACGGGAATTGGAGAAGGTTTTGCAGGTTTTTGGATAATCGTTGCGTCACGGAGTTCTGCCTCGATCGTCTCGATGATTTCCCCCGACGCGTGGAACCGACCCTTGAGCACTCGTCGAAGTTCTAAGAGATTTATCTCGCCTGTGAGTAAGTCATGCTCAGTTAGGATATAACGGAGAAGGTCGGCGCAAATACCTCGTGCGGTGTAGGCACTTACTAAGACGTTGGTGTCGAGAAAAATCTTCACGACACGATGCGAAACACGTCCTCGTCAGTGAGAATGCCCTGTGCCTCGGCGAGAGGCAGTAACGCGCGACGGGACTGCTCAAAACGTAACAAGGCAACCTGTCGTCTCACTGCATCGCGGACGATGTCGCTACGGCTACGTCCGAGCCGGCGGCTCAGACGATCAAGCTCTCGCTGGATCTTGGCATCGAGGCGGATTGTCATGGTGGATGCCTTCATGTACTACGATGTAACACGTCTGACTCGTGGCCGCAAGTATCTGTCGTGGATCTCCCGTATGGGACGCTCACTTCACGACAGAATTCAGCCACAGACTCCCGTCTGCCATTGGCTTGACCTTCGTTTCTGGCGGCACCTATAATCCACTACCAGTTGGCTGCAACATACTGATTCGACGGGGAAAATGGCTGAATTTACCCACTTCAATGATTCGGGCCGTGCTCGGATGGTCGACATCAGCGCCAAGGTGTCGACTGAACGGCTGGCTGTGGCTCAAGCTAGAGTCTTCCTCCTCCCAGAAACCCTTGAAAAGATTCAACGAGGCAAAATTGCCAAGGGTGATGTCTTGGCTGTTGCACAGGTTGCCGGCGTGATGGGTGCGAAGAGGACACCGGATCTGATTCCCATGTGCCACCCCATCTTGCTGACCAGCGTCGACATTGCTTTCCTGGAAGAACCGCGGCTCGACCCGACCGGCCGCTGTGCCATCACGATTACAGCCACGGCTAAGACGACAGGACCGACGGGAGTCGAAATGGAGGCCATGACGGCTGCCACGGTTGCGGCATTGACCATGTACGACATGTGCAAATCCGTGGATCGGGGAATGAGTGTCAGCGACGTGTGTCTTTTATCAAAGTCGGGTGGAAAATCAGGAACGTACACCAGAGAGGGATAGGCTGAGGCTCAGGTGGAGGATGAGGGTCGGAAACCGTGATCACCGTTAAATTGTTCGGACTGACGAAATCGTTGGCAGGGAATCAGGGGTCCCTTTCTCTGGCGCTTGAGAACGGACGGCCGGTCCACGATCTGATTGATCAAATCAGTGTGACGCATCCCAAAATCGGAGAGCTGATTGCCAACAAGAAAGTGCTCGTTTCCGTGAATCAAGAGATTGCCCATGCGGAGACGAGAATTCATGAGGCTGACGAAATCGCGTTATTACCGCCCTTCGCCGGGGGGAATTCAGTGAGCGGCGTTCAGGATGACAGCCAATTCGTCCGTGTGCAGCGGGAGAATTTTTCTATCGATCAGGAACTCGATCGAGTGCGAGGTCGGTCGAAACGGATCGGTGGGATTGCGACGTTCCTAGGTATCGCGCGTGATCGATCGCGTGGGCGGGAGGTCGATGGAATCACGTTTGAACATTACGAAGGATTGGCTCAGAAGAAGTTGCGGGAGATTCGAGAGAGGGCGTTGAACGATTTCGATATTCTGGAGCTGCTCATCATTCACCGATATGGAGACATTGCGATCGGTGAAAATATTGTCCTGATTATTGCTGGAGCCGAGCACCGTGTGGATGCCTTTCGCGCATGTAAGTGGGCGATCGACGAGCTTAAACAAATCACGCCGATTTGGAAGCTTGAACACACGCCCGAAGGGGAAGTGTGGGTGGAGGAACATCCCTAAGGGATGGGTAAGGCGTGAGGGGGTGAACGGAAGGGGTTTTCGGAGGGAACAGGAAGCCTGTGAATTCTGGATCGATCAGTTCCGATCTTCCATCTGTGGTCGACACGTTCGGTCGTCCCCTTGGTAGTCTCCGTTTGTCTGTCACCGATCGGTGCAATCTTCGTTGCACGTACTGCATGCCGGAACCGGAGTATGTCTGGCTGCCGCGTGAAGACATTCTGAGTTTCGAGGAAATGGCGATGCTGGTCGGGTATTTCACCGATGTCGGAGTCGATAAGGTGAGGCTCACAGGCGGGGAGCCTCTGTTGCGCAGAGACCTGGCGCGGTTGGTTCGCTTACTGCGACAGAATCGTCGGATTATGGAAGTCGCGTTGACGACCAATGGCATTCTCTTAGCTGAACAGGCGCAAGAACTCTACGAAGCGGGGCTCGATCGAGTGACCATCAGTCTTGACACCCTTCGCCCTGAGCGGTTTCGTCAATTGACCAGGCGAGATGAATTCTCACGCGTCGTGGAAGGGATTGAGTCGGTCGGGAAAGTCGGGTTTCCCAACCTGAAGTTCGACACGGTGGCCATTCGTGGGTTCAATGACGATGAATTGAGCCATTTACTCGAATTCGCCAAACACTACCAGGCCGAAGTTCGGTTCATTGAATATATGGATGTGGGCGGCGCGAACGAGTGGAGGATGGAAAAGGTGTTGTCTCAGGATATGATCTTGGATGACCTCGCACGACGGTATGGGCGAATCACTGCTCTGGCCGGGCGAGGGGCGGCCCCGGCCCAGCGATTTTGCTTGCCGGACGGCACGATCTTTGGGATTATTCCCTCCACGACCAAGCCATTTTGTGCGTCTTGCGATCGTAGTCGAGTCACAGCCGACGGCCTGTGGTTTCGTTGTTTGTACGCAAGGGAAGGCACCGATTTGCGCAAGCCGCTTCGCCTGCATCAATCTCCGGAGATACTCCGTGACATGATTCGATCGGGATGGGCGGCTCGCCGTGATCGTGGAGCCGAGGAACGTAAGGCGTTGGAAGACGTCGGACTTCGAGACAGAGGGTTGATCGAGATTGATCGTCTCCGAGAGGACCCGCACTTGGAGATGCATGCTCGTGGCGGTTAGAGGCGTCTCGCTGGGCGTTCTGCTCAACTCGGCACTTCATATGGTGAGGTGAAGGTGTTAGCTGTCTTCAAGGTTCAGAGGAGTTTATTGTCCGCCGAGGGTGTCCTAACCGGCCATGCCTGACACGCAACTGATGACCTTGTTGGGTGTCGGCTTCGTACTTGGACTTCGGCATGCGCTGGATGTCGACCATCTTGCTGCAGTTTCGACCGTCCTGGCAGAGCGACCGTCTCTGCTTGCGTCTGGAGCGGTGGGTCTGTGGTGGGGCATCGGACACACGCTCACATTACTGTTGGTGGGGTCGGTTGTCCTTGTCTTGGGCGTTCATATTCCTCCCAAGTTTGAGTTCATTGCCGAATCAGGTGTCGGGATTCTCTTGATTCTGTTAGGAGGGATGCTGGCCCTCAAATTGTACCGAGAGCGTTGGCATGTCCACCGGCATCAACATGACGGTGCTCCACACATCCACCTTCATAGTCACCAGCGACAGGAGGATCATCGCCATCGGCACTGGGTTGTTGAGTCGATTCGTCCCCTCTGTATCGGCATGGTACACGGCTTGGCCGGATCTGCGGCCTTGATGTTGATGATCCTTGCGACCACGACGGAAGTGGGTACCGGCCTCTTGTCGATCCTGGTATTCGGTGTGGGATCCATTCTTGGAATGATGGTCATTGGGTTGTTGCTGAGTGTGCCGATCGTCTGCTCACTCTCGGTCAGCGACCGACTCTTTGTGGGGATTCAGGGATTTGCCAGCATGGCCAGCGTCGTAGTCGGAGTGTGGATATTGGTGAAGCTGACGCTACCGGTGGGCAGCCCATAAATCGGTGCTGAGATCATCGAAGCGAAGAGTCAGGAACGTGCATCGAAGACAGGGCTGTGCTATTGTTTACCCGTTCCATCTGAGTATGGCGTTCCCTCCATATCACTAAGCGAAGGCGAGAGCCATGGCATGGTTTAAGAAAGAGAAGCCCGCTGAATCTACCCCCCCTCCACGTTCGAAAGGGAGTGAGGGAATGTGGCTCAAGTGCAATCACTGCCGGGAAATCGTCTACCGGAAAGAAGTCGATCGCAATAACAAAGTGTGTCCCAAATGCGAGTATCACTTCCCGATTTCGGTGACAGAGCGGATCGGATTGCTGATTGATCTCGGTACGTTCAAAGAATGGGATGCCGGATTGGAAGCACAAGATCCACTGCTGTTTCAGGATACCAAGCCCTATCGCGAGCGTGTGAAAGCGCATCAAGAAAAGACAGGCCGTAAAGATGCGCTGGTGATTGGAGAAGGGTTGGTAGACGGGCGCCGCATCGTGCTGTGCGTGTTTGATTTCAGTTTCATGGGCGGGAGCATGGGGTCGGTCGTTGGGGAAAAGCTGTGTCGTGCGATCGATCGCGCACTGGAGCTGAAGCTGCCCGTCATTCTGGTGACCGCTTCCGGCGGGGCACGTATGCAGGAGGGCATTCTCTCCTTGATGCAAATGGCCAAGACCTCGACGGCCGTCGCCAAGCTCGGCGAGGCCAAATTACCGTTCATCTCTATTCTCTCGGATCCCACCTTCGGCGGTGTCACGGCCAGTGTGGCGATGTTGGGAGATGTGATCATCGCAGAGCCAAAAGCCTTGATCGGATTTGCCGGGCCTCGCGTGATCGAGCAAACGATTAAGCAGCAGTTGCCCGATCAGTTTCAACGGGCTGAGTTTCTTCTCGAGCACGGGATGATCGACATGATCGTCGAGCGCAAGCGTCTCAAGGAGACGGTCGGCACTCTCGTGAATCATTTTTAGGCTGCTGCTTCCCACCGGCGTATTGATGAACTATTCCTCCGTGATTGAGTACCTCTATGGCCTCCAAAAGCACGGCATCAAGCTGGGGCTGGAGACCATGCGTCTCCTCTTGGAGCGGGTCGGCAATCCCCACGCGTCGCTTCGTGTGCTTCATATCGGAGGCACCAATGGGAAGGGGTCCACGGCTGCGATGGCGGCGGCAATGCTTCACTGTGCCGGCCGGCGCGTCGGGCTCTATACGTCGCCGCATCTGGTCGAATTTCGTGAACGGATCCGTGTCAACGGCGGCATGATTACGGAGGATCACGTCGGGGCGCTCATCACGCGTTTGCGAGCAGTCACGAAGGACGACCTGCAGCCCACCTTTTTTGAAATGACGACGGCGATGGCCTTGCTCCATTTCGCAGAGTCCGAGGTGGATGTCGCCGTATTGGAGGTCGGGTTGGGGGGGCGCTTTGATGCAACCAATGTGATCGACCAGCCCCTGGCCACTGCCATTACGACGATAGGCATGGACCATCAAGAGTACTTGGGCAACACGGAGGGTGCCATTGCGTTTGAGAAGGGCGGGATCATCAAGCCGGGTGTGCCGGTCGTGATTGGTCGCGTGGGGCAGGAGGCGGAACAGGTTTTGAGAGGGATCGCACAGGAACGATCTGCACCGCTGTGGCGCCTTGGCCAGGATTTTTGTCTAGAACGAGATGGTGCCGGGCGATTGGTGTATCGGGGAGTCAGGCATGTCATCGATGATGTGAGTTGCGGCCTGGCCGGACACCATCAGTGGGATAATGCCGCCTGTGCACTGGCACTGCTCGAAGCTGCTGAAGGACAAGGCATCGACATGTCGGAGTCAGCCGTTCGGGAGGGCTTGCAGACGGTATCGTGGGAAGGGCGATTGGAAACGATCGACGAACATCCTACGGTCATGCTCGATGGGGCCCACAACCCTGCCGCTGCGCAGGCGCTTGCCCGGTATCTGAGAGAGTACACTTCCCGCCATCCCGCTTCGCGGGTAATTCTCGTGTGGGGCATGATGCGAGATAAAGATCATCGTGGATTCATTACTCCACTCCTACCCATGGTATCTGAGATCGTGCTGACACAGGCAGCCCTCGTCCGATCCGCGACGGTTCATGAACTCCGTGCGGTCCTGCACGAGTGGCATGGACCAGTGCAGGAGGCGGTTCTCCCGATGGACGCGCTGGCTGTCGCCAGAGGCCGGGCAACGTCTCGTGATCTGATCTGTATTGCGGGATCGCTCATGCTCTTGGGAGATATCAAGGCGGCAGTGCGTGGCTGTGGTCTATCCCCGATTCGCGGCTAACATGGCGGATCCTCTCACGTGGACCCGCGTCCTCTGTGTTTGCGCCGCACTCGTGCTTCCAGCCCTTCCCGTTTCAGCTGCCGATCGTCAAGAGGAAGGAGACGGTTCCTCGTCTGCCTCCGCACCCCTCGATATCACAGCGGAACGTATTGACTATCGGCAAGAACAGGAAGTCTATGAAGCAAACGGATCGGTGGTGATTCGGCAGGGCGCGATCACACTTACGGCAGACCACGCCACGATTCAAGTCCTACCCGGGATTCTCACCGCCCTCGGCCATGTTCATTTAACCGATCCGCAGGCTGATGTGACGGCCGAACGATTGGAATTGAATGTGAATACAGAGGCCGGCGTGGCCACACATGGGGAGCTCTTCATTCCCGCCCGCAACACGCTGGTATCAGGCCGGCTGATGCAGAGATTTTCCGAATATCACTATCGCGTGAAAGAGGGCAGTTTTACCAACTGCGATGCTCAGGAGGGAGAGGTCCCGGCGTGGCGCTTTCGCTTCAAAGACCTGGACATGACGATAGGGGATACCTTGGGGTTGAAGGGGGGCTGGTTCTGCGTTTTGGACGTGCCCACGATTCCATTGCCCACTTTTTCGTATCCAATGACCAGGCGGCAAACGGGGTTCTTGATTCCCACCCCCAAATATAACAGTCGGTTTGGGTTTGGTGTGCAGGGACACTTTTTTTGGGCGATCAGTCCGAGTCAAGACTTGACGATCTCCCCTTCCTATTACAATCGATTGGGATACGGATCGGATTTTGAGTATCGGTATGTGTTGGACCGGCGATCTCGTGGGAAATGGTTTGTGAGTTATTTGCAGCAGACACAACTCCCGGATGCTTCCGGCGGGACCGACACGGGCGGTGATGCTGAACGAGCGCGCGCAACGGTGACGGGGACTCATACGCAATATCTTACGGACACGCTCCTGCTGCGGGCCAATGCCAATTTGGTCACTGACCCGGACTTTTATCAGCAGTTGAGCAATTCAGGCGTACTCCGAGCCTTACCGAGTGCCGAGTCGAACCTCTTGCTGTCCCAACGGCTTCCATACGGCAATCTCTATCTTTTGGGGCTCTATTTGCAGCCATTACAATCTGGGGGAAAAGACACGTTCCAACGGCTCCCCGAGGCCGGCTATAACCTCCCCTATGTGTCACTGTTTAGTTTACCGGTCTTGTATGGCCTGGAGGGGAACTATGTCAATTTTTATCGAGAGGAAGGGTTCGCGGTCAACCGGTTCAACGTTGTCCCAGGCATTGCCACGGAAGTGATTCAGCTCGGACACATCATTGGGATTCGTCCGCAGGCGAAGTTCCGGGAGGTCTATTATACGAGGGGTGCTCTGTCGGATGATGCCCAACATCGAGAAACCTTTTGGTTGGGGGTCGACGCGACCTCGAAGCTGACACGCCGATTCTTGTTGGCTGATGGGAACAGTCTGTTGCACACGATTGAGCCCACGGTCACGTATGAATATGTGCCTGGCACAAGGCAATCGGCACTGGCACAAATCGATCAAGTCGACGATCTGCCGAGGAAAAACCTCATGACCTATCTGGTCAGAAGTCGCGTGCTGGAATCAGGCAAGCGGACGGCCTTCAACTGGCTCGATCTCACGGTGGCCCAGAGCTATCATGTCGGTGATGTGCAGACCTTGGCCCGTGAGTTCACACCAGGCGTCATCCCTTTTCTGGGATCGTTTACCCAGCCGCTCCAGCCAGCGACGGTACCTATCCAAGGCAGGAAGTTTTCTGATATCTGGATGCGAGCCGTGATCGGGAACAATCTTCCACCGCTGAGCGGTTTGTCGCAGTTGGATACCCCACTATTCGGCCAGGCCGCACAGGCCTGGGCGCTTCGACCGCCGATCAATCGATACCTGACCGTCGATGCATTTTTCGATCCCTACCAGCCTGGTGTGAGCCAATTCAATACGGATCTTCGGTTTCAAGAGGGAACGAATTGGTATTTCGAGGTTGGACAGCGATACACCAGGGATGGCAATCGGGTCAGGCGAGGTGACATTTGGAATCCCATCTCCTTCAACGAAGTGTTTGCCCCGACCAACGAGATTCAGTTTGTCACAATGGGTGGCGGAGTCCGTACGCCATGGGGCTGGACCGTTGGCGCTAAAGCCTACTATGACGTGAAGAATGGAAGAAGTCCTGAGCTGGACGTGGTCGCCTTGTATCAGAACCCCTGCAAATGTTGGTCAGTGGGGTTGCACTACATCAAATTTCCCGATCGTGAGCAATACGGTGTTATGTTGAATTTTACCGGGGTGGGTGGGGTCGGAAATGCTGAGGCGGCTCTCATGCGGACCCTCCTGAACCCACTCGTGTATGGAGAGCGTGGTCTCCCTTGGCCGGCACCAGGAGGGCCGTATGGGCTTCCGCCGCAAGTCTCAGAGTCCGATGGTATACAGCGTGGAGTTCAAACCAAGCGGTGATCCGTATTTGACTCTAAAAACAGTGGTAGGGTACCATGCCGGAATCGGCGTATATTCTTGATCCAAACTCTGAAGGAGGGGGAAGACGTGGCTGGTGATGCCTTGAAAGTCGAAGATTCTACCTGGGATGCAGAAGTCATGAAGGCCTCTGAGCTTGTGATGGTTGATTTCTGGGCCGTGTGGTGTGGCCCTTGTCAAATGGTGGCCCCCATCGTCGATGAATTGGCCAAGGAATATGCGGGAAAGGTGAAGGTTCGAAAGCTCAATACTGATGAAAACCCTGAAGTCGCGGGTCGATACCAGGTGATGAGCATACCCACCATTCTCTTTTTTAAGAATGGTCAGCCGGTTGAGAAGCTGGTCGGTGCCAGGCCCAAACGTCAATTCAAGGAAGTGATCGATTCACTCCTTGCCCAGCATGCAGGGACCGCCTAGATAGCCTCGTCGCGCGATGCTCACTGAGCTGCGCATTACAAATTTTGCCGTCATTGAACGACTGAGTCTGAGTGTCGACTCAGGGTTTACTGTGTTGACCGGAGAGACCGGAACCGGTAAGTCCCTGTTGATCGATGCCGTGGCTCTGCTTGTCGGTGGACGTGTCTCGAGCGACCAGATCCGCTTCGGCGAAGATGAAGCGCAGCTCGAGGCTTCATTTCAGATTCCGGTCAACCATCCTCTTCTCCAGCGTCTCCGAACCCAAGGGATTCTCGGGCCGAACGACTCAGAACTCATCATCCGGCGCATCATCGCCCGATCGGGGAGAAATCGGGTTTACTTGAACGGAGTCCTGAGTCCGGTTCATATGTTGGAGGAGTTCGGGGGAACGTTAATCGACATCCATGGTCAGCATGACCAGCAATCACTGCTGTCCAGCTCAGCTCAGCTGGAGGTGCTTGACGCATTTGGTCGCCTCCAAGATCTTCGGGGCCAGTATCAAGCAGCCCATCAAGAGTGGAGCCGTTCCCGTCAACAACGTGCGGAGCTTGCAGCTGCCAATGACCAGCGCCGGCAACAGCAAGATCTGTTGAATTTCCAGCGGCAGGAGTTGGATGAGGCGGCTTGCCGCATAGGAGAAGAAGAGGCGCTGCAAGTCGAACGTCAACGGTTAGCATCCTCGCGACGTTTGATGGAGCTTGTGTCCGAAGCTCTGGAGCAGCTTCAGGGAGATGGGCAGGGCATCGTGTCAAGTTTGGTGCTCACTGAGCGGGCATTGGGAGAGCTGTTTCACCTTGATCCTGAGATGAAAGCCACTGCGGACCTCACGTCTGAAGCCAGAGTGCTCTTGAAGGAAGTGACTGACAGCTTGCGTCAGTATACCGATCGGTTGGATGCCGATCCCACACGACTGACGGCCATCGAAGATCGCCTGGCGCTCATCCAGAAGATGAAAAAGAAATATGGGGGAACGCTGGAAGCTGTCCTGGCAACGCATAGTCGGGTGAAGGAGGAGCTAGAGTTGCTAGGCCGTTCAGAGAACGAACTGGATCACTATGATCGGCTCATTCATGAGCAACAACAGATCGTGGCAGAACTGGCCCGACGGCTCTCGACCAAACGAGCCGAGGCGGCGAAGCGGTTGACGAAACTCGTGGGAAAAGAACTGGATGTGTTGAAAATGGGACCAGTGCAGTTTGTGGTCCAGGTCCTGCCGGTCGAGTCTGAGGGAGACTATGGCCTCGATGGAGTCGATCGTACCGAGTTCCTGTTGTCGACCAATAGCGGTGAACCCCTCAAGCCGATGGCCCGTGTCGCATCCGGGGGAGAGTTATCCCGGGTCATGCTTGCTCTGAAATCTGTCCTTGCAGAGGTGGATCATGTCCCAGTATTGATTTTTGACGAAATTGACACAGGCGTGGGAGGGGCCGTTGCAGCCACGATCGGCAAACGATTGAGGGCGCTGGGGCAATACCATCAAGTCTTGTGTATTACCCATCTCCCACAAGTTGCCTCTCAGGCGGAACATCATTTCTGCGTAGAAAAGTCAGACGTGAAAGGACGAACCGTGGCCAAGGTACGCGCGTTGGGTGGCCCCAGTCGAGAGAGTGAAATTGCCCGCATGCTCGGCGGTGAGCGAGTGACTCAAAAGACGCGAGCGACAGCTGCCGAATTGATTGCGGGAGCGCAGGAGTAGTTTATGCGGCGGGGACGGTGCTCATGGTTGGAACGGCGGCAGCCGACTCTTTGACCACATCCAGGAAGGGTTCCAGCAGCTCCGGATCAAAGTGCGTATGAGCTTGGTTCGAGATCTGTTGAATAGCCTGGTCAGTGGAGAGGGGAGATCGTCCTGGAGCATCTGCGGTCAGATGATCAAATAGTTGAGCGATGCCGACAATGCGAGCCAAGAAAGGAATCTCTGTACCTTGAAGCCCAAGGGGGTACCCTTGCCCATCCCACCGTTCGTGGTGCGATGCAATAATCTGCCCCACCTCAGTCGGTAACTCCAATGAGGCAATCATTCGAGTTCCTCTACCTGGGTGCTCCTTACACAGAATAGGAGCTCGTGATGGGAGGGCCTGATCTTCAGAAAACTTGTATATAGAAAAGCTTGTCTTTCCGATATCATGGAGAAAAGCTCCCAGAGCCAATGTCTTTTGTTCTGAGAGGGTCAAATTGAGTCGCGTGCCCATCAAGGTGGCATAGAAACTTACACGGCTCGAATGGTTGAGCAGCTGACGGTCTGTGGCTTCAAGGATATCGGAAAAAAGCGGCAGCAAACCCATGTCGCTGTGTGAGAGGAAAGAATGATTGTCCGTCTCGGTACAAAGAGCCGCATATCCAGTCTGTAGGGTGTGCCACGCACGTGTGCTGTCTTCCTTCGATCCCCAAAGCTCCGAAGAGTTCCTCAAACACTGACGAAGAAAGTCGAGCCGCCGCTTCTTCTCCACGGTCTGCTGGATGAGGCTGGTCAGTTCATTGATATTGAATGGTTTCAGTAAGTAGCCAGCGGCTCCATGACGGATGCCCTCCATGGCACATTTCAGGCTTCCATAGCCAGTGACAATCACAACCTCTATGTCTGGATAGGTGTGTTTGATGTCCTGGAGCAGCTCCAACCCATGTCGATCTGGAAGTTTTTGGTCGAGGGTAATGAGGTCGATCGGCTTGTGGCTAAGAATGTCCAATGCCGCTGTGGCACTCTCTGCACAGTAAATCGTGCAAAACGGACGAAGGATCACCTTCAAGGCATCGCGTGGGCCTGCTTCATCATCAATGACCAGGACGGTCGGTCTTGTGGCAGGTTTTTCAGAGGTCATTGTAGAATTTCAAATTAACCCATCTGAAAAATAAGCAAATACTGTTCCTTTTCAATATGTTATATGTTTAATCATACATATAGTGTTGTTACAATAAGAAGCGCTATATATAGTAGCAGAAATTGATAGCATTCCTACACTATTCACATCTCTGTGTGTATAAAGTGTGTATAAATGTGGCATTCTTGTGCATAAGTGTGTCATTCTTGCACATTCTGTTCGGATTCCTGACTTGTAGAAGTCTCTGGTCGACCGATCCCAAGGGTGTCCATGCGGTATTTGAGCATGCGGCGGCTGATCCCAAGTAGGTTCGCCGCATGAGTCTGTACGTAGTTGGTTCGTTTCAGGGCATCGAGAATGATTTCCCGTTCGAACTCCATCACAGCCTTCTCAAGCGACATACGGCCGGCAAGCGTGTCGTCTCGAAGCGATGGCGAACGCGAGTCGGTTTTCATGGAAGTTGGTAAGTGCTCTGGGGTGATTTCTCCTGCCTGTTGTGACCAGATAAATGCCTGTTCGACGAAGTTCTCCAATTCGCGCACGTTGCCGGGCCACGGATAGCGAGTCAGAAGTTCTAAGGCCTCCTTCCCAAACTCAATAGGCGGACGCCGCTCTTCCTCCAGCCGCTTGCCTAGAAAATGTTTAGCCAGGAGGGGGATGTCTTCGCCGCGTTCACGCAGAGGAGGGAGATAGAGTGAAATCACGTTGATTCGGTAATAAAGGTCTTCTCGAAACTGTCCTTTTCGGACAAGCTCATCAAGGTTTTTATTGGTGGCGGCGACAATGCGGACGTCGATCTTAATCGGTTGGACGCCACCGATTCGCGTAAACTCCCGCTCTTGTATCACGCGCAGCAGCTTTGCTTGCGTCACAGGACTTAAATCCCCGATTTCGTCGAGAAACAAGGTCCCCGTATGAGCTAACTCGAATTGTCCGACGCGTCGTGCGGTGGCATCGGTAAAGGACCCTTTTTCATGCCCAAAGAGTTCGCTTTCGATCAATGTTTCGGGCAGGGCCGCGCAGTTCAGTGCGACAAATGGCCGTTCTCTGCGGGAACTGTTGTAGTGCAACGCTTTGGCTACCAGCTCTTTACCTGTCCCGCTTTCTCCGGTAATGAGAACGGTGGTACGGCTGTCGGCGACTTGCTCGATCTTTGAGTAGATTTCCTGCATCCCATGGCTTTTGCCGATCAAATTGTGAAACGCGTATCGTTGAACGACTTGTGCACGCAGTTGCTTGACTTCGCGTTCCAATTCTGACGAGTTCATCACGCGATCAATGACGATCCGAAGTTCGTCGACGTCGAATGGTTTTGAGAGGTAGTCGGCTGCCCCGAGTTTCATGGCGTCGACGGCCGTCTTGACAGATTTGGTGCCGGTGAGCATGATCACTGGGGTGACTTTTCGCTCCATACGGAGCATTTGCAGCACGGCGAGACCATCGGTTCCAGGAAGAATGACGTCAAGAAGGACTAAGTCCGGCTCTTCCTTTCGATAGATGTCGAGCCCCTCGTGTCCGTCTCCGGCTTGAACGATGTCGTAGACCGGCTCTAGCACCATTTTGAGCGAGGTGCGGACGCGAGCTTCGTCGTCGATCAAGAGGACTCGTTTCTTTGCGATGACGCTCTCCACAACGGCTCCTTGCGTGCTATTGGCGTTGAGTCGGAAGAGTGATGCGGAAGGTCGTTCCCTGGCCAACCTCGCTGGAAACGTGCATCTCTCCTCGATGTTCCTGGATGATTTGGTGCGCGATCGTCAGGCCCAAGCCTGTTCCCTCGTTCAGCGTACTCGTGTGCTTGGTGGTAAAGAACGGGTCGAAAATATGCTCCAGGTTTTCTGATGCAATTCCGTGCCCCGTATCTTCAATCTCGACCTGCATCCAGTGGTCACCTTCCGGTTTCTGGAGCTGATGGGTTCGTACCCGGATGATCCCGGGTTTCTCACCAATGGCATCCATGGCGTTCAAGAGGAGATTCAAGAGTACCTGCTTGATCTGTTGCCGATCCAGCATGCCACGAGGAAGCTCAGGTGCCAACTCTTTTTCAATCTTGATCCCATGCCGTTCGGCTTTCACCTGGATGAAGTAGAGGCACGACATGACGATGTCATTGAGGTCTTCGTCGGTCAACTGCGGTTCCATGTATCGAGCGTAATCGAGAATCTCCTGAATCAATCGTTCGATTCGATTGACGTCGTCAAGGACGATGCGGCTAAACTCGCCGATGAAATGGGTATCGTCTTTTCGCTCAGGGGCGAGCTGAATGAATGTTTTGATGGAGGTTAAGGGGTTTCGGATTTCATGAGCGAATCCCCCGGCGATGATTTCCAGCGACCGCAATCGATCGGTTCGGCGCATCAGTGCCTGAGATTGACGAAGATCCTCGTACATCAGGAGCGAATCGAGCGCATTTGCGGCACCCTGCGCCATCGCGCTGAGGAGTTCCATTGTCATTGGTATGAGCAGAGGCGATTTGAGTTGAGATTGGAGGAGTGCGAATGCGAGGAGTTTACCGCGAGTCATGAGCGGAATGACAAGCGTATAGGGAAGCGTTCCGAACATTGCGGCTGGCGAGTTGTCCTGACATGCCAGGTCCGGCAAGGAGGCCAGTGTGGTCGCGTCGAGGATGTGTTGGTGTCGCGCAAGGTTTCGAATCAGAGGATGGTCGAGCGCCACGATCGGTGGAATGGGTAGTGCCTCAACCGGTCCTTGCGTGTGTAGCGGCCGAAAGCAGTGGTGTTCCTGATCGATGACGTACAGGGTGCCGTGTGGATACTGAGAGGCCGCGGAAAGGTTCGACAGGATTTGTTCGGCGAGGACCAAAGGACTCCTCGGATGATCAATATCTCGTAGAAACTGCGTCAGAGTGCGAAACGAATCCATGCCCGAGGTGGACGCGTTGGTGTGTAGGGAGGTAGGGGCTATCATGGGTGTGATCCGGGGTACGTTATGTTGTTCTCAGTTCGTAGGTGGTGACAAATAGTACGTATGATACCTAGGATGATCAGTATACAGGGCAAGGGGATTGTCTCCAAAGGATTTGGGGTTTCTCGCAGGGGGTGCAGCGGTCGGGCAGTCAGGATGTGCACATCCTGTAGCGATGGTTGGCCTAACTGCGACCAGCCTCAAAATTGAAGATCTGGTGAATCCAACCGATGTGAATGATCGAGAAGGAGCGCACCCACCGGCCGAGATGAGGGCCGGTGGGTACGGAGAATGAACACTAAGGTGTGACGGAGGCGCTCTGTGGCGAGCACGTACCTGGCGTCATATAGAGCAAGTAGTTGCCCATGCCATGTTGAGGTTCAGAGTTTTGGAGAGCATGGTGGTAGACCATGACCATCTCATACTCATCATTCTTGGAGATCGGGAACCCTTTGCCGTCTTTATACACTTGATGGGGTAGAAACTCACGAAGCGTTCCATCGCGCTCGACGTCAGGGACAGTTCGGAGGAGGGTCTGTTTCTTGGTCTTATTCTCTAAGGCAATCAGGAGCAATTCATCGTGGCCGTGTGGATAGGCATACTTGACGCAGCCGTCCATACTAAACTTCAACGGTGCCGTACGAACTTGGACACCCGGCCCAAGTTCGATTCCTTCGTCGGTCTGATCCGCGGGTCGATCGCCGAATTTGGTGAAGCAGACGATGTTGACGCCGACCTGATAAATTTCCATCTCTTTGACCGGCTTGGTCTTCGGCGCAAAATACATGGTGAACGTCGTGATGACGTCTTTGGTAGGCGGTGCACCATGATAGAACGCGACCACCGTCATGAGCTTGTCATCTTTNNACGCCATACCCGTCCGGGAATTGTGTCTCGGACATTTCAAGCCCCGCCCCACCGAAGAAGAGTGGCTCACCGGGGCAGGATACGCTGGGTTTCGTGTTGTTGATCATCAGAATATGATGGAGGTAATTTTTGGGCAATTCCTTCCCATCGATCGTCGAAATGGCCGATTTAAAGCCGATCAAATACTTGTCTTCAGGCACTTGGAAGTGAAACCGAGGCATAGAATCACCCATATCGCCTTCACCGTGGCCGGTTGGAAGATCGATAGGTCCGAAGGTCAAGACCGCGGTATTCTCTCCATAGGTGATCTTTGACCCCACCTGTTTTTTGAGCGTGGGAATAGCATGGTGCTCATGCCCCCCATCCGCGTAGGCTGATGAGATCATGAGGAAGGAAGAGACGAGAAGAATGAGGGATCTGCGCATAGGACCTCCAGGGGAAGCGAAGCGGTGATTGAAACCGGACTCCGAAGTACAAACGTGCCTATATAGGATCGATTGGTTCATTGAGTGCTGGCTGGGGATGGTGTCATTTTCTTCCAGTGGTACGTGCCGCCATGTTCCTTCGGCGGAATATTTTTTCGTGTGTCGACTCGCGTGTACCACCAAATTCCTTTTGCTTCCTTCCCGTCTTCCGAGAGGAGCACCTCAAATCCGCCTTCGCGATCATTGCCGGGCTGGTGCCAGGTGCCCTGCCACAACCGTTGTTCGATTTTGGTTGTGACGAACCGTCCCTGCTGTTGCGTGTAAGGGCCGTTGCCATTCTTGTCTAACGTGGCTTTGTATCGCTTTTCGTCCTCGACTTCGAGGATGTCCCATTCCCCACTGACATCCGGCATCGCGACGGCGGTTCCACTGACGAGCTTTTGTGATCCGGCTGTTGCGGATGGCGCTGCAAGCGGTCCGCCAAGTTGAGCGGATCGGAATGATTCGTGCCAGGATAACAGTTGCCAATGTCCGGCCCGGCGCTCGAGGACGCCGGTTTCTCTCAACGGGAGTACCGTTCGTTTGACGGCAGCCCCTTCACCGACATATCGAATATAGTCGACCTCCATTGCAAACCAGGCCAGGTCTCCTTTTGTCCAGACCTTCAACTCGGTGATCGGAATCTCGATCTTCTGCGTGTTGGTAAATTCATCGCGCATTTCTCGTTCAAAATCAGGCCAACCGACGTATTTACGGCCACCGACCGTGTAACTGACGATGTCGGCATCGTGGGCCATCAGTCGCGACAGTGTCGGAAGGTCTTTTTCAGCGTTCGCCCGGATCATCTGCCGGATGGCTGTTTCTGGATCGGCAGGTTCCGCAGCCCCTGCGTTGGTGCCAACGTTGAAAAGAAGAATGAGACTGCCGAGAACGCACGATAGCCGATGATGCATATGGGACTCCATGGGCGTGACGAGTTTCAAATAACTGGGGAACGTACACGCCGCGATGCGTCTTGTCAACAACGAAGTCGCAGCAGGGTTACCGGTGTGCCACCACGACGACCGTGACATTGTCTTCGCCTCCACGATCAATTGCGGCCGTGATAAGGCGGTTGCAAATGTGACTCGGTTCGGTTTCGTCACCGGTGAACGTCGCTCGAATTGCCTCATCGTCCAACATTTTGGTGAGGCCGTCGGAGCAGAGGAGGATGAGGTCGTCCTCTTGCAGGGGAAATGCGGAGATCGTGGGCTTCGCCGCCGACGGGATTCCCAAGGCGCGAGTCAGGACGTGTCGCTCAGGGTGTGTTTTGGCCATTTCTGGGGTGAGAATGCCGCGCTCCAGGTATTTTTCGATTAATGAGTGATCTTTAGTGAGCTGCGTCAGCGTCCCTGAGCGTAACCGATAGGCACGGCTATCGCCGACATGGGCGAGGTAGGCCATAGGAGTCTGGTCAGGCACGATGGCCAGTAACACGAGGGTGGTCCCCATCCCTTTCAGTTTTGATTTGGAACGGGCTCGATCCAGGATCGCCTCATGCGCGCGGCTGATGAGGTCGGTCAAGAGATCCGTCGGTGAGGCTGAACCGGTACGGAGCTGCTCACTGAATGAGGCGCTGTGGGTCTGCACCGTTGCGATGGCAGTTTGAGCGGCAATCTCGCCGCCGACGTGGCCTCCCATTCCGTCGGCCACGGCCCAGAGTCCCATTCGATCGAGGACGGCAAAGGCGTCTTGGTTCATGGTGCGGACGCGCCCGATCTCGCTCCGACCGATGCCGAACCATCCATTCATCGGGTGTAGGCTGGGTGAGAGACGGTTGAGTGTGTGGAAGAAGGCCCGAATCGAGCCATCAAATCCTCATAGAATCGATCTGCTAGGTGCATCAGGTGCTCGGTATCTGCTCGGTTATAGGCTAAGAGGGTCTCGCGCGCATGGATGTCCCCTCGGCACCAGTCGAACCAGAGGCGAACCGCGTCCCACCCATCCAATCCGCTGATGGTTCCGTCACGGTCGATGCCCATCTCGTGTTCGATGGACTTGAGCCCTCCCCGTAATGCCAATCGACGTGCAGCAAAACACAGATCAAAGTGAAGCGGTGGCATACGGAGTTCAGGAAATGTAGCACAGAGGTAGGGAATATCAAAAACCGATCCGAAAAACGTCACGAGGAGATCACACTGATCGAGCTCGGCCTGTAACCGCTCAGGTGTGAGATCTTCTCCGTGCACCAGGTTTACGGTTTTTCCATGGCAATGGAGCCCGACAACCGTGACCGCACCGTCGTGTGGTGGTCCACCTGTGGTTTCGATGTCCAGATAGCCAGTCCGGGAACGGCACATCCCATAGAGCCGCCAATGTTCGCGTCGCGGGAGGCGCGTCGCGAAATGGCCAAAATCTCCCTTCGCGGCGAGCAGTTGTGCGGTTTGGAGTTCATCGTCATACCAGGTTTTTCGTGCGGCGGAGAGTCCGGGGATAGAAGATTGGTCGAGGAAATGACTCCAATCACGCAGGCCCTCGCGCCACCAGCGGCGTTCCGTCACGGGGCCGACGCCGGGCAAGAGGATGAAGCTGGAGGTGAGCATCTGGAGGATTGTAGCCTTGATTTCGCCTCAGAGACAAGCTAGAGTTCGCAGGATCAACACACACTGCAGTGAAGGCCTAGTTGCCGATTGATTCCATGACGGTGCCGGCAAAGCGAATCCGTATTACTGTGGGCGGGGTTCAGCTGGAGGCAGAACTCAAAAAGACTAAGACGGCGGACGAGGTGTATGCGGCGCTTCCTGTCACGGCGACGATGAATACCTGGGGAGAAGAATTCTACTTCCCTCTTCCAGGCGTCCGAGACCACCGGGAAACGGCGACTACGCAGGTCAAGGTTGGTGATGTGGCGTTCTGGGGGGCCGGACAGGTCTTGGCCATCTTTTTTGGGCGCACTCCGATGAGTGTGGGTGCGGACCCGGTTCCGGCCGATCGGGTCAATATTGTCGGAAAGATCGTCGGTGATGCGGGGCAGCTGCGGCGGGTGATGCAAGCATCGACGATTCTCCTTGAGCCGGCGTAGGCACGATGCGACTCTCAAAAGAGCGAGTGCGACATATCGCCGAGAGTTTGACCGGGCAACTTCAGGAAAGTGGACATCTTGAGGTGGTCGGAGATCGCAAGGCCGTTATCGAGGTGCTGGACCAAGCCATCACGCATGAATTATCAGCGGAAGATCGCCTGAATGCAGAAGTGCGGCAGCTTCTCAAGGCCTATGAGCAGCAGATCGATCAGGGGCAGGTGGATTATCACAAAATGTTTCAGATGGTGAAACAAAAGTTGGTCCGTGAGCGAGGGATCATCCTCTAAGTGTGACGGGTGAAGCGTATTTCGTGAAGCGTTTTCAAATGACGAGATACGAGCGACGCACGACGCATGCTATATGTTGACTGAAGACAAAATCAGCCATCTATCTCATGTGATTCTCACGACGATCAAAAAGGCCACAGGCGCCAAGGTCAAGCGCGACGACGAACAGGTGTTGAAGGAGATCAAGCGAGTCTTGGCTGCTGAGCTAGCGCAGGAGCAGGACATTGATCGGAAGGTCAGGGCCAAGCTGGCGTCCTATTCGCGCGGGATTGTTGAAGGAAGTGCGGAATGGGATGTGCTCTATCGGAAGACGTTTGAAGAAGAAACACGGAAACGGGTTAAGCTTTGAACCAAGAGGTTGTGTGGTCATGACGACGATCCTATCGCGATTGACAGTGTTCGCCCTCGTCCTCCTGCTGCTGGGTACTGCGGGGTGTTTTCAAAAGCGGAAGCCGCTGGTGCCGCTGGCCCTCGATGGAGAAGCAAGGCCTCAGGCCATGACCTTGACGGAGCAAGGCACGCAGGCCTATCAGGCACACCAGTTCGAAGAAGCGAAGCGGTATTTCGAACAAGCCGTCGCCGAAGCGCCGCGGTCCGGTCCGGCGCATTACAATTATGCGCTGGCCTTGAACGCGCTGGGTGATTCGGAGGTCGCCAGGCGGCATTTTTTAGAAGCGGCCGATTTGTCTCCGGGAGACAAGGTCATTTGGGACTCTCCGGCGCTTTCGCCATATGGGAATCCTGAGAATAAGAACAGGGCCAGTCTGCGTCCCAATATGCCACGTCGGTCGGCGTTCGGCAGCGGCATGCCCGGTGGGTATTAATTCATGACGAAGGATGGATCTATGGCCAAAGAACTCGCAGTCGGAGACAAGGCACCTGAACTTGGGATTCCTGATCAACATGGGAAAACCACGAGCTTGAAGAGCTTCAAGGGAAAACAGATCGTCCTCTACTTTTATCCCAAAGATGACACACCAGGGTGCACGAAAGAGTCCTGTGACTTTCGTGATGTGGAGTCGCAAATCCTGCGTGCCGGCGGCGCGATTGTCGGTGTGAGTCTGGATGGAAAAGAGTCACATCAAAAGTTCATCAAGAAATTTGGGCTGCCGTTTCCGCTGCTCAGCGATGAAGACGCCGCTATCTCCAAGGCCTACGGTGTCTACAAAGAGAAGAATATGTACGGCAAAAAGTACTGGGGCATCGAGCGTAGCACCTTCGTCATCGACCTCGACGGAAACGTGAAGGCGGTCTTTCGGAAGGTCAAAGTCGACGGACATGCGGATGAAGTCCTCAAAGCGCTGAAAGCATAACGTCGCCGTACGAGTTCGTGATCCGTTCTGTCTTCTTCAGCAAGGCAATGCGGCCGATGATCACCATAATCCGCAGAGCCTTTCTCCCTTTGGTCCTTCTCATTGCGCTCTCACCCAGCCTGTTGTTCGCTGCGGAGAAAAGTTCCGCCACGATCCTGGTCAAAGATGCGCTGACGGCTCCTGGGCAGCCCGCTACGATCGAGGCTAGGCTCGTCTCAAGACGCCTCATGCTCATTGCCGCGCTTGGCGGAGAACTCCTGGAACTCGTGGTGGATGGGAACGTCGTCGCCAAGGCGTTGACCGGCGGGGATGGCAGAGCGTTCTTGCCCTATACCTCAAAGGCCCAGGGTCTTGCACCAGTCCATGTCCGCATCGTGAACAGTCCACGCGTCGAACAGGCAGAAGGCCAGGCCAATTTCGCTGTATGGGAGAAACGGCAACCCATCCTCATGATTGAACTGTCGTCATTGTTCGACGAGCCGGCACCGAGTCGAGTCCCTTCCCTCGGGATGGGAATGGAGTCTGAGCGAAAACCGATGCCCGAGGCCGCGGATGAACTCAGAAAGCTCACGCAGTTTTATTACAAGGTCATTTATGCGGTGACTTCATCGGTAGGGATCGATGGGTTTCAGAAGAGCGCAGAAGCACGAGACTGGCTGAAGCAACACAAGTTCCCAACGGGCTATGTATTGACGCTACCGGCTGATCCGAACGCCTTGGGAGCAAAGATCGACGAGCTCCATGCGGCGGGCTGGAAAACCGCCAAGGTTGGGATCGGTCGATCCAAAGCCTTCGCTGAAGCGTTTCTACAACGTCGTCTCGAGGTGATCATGGTGCCGGAACCAGCAAGGGGTGACGTCCCGCGCAAGGCAAAAGTGGCGAAGGATTGGAAGGAGGTGAGAAAGAAGTTGTAGGGGGTGTCCTGTTTGGTGTGCCACAGGTGTTGTGTCACTTCGTCGAATATGACAGAAGAAACTCCTGTAGCAACACGCGCTGATCAGCTTCTAGCTCCTGCAATGAGAGTGGAGGAACGATCCGTATCGACTCTTGGAACCATGTGTCACTCCAGAGCAAAACCAACGGTCGTCGAGTCACCGAAACCTGTTCGACGAGATATAGTCCCCGCTCATAGAGAACCATTCCTGGGCAGTGCTCATCGAGCCCATGTTGAGTCAGTTCAAGGCTCAGCGATACTACCCCATCTCCGCCAGCATCCGGCACGAGACGAAGTCCCGCCTTCGTCAGTTGACGTACGGCGTGGACCTTCAGCGCCGAAGACCATTGTCCAGCCAAGACTGATAGACTCAACACTCGAATCTCCCGGAGAACGTTGTCTACCTGCTGATGGGGGATGCTGGGTGTCAGTGAGGATAGCGGATTAATACTCGCATCCAGTGTAGAGGATGTGTCTTGGAACTGATGATTGGCTGTCTTGTAGTCCGAGATGAACTGACGGATGAAGCTATCCAAGTCTGTGGTGATCCGCTCATCGCCGACCGGCCCACCCACCTTCTTGTCAGTTTCAATCAGCCACGTTGTGCCCCTGATAGTAGAACCGGTCCTTGGAATAGTAACCGGCTCGGTGAGCGTCAATGACGGCGCATAGAGAATCTTGCCCGGACAGATGGCATCGATCGGACGTGGATCAACCGTGAGTGTCAGAACGGCTGACGAAGGCGTCTGTGGGGAGTGTGAACCAGAAATCGGAAGTCCGGCTTTTGTGAAAAGTGCGAGTGCCCGCCTGCGCAGGGATTCTTGTAGTTGGGCAGGAGCCACAACGACAAATTGTACGTGGCGCAGATCCAGCTGCTCCGTACTGCTCATGTAGGCTGTAGTCGCCGCGCTGTTGATGTTCGGCAAGAAGGCCAGCGTAAGTAGGATAAGGGACCATGCTGAATATTTGAGCGGAGAGAAGGGAGTTCCCATACCTTCGAGCCTACCACGGATCTATCTGTTGGTCCCGTCAATCATTCATGTCGAAGGAAAGATCGACAGGGTCAGCGATTCACAGGCGAGATGATCTCCACGCATGAAAGAAGTTTCCTTCGCGCCCATGCCACTCCCGAAGATAAGGCGTGCAAGCACATCTCGGGATCCCTAAGGGGTCGAGATCCTTATATTACGGTTTCGGGGAACGAGAGAACGAGGACGGGCAAAGGTTGCTGAGTGGCTAGCTTTGCTGGTTCTTTTTGGCCAATATGACAGTGATCTTCCCACCAGCAGCACCACCGGCGTCAGCAGCATCTAATGGGGGATCTGTTTGATGATCTCGTTCTCACCTGTATTCAACTCAACAACGGACTCGATCGGATAGATGTTTAGGACTTAGAGCAATCGCTCGAACGGGTCCGCGTGGCAGTCACGCCTACCACGAGGTCCCACCGGGCTCGGATTCCGAGCCCGAGATGGGTCGGATCTTGTCAGCGCGTGCCAACGGTCTGGGATTCTCGGACCTCGAGACTCTTTCGTCGATTTTCGGCAATGGTGCGGTCGATAATGGCGCCGCAGTTGAAACATTTCCAGGCATAGAAGACGAGAAAGAAATCCGAGAACCGCTCCAACATCATTGTTCCTTTACACTTCGGACATTCCATCGTTTCCTCCTAGGGTGAGTACGTACACAGCTGCTGATGTGCTGAAGCAAAAGCCGCGCCACAGGACCACAGATCAGAATGGCAGGGATTCAGCAACTACGTAGGTGCGTTGGAAGTCATATGTTCAGAAATTTGACGGTTGAGAACAGCTCGCGCCGTCAACGTTTTGGCAGTGCGGGATTGTTCAATATATAATCAAGTATATTTAGCTAATGTATAATTTGAGATGGCCTAATTCTGGTCATATTGCAGCACGTATTACTGATCGTCGCCTGCGCAGACTCGGAAGAACGATGAGTCTCGGCAAACCAGTGATCAAGAATGCCTTCCGCTATGAACCGGACTCCATCGAGTAAAAGGACTTGGGGAGTGTGTTCTCCTTATATCCGGCAGGAGGGGTTGACAGTGGGATCTGAAGGTATCGCGTGAGACTCTTGTGAAACTCAGCGAGGTAAGTTTATCATGGCGCCCGCGAGTAGTGAGAACCTCTTGTATATGGAGTACTGCGCATGAAACGTGATCAGAGCAAGCCAACGGGAGAGACTCGAATCGAACGAGATACCATGGGCGAACTGGCCGTCCCGGTCGAAGCCTACTATGGAGTACAGACAGCCCGAGCCATCGAGAATTTTCCGATCAGCTCGCTCCGCATGCCGCGAGCGGTCATTCGGGCGATGGGGATGATCAAGCGGGCGGCCGCAACGGTGAATCACTCCCTGGGTTTGTTGGACAAGAAGCCGGCTGAGGCGATCAAACAGGCAGCCACCGAAGTGATCGCGGGTCAGTTGGACACTGAGTTTCCCGTCGATATTTTTCAGACCGGGTCCGGCACGTCTACCAATATGAATACCAACGAGGTCATCTCAAATCGCGCGACGGAACTCCTCGGTGGCGCGCGCGGCAGCAAGCTGGTGCATCCGAACGATCATGTGAATCTTGGTCAATCGAGCAATGATGTGATTCCGACCGCCATTCACGTCGCGGCATCGGAAATGATGCAGCAACAACTGCTGCCGGCACTGACAAGATTGCAGAAGGCTCTGAAGGGGAAGGCCAAGGAGTTCGATCGGATCGTGAAGATCGGTCGGACGCATCTCCAAGACGCGACGCCGGTTCGTCTTGGGCAAGAATTCGGTGGGTACGCCAGACAGATCGAACTCGGGATTCAGCGAGTCAAACAAGCCCAAGCAGCGTTGAGCGAAGTGGCCTTGGGAGGAACGGCCGTGGGCACCGGTCTGAACTGCCATCCGAAGTTTTCGGCCAAGGTTATGGCGATCATTTCGAAAGAAACCGGTTGTTCGTTCAAAGAGGCCAAAAATCACTTTGAAGCCCAGTCCGCACAGGACTCGCTGGTTGAGGCGAGTGGGCAGTTACGGAACGTCGCAGTGAGTTTGATGAAGATTGCCAACGACATTCGCTGGCTGGGGTCCGGTCCGCGCTGTGGACTTGGCGAAATCAATTTGCCGGAAACGCAGCCCGGATCCTCGATCATGCCGGGCAAGGTCAACCCTGTGATCGCAGAATCGGTCACGATGGTATGTGCGCAGGTGATCGGAAACGATGTGACAGTGACGGTCGGCGGCCAAGCAGCGAATTTCGAGCTCATCGTGATGATGCCGGTCATGGCCTACAACCTGCTCCAGTCTATTGAGCTGTTGGCCACGGCTTCCCACAATTTTGCAGCCAAGTGCATCGAGGGCATCAAGGCAAACGAAGAGCGCTGTAAGAGTCTCATCGAAGAAAGTCTGGCCATGTGTACGGCCTTGGCCCCGGAAATCGGCTACGAAGCCGCGGCAAAATTGGCCAAGGAAGCGTATAAATCAGGGAAGACGGTCAGACAGGTGGCGAAGGAACAGAAAGTCTTACCGGACAAACGACTCGCCNNCTCTCCTTGACCCATGGCGGATGACTGAGCCTGGTGGCCCTGTGGGGAGTGCCGGGGGCTAGCCGAACGATAATCAGATATTGTCTTTCAGGCACGGGACTGTATACTAACGCGTAATGAGTTACGCTGTGCACCGTCGCTTCGTGACGATCAGTCTTATGGCTGTGCTCGTGGCAGGTATGCTCACCGGCTGTGCCACGACCGGGCGGCCGTCGCTGAAACAGCAGGAGAACGTGATTCCTATGATGGGTACACGTGGCGCCCATTGCTGTGCCATGGCCAAGGGGGTCCCACGCCAGACGGCACTGGCGAAGACCGCTGTGCGATTTGTCGGACAGTCCCGCATTCAGGTCGGCGGCAGAAACTATACGCCGGACTGTTCCGGATTTGTTCGCGGGGTCTATGCCACGCAGCGAGTCGACTTGTATGGTGGGCTTGGTGAGCTGGATGGTGGGAATGGCGTCGGGCGTATCTTTACCCATGTGGTGCAACATGGACGAATTCACTACGGTCCCACTGTCCATCCAGGTGACTTGGTCTTTTTCCATAACACGTGGGATTTTAATCGAGATGGATTACCGAATGATCCACTGACGCACGTTGGTGTCGTTGAGAGGGTGGATTCCGATGGAACCGTGGTCTTCGTCAGTTTGGTCTCAGCCGGGATTGAACGTTATCGGATGAATCTCAAGCACCCCGATACATACAAGGCGGCGGATGGACGAGTTTTGAACGACTTCCTCCGGCGCAAACATTTTAGCGACTCCCCAGGAACCTATTACCTGACAGGACGACTGTTTGCCGCGTTCGGAACCCTTGCTCACTAACTCGCACCAAAATTTCCTGTGATTCCTCCTGATCGCGAATAAACCTTGTTATCAACATGACGTTCGTTTGTTACTTCTCAAAGAGCGCACATTTATGATGCGTTCGGAAAGTAGGCGATTAATACCAATGACGACTGAAACGACTCAGCCCACAACCGATGTGCTGCAGCTCAAAATTGTCCCGCTCATCGCCACCGAACTCAGTGTCGGTGCGTCGCAAGTACGTGCAGCCGTGACACTGCTCGATGAGGGAGCCACGGTGCCCTTCATCGCGCGGTATCGGAAAGAGGCGACGGGCAATCTGGACGATACGCAATTGCGTTCATTGGAGGATCGCCTGCGCTATCTGCGTGAGTTGGAAGAACGGCGAGCAGCGGTCTTAGCTTCGATCGAAGAACAAGGGAAGCTCACGGATGCCTTGCGGGCGAGTATTGAGGCGGCGACGACCAAGCAAGCGGTCGAAGACTTGTACCTTCCCTTCAAGCCAAAACGCCGTACACGGGCACAAGTTGCGCGCGAGGCAGGGTTGGAGCCATTGGCCGATGGCTTAGTAGCCGATCCCATGTTGCATCCTGAGCAAGAGGCACTCAAGTACATCCGAGTCGTGCCGGCCAGCGAAGGGGTGGAGGCGATCAATGTGCCTGATGCCAAAACTGCCTTGGAAGGAGCACGCGATATTCTAGTAGAGCGATTTGCTGAGACGGCGGACTTGTTGGCTTCTCTGCGGTTGAGACTCTGGGATCACGGGGTCTTAGTCTCCACAGTGATGAAGGACAAGGAAGCAGCCGAGGAGGAAAAATTTCGTGACTACTATGCCTATTCAGAATCGATTAATACGATTCCGTCGCATCGAGCCTTGGCGCTCTTTCGAGGTCGTGCCCTCGGCGTTCTAAAGCTCGATCTCGGCTTAGGGGAGGCGCTTGAAGGAGTTGTTCCTCATCCCTGTGTCTCGATGATCATGGCGCATGCGGGTATCGAAGATCGTGGCCGACCAGCAGATAAGTGGTTGGTCTCAGTGTGCGAGTGGGCCTGGCGTATGAAAATGCATCTGACGATCAGCGCCGAACTGTTGGTGCGACTGAGGGAAGCAGCCGAAGCAGAGGCGATCAAGATTTTTGCGAGGAATCTGCACGAATTGTTACTGGCGGCCCCTGCGGGTCCAAAAGTAATCCTTGGTCTAGATCCCGGGATTCGCACAGGCTGCAAAATTGCGGTTGTGGATGCGACGGGAAAGCTGCTGGCAACCGAGACGATCTATCCACACCAACCACGGAACGATTGGCAAGGGGCACTGGAGACGCTGGTCAGGCTGATCATTCACCATGGTGTAGAATTACTCGCGATCGGCAACGGAACGGCGAGCCGGGAGACGGACAAATTGGCGGGTGAGGTGATCAAACTCGTAGCGGCTCAGAGGCCTGATCACAGACTGGCAAAAATCGTCGTGAGCGAAGCGGGGGCATCTGTCTACTCAGCCTCGGCCTTTGCCGCGGCAGAGTTCCCTGAGTTGGATGTCAGCTTGCGGGGGGCTGTCTCCATCGCTCGACGACTGCAGGATCCATTGGCTGAGCTGGTGAAGATCGAACCGAAGGCCATTGGAGTCGGCCAATATCAGCATGACGTCGATCAGAAGGCATTGGCGCGGTCGCTCGACGCCACGGTTGAAGATTGTGTGAACGCCGTGGGGGTGAACGTGAACACCGCGTCAGTACCCTTGCTTGAACGGGTGTCCGGACTCAATAAGACGCTGGCTAGAAATATCGTGGACTATCGTAATGTCAACGGGCCGTTCAAAAATCGGACGGCGATCCGCAACGTGCCTCGTCTGGGCGACAAGACCTTTGAACAGGCCGCTGGCTTCCTGCGTATTCCCGATGGCGACAATCCATTAGATCGATCGGCTGTTCACCCTGAGGCCTATCCGGTGGTCGAACGGATTCTGACCCGCCTCGCAACGGGGATCGCCGAGGTGATGCGCCAACCTACTGTTCTGAAAGGCCTGTC
>DCZN01000020.1:5209-5607 GCA_002331625.1 Nitrospira sp. UBA2083 | reverse complement strand
GCGACGTTCCGTGATGGGGTTGAGTCCGTTGGCGATTTGCAACCCGGTATGGTCCTCGAGGGTGTGGTGACGAACGTGGCGGCGTTCGGAGCCTTCGTCGATGTCGGGGTGCATCAGGACGGGTTGGTGCATGTGTCTGCGCTGGCGAATAAGTTCATCAAGGATCCGCATGAGGTGGTGAAACCGGGACAGGTCGTCAAGGTGAAGGTGATCGACGTCGATCTGAAACGCCAGCGTATCGCGTTAACGATGCGCCTTGATGATACCGCAAGTCGTCCGACTTCCTCGGCACAGTCGAGTAACAATACTGCCGGTGCCCAACGTGGACGAGGAGCATCGAGATCGGCTCAGACCGCACAACCGTCTCAGCCGCTCAGCGCCATGGCCATGGCGCTAGC
>DCZN01000020.1:2894-5028 GCA_002331625.1 Nitrospira sp. UBA2083 | reverse complement strand
GCTCGGCGGTTTCAGGTCGGTGAGGCGAACGTGTACCGCTGGCTCAAGCGTGGCGGTCTGACCTACCAGCGCCTCGGCCCTCGCCGGGCCTGCAAGCTGGATTGGGAGGCGTTGCGTCGGCATGTGGAAGCACAGCCCGATCAGACTCAAGCGGAACGGGTGCAGCATTTCCAGGTCTCCCGGCACTGTTTCTGGAACGCGCTGCGCAAATTGGGAGAGACCCTAAAAAAAAGACTAGGCTATTCCGAACGCGACCCGCTCCGACGAACACAGATCCTCTGCCTTCGTGAGCGGTTCGTGCGCCGTGGCAAGCACTCTGTGTACATCGATGGATGCGGGTGTGTGTCGTCGACGACGCGGCGGTATAGGTATGTCCCCAAAGGCCAGTATGTGGACGGCCTGATTTCCTGGAATCGACGGGCTCGCATGTCGCTCATCGCCGCTGGGATGGATGGGCGACTGGCAGAGCCTTTACTGTTTGACGTTACCTGCGATACGGGGGTCTTCGATGCCTGGCTGAAGACGCAGCTGTACCCACGTCTGAATGCGCACCACATCGTGATCATGGACAACGCCGCATTTCATACCTCGCTCGAAACAGCGCAGCTGATCGAGACGACTGGCGCCACGCTGCTGTTCCTGTCACCGTATTCTCCTGACTTCAACCCGATCGAACACGACATCGCCGTCCTGAAGAAACACAGAGAGCATCAGGAAACCGCGTCCCTTGATGAAATCATCAAAGCCTATCGGTACCTATGGACTTAGCTATAAGTCAACTCCAGTTGATCCTCAAACCTAAGAAGCAAGTACATTTATCCGAAAACGCGGCAAGGCTCTATGAGTGGACGATCTTTTTTGGGCAGGAAGGGGTGCTCGCCAAAGATCACACATTCCAGTTTGCGAAAGGATGTCAACAGTGGTCGGTAGTGATTGGACAGGCCCTCAAGGACGTGGGACGATGTGACCTTCCACAAACTTATAAGTGTCGCACAGAGTACGGATGGAAGCTCTCCGCAGGGCGGATAATCTCCGCGTATACACGGCACGACTCCCTAGAATCTGGTGAAACCGTCAATGCGATAGCCCTGAAATGCCTTGCCCAAAACTGCCGGGTTTGCCTAAAACAAGGTTGCAGTCGAATGTTTGTTATGAAGGGTAAGAAATGATACTGCTCCGGTTCATGTGCTTTTGCAGCTGCAGAGCATTCGTATCGTAATCGCAAACGGAAGATAAACGTGGAAAGCTAGATCTTTGAAGACATCAACTAGGTTGCTCTTGCACATATCGCCATTTTATTTCTGAACATCTGTGCGTGAGACTGCGGTCGCTGAAATTGTGGTGAGTTTGTCTCCTCTTTTGGCCTGTAAAATAAGCGGCTGCCCCCGTTCTGCCTTACATGCCAGAAGGAACTGTCCCATGGTTTGAAAACCTGATTTTCCGTTACACGACAATATTACATCCCCTACCGTTAAACCTGCTTGTTCTGCCGGGGAATTCGGCATAACAGTAACCACCACTAACTGCCTGCCTTGATGGGTGCTTTTGTTCTCCGCCTTGAAACCAATTACTCCAGTTCCAAACGCCTTGTCCCAGTCACACCCTTCATCCTCGTTCTTCCATCCTCCGGCGGGGCATAGCCCTCTCATTACCGCTGACCGTGTCAAATATATTATGCCTGCCTCGGGATTGTTGATCGCTTGAGGATAGTGAGACGTTCCGGTCCACATCACCTCACCGGATTCCACATTAACTCCTCGGATAGCAACACTAATGTTTGTGATCGTTTCGGATTGCGCGGCACCTCCATATTGATTTATAAATGCCCCACTCCTTTGGCTTGATGAAGCTTCGGTTTCAACAAACACAATGGAGTCAGCCCCAAGTATCTTTCCAATCTTTAATATTTGAGCATCATCAGTGGAATATGTTAACCGTATTTTTTGCTCTTCAAATACCTGCTGCAAGCGGGACCGCTCAACAATTCTAAGTCCAAACTTTTGAAGTAGCGTTACGGTTTCACCTACTGCACCTTTGTGCTGCCCCCAAACTATCGCAGTAGAACCTGGTTCAGGAAGATCGTTCTGGGAGCCATTGGAAATTGGCATGATCTTTCCCGCACACCCCTGAACCC
>DCZN01000020.1:202-2813 GCA_002331625.1 Nitrospira sp. UBA2083 | reverse complement strand
CGCAGCAACTTGACATTTATTGGAAGCGGTCGTTGCAAGATTCAGTAAGGTGACTCTGACGGAAAGGATATGAACGGGGCGCAGTATGACGCTGCGCCCAAGGATCGTCAAGATGCGATGTGAGGCATTTCTGCATGGATATTAAAGAGGGGGCCTCGGAAATTTGGACAGTGACGGAATGCCGGACACGATTCTTTGTGTGTATTTGCAGACAGTTGTGAAAGGTCGGGAACACTGGCAACTCCCATCAGGTCACCGATCGATATGTTTACTCCTATTCAGTCCTTTTTCTCATGCTCGAGAGGCGAATGGTGTTGGCCGATACCCATCTACTTGGAACTCTACCCGTACTTGATCTTTAGCGCGATGATCCCACACTGAAGTAAGAGCGTGACGGCGTTCGCGAGAATGACGGGAAGCGATTCAATCCAGATGCCGTAGATGAGCCACAGCAGCACACCCGTGCTGAATGTCGTCACCATTCCCCATGACAGATCGCCGGTTGATTTGGATTGCCACGCCTTTACAATTTGAGGGATAAAGGCGATCGTGGTCAATGTTCCGGCCGTCAGTCCCAGCGTCGTGATTCCGTCCATATCTTACACCGGCCACTTCTCTTCGTTCCAGGCCATGTCCCAGAACATCCATTCATAGCGCGAACTGATGATGAAGGAGTCTTCCATTCGTCGCAGCTCGTCCTTCCCGGCCGTCTTGGCCCACTGATCCACTTTCTTCCGCATCCAGATCTGAACTTCGGCAAATTCAGGTGAAGCATAGAGCATGAGCCAATCACGATAGGGGTGGTTCTTGGCTGGCGGGCCCTTTCGTAGCAGATGTTGCCCGACGACGCAGTAGACCCAGGCGCAGGGGAGGGCGACCACGGCGATTTCGGTCGCGGTCCCCGCAGCGGCGACTGCCAACATATGTCTCGTGTAGGCATAGTTTGTCGGCGCCATAGGTACAGACGTCATTTGCTTTGGCGTCATGTTCCAGCGTTTGCCGTAATTTTCGTGCAAGCTGCGCTCGACCACGATGGTTTCTTCGGCCAGCTTAGTAAACCGAAGGGCACTGTCTGAGTCCGGTGCTTTGACAGCGCCGGCGGAGAATACACGAGCGAGATCGCCGAGAAAGCGTGCGTCTTGCAGGATGTAATATTTAAACTTCGCTTCGGGCAGCGTTCCCTCACCCAGTGCGAGGACGAAAGGGTGGCTTAATTGGGCATCCCAGATGGAGGTTGCGAGTTTACGAAGGTGACTGGAGAAGGACATGTATCCTCCGATTCGGAAGTTGCTGGTTTTGAGTGGTGAGTGTTGAGTTGGAACTTGAAATTCAAAACTCACAACGAAACACGTGCTGCTTTGTTCCTCCACATTACAAGTATGGAATCCATGGTCTCGGGAGGCGGTTCATCCCGTCCAGTGCAGCGACCTTGTAACATTCTGCCAAGGTCGGGTAGTTGAAGACCGTGTCGATAAAGTAGTCGATTTTCCCGTGAAAGGCCATGACGGCTTGGCCGATGTGGATCAGCTCCGTGGCGCCTTCCCCGATTGCGTGAACTCCCAGTAGATGTCTGGTGTGCCGATGAAACAGCAGTTTCAGCATGCCGGATTCGTCGCCGATGAGCTGTCCGCGGGCAATTTCCTTATAACGGGCGATGCCGACTCCATAGGGAACATCTGCCTGAGTCAGCTCTTCCTCATTTCGTCCGACCATGGAGATCTCAGGAATAGCATAGATGCCGTACGGGAGGAGTAAGGTATCGGTCCGGTCAGGATGGCCGAAGGCATGACACGCCGCATGGCGACCTTGCTGCATCGATGTCGACGCCAGCGCCGGGAATCCGATGACATCACCGGCCGCATACACATGGGCGATTGGCGTTTGGAAATGCTCATTGACGGTCAGCCGTCCGCGGCTATCCGGCTGTAATCCGATTGATGAAAGATTCAGCGACTGTGTCGCGCCGACACGGCCAATGGCATACATCAGGGTGGAGGTTTGAATCGGCCTGTTTTGGCGTAGAGTGACCCAGATGGAACGACGCTCCTTCTTGATGGCGAGGACTTCCTCATCGTGATACAGCGTGACGCCGAGGTCTTCCATCTGTCGCTGAAGGGCTTCGATGATTTCGTTGTCCACGAACTCCAATAACCGTGGTCGTTTGTCGATAAGAGTGACGGGGATACCCAGCGCGGCAAGGATGGATGCGTACTCCGTGCCGATCACTCCACCTCCGACAATCACGATGGACTCGGGAATACGCTTCAACGTTAACAGCCCGTCCGTATCGATGATGGTGTGGTCATCGAATGGGATCTCCGACGGTCGTGCCGGTTCGGTCCCTACCGCAATGACAAAGAAGTCCGCTGTCAGCTCAAGTGAGGCTCGGGTTGTATCAACACGGAGCCGGTGGGGATCGAGGAAGCTCGCCGTGCCGAAAAACATATCCACTCGGTTGCGGGCCATTTGCTGCTGGACAATCTCTATCTCGTGTTTGATGATGTGATTGGCCCGAAAGGCCAAGTCTTCGATCGTGATGGTCTTTTTCAGCCGGTATCCGCCACCGTAGATGTTGCGCTGACGAAAGCCGGAGAGATACAGGACCGCTTCG
>DCZN01000020.1:0-146 GCA_002331625.1 Nitrospira sp. UBA2083 | reverse complement strand
CCGCCGAGGACCATCTTGCGTTCGATGATCCCCACCTTCTTGTTGAGCTTGGCTGCCTGAATCGCGGCCTTTTGGCCGGCCGGTCCAGTTCCGATGACCAGTAAATCGTAGTGAGACATAGATGTTTCGAAGGGTTGAGGCTGAGG
>DCZN01000053.1 GCA_002331625.1 Nitrospira sp. UBA2083 | reverse complement strand
CAGTGGCGGCATTTTCTAAGCAGGTTCTAGCGTAATACGGTTCCCCTCCGTTTCGTACTGGGGAAGCGCATAGGCAGGTTAATGGCAGGGGATAGACAGAGGAAGGGGGCTTAGAAACAAGGCCAGCAATGGCCGTCAGATATGACACGAGTTCAGTTCCATCGACGCGATATTACTTGCCATCATGCCGGAATGGCAAATTGCGGTTGGTACGGAGTGGCCACATTACTGAGCGCCCATTGGCCGCCGCTCGTCACGCTGAGGCCGGGGACGCCAAGCCTCATAACCTGCCGGGAGATCGCCATAGTACAGCACATCAGTCGAATGGGATCGCAGCCAGCGTGGGCCCAATACCAGCACGTTCATGAACGGCGATGCGTCAGCGACTATTTCTTCACTCCCATGCCGGTCTCTTTTTCAATAACTTGACTACATCATCCCTTATTCTTCATTCGACGACAGCGCGGTTCACCACACACGACCTTTTCCAGGCCTCGCGGCCGATGACCCAGGGAGGCGTGCTCGGTTCCGAATCGGTTGACCGTGCCTCACTCGATTGGCCTCGATCCCTGGGTCAGTCGTTGTCCCGCAGAGCAGGCAACGCCATCCAGATACCGAAGCTGTCCCATGCATATCTCTCATTTGTATGGCCATCAACAGTCCTTGGCAACGTAGGCAGCGCATAACGCCCTCCCATTTGGTTCTGTCCTACAAAAACCTTCTCAACGTTCCATTCCAGATCAGGTCTACATGGAAGCATGAACTTTTATAGAAGGTCAGGCTCTACTGCCCTCGCGATCAGTTTTTAGATCCACCTCCTCTTATCTGTCATGGCCGGTAGAGATGTCGTGAGACATAGACGGCACAAATCAAGGCCACGACGATAAACACATTGATGCCAAGATTTATGAGATGTCGGGTGAACACTGAATCGGTTAATTCATCCATATACGAAATTTGATCCGGTTGTCAGAATGTGTCGCGTTGACGCAATTATGCAGATCTACAGGAACGGTTTCGTCCGCCCTTGCTCCTAAGCTCATGAACCCATCAAGGCCGTGTATCTCTCTCTTCCTCTGGAATTGAGGCCCAAATCGTGATGCCCCACAAAAGCGCCACAATCGCAAGCAGACCATAAATCTGATACATGTTCATTACCTCATTTTTGATGACACTTCGAGTTTACTCGTTCACCTCTGCTCACCGACGCTATGCTTCAACGCCCGTAGGCCCGATAGGTAACTGCTGGTATCGCGATGGCCTCTCACGATACCCATTTAAAATTTCGGTGCTGACTGGATCGCTTTCCGAGCCTCCTCTTCACCTCTACAGCTTTGTTCGGCCAGCATGCGTTGCCCGGCACTGGCGGCCTCGGGAATTCTGGCTATACAGGCCTTAAGCGTATCCTCGGCTGCACCCGATGCCATGACGCTAAGCTCTCCTATCGGAGCGAAACCCCTAGCTCCTTTCACGTGCGGATCTGCCGCTTGAACAGGTTGAGTGGACCGTATCGACAATACTGCGAACAGCACCAACGTTGAGACAACAGCCGCAGATTTTGCGATAGTTGGGATTCTCATCGTGACGACCTCCTCATAATCGTTAGGGCCTATGCTCGCACCCCTCAAGCGGACCCACGCACTCGGGCGACTGTGACCAGTGACCTCGCATAACGAACTGAGGAATGGATATAGAAGACACCACCGCCGTGGAATCCGCTATTCGCATACCACACCACTTGACGCGATAACACTCGTTATTCGAGGAAGCTGCGGAGACTGAGGAATCAGACGCGCGGGAGAGGGAGGGAATGCGCGAAAGATAGGACAGTCGACGTTATCTTGAACGTCATGGCATCACCCTACAGACCGCTACCGTTGGTGTCAATGCTTCTGAATGGAGCACATCCTATAACACCATGATTCTATAGAGTTACATTTATTTTTCAGACGAGCATCCCCAGTAAGTGAACGGAGACATCAGACATCAGCTGATTCCGTTTCACTGATGCATCGGTTGCTCAACCTTTTTGAGGTCTGCATTATAGTGCTTGACTCTCATACCGATAGCGTCCAAGGTGATACTGCAGCTCCGGTGACTGTCCCATCTCTTACGCTTCCTACCTCTTCTCAGCGTGACCGATTCCTCAGTCTCCACAGCTCTGATGCCACAGTTCATTGAACGGCTACGAATGCCGATTGGCTCAAGAGAAGGAATGGCAATTCCGAACTCCATGCGGGTCGGAAAGAGATGATTTTGCTGGAAGAATGCCTTTCACGAACAATGACTGACAGTCCAAGTTCTCTCTTAGATAAGGAGAAGCGATCATGAACACACGGACTGCTCTGATCGTATGCGCGACGTTGGTGATCGGGGGGGTGGTCTTGACGGGATTGGCGAACGGGCTCGGCAATGCGAACGAGCCTACCTCCCTCAATGATGCTTGGCTTACGGCAAAGACCAAGATTGCCCTGTTTACTGATGCTCGAGTGATGGGAAGAGAGATCAACGTCGAAAGTGCACAGGGGTTGGTGATGATCCGGGGCAACGTGAGTTCTGATGAGACCAAGAAGACGGTGGAGGGTATCGCTAACGGAATCGACGGGGTCAAGTCGGTGAAGAACGACTTGCAAGTGGTGCGACCATCTCAGCGTGAGGTGAGCAACGACGAACACGAGGCGGGTATCATTCGGGACCAGAACGAACCGTGCCAAGACCGGTCCGACTGAAGAACTCACATGGTGAGACCCGGGACGCAAAGGAGAGTACTGTGAGGTTCCTAGCTCGAGTCACCCTATGCTTGTGTGTTTATTAGATGATACACGGAAGGAGACATGATGGATACAAACTTGCTGACATTTGCAGGCGTGATTCTTGGGTTAGTAATTACAGCGGTCGTCATCTACAAGAAAGGTCAGCAGCCATAAGGTGTCTCTAAGTTAAACGCCCGCTGCATTCCGTCCCTTCGCATTGAATGGGGCTAGTCCCCCAAAGGCCACAGTACCCATGCACATCTTGCCGGCGGGTTCCGGAGGGCCACCGTTGACAACTTGTGAGAAAGGCGGTGTCCGATGTCGGCATCTTGCAGTCCATTTTCTCCGTTACGCAGTGAAATTCATGGGTTCATCCGTTCCTGTGAAACGATCCTTTCCTCTTCGGTTTTCGTTGGCAAAACACCGTTGTCTCCCGAAGAGCGGAAAATCGTTCAATACTACTCAGAGGAACTGAAAGCCTACCTCCTCGAATCGCAGATAGACAGGGTGAGAAGTCAGTGATGTAGTAGGCGTCGAGCGGAGGGTAAGCTGTGTCAGCTTGTCTCCCAAGCGTGGTCGAAGTTGCCGCCAGGGAAAGATTTTGGAACCGGAAGAGCTAGGCGAAGCTATCTGCTCGTGGTCCCCAAAGTCCCATTCGCTTTATTGTGGCCTTCGGTCTACGCAGAAAGCTAGCATGGAGACGTCACGGATCACGTGGGCAGCATCACGCGAAGCACTTCGACAACCCTTATGCGTCGAGAATCCTGATGATGCAGCCGTCGAGCCGAATTAACGCGTCGTCCCGAACTCCCCCAACGTGGCCGTCACTGTTTCCCGACTACACCCGATCAGGTTCGCCATTTCTTGATGCGTCAAGTTCTCTCGTAAATGTAGGCCCTGGGATGCTGGCGTCCCCTCGTGCCAGGCCGGGACGCTCATTTCGCTTTCGGTACGAGGCGAGAGCCCTCCTGAGCCGGGCGTTCGGAGTAGGCGGCTTTTCGAGCAGCTTCAGCACCATGAGGCTGTCCCGCTCCGATAACATGATGCGCTCGGCCTCTTCGATCACCTTCTTGGCTTTGCGCAAGGCTGGTTGCAGCACAAAATCTGTCAGGTCTGTCGGTAGCGTTCCTGCGCCTCAAGGGATCAGGCGGAGTAGTCCGGGGTCACTCGTATGAGCGCCTGGCGGAGCGCCGGGTCGAG
>DCZN01000088.1 GCA_002331625.1 Nitrospira sp. UBA2083 | reverse complement strand
CACAGCTGTCTAGACAGCTGTGCGCCTGACAGCTCCTCCAGCCATATTTCTCCTCTCTATCTCGCTCGTCCCACAAGAACGAGTTATCATGCGGCTAGTCCCTTACACCAATTTTCGTCCAGATCGCTCGAAACGCCTTTGTCGATTTCCAGCCATTCCGACGACTATCACATGAACGGCGCGTCACACTTTCTAGGGAGGATGCCATGGCGACAAAGAAGCAGCAGAAGAAGAACTCGATCGCAGCCAGTCTTGTCTGGTTTGAAATCCCGGCCGATAACATCGAACGGGCACAACAGTTCTACGGATCCTTGTTCGGTTGGACATTCAACAAGCTTCAAGCCGCGGTGAATGACTACTGGCATATCGATACCGGCGGTAAGGACGCGTCCCCCGACGGTGGTCTCATGCCGCGGATGCATCCTCAACAGCCGATCACGAACTACATCAGCGTCCCGTCAGTCAGCAAAGCGTCGGCGAAAGTCGAGAAACTCGGCGGAACGATCTGTCAGACGAAGACCGCTGTCCCAGGGATGGGATACTTTGCCGTTTGCCTTGATACGGAGAACAACACGTTCGCGTTGTGGGAAATGAATGAACGAGCCACGTGACTCATCAGTGTTGGTGGAGGTAGTCACTGAACTGGAGGAGGAGGATGAGCATGAAATATCTTTGTTTGGTCTACGTTGAAGAGCAAGTCTTGAATGCCTTTCCCAACCAGGAGCGCGTCGCGATCTCCAATGAGGCGATGTCCTACTGTGACAAATTACAACAAGCCGGCCAATTGCTCGCCGCCTCTCCGCTCCATCCAGTGGAAACAGCTACGACGGTGCGGGTCCGAGGAGGCAAGACCTCAACAACCGATGGACCGTTCGCTGAAACCAAAGAACAACTCGGCGGGTTTCTCATGATCGACGTGCCTGACTTGAACGATGCCATCCGCATCGCCGCGCAGTTCCCCGCTGCCCGCTTCGGCAGTGTGGAAGTCCGCCCCATGAAGGAGCTCGGCTGCGCGTAACCTTACTTGGGCGTCAGACGTAGTCGCCCTTTGATATTGAGGTTAACTCCCTTCCAGCGGAGGGGCTACTCAAGGCGGACCTCCATGATTGCGAGCGCACTTGAGGTTTCTGTGATGTTGCAGAGTCTTAGCTGTGCCTTTTCAAATAGCTCCTGGAACTCCCGCTCCGATCGCTCGCGCCCCTCCCCAAAAATCATCATGAGGATGTCCATGACCTTGGCGGGATGTGGCTGGTTACCCGGAGCGATGATAGCCTCGACGATCAATAACCGGGCATCAGCGGCCATCGCCTCGGCACAACGACGGAGAATGCGAACACATCGGTCATCGCTCCAGTCATGCAATATGCGTTTCAGCAGATAGGCATCGCCGCCGACGGGCACCGAATGAAAGAAATCGCCCTCGACCGTTTGCCATCGACCAGCCGATTGGTTCTTAATAAGACCGGTTGGGTCATGCACGACATGGGGAAGATCAAACAACGTCCCGCGAACTGTGGGATACCGGGCCAAAATCTCGGCAAGCATTCCACCTTGACCACCACCGACATCTACGACGTGACCGAATCGAGAAAAATCGTAGGCTTGAGCAACTGCAGGGTTCTCGGCCGCCGCAAAATTGGCCATGCCTCGATCAAACCATCTACCGCATTCGGGATGATCCTGAACATAGTCGAAAAAGCGTTTCCCCTGCTGATGATCAAAGGCCGGCTGACCGGTTTTCACACTGTGGCACAATCCACCTACGGCATTCCACCAGGAACCGTCACCGGACACTTCGCCGCACAGCAGTACACCGTCCCGCATGATGCCCTGTTGGAGAAGAGCAGCAGCTGGCGTCAAGGTGAACTGTCCATGCTCAGTTTCGGCAAAGACCCCATACGCGGCCAATGTCCGCAGGAGGCGAAACAGGGATTGCTGATGGGCCCCGAGCTCTGACGCAAGCGTCTCGATCGTCTTGGGACCATCGTTCAGAAGATCGGCGATGCCTAATTCGGCGGCGACATGCAAACTTCTAGAGACAAGGTAACTGAGCGAGAGATTCATGATCAATTCAACAGGCGAGGTACCAGCCGGTCTGTCTACCCTTTCATGCGTTGCAGTCGTCATCGTTGCCTCTCATGGTGGATTGTGGGACGTTCCTTCTTATTATTCCTCTACGAAGAGAGCGAGGGATTGGATTCCCGAGTCCGTTTTTAGCCGGTACAGAGAATCAGCCTTGGAAGATTGTACACATGAGCATCAGCAACCAGGCTCGTACACACGTCGACGCGATCTATCGCAATGAGTCCCGCCACGTGCTGGCGACGTTGATTCGCCTGCTCGGCGATTTCGACGTAGCCGAAGAAGCACTGCAGGAAGCCTTTGCTGCCGCCATGGAGCAATGGCCGCAAGATGGCGTACCGGCGAACCCTCGTGCTTGGCTTGTCTCCACCGGCCGTTTCAAAGCGATCGACGGCATGAGGCGACGCGCCCGCCATGACAGCTCGTTGGACGAGCTTGCGAGACAAATCGCCACCACGACGAATGATCCCGTTGAAGAGAAGGATGACTCTATCGAAGATGATCGGTTACGGTTGATCTTCACCTGCTGCCATCCAGCCCTGTCGCCTGACGCACAAATACCCATGACGCTCCGAGAGGTCTGCAATCTCACCACAGAAGAAATCGCCCATGCATTCCTGACGAAGCCGGCCACGATTGCCCAACGGATTGTGCGCGCCAAGGCGAAGATCCGCGACGCGCGTATCCCGTACGAGGTTCCACCTCCGAATGAGTTACCGGACCGCTTGGATACGGTGCTGCATGTGATCTATCTCGTGTTCAACGAAGGCTATTCGGCTTCGTTCGGTGCCTTGCTCACCAGAGCTGATCTCTCCGGCGAAGCGATTCGTCTTGGCCGGCTCCTTTTCCAACTGTTACCAGAACCGGAAGTCATGGGTCTGCTCGCCTTGATGTTGCTGCACGAATCGCGACGCGCGGCACGCACGTCTGAAACGGGAGATCTGGTGCTGTTAGAATATCAAGATCGCACTCGATGGAACCGGGACTACATCAGGGAAGGGACGGAGCTGATCGAACGGGCGCTGGCTTCGCGGCGATTCGGTCCTTACACCTTGCAGGCTGCCATTGCCGCAGTCCATGCCGAAACGCCCAGCGCTCCAGAAACGGATTGGGCCCAGATCGTCGCATGGTACGATCTGCTCGTGCGAGCAGACCCGTCACCAATCATCGAACTCAACCGAGCTGTGGCGGTTGCCATGCGTGATGGACCGACCAAGGGATTGGAATTGATCGACGCGCTCCTGAAGGGTGGTGAATTGGCCAATTATCACCTGGCGCATGCCGCACGAGCAGACTTTTGCCGGCGATTGGGGAAGCACGCTGATGCCCGTGCGTCCTACGAACACGCGCTTGCGCTCGCGAAGCAGGAGCCGGAGCGGCGGTTTTTAGAGAAACGACTGGCGGAATTAGCGTAGCACCGGCGATTCCTCTCCCAAGTCCCTCCTCGAGGCACACCCACCTTACACAACCCCAGGCGTCATGGAGATCCAGAATTTGGTAATATGCCGATGACGCTGCCCAATACTTAGATCGATTCCGGAGATCTCCAGGCGGACCTAGCATACACCAAGGGCGGCACTTGTCAGAAAGAATGTGGCCTAGTCCTCATGAATCGAAATAACTGGATTGGATCGGTTCTATTGGTTGCGTTGGTGATCATTATTGGCCTCGGGTTGGCCGCATGGAAGTATGAATCGTTTCAGGGCGAACAGGCAGCTTCGGCGAATCAACCGGAGCCGATGGAGTCGGTCACCGTTGCCGTCGCCCGAGCCATCGACCATCGCCCCAGTACCACCTCGATCGGAACCGTGCTGGCTCTGCGATCAATCACGCTCAAAAACGAACTGGCCGGGACCGTCCGTGAAGTCCGGCTCACACCAGGGCAGATCGTAGAAGCAGGGACTCTGTTGGTCGCACTTGATGTCTCAGTCGAGCACGCGGACCTTCGTGCGCAAGAGGCCCAAGTCGCGCTCGCCAAGACGGTCCTCAATCGTCGACAGAATCTGAGTCAGGAACTTGCCACGACGCAGGAAGAAGTAGATCGAGCGCGTGCTGACCTAGACGTGGCACAAGCCCAAATCGCTCGCACGAAAGCGATCATCGCAAAAAAAACGATCCGTGCTCCCTTCCGCGCGAGGGTGGGGATGGCCGATGTCCATCCGGGACAGTACCTGGACGAGGGCACACTCCTAACGACCTTGCAAGGCGTCGGCGAAGCGGTGCATGTCGACTTCGCCGTGCCGCAACACGTAGCCGAAGGCTTACGGGTCGGCGAAACCGTCGAGGTGTTGGCAACCGGTCATGCGCCGACGATCATGGCCAAGATCGTGGCCATCGACGCGCGGGTCGACCCAACCACTCGGAACGCCATGGTGCGCGCCAGAATCGAAGGCACCAAAGTCCCAGCGCCAGGAGCATCGGTACGGGTTCGAGTTCCCGTCGGCCCCCTCCGAAACGTGGTCGCGATACCAGTCAGTGCCTTGCGCAAAGGACCGGGAGGTGACCAGGTCTTCGTCATCGCGCCAGGCCATGATGGTCGCACCAGAGTCCAGAGCCGCTCGGTTGAGAGCAGCACCATGTTCGGCGACGAGATCGTCATCCTGTCTGGTCTGACGGTGGGAGAACAAGTCGCTGCGCTGGGCTCCTTCAAACTTCGCGACGGAATTCTCGTCACCATCACGGATCCGTCCTCAAACAGATCACAAGACCATCGGCAATCGGCGACACCCTAGATTGATACCATGCCACAAGACACACCCCGAACATCGTTCGCCGACCTCTTTATCAAACACCCCGTCTTGGCAATCGTCGTGAATCTTATGATTCTGCTCGGAGGATGGCGCGCGATGACAGCGCTGCCTGTCCAACAATATCCAAAGATTGAAAACTCCATGGTGCTTATCACGACGGTTTACTATGGGGCCAGTGCCGAAACAGTCCGTGGTTTCCTGAGCACCCCGATAGAGCGGGTGGTGTCGGCCATCAGCGGTGTCGACTATGTGGAATCAACCAGCCGCGCCGGCGTCAGTACGGTCACCATACACTTGAAGCTTAACCATAATAGTACGGCCGCGCTGGCCGAAGTCACGGCACGGCTCCAACAGGTCCGTTCAGAGCTGCCTCCAGACGCAGAACCACCAGCAATCGAAATCCAGCGGGCCGATCGTCCTTATGCCTCGTTCTACCTCAGTTTCAGCTCCTCCCAACGAACGGTCCCGGACGTGACTGATTGGCTGCTGCGGACGCTGCAACCCCAGCTGGCGACCCTTTCCGGCGTTCAACGGGTGACCTTTGAAGGTGACCGACAGATTGCCATGCGGATCTGGATCGATCCCGACCGCCTGGCCTCGCTTAACCTCTCGCCTGGCGACATTCAGGCTGCGCTCAGGCGGAACAACTATTTGGCGGCGGTCGGACGCACCAAAGGTAATCTGGTTCAGGTCAACCTCCTGGCGAACACGGACCTTCGCTCGACCAGGGAGTTCGAGGAGCTGATCGTGGCCGATCGAGGCGGGGCCATCGTGAGACTCAAAGATGTGGCACGGATCGAGCGGGACGCTGAAGAAGCGAACATGATCGCGAAATATGACGAGACGGAGGGCGTCTACCTCGGAATCTGGGCGGTGCCAGGCGTGAACGAAATCGATGTTGGACACCGACTCCGCGACGAGATCGAGCGGATCCGGCTGACCCTGCCGAGCGATATCGATATGCAA
>DCZN01000132.1:21939-34519 GCA_002331625.1 Nitrospira sp. UBA2083 | reverse complement strand
GACCTCGTCCTTACCAAGGACGTGCTCTGCCAACTGAGCTACGTGGGCCTCTCGACATCGTCTCGCGTCGCCCGTTATGCGCGAAGCGTAGTTCACCGACATCCGACTCTCTTCCCGCGCTTCACGCTATACGTCTTCTCTGGAGCGGGCGATGGGATTTGAACCCACGACAGCCAGCTTGGAAGGCTGGAACTCTACCACTGAGCTACGCCCGCCCAATCGTTACAGTCTCCATTCAGACTTTTTCAGATCACACCAACCCCAAAACACCTGAGGGGGTTTATCCGGCTCGCCCACTCTCGAGCTCGCCGGTACGAGCAAACTCGGTTTGGTGGGCAGGCAAGGATTCGAACCTTGGAAGACATAAGCCAGCAGATTTACAGTCTGCCCCCTTTGGCCACTTGGGTACCTGCCCGCGATGTTTCATTGATCAATCAAAACCAACAGTGCGGTGCAAATTTAAGAGGATACTCCCAACCGCAAGCCGCTCAACTAAAGACACATAGACCTACCCGTGCACAACTCTCTTCCTCAATCTTCCACAGATTGATTCCCTTGAAGTGCTCGGACAGGTTAGGTTACGAAATGCCGGATTCTATTGATGAACTTTCACTATGTCAAGAGGAGAATTTGGCTTTGGTACTTTTTAGTTTGCTTTCTCCCTCGCAGGCGAGCAGGTCAACCGCCCCGGTTGGCCAACGGACGCATCCATCTGCTTCGTAAAATCGTTCGAGAAACCAAATACTTGCTCCATAAGAACCGTGGCTTCTCCTAGCGTCAGCTGAGATGGCTTGGCTAAAAATCTCTTCTGCGTCACACGCCGTTCTTCTGGATCTTCGGGAACATAGTACCCACGAAATTCCCCCTTTTCAAGCGCCGCCTTGAATCGCTGGATCCATTGCTGAGCGCTCCCCCGCTCATGCAACATGGACCTTCCGGTCCGATGTTGTAATTCCAGCTGATTCCACACTGCCCAGCCGATGAAGACCGCCCAGGTCTCATTGAGCGCTTCCCACGATTCGGCCTGCGTCAAGTAACGCGATTCCGTTTCACCCGATCGCTGGACGATCGGCGTAATCATGACTTCTCCATATCGACAGCCTTGCTGCTCTCGGGCAAAGCGTAGCAGTTCTTCCGAACGGTGACCGATCTCACCGGAGTGCCCGTCAAGGACTGTGAGGTAATCCATATAGGCGTGGAACAGCTCGTGATACAGCACCTCCAGCTCCTTGTGCGTCATCTTCCCAAGGGGCTTGAGAGTCCTCCCTGCCACGTTAAACGACAAGGTTCGATTGAGCACCATCCGGTGCTCACCGGGATGATACTCTGCCGCGTAGGTCCGAAGGTCGTCAAACTCAAAATCGATAAAGTCTGCTGGTAGCGCCTTCAGAAACTTCGTCGGTAACTGCAAACGCTCTGCGTCTTCAAGAAGGCGTACCCATGTTCGGCCTGCACTGCCCGCTTCGTTCGGAGGTGTGACCACGGCCTCGGCAAGGAAGGGCGCTACCGACCAGCAGCACCACAGGAGGAACAACCGAATCGTGAGGTGGTTCATACGCACAGAGGAAGAATCGATCGACAGCAATAGAGGAAACCGGGGTCAATAATAGGAGTCTCGCGCCATCCCCCAGTTCTCGGCTCCCCCTTCCTCTACCAAGGCGAGCGTATCGATCAGGTCCGAAGATACATGGTCCAGAAACCGTGAGGGCTTCGACAGCAACATCCCGCTGGTCTTGTCGTACACATTAATAGGGTACGTTAAAAACAAATGCCGCTTGGCTCGCGTGACGGCCACGTAGAAGAGTCGCCGTTCTTCCTCTAATTCGTCATCCGCCACAAAGGAATAGGCCGATGGAAACCTGCCGTCGACCACCCAAATCACAAATACGCACTGCCACTCCAATCCCTTGGCAGAATGGATGGTGGAAAGAACAAGCCGCTCATCGTCGCGATCAGGCGCCTCCACATCCACGGCACTGCCGTCCGGGGGCTCCAGCGCCAGATCGGCCAGAAATTCATCGATGCGCTGATAGCCTTCGGCAATGGTGTGGAGATGATCGAGATCTCTCGTGCGCTTCGGATAGTCGTCGTAGTGGTCTTTCAGGATGGGAAGATAGTACTCGTAGATATGGCTTACTTGATGTTCCGGCTGCCGATCATCCGATCCAGCCAGGCTGTCCAGCGTATTGGCGAGGTTTTTGAGTCCTGCTCCTGAACGGCCGCTCACTCCGCGCAACACATCAAACGGGCGTTCGGCTTTCACGAGCGCGGCGAGCAAATCCTGAGCCTTCTTCGGCCCCACCCCTTCGACCAACATCAGCACGCGATGCCAGCTGACCGTATCGAGCGGGTTCGCGACGACCCGCACATGCGCCAATAAATCTTTGACATGGGCTGTCTCAATAAATTTCACGCCGCCGCGCTTGAGAAAGGGCAACCCTTTGCGCGAAAGCTCGATTTCCAGGTCAAAGGAATGGAAGCTGGAGCGAAACAGGACCGCCACTTCATTCAGGGAGACCCCCTCTTCCCGCAGCTCCAGAATCTTCTGCGCGATGAATCGCGATTGCGCATTCTCTCCGGCCGCTTCTACCAGCGACGGCAGCGGCCCATCGATCTTCCTTGTGAACAGCCGCTTCGTATACTTCTCGGTCGCTTCCTCAATGATGCAGTTGGCCAGGTTCAAAATCGGTTGCGTGCTACGGTAATTCTCTTCGAGCTTATAGACCGTCGTGCCAGGGAACAGCTCCGGGAATTCCATAATGTTCTTAAAGGTGGCCCCCCGGAATGCATAGATGGACTGCGAGTCATCGCCGACCACCATCACATTCTGATGCGTCGTCGCCAGCTGGCGGATCACCTCGGCCTGCAACCGATTCGTATCTTGGTATTCGTCGACGAGGATGTAGCGGTACTGCCGGGAGATGTTTGTGCGAGCGGCCTCATCGAACAGAAGCAGTTGCCGCAGCATGACCAGCAGATCGTCATAGTCCAACAGTTGCTTCTGCCGCTTCGCATCGTGATAGGCCTTCTTCAGCCGCCCAAGATCCTCCGAATGATCCGCAAAATGACTGAACTCTTCCAAAATGATCTCGTCGAGGCTGCGCAGCGTGTTTTCACTCTTGCTAATCATCTCCATGATCGTCCCCTTGCGGGGGAAACGCTTATCTTTTTCATTGAGGCCCAGCTGCGACCTCATCAGCGCGATCAAATCCTCGGCGTCACCGCGATCCAGAATCGTGAATCCGGGCTCGATGCCGATCGACCGGCCATACCGACGCAGCAACAGATTCGCAACCGAGTGGAATGTTCCCCCGCAAACCCGGTGGCTACTCGTCCCGATCAGATCGCCGGCTCGCTCCAACATCTCCTGCGCGGACTTACGGGTAAACGTGAGCAAGAGAATGTTCGACGGATCGACACCGGAGTCGATCAGATAGGCCACGCGATAGACCAATGTGCGCGTCTTGCCGCTCCCGGCTCCAGCAATGACCAGCGAAGGCCCCTCGCCCGCCGTCACCGCCGCCAGTTGCTGAGGATTCAGCTCAGCCGCATAGTTAATGGACAACTTGCGCGCCGCAGCCTCCTCAGTCGGCCGCTTCAACACGTAGGTTTTGATTTCTCGTTCCATGGGCCCTGGTAGAGATGAATTGACTGAGTGCGGTGCAGGATCAGACTGTCGGCGATCTCTTAACTACAGCTTGGGGCGAACGCGAATTCGGCCTCGGGTAATCACCATCACTGCTCCCGACTCCAACTCGCTTCGATAATGCACCAACACTTCTTGCATGGCTTCGACTTGCTCTGAAATTGATAATTCAAGAAAGCGAATGATACCAGAATGAGGGCGGCGCTGGACAGCGATCAATTCGCCAAAATCTTTGTCCTCGGTGATCACAATGCAGCCTTCTTGATGGGCCATGGCTAACACCATATCGTCCGAGGCACGCGGGTCCACTTCACTCACGAGGCGAACATCGTGGCCAAGCTCGACCAAAATGCGCCGAAGCGAATGGGAAGAACAGCAGACATCAAGCAGAAACTTCATGCGGACTTGGTGAGAGGAATACGATCATGCACGTGCTCACCACTCAGCGAGCGATGGGCAAAAAGCAGGCACGCCTGGATATCATCTCGTTCCAGAAAAGGGTACTCCTTCAAAATGGTTTCCGGTGTATCTCCAGCGGCGAGCATGCCAATGATATGTTCGACCGCGATGCGCATACCGCGAATGATTGGCTTACCGCCATAGATTTGAGGGTTCACCACAATACGATCAAGCAACTGCTGTTCGTCCATCTCATCTCCGATGAGGAATGATGCGGCTAAGTTTAACTGTACGCCGCTCTATGGAAAATGACAAGCAAGTCGAGCAGCAATTTGTCACGCGATGACCATTGCCCACAGTTTGTAGACCAACCAGATAATGAAGGCAATCGTCAGCAGCAAGAGCGCCACCGTGCCGCCGATGATTCCGCCCACGTAGAACCAATCGGCATGGGTCTCACGATCCGGCCTCAGAGCTGCCTGGCGAAGCAGCGCGGCATTTCTCGCATGACTCCGGAACCAGACTGAGAAGAGATCCCCGGCAATCGGGACTGCCCCGACCGTGCCGTTAATTAATAAATTGAGGCTCATGCGGGCCAGCACGATCCGGGGTATGTGAAGACGTGTCGCGATGCCAAGAATGACGGTACCGATTAGATTAGCAATAACGTCGCCGATCCCCGGAAGGAGCCCCAGCAGCGGATCCAATCCAATTGACCACGATGTCCCAGGAATTCTGATCGACGTATCCAGCACCTTGGCAAGAATGTCCGAGATCGCGAGCAAATGCTCCCGCGCCTCATCACGCGGCAGAACCTCAATCGGCGACCTCTTCTCTCTTGCATGAGCTGTAGCTGTAAATGTTGATTCAGAATCCATCGCCGCTCCTATGGGAATCAATGTATCGGAAGAGTTGCGGTACAGCAACCAGGTACGGAGTCATCCAGGCAGAAAAAGATTGGCTTCGACTGCTATATGAGCTCAGAGACATTCATCTAAACAATTAACAATGGTCTACACGCTTTGTTGTCGACAGTCCCTATCACAGCATTCGTTCTTTCCAGATGGTCGGATCACGTTTGGCATGAAAACAGGCAAGGATAGTAATTAGGTCCCCTTCCTTGACATAGAACAGACCATAAGGGAACCGCTTCATAAGCGCACGTCTAATATCTCGATGGACTACGGGGTGGCTTTCGGGAAGGTTTTGAATGCTCTTAAGGCATGAACGAGGGATTGACGAAACCCTCTGGAGAGGTCAAGACCGCGTTCACGATACCACGCTAACGCATCAATCACTTCAGCTTCACGCCGAAAGCGAATCCGGATACTCATCCATTCCTATCCAGATCAGCGCGGACTTCTTCCCAAGAACGGGACGAGGCAGGATCGTTAGAGTGGGTCTCGCGGCGCATGTCGAGCTCTCGTTTCTGAGCATCCGTAACTGGAAGAGAGTCCGGATTTGCTACAATACTATCCCACATCTCTTCAGCCAACTGAACTCGTTCGGAAACGCTCAACTTGAGGATTTCTTTAAGGGCGAGGGTGACATGTTGACATTTTCCTCTTTTTCGAATTCCGAGGCAAGCACCTATAACCAGACGGTTCCGGACACTGTTTTCGGCTCTCAAGTTACCAAGGTTCTCCTCGTATCGATTGCACTTTATTCCAAAGCTCTTCACTCATATCATTTTGCCAAACACCGCCAAGTAGTTCCTTGAACCGCGGGCAACCCGTCGTAAGTCGTTCAACCTGAAGGAAGTATTGATCTCCATGCGTGACCCAAAAATCCTCAATAGGACCCGCCGCAAGAAAAGAAATCACTCCGTCGTTATCCGGGACTAATTCAACCAGCTTGAGAATAAGTTGCCATGCGTCCTCAACAGACCCTCGAACAATATTCCATATCTCCTCTGCAGCCCACTCTTGAGGATGCGCCGGTGGTGTGGCTAAAGAGTTGACCGCGCAGGCTCTTGCTTCCTCTATTTCAGCTGGACTCGCACCACCAATGTCGCAACTCTTTCAGCCACTAGCGCTTCTTGTCTTGATCGAGCCGTCCATTTCCGATGTTCGGAGAACCTCTCAGCCACAAACCAAGCTGAGTATTCAAAGTATGCTCTTGCAATCCCAGTTAGTTCTTGTTCGGTTTTTCCCATCGCGCTTCACCTATACCTATCCATACTCAGGCATCGTACCTGGCAGGACTTAGCTCGGGCAAGAAATTGCTGAATCGCGAATCCGCCTCTTTGCTCCCCGCATATGTCTCCGTTATAATCTGCCGTTGATCGGAAGACCCATGGCTACTGCGAATACTGAATATAAGGAGCAGCTCCGTCAGTTGGCTGAGCTGATGCTCGCCGTGTCGGGGGAGTCGGTCACGATGATGAAGCGCAATGCCCCGGAGCAGGCACTGAAACTCAAGCGCCAGGACGAATGGGGCATTTATCTGGAATTCCTCAAGGTGATGTTCAACCTCACGGACCGGCTCGTGGCCCTGCACATTCCGCTGAAAGATCAGATCGAATTCATGAACGGGCTGGAAGACGCCGTGACGCAACAGTTGAAGCAGGCGCTGGAACCGGCATTCGGGAACAACGCGGATCAGATGGAAATCGTCCTGACCATCGGTACCACGGTGGCCGAAAGTCGCCAGGCGTATGAGCAATACAAATTCTTGATCACGGAAGATTCGAAGACGAAGAACGAGATGTTCCGCGACTTCGGTGAGAAAGTAGCTGAGGCACTCGGGGCACCACGGAACGCACAGCTCAGCTCCGCCGCATCGCTCTGTGCAAGCGCAGCCGTACCGGCCCTCACCGCCGTACTGCAAGGTGAAGCTCCACCCAGTCCAGAACCTTCGCAGATTCTGTCTGCAACCGCTGAGATTTCGACCGACGAGAAGAAATCGACGGGCCAGGAGATCAAGCTCATCAGCTTGATGTCGAGCGTGTCGGGCGAGGAAGTGGAAACACGCTGGGGCCTCCATCCACGATTCCGCAACGATCTGACCCAAACTGAGCTGCAGCAACTCACCAAACTGTTAAATCGGGTCGCAAAAATCCTCGGCGAACGGTATGCTGCCGTGGCATTCTCCAAAGACTGGGCCTCGTGGCACAAGGCAGGGCACGCCTGATTGCAGCCAGTGATCGCCCATCCGTACCTATACCCGTTCTCTCATCTTGACCAAAGGAGCGCCTGTGGATTCCCCTAATGACGTGAACAGTTCTCTCCCGCAAAACCTCAATCGTCTACCGGAACTGGCGCAGAACCTCTGGTGGAGTTGGACGTTGGAAGCACGCCAGCTGTTCGAAGTGATCGATCCGACCCTGTGGTTTCTGACGAATCACAATCCGGTCAAGCTCTTGGCCGATGTGAAACCGGACCGGTTGACGCGCTTGGCCGAAGATCCCTCCTTTCTCCGCCAATACTCGGCTGTGTTCCGTTTATTCGATGAATATTTGGCGAACAAAAAGAGCTGGGTCGGAACCCACCATGCCGATCTGGCGAAAACGACCATTGCCTACTTCTCAGCCGAATTCGGCCTCCATGCCTCTGTTCCCATTTATAGCGGCGGTCTCGGAATCCTGGCCGGAGACCATTGCAAAGAAGCAAGCGACCTTGGCTTGCCGCTCGTCGGCATCGGATTCATGTATCCGCAAGGGTACTTCCGTCAGCGGATCACGCCGGAAGGGTGGCAGGAGGCAGCCTACGCTCCGTTTAACCGCGCTGAATCGCCGGTCCATTTGGCGTTGACTCCCTCGGGGGAACCTTGCCGGTTTGCCGTCGAGATGAGCAACCGCCGTGTGACTGCCGCAGTCTGGAAAGTCTTAGTGGGCCGGATCCCGCTCTTCCTTATCGATACGGATGTCCCAGAAAACAGCCCCGAGGATCGTGCCCTCTCCGCTCGTCTCTACGGTGGTGACCAAGAGATGCGGATCTGCCAGGAAATCCTCCTGGGGATCGGGGGCGTGCGGATGTTGCGCACGCTCGGCATTTCGCCGTCAGTCTGGCATGCCAATGAAGGGCACTCCGCCTTCCTGACATTGGAGCGGGTGCGGGAGCTGGTTCAGAAAGGTTCGTCCCACGCGGAAGCGTGCGAACTCGTCCGTCAAAGCACCGTCTTCACGACGCACACACCCGTACCGGCCGGACACGACGTCTTCCCCCATCATCTGATGGATCGATACTTTTCCGGCTATTGGGAACAGCTGGGCCTTTCGCGCGACGAATTCCTGCACCTCGGCGAGACCCCTGAATCGCACGGCCATGGTTTTAACATGACCGCCCTGGTCATGCGCCTGTCGGCCCACGTTAACGGCGTCAGCCGCGAACATGGCCGGGTCAGCCGCGGGATGTGGCAGCACTTCTGGCCTGGATTACCGACCGACCAAATCCCCATCCGCAGCGTGACGAACGGGATCCATGCACCGACCTGGATCTCGCCGGAGCTGCACCATTTGTACAGCAAATCCCTCAGCCCGACCTGGACCCACACCTGCGATGATCCGGCCATGTGGCAACGGGTGATGGATGTGCCCGACCATGAACTCTGGGCGGTTCGGCAAACGATGAAGCGAAAACTGATGGGGTTTATCCGCGAACGTGCACGAAACGGCTGGATGCACGGGCATCTGCAACCATCTCAGGTCCTCACGCGCGGTACGCTCCTCGATCCTGAGGCCTTGACGATCGGATTCGCACGCCGGTTTGCGACCTACAAGCGGGCAACCTTGCTCTTTCGAGACCTTGAACGATTAAAGGTGCTCCTCCAGGACCGCTGGCGGCCGGTCCAACTCATCTTCGCAGGCAAGGCCCACCCAGCCGATGAGCCAGGCCGATACTTCATCCACGAAGTGTTGAACTTCTGCCATGACCACAAACTGGGTGGTCACGTCGCATTCTTGGAAGACTACGAGATGCATATGGCGAAGTATCTCGTCCAAGGCGTCGACATCTGGCTGAACACCCCTCGCTTTCCGCTCGAAGCCAGCGGCACCAGCGGCATGAAAGCCGCCCTGAACGGCGTATTGAACCTCAGTGTCCTCGACGGCTGGTGGGTCGAAGGGTATAACGGAGCCAACGGGTGGGGGATCCAACCGCTGAACGAACAGGCCGACGCACCGGCCCAAGATCATCATGACGCAGAGCAACTCTATCGAGTATTGGAACAAGAAGTCGTGCCGTTGTTCTATCAGCGTGATCGGGACGGCATTCCCCGCGGCTGGCTCCAAATGGTCAAAGAATGCATCCGGACGATTGCACCACAGTTCTGCACCACGCGCATGCTGAAGGACTACGTCGGCCTGATGTACCGCGCGGCGACGGTGCGCATGCCGACGACATGGTAACTCATGGTTCACGCGGCAAATCGGTGCCTCATAAACAATCTGGCCTCTGAGTCATTTAAAACCGCCTATGTGACCTGTACGCTCATGCTGCTTTTCATCACCGCGCCGCTCTCGCCTGTATCGGCAGGTCCTCTTCCCACGGTCGAATCGAAAGCGGCAGCCCTCTTCAAGGCAGATGATTACCCCGAAGTCATCGCTTTGTACCAAGGCCTTCCACCCGACACGACACCCTCGAAAGAATTGCTCCGGCTCTCCTTGTTGAGCTACGTCCGTCTTGGACGAACCGACGAGGCACTGACCATCTATGGGAAATTGCACCAGCCGGATCAGCGACATGATGCGCCGCTTCTTCGCCCCTTGGCGCTTGGAGTGATCACGAGTCACGTGCGAGACCGAAAAGAGCATATCCGCATAGCGGCCTATTCAGCTCTGGCGGACTTAGGGCTGCCGGAGACCGCAGCAATTTTGGAGGATGGCTTACTTGATGCTTCCGTCGTCGTCCGAGCCAGAGCTGCCGAGGCCATCGGTAAAGCTGGACTCGCGGCGAAATCCGGTGCGTTGCGCCGCGCGTTGCGGGACGAGATTCCGACTGTCCGCATCGCCGCCATGACGGCACTTGGAGATGCCCACGCAACCGACATTCAACAACGGCTTCTGGATATCACTCGTACCGAGGATGGACCGGAAGCCATCTTTGCCGCCGCCGCCCTCTTTCGAATGGGCCGTTCTGAAAAGCTGGATGACATTACCAGCGCCGCGACCCTGCCGGATGCCGAATCCAGAATGGCAGCCCTCGGTGTGCTGGGACGCCTCAAACGCCCGACAAGCCTAGCCGTCCTCTCCCAGGCCGTGTACGATCCTGCCCCCTCAGTGCGCGCGTTCGCGGCCGGAGCCCTGGGAGAATTCGGATCCCCAGGTGGCGTGGCACCGCTCACGCATGCGATCGGGGATGAGATGGCGATGGTTCGCGGCGTCGCGGCCGCAAGCCTAGGGCGACTCGGTATCACAGACAATCGGCCGCTGCTCTCGGCACTTACTCACGATCCTGATGCGCGCGTCCGAGCCAGTGCTGCCGAGGGGTTGCTACGGCTCGGCGATGCCTCAGCCATCACGCTGGCCACTGAACTAGCTCGGCATCCCGATCCTTCCATTCGAGGTGCGGCAGCCCAAGCCCTGGGGGCATCATCGGACCAACATGCACTTACGGCCCTGCAAACCCTTCTGCTGGACCAGCAACCACTCCCTCGCCTCATGGCCGCTAAAGCATTACGGAAAAGCAGCGACAGTGCTATCTCCATTTTGGTAAAAGGGTTGCATGACTCGGATGAGGCTGTACATATTGCTGCAGCGAACAGTTTGCTGCAGCTGTTGAATAAACAGAGTTCGTCAATACGTCGCCGCTAACGTAGGATCGTGATGGCCAAATTTCTCACTGTTCTCATACTGCTCGCCGGCGCGTTCGCAGCCGGCTACTATTTTGGACAACGCCCCGTCGGGACCCTGCAACGATCCGTCGCGGATCTACAACAGTCCTTAAAGGATGTGTCCAGAAATGTCATGGATACCACGCTCGGGATCGAGCGTGACCTCCGTCGGCGTCAGGGACTCGTCGATGCCAAGTCTCGCTTCGTGCAAGCGAAGGTGCACGTCATCGACCGCAATTATGGCGAAGCCGAGAAGGAGCTGACAGGAGTCATCGAGGCGGTAGAGGCCACAACCAAGGGCACGAATGCCGATAACACAACAGCTTCACTGCGCGACCTGGCCGAAGCACTGCGAGAGGTAAAATCGGAACTCAAGACGGGAAAACCGGTGTCACTCAAAAAACTGGATGAGCTGCAACAGAGGATGGATCAACAGCTGAACAAATAGCTCAGGCCGTGGCTGGCTGTACCGTTGGCTGTTTCTTCCACTTCGCCAGAATTCGTTCCACCCGCATTTTCACCACCATATCGGGATCCTTGAGCAACGGCTTGATCGCGTCGCGACCTCGCTCATCACCGATCGACTCCAACGCCGCCGCGGCGGTTAAACGGGTAAACCAGTCCTTATCACCAAGCATCTGGATCAGGGGGTCAATGGCGTCGTTGCTCTTAATCCGTCCCAATGCGAGCACTGCGCACTTGCGGACATTGTCATCTTTGTCACGAAGCGCACCGATCAGTCTTTCGACGGAGGGTTCGCCCAGGGCAACCAAGGCATCGATCGCATCGTCCTTAAACTCATCGCTTCGAAGCTGAAGCATCAGCGGGTCGAGCACGCGCTCGTCGCGTATTTTGCCGAGCGCCGCGATGGCGTACTTGCGAACTTCCCAGTCACGAAGCAATTTGAGGAGGGTCTCAACAGCGGGGGAGCCCACCTGGCCCATCGCTTCGATGGCGACTTCACGAACTTGCCAATCGCCGTCGCGCAGCGCGCGGGCCAACGGATCGACACACCGCTCATCCCCCATCTCGCCAAGGGTGATGACAGCTTCTCGACGAACCACCCAGTCAGGGTCGTTCAACAGATCGATCTGAATATCGATCTCGTCCTTGACCTGTTCTTCTTCAAGCGCGACGGTGTCCGGACTGACCGTCAGCGCATCACCAGCGGCAACATCAGTCTGCATCTGATCAGCCGCACCCATCGGCTGATCTCCAGCCGGCTGGCTAATAAGTGGGTTGCTCTCTTCTGGAGCGCTTTTGGGTTTTGGGTCCATAGAGTCTACGGCTACCACGAGACCGACTACGCCGAAGTTGCCGCCGCCCCTTTGCTTCCCGCTGCCTGTTTTTTCCGGAGCGCAAGGGCCCGCCGTTTCCGTTGCTCTCTCTTCAATCGTTTCTTCAGCGATCGGAGTGCGGCGTCGCCCCCTGCTTTTCCCTGATTGGTGAGCTTGGCGGCAATTTTCTTTTTCAACTTCCCTTCATCCGATTCAGGCACTCGCTTCTTGGCCATCGATCCATGCCTCCCCTTCGATAAACTCCAGTCTGATCAACAACGGATGAGAACGGTGCAGTCTAGTGGAGAGCTTTATACACTGTCAACCGGAGTGGGCCTGCCACGGGCATCACGGAGAAGAGCATGTTGCGTGCGGTCGAAGTGAACCAGCGAAGCGGAAGCCCGCAGGGATCATCACTGGGCAGAGCTTAGCTGAGCACCAAGGACGCGACCGACGTATCGACCGGCTGCCCCACGGCAAGCATCGC
>DCZN01000132.1:0-21931 GCA_002331625.1 Nitrospira sp. UBA2083 | reverse complement strand
CCACCGATTCCGCCTCGCAATCCACAGGTCGCCCAAGAAATTTCTGGCTTGAGCAGTCATACCGTGTGACGTTCGATCCAACTGGGGCCTCTGCTCGGCGAGCAGTGTCGACGTCTGCCCAGAGAATTTTTCTGAAAGTAGCACCAGTTCCGGACGACGTTCCCCGACGATCTCTACCTGCACAAGCGCCAGTCCTTTTTGGTCCATCCCCAACTGAACGGCCGCCCCATGAGACAGATCGAGAATGCGTCCCTTTTCGTAGGGGCCTCGGTCGGTAATCCGCACATAGAGATGTTTGCCATTCGTCAAATTGACGACACGAACGACACTCCCGAGCGGCATCGTTCGATGCGCCGCGGTCAACGCTTCCATATCGAATATCTCGCCATTCGCCGCTTGTCTGCCATGGAACTGTTCCCCATACCAGGAAGCCACTCCCCGATCCTTGATCCCGACATCAAGTTGCACCTCTCCTTTAGGAACCCAGGAACAGGCTCCTAATGACAGGCACAGGGCAAGTGCAAAGGATTTCGTTGAGAAGAGCCGACTGGACTGAGTATCAGTATCCATGCTGGAATCGCCTCCCTCAGATTTGTGACTCATGAGATCGCCGGTCGACTCAGGGTATGAAAGGACTGGCACTTCAACAATACCGACGGGAGTACCCGTTTCCCCCACCTCCGTATGGAGTTCCCCGTTTCATGTTCTCAAATGGGCGTCCTTAGAGATGCTCTATATAGCTGAGGCGAGGTATAAGTTCAACACCTGAGGTCGTGAGGGTACGGATGGGATGAGAAAGCTACCGATCTATACGTTCCTTCACTGAGGTCCAGTTTTCCATCGAACCGCCCTGACTGAGCGATGAAGAACTCCGTTTGAGCCGTCGTTTTCAACCATCAAAATAAATGGAGAATCTCCTCCTAACTGCATCAATCCCGTTACCATATTGACTGCCTCGAACGGAGTGAGTAAGATCCAGCAACGAAAGTCGTTTCGAGAGCGGTACCGCTCCATTCTCCACAGTCGTTCGCACCGATATCACATCCGTGATTGACGTTCACAACATCACCAAACGGTACGGGCATCATACGGCCATTGATCGCGTCACCTTCTCGGTGGCCAAGGGAGAGGTGTTGGCGTTTCTTGGCCCGAACGGTGCGGGGAAGACGACGACCATGCGCATTCTGACCTGCTTTATGCCGGCGACAGAAGGCACGGCACGGGTGGCGGGATTTGACTGTACTGATCAGCCCTTGGAGGTAAAACGGCAGATCGGCTATCTGCCGGAAACGCCGCCGGTCTACCAGGAGCTGACCGTCACAGAATATCTCACCTTCGTTGGACAACTCCGTGGACTCACAGGACCGAAACTCTCGTCGGCGCTTGACCAATCTATTGGACGGCTTGAATTGGGTACGGTGCGACACCGACTCATTGGGAACCTTTCTCGTGGCTATCGACAGCGTGTCGGATTGGCACAAGCGCTGCTGCATGATCCTCCGGTCTTGATTCTCGATGAACCGACGGTGGGGCTCGATCCGAAACAGATCATTGAAATCCGTGAACTCATCAAGAGCCTCGCCGGTTCGCATTCTGTCATTCTTAGTACCCATATCCTCCCGGAGGCGACCGCCGTCTGCCAACGCGTGGTCATCATCAATAAGGGCCGGATCGTCGCGGAAGATACCCCGGAGCAGCTGTCGGCACGATTGCGTCACTCCGAAAAGATCTCGATCACGCTGAAGACATGCCCTGCGGACTGTGAGGCGAAGCTTCGGGCGATCTCCGGCGTGCTCCATGTGTTTCCTGGACAGGGAGGGGGAACCTTCCTCATCGAGTGCGAGCTGGGCCGTGATCTGCGCGACGAGATCGCCCGCGTAGCCGTCTTAAACCAATGGGGATTGCTCGAACTCCGCACCCTGTCCATGACACTGGAAGACGTCTTCCTCCAGCTCACACGCCACGAAGACCATTCCACAGAGACGACGGAGGCTACTGTGAGCATGGCCTCAGCTGAACACACAGACACGTAGAGGACATATGACCCCCGTGCAAGCCGTCATTGCCAAAGAACTGCGCGTCTACTTCGTCTCTCCTATCGTCTACGTGGTCGGCGCGGTGTTTCTCTTGATCTTCGGGCTGCTCTCGTACCTCTACGTTGGGTTCGCCGGCGCGCAAGCCATCCAATTGATGCAAATGCAAGGAGGAGCGGCCCAAATCAATTTGAATGATCTCGTCTTCCGGAACCTCTTCGCCAGCATGCGCATCGTGCTCGTGATTATTCTGCCCATCCTGACCATGCGATTATTCGCCGAAGAGCGCAAGCTGCGGACGTTTGAGTTCTTGATGACCTCCCCGATCAGGATCAATGACATCGTGGTCGGCAAATTCGTCAGCGTGTTTGCGATCTACCTCGGTCTCGTGGGGCTCACCGTATTGGTGCCGACGGTGCTGATGCTCTTCAGCGATTTCGACTGGAATCCCATCTGGACCGGCTATTTAGGTATGGTGTTGCTGGGAGCCCTCTTTCTGTCCGTCGGCGTATTCGCATCGGCACTCACGGAAAACCAAATTGTCGCCGCCTTTGTCAGCTTCGGCATGCTTCTGACCATCTGGCTCATCTCCGGCTTGGGCAGCCTCTTCGGCGATACGACGGCAGGGCGGGTCATCTCCTACTTTTCATATATGGAACACTATGAGCGTCTCGTCAGGGGACTGATCGACACGAGCGACCTCGTCTACTTCGGGAGCGGGCTCGTGCTCATGCTGTTCCTCACACATCGAGTCGTGGAATCGACACGTTGGAAATGAATCTGAAATCCCTTCCTCTCGGCGTTCTTGGAATTCTGCTCGGGCTCGGCGGCATGGTTGCCTATAGCCTCAGACCGGATTGGTTGTGGGCCGTGACCCTCTCGGAAGGTCTGGCGTTGGCCTGCCTGGTGGCGTTCTTCGTCCTGCATTTCGAGACCGTCAAGGCATTTTCCAGCCGGCGTTCGACCCAAATGGGCCTCAATAGTGTTCTGATGGTCCTGCTCTTTTCCGCGATCATTGTCATCGTCAACTTTCTTGCATCCCGGCATTCGGTCCGGTGGGATCTCTCCGAGAATCAGAACTTCACCCTTGCCCCGCAAACCTATCGAATTCTCCGAACTCTCCCACGTGACGTGAAGATCACCGTGTTCACGCGGGAAAAGGATCCTGGGTATCAAGCCTTTAAAGAGCGCCTGGAGAGTTATCGGCAAGCATCGACCAAACTGAGCGTGGAGTTCATTGATCCGGAGAAACAACCGAAGATGGCCCAAACCTACGGCATCTTTCGGACCGACACCGCCATCTTCGAGAGCAACGGACAAACCATTCGCGTGACGTCCCCGTCAGAAGTGGAACTGACCGGCGCGTTGATTCGCATCTCCAAGGACGCCAAAAAGCGTATCGTCTTTCTGGAGGGTCATAGTGAGTTGAGCGTCGAGGACAAAGACCGCAATGGTCTCTCCATCTCGAAAGAGGCGTTAATTCGCCAAGGATACGACGTCGGGACAGTCTCGCTGCTCAAGGAATCCGCCGTGCCGGATAATACGTCCGTCTTAGTCATCGCCGGCCCGCGCCGCGCCGTCATCAAGGAAGAGCAGGATCGCATTCACACCTATGTCGAAAAGGGCGGCCATCTCTTAGTGTTGGCCGATCCCGATACACAGACCGGCCTCGAGACCTTGCTGGCCCGCTGGGGAGTAGGCCTGGGCCCCGGTGTCCTGGTGGATCTCCAAGATCGGTTGGCGCAAGGAGATCTCACCGCACTCCTAGTGCGCACCTTTACCGAACACGAGATTACGCAGGACCTCACTTCCGCCGTCCTTTTGCCGCTCTCCCGTCATGTCACGTTCGACGAACAGGCCGGCAAAGACTGGGACTTCGTGCCACTGGCCAGGACGTCGCCGAACAGCTGGGCGGAAACGAACATGCAGGGCCGCGTCGTGAGTCTCAGCGAAAAAGAAGACGTGAAGGGACCGCTACCCATGGCCGCCGCACTGTCGCCCAAGAAGGCCCCGGAGGAGGGCAAGCCTCACCCGGCCATCGTGGTGATCGGCAACTCGACCTTCGTCTCCAACGCGTTTTTTAATTTCCCAGGCAACAGCGACTTTTTCCTCCACACAGCCGGTTGGCTGGCCGAGGAGCGAGACCTGCTCTCCATCGCACCAAAAGAGCCGGCATTGCATCCCTTCACACCCAACCCCACACAGGAACGCGCGCTGATTTACATTCAGGTCGTCTTTCTGCCACTCATGACCTTCCTGACCGGCATCATCGTGTGGAGAAAACGCCGACGCCTCTAGCCTATGTCACGCTATCTCTCGACACTCCTGATGCTGGTGGTGCTCGCTGGGCTGGGCGGCTATCTCTATCTCGTGGAATTTCCTGCTAAACAACGAGAGGAGCAACAAGAGAGCGAACAGAAGCACCTCCTGTCTTTCCCGGAAAGCGCGATCACCGGACTTTCAATCACCACCGCGCAAGGCCCCATCGAATTGAAATCGGTGGAACCCAAGAAATGGGCTATCGTAGCTCCCCTGCAGACAGAGGCCGATAGCCTCGAGGTCCAGACACTGATTCGCGCACTCGTGACGGGAACAGTCGCCCGAACCGTGGAAGACAAGGCCACTGCGCTGACGCCCTTCGGCCTCGAACATCCGGTCACGACCGTCACCATTACAGCCGGGACGCAACAAGAAACCATTTCCATCGGTGACAGCGGCCCCATGTCCATTACCCTCTATGTCCTGCGGGGGTCGGACCGCCGAATTCTCCTGACCAGCCTGGCGCCGAAAGATTTCATCAACAAGTCCTTGATGACGTTTCGCCGAAAGGAGCTGTTGCGCTTCGTTCAGAATGATGTCGAACGGGTTCGCCTGACATATCCGACCACCGAAATCGTGATCTATAACGTGGCGAAGGATAAACCCCGACCGTCATGGAAGATCCGCTATCCGATCGAAGCCGAAGCGGACCAGAACGAAGTCCGATCACTCATGTTTCGTTTGGAAGATCTGAAGGTGCTCGGCATTATCGACCCTGGTCCTGAACGAGACGCCATCGCCAAGACCCTGACGACACCAAAACTGAAGGTCACCCTGCATACCGCTGCCGGCGATCAAACGGTACGGCTCTATCAACCGGACCCGCAAAAAGGCGAAGCCATTGCCGAGACCTCGGCGGATGGACCGCTCTATCGTGTCAATCCGGCGCTGATTAAAGATCTCACAAAAGAACTCTTCAATCTTCAAGACAAGCGACTCTTCGGTCTCGACTACACAGACGTGGCCATGCTGACGGTCAAAACCCGAGAGCAGCACTATGTCTTGATCAACCAACACGGCGAGTGGATCTTGGAGGACCAGCCCACGGAAAAACTCAGCCAGGAAGCAGCAGACCTCTTCGTCAGTCGAGTCGCCAATCTGCCGGCTGAAGAACGTGTCATGAAACAATCCGCTCCGCTGGCTCCCTATGGTCTCTTATCCCCTGCCGCAGAATTCACGGCCATCAGCAAAGACGGCACGACGACGGGGAAACTGACCCTCGGGAGCCAGGCAAACAATCTCCTCTATGCCACCGGCCAGCGTCTTTCCGGCGTGTTCCAAGTACGCCCAGACCTCCTCACACAAATTCCTACGAAAGCCGAGCTCCTTGCCAAGGCGCAAGGTGGAGTACCCACAGGGCACTGATATTCCCTGAATTCATTTCGGTGTCCTATTTAAGTACTTACGTCAGGTACTTGACCAAGCAGTACAATTCGGTTATAGGTTCCATCTCTACTCAGCTAAACGTCCATATAAGACTTATCAATAGGTTCGAGCCGTCTCGTCGTATCTCGTTCTAACTGGTTGGGTTCACGATAGGTGACCACCCCATCTTGCAAACCCTCCATCAACAGAAAGTGAGCGGTTTCACATGAAACACCCTCTCATCAGTGCAAGTCGATCTCTGGCTGCAACGGTGCTCATCGCACTCGGACTGGGTATCTATGGATGCGGAGACACCGCATCAACGACCGAACCGGCGGTGCTCGGGAACCTGTCGGTCACAGAGGGAACACTGGAACCACCGTTTAACCCAGCAACAACTAGCTACACGGTTCAGCTCTCTATCGGTGTATCGAGTACGACCATCACCGCAACCCCTCAAGTAGCTGGGGACACCATACGCATCGACAACCAACAGATCTCAAGTCAAACTGTTAGTCTCAGCTCACCAGGGGCGGAGCAGACCATTAATATCGTCGTCACTGACACAGGCACAGGAGGCACGTCGAGGTCCTACACCGTCCGTGTCACGAGAGCGAACTTAAACGGAAACAATTCGTTGAATAGCTTGGCGGTTTCGCGAGGAAGCCTAGATCCCGAATTCGAAGCAGATGTGTTGAGGTATGCGGTAAACGTTTCCAATAATATTGGCAGCATTAATATCACCCCCACTCTCTCGGATCCCGCTGCAACGATGACTGTAAATGGAGAACCGGCCAGTTCGGGTCAGGCACGCACTATCAATCTCGGTGGTGGCGGCCAAATCACGACCATTACGGTGGCGATCACGGCTCAGAATGGAAACACGAAGTCTTATGTGGTTTCCGTAAGTCGCGGGCCCTCGAACATTAGCAACTTACGAGGTCTAACGATTTCGCCGGGNNCTGGACTTCAAGGCAAGCACGACCAGCTACCCGGTAAATTTGCCAGCCTCCTTAGCGAGTAATGTGACCAGCGTGAGAGTGACGCCGACGTTGCGAGATACGACAGCAAGCATGACCGTAAATGGACAACCTGCCACTTCAGGACAGACGCAGTCCACTCCATTGCCCGCGCCTGGATCGAAAACCGTGATCACGATTATTGTCACCGCACAGGACGGCACCTCGAAGACTACATACTCCGTAAACGTCAATCGTGCTGCCCTTGGCGGGAACAATAACTTGTCGGATTTGACTGTGTCTCCGGGCGCCTTTGACTCTCCCTTCGATGCCGATGATCCGAGTTACACGGTACAGGTGGAAAGCGATGTGAATAGCGTGACGGTAACGCCGACCCTCGAAAGTGCCACGTCAACTATGACGGTGAATAGTCAAGCCACTTCTTCCGGACAGGCCGTACCCGTTACATTAAACTCATCGGGTCAAAACACCTCTATCACGATCATTGTGACTGCACAGAACGGAAATAAGAACACCTATGTCATCGTGGTCATTAAGGCGGCATCGAACAACAGCGATCTGTCCGCATTGACGGTGACGGTAAACACCACGGCTCAACGCTTGTCTCCGCGATTTAATAGGGGAACATTGAACTACAGAGCGAACGTCTCACCTAATATCGAGAACGTCACAGTCTCTGCAACCAAGTCCGACCGGAATGCCGACATGACTATTGGTGACGTGCTAGTGCCGGCTGGAACCAGAACGGGAGAGAAATCCGTTACATTAGGCGGAGAAGATTCGGATACACCTGTATTCATCACCGTCACGGCACCTTCTGAAGCTGGAGTGCCAAAGCGATACAGCCTCACCATCCACCGCAATGCACGCTCAAGCAACAATGACCTGTCGGCACTGAGTGTGACTGCAGGTACTACAGTGCTGCCTCTTTCACCACCGTTTGATTCGAACACGGTGAACGTCGATAGCAACGTCATTAACGTGACCGTGACGGCAATGCTAGAAGATACAAATGCGACTATGGAAATCAACGGACAGGGAACTAGTTCGGGTGTGCCAAGTGCGCCTATCACGCTTGGAGAGCCGGGATCGAGCACGGATATTCCCATCCTCGTGACTGCTCCGAATGGAGACGAAAAGCCCTACACCATCACTGTGAAACGAGCGGAGGCTGGGCCTACTAAACCTCCGACACCGACAGCCAAGCCAGACCTGATACCAGAGGATGACTTCTGTACACCTGATCTTCCTGATCATCCAGATCAATGTTTTATTCCTCCTGTACCCGGGGTAACAAATTCTCGTGAGGACAATATCACCAACGTCAAGAGGCCACGATTCAGTGTGCCTCAGCCGGACTCGGGGGAGACTGCAAAACTTTACTTAAAGAACATAACGACGGGGGAAGAGTTCTCTTCTTCTAATTCGGGAAACAAGATCCTCAGTCCAAATGCAGATTTAAGCGACGGATTGTACGACGTCACTTACACTTTAAGTAATTCCGGTGGTGAGTCTGACAAGAGTGATCCTATGACGCCAAAATTGCAAATCGACACCAATATTAAATAACTAATTTTATCAACCCGCTCCTGTCTAGCTGGAGATCAGCAACCGATAGGGTGATCGTGTCGACAACTAAGTCCAGACCTGAATGCGGTGCTGTCTCAATTGCTACCTGCCAGCAGGGAAGTCCCGACACCTCGATTGACTATCCCTTAACGATCCCGAGGCTGCAGCTGGCCAAAACTGGCCAATTCTAGACACACTCCCTCCCCGGGAGCTGACCCGCCTGCGCACGTCTTCGACCCTCTGTTGCCCCAATCAGGTCCCACCTTCGCCCTGATTTCCATTACCTCCGTAGGCCTAGACCCATTTCCGCTTCTCCCATAGCATCGGGACTCCGCCGTTCAAGGTCGGCGGGCTCCAAAAACTGGACACTCCTTTACCAAAGAGAAAGTAACCGGTACCACCATGAAACACCTTCTCACTATCATCCATGCCTGTTACACGACTGTCCTTGTTACCGCGATCGCGTTGAGTGCTTACGGCTGCGCAGACACCGTATCGGTTTCACCTGACGTGACAGTACCCCTCTCCAGCTTAACGGTCACCCCAGGGATCCTCCAGCCGGCATTTTCCAGCAATACCACCAACTATGCGGTGGATGCACCCACATCGGCACCCAGCGTAACGGTCACAGCCGTTCCCAAGTCCACCACGGATACGATGACCATCAATGGAGTGACAACTGGTGCGGGACAGGGACGTTCTATCCCTTTGGGTGCACCGGGATCGACCACTACCATTACGATTATCGTGTTCTCACAGACCGGGAATGAGACCACCTATACCGTGATTGTGACGAGACTCTTATCGAGCGACAACAACTTGTCGGCATTGAGTGTAAAGCTAGGTAACACAAGTCAACCATTGGTTCCGGGGTTCGATGCGAACACACAGGACTACAAAGTAAATGTGGCTAACACTGTTGGACAAGTGACCGTCTCCGCAACCAAGTCCGACAAGGATGCCACAATGGTGATCAGCGCGGGAGCTAACACAGTATCCATTGGACCAGGACTCAACCCGGGCCAATTGCTCGTTACCCTTGGTGGCCCAGGGACAGCCACCCTCGTAACAGTCGAGATGACCGCACCAAACGGAAATAAAAAAACCTACCAGATCACCATAAATCGACTCTCAGGGGACAATACCCTGTCGGACTTGAAGGTAAGAGACACAAATACCTCGACCCTATTTCTATTGTCACCGGCTTTTCTTCCCACCACCGAGATCTACTCTGTGGACGTCCCGACCAATGTCACCAGCGTGACCGTGACCGCCACCAAATCCGACTCAAATGCTGCGATGACTGGTGATGTGACCGCTGGGGCAGGAATACCAACGGGGGCCACAACTCGGGCTCTAGGACCAGCAGGGCCGGAGGTAACTATCGAATTGTTCATCACTGTAGCTGCACCGGATCCAACTGTTACCCCAAGGGAATACCACATTACTGTTAAACGAGCAGCCTTATCCAGCAACGCCAATCTGTCTGGACTGACCGTGGTCCCAGGCACCTTGGATCAAATCTTTAGCCCCGATACCTTTTCCTACGCAGTTATAAACGTACCTACAGGTGACACCATCGTTTTTGTTACTGCCACCAAATCTGACCAAAATGCTACGATGTCGGTCCTAGGATCAGTAGTCGCCCCGCCTGGTGATCCAGATGGTGTGGTACCTGTGCCACTTGGATCAACGATGGAGATCACGGTAATTGCGCAAGATGGTGTGAATCGCAGGATTTACGCTATCAGCTTCAATCCAGCACCACCACCTCCTCCATTTCCATAAGGAAGTTATTCCTCTCCAATACGACTCTTCCATCACCCGCTTGGGTCATCGCCTCCGAACAATCCGTCTCACTAAGACTCAGGCTTTCCTGGAGAGTCCTGCTCTCACGCGGAGTTATGTCGGTATAGATACCTTCTCTACCTCGCCTTAATTTGAAGAGTTGACCCGACCGGTTTGGATCAGCTATAGCTTTGGCTCCTCTGGCCTTACGTCAGTCTTGAACCCTCTCGTCGTCTCGACCTCTATCGTTTGGGTTCACCAGAATGAGTGGCACCACATGAATCAGGTTCTACCCTCCACCAGACACTCTTGGGCTGTCGTCCTCGTCGTCGCAATCGGCTTGAGTGTTTCCGGCTGCAAGGATAGCGCATCGGTTTCGGAAGACGTTCAGGTACCACTCGCTAGCTTAACAGTCACTCCTGCTGAGACCTTTCAGCCAGCCTTTTCCAGCAATACCACAAGCTACCAGGCCGACGCGTCGAAGGCGACGACCAGCGTTGCCGTCACGGCGAGTCCAAGTGACAGCACAACCACGATGACGATCAATGGGATTCCAACCGGTGCGGGCCAGGAACGGACAGTGTCATTAGGCCCTCCAGGGTCGACCACGCCAATCTCAATCGTCTTGTCAACACCGACGGGAACTGAGACCACCTATACCGTGACGGTCATACGACTGTTATCGAGCGACAACAATCTGAAGACATTAACCGTCACGTCCGGCTCCTTGGATCCTGCCTTTACGGCGAACCGTCTGATCTACACAGTCGACGTGGTCAGCAACGTCCCCAGTATCACCGTCGCAGCGAGCAAATCCGATCCGGACGCCGTGATGCAAATTGGATCTGTCTCGATCCCACCAGGAACAGTCTCTGGCCAAGCGAACGTTCAGCTCGGCGATCCGGGAACCTCAACCCCCGTGTCGATCGATGTAACCGCACCAAACGGCAATAAAAAAACCTACACGATCACCGTCAACCGAGCGGCGCTTTCGAGCGACAATAATCTGCGAACCTTGACGGTGGACTCAGGCGCCCTCGAGCCCAAGTTTGCGGCTAAAACCCTGGCCTACACGGTCGACGTGGCATCTAAAATCTCGGAAGTGACGATCTCAGCAAGAAAGTCTGATCCGGATGCCCTGATGCAAATGGGATCTGTCTCGATCCCGGCAGGAACAGCCTCTGGCCAGGCGAATTTTGAGCTCGGGGCTCCGGGAACCCCGACCCCTGTATCGATCGATGTAACGGCACCAAATGGCAATAAAAAAACCTACACGATCACCGTCAACCGACTCCTCTCCAGCGACAATAATCTAAAGGCATTAACAGTTACGCCAGGTCCCTTGAGTCCTGCCTTTGCCTCAAACCAGCTGGCCTACACACTGAATGTGGCAACCGATGTGACTCAAGTGATCGTCACCGCGACCAAGTCCGACCAGGATGCGGTTATCTCGGGCGATGTCCCCAACGAGGGACAGGCGACTATTCCGTTGGACGGCCCAGGGACGAGCAAAACTATCTCGATCAACGTGGCCGCACCAAACGGCAACATCAAGACCTATGTCATTACCGTCACTCGCGCCGCGCCCTCCAGCGACAACAACCTGTCCGCCTTAACGGTGACTGGGGGACCCTTAACGCCTGCCTTTGACCCTGACATTGTGACGTACACCGTGGATGTAGCTGCAAACGAACCAAACGTGACGGTTTCGGCCACCAAATCTGACCCGGATGCCGTGATCTCGGGTAATGTGCCGAACGAAGGAACCGCGACCATTCCACTCGATGGACCAGGGACAAGCAAAACCATCTCGATCATCGTGACTGCTGCAAACGGCACTCCAAAGACTTACACGATTACGGTCACCAGCGGTTTTATTCGTTAACCGTTACCTCTCGTACACCATTCGCAATCCAGATGAGTCCGAATCCGATCAGTTGACCCGACCGGTTGGATCAGCTATAGAATTGAATTGCTGGTCGGCCTTGTGGACAATCTGACGGGCCGATGCTGAAGCTTCTCGTTGTTTCGACGCCTACCGATCGCGTTCTCCAGAACGAGTAGCCCCGTTATTCATAAACTACCAAGAGGTCGACTGATATCACATGAAACACTTGCTTGCCGATACACATCGATTTCTCGTCGGCATCCTGGCTATCTCGCTCGGGATGAGTACGTACGGCTGCAGTGATTCCGTGTCGGTTTCAGACGACGTTCAAGTCCCGCTGTCCGGCTTAACCGTCACTCCCGGCACCCTCCATCCAGGCTTTTCCAGCAATACCACGAGCTACACGGTCGAGGCACCGACAGCTGCAACCAGTGTCGTGGTCACGGCTACTCCAAGAGACAGCACAACGACACTGACGATCAATGGGATTGCAACCGTTGCAGGACAGGAACGGACTGTACCCATAGGCCCTCCTGGATCGACCACGCCGATCTCGATCGTCTTGTCATCTCAGACAGGAACCGAAACCTCCTATTCGGTAACGGTCACGCGACTCCTATCAGGCGACAACAAATTGACGGCATTGACCGTCACGTCAGGCACCTTGAATCCTCCATTTGATCCCGCAACCACGACCTACACAGTGGATGTGGCAACCGACATGACCAACGTCGACGTCTCTGCCACCAAATCTGATCCGTCTGCCGGAATGCAGATCGGCTCGGTCTCTGTCCCCGCAGGAACCGCCTCGGGTCAAGCCAACTTTCAACTCGGCGAGCCAGGGACGACCATCCCTGTCTCGATCAACGTAACCGCACCAAATGGAACCCCAAACACCTACACCATTACCGTAAAGCGGGCGCCATCCAATAACGCTAATCTGTCGGGCTTGCTAGTGAACGAAGGGCCCTTGAACCCTGTCTTTGCTGTTGGAACGCTGAACTACTCCGTTGATGTCGCAGGCACCATCACCAGCATCACCGTCACCGCAACTAAGTCCGACTTAAAGGCTGTCATGCTGGTCCACTCCGTCACCGTTCCTGCAGGAACAGACACTGGTCAGGCTACCATCCCGTTGAACGGGCCTGGAGCGGACACACCCGTATCAATCACCGTGACCGCCCAGAACGGGGTGGACATAAAAACCTATCTGATCACTGCGCACCAATTAGTCTCTCGTTAAAGAAACTGTGCCTAATGATCGGGTTTCTGCTGTGCTTGTTGTGGGGGATGCCCGCTTTCAGAAAGCAAGAGATACTCATCCCGCTTCTAGGCCAAAGGCGGCTGACTGAGGACATTCCTATCGTTTCGGATCCAGCTCGATGAGTCCCTTACGGATGGCGAGAATAGCCGCTTGCGTACGGTCATAGACCTGTAACTTGTGGAAGATGTTCCGCACGTGGTTCTTGACCGTCTTTTCGCTCAAATCAAGGCTGTTCGCGATCTCCTTATTGGTCTTGCCGTCGGCGACCAACCGCAAGACCGTAATTTCCCGCTCGGTCAGATCATGTTCGGCCCAAGCCGGCTTCTTGCCTTTCTTTTGGGCCATCAATGAGAATTCCGCCAAGATTTTACTGGCGACGGACGGGTGAATGAGCGATTCGCCCCGATAGATCGCCCGAATGGCCGCCACGATCTGAGACGATTCCGAATCTTTGAGCAAGTACCCCGTCGCGCCCGCGCGGACAAGATCGAAGATGTATTGCTGTTCCTCATACATGGTCAGCGCAACAATCCCGATGTGCGGGAACTCACGCTTGATCTGCCTGGTCGCCTCCACCCCACCCATCCTCGGCATGCTCACGTCCATGAGGATCACGTCCGGAAGCAAGGCACGGGCCTTCTCCACGGCTTCGATCCCATCCTGAGCTTCGCCGATGACATGAATGTCTTCTTTCGTCTTGAGGATGGCCGCTAACCCTTCTCGGACGACTCGATGGTCGTCGGAGATCAGGACTTTAATCTTTTCCATGACTGCTTTCCTCCTTCTGGCCCAACGGCACTTCGACGACGATGCGTGTGCCTTTTCCCGGCTTGGATTCGACCCGTCCTTCTCCTCCGACCAACCGCGATCGTTCCAAGATACCTTTTATCCCAAAATGGTCCCATTTTTCAGGATCACGCAGAACGGTTTCCATATCGAACCCGATCCCGTTATCCGTGATTGTGACCCGCAACAAGTCTATATCAATGTCCAACTTGATCGTCACTCGGTCGGCCTTGGCATGTTTCTCGACGTTTCCTAACGCCTCTTGGATGATCCGGAAGAGAAACATCTTCGTCCGCGGGAACAGGATCTGTTCGTCTCCCGACACCGTAAACTTTGTGGCGATGTGCGTTTGGGTCTGATACGACTTGAAGTAGTTCGTCAGCGCAGGGATCAATTCCATCTTGTCATAGTGCAGAGGACGCAAATTGAAAATCACCTGACGAGCTTCCTGAATTGCCAGCTTCAGCTGGGCTTTGCTTTCCTTAATAGTCGCCAAGCAGGCTCGTGGATTCTTCCGAAACAGTTGCTGGCAAAGATCGAGCTTGAAGTTGACCCCCGCCAAGATCTGCACGAACCCATCATGAATCTCGCAGGCAATTCTGGTCCGTTCATCCGTCACCGCGGCGCCGGTTTCTTTTACGTACAATCGATACAGGGACTGATACTTGTTCAGCGTTTTCTCGATCTCCGCTGTGGCGCGAATGCGGGCCTCAATCAACTCCCACATGAATTTCGCGCTGGCCCCGCCGATGACGGTCACACCCATGCGGTGAAAATCCTGGAGAAACTGTCCGACCTCCGCATCACCCGACACATCGATCACGAGATCGACCCGTTCCATCGTCAATAACTGCCGATAGTTTTGGGTAATGGGGATCTTCAAGTGTTTGGCCAAAGCAAGCCCAGGTGCCTCGGGATTGACCTCTGCCACCCCAACAATCTGCACCAATGGGTCACTCGCAAAGATTTCCATCAGCGCAGTGCCCCCGCGACCGGCACCGATAATGGCCACACTCGTTGCCGCCGGGGTCGGCTGGTTTCGTCTCCCACGCTGGAGAAGCGGTTTGCTCATCGGCATGAAACGTCCTGTTCCCGAATCATCAGGATCCTGCATGGAATGGAGGGAAGAATGCGCCGGAACAAATCGGGGAAGAACGAGAAGGAACTGCGGGCGTCGGGGCTCACTGCTCGCGACGTTGCTGAGCCAAGGTGTTCAACTCCTCCATGAATTGGTCGATGTCCTTGAACTCGCGATAGACGGACGCAAACCGGACATAGGCGACCTGATCCAGCTGATGCAGTTCTCTCATGACTTCTTCCCCGACCACCCGACTTTCTATTTCCGTTTCGCCCATCTCCTGAATCCGTTTTTCAATCCGGTCGGTCAGGGCCTCGATGGTGCCGATACTGATCGGCCGCTTCTCGCAGGCTTTTTTGAGGCCGACCAGAATCTTGTTGCGGTCGAATGACTCACGGCGGCCGTCTTTCTTCACGACCACCGGGAGAATTTCTTCGACTCGCTCGTAGGTCGTGTAGCGGCGCTTGCAGCCAAGGCACTCGCGGCGGCGGCGGATGACCTCGCCTTCCTTCGCCATGCGCGAATCGACTACCTTATCTTCGAGGTCATCGCAGAAGGGGCATTTCACCGCAGGCGACCTGCTCTCTGGCTATCAGCTGACTAGTAGGGATGAAAGATAGGAAACTTGGCACACAACGCTTTGGCCTGCTCACGCACGTCTTCCAACACCGCCGGTTCCTGTCGATGTTGGAGCACACGATCCACTAAGCCCACGATCTGCTTCATCTCCGGCTCGCGCATTCCTCGCGTCGACACGATCGGCGATCCCAAACGGATGCCGCTGGCCACCGCCGGCGGTTTTTCGTCGTATGGGACGGCATTCTTATTGACGATAATCCCGGCCGTGTCGAGCGCGGCGTCTGCTTCCTTGCCGGTGATTCCTTTGTTCGTCAGATTCAGGAGCATTAGGTGCGTATCCGTTCCCCCTGAGACAATTTTATACCCACGCTCGACGAATTCCTGCGCCAAGGTCTTGGCGTTCGCAAGGACTTGTTGCTGATAGCGCTTGAATCCAGGCGACAAGGCCTCTTTAAAGGCCACCGCCTTGGCCGCGATCACATGCATCAAGGGCCCGCCTTGCAGTCCGGGGAACACCAGCTTATCAACCCCCTTCGCATGCTCTGCCCGGCACATCGTGACGCCGCCACGCGGACCGCGCAACGTCTTATGAGTCGTGGTGGTGACGAAATCAGCGTAGGGGACGGGATTGGGATGAAGTCCGGCTGCGATGAGCCCGGCGATATGGGCAATATCCACTAACAAGTAAGCCCCGACCGACTTGGCAATCTGCTGGAATCGGGGAAAATCGAGCACGCGGGCATAGGCACTGGCTCCGACCACGATCATGCGTGGACGGCATTCCTCCGCCACCTTTTGGACGGCGTCGTAATCGATCGTTTCGGTCTGGCGATCCACCCCATAGGAGAAGACACGGAACAGGATGCCCGAGAAATTGACCTTGCTCCCATGCGTGAGGTGCCCGCCCTGAGCCAAGTCCATCCCAAGAATGGTATCCCCTGCCTTCAGCACCGACAGATACGCCGCCATGTTGGCCTGAGAACCGGAATGTGGCTGGACGTTCACATGCTCGGCGCCGAAGATTTCCTTGCACCGTTGAATCGCCAGGTCCTCGACCGCGTCGGCATGTTGACATCCACCGTAGTAGCGCTTGCCCGGATACCCTTCCGCATACTTGTTCGTGAGCAAGGAGCCTTGTGCCGCCAGGACCGCAGGGCTGGCAAAGTTTTCCGACGCGATCAAGAGGAGCTTCTCACGCTGCCGGACCTCTTCCGCCTCAATCGCGGCATAGACGTCGGGATCTGCTGTTTTGAGTGCGTCCCATGAACCGATTGCGTCACTGCCCATCGTTACTCCGTACTCCAATTTTATGCTGAGGGTTCTTCAGACTCTTGTTTCTTCACCACATGGACCTTCACTGTGGCCACCACGTCCCGGGGCATCTTAATAGGAACAGCGACGGTGCCCAGTTCCTTGATCGGTTGCGCCAACTGGATCTTTCGCCGATCCACCGTGACCCCTTGCGCCGCCAAGCCTTCCGCAATGTCTTTGGCGGTGACCGAACCAAACAGTTTGTCGTCCTTGCCCGCTTGCATCTCGATCGTCAACGATACCGCCGACACCTTTTGGGCATGGGCTTCGATTTCCAGCTTCTCTTTCTTGGCCTTCTCGGCTGCCACTCGCTTGACATGCTCAAACGCCTTGATGCTTCGGCTATCGGCCTCCACAGCCTTCCGTCGCGGCAGCAAATAGTTCCGTGCAAACCCGTCGGCGACGTTGATGAGATCCCCGAGATGCCCTACCCCTTCCAGGGTTTCTTGCAGAATGACTTTCATACCCATACTCCTTGCCTGATAAAGGTGCTGAGAATACTGGGGTGACCGAGAAAAGTCAATTCAGAAGGGAGTGCGATGATGGCTGGTTACTGGATCACACCGAGCGCGCGGCCCACCTTCGCAAACGCCGCCACGGCCTGCTCGAGTTGGGACCTCGTGTGAGCAGCCGACATTTGCGTCCGGATCCTTGCCTGCCCCTCGGGTACGACGGGATAGCTGAACCCAACCACGTAGACTCCCTCGTTCAGCAGGGCCTCTGCCATCGAGGTCGCGAGGGAAGCTTCACCCAACATCACGGGAATGATGGGATGTTCGCCTGAGATGAGCCGGAACCCGAGCTTGGCCAGCGCATCTCTGAAAAAAGCAGCATTGGCACGAAGCTGGTCCCTGAGGTGATCGCCTTGTGCCGCAAGACCAAGCGCACACAAGGCCCCGGCAGCGATGGGGGGAGGAAGGGAGTTCGAAAACAGGTAGGGCCGCGATCGTTGGCGCAATAATTCGACAACCTCGGCTTTGCCGGACGTAAATCCACCGGTCGCGCCGCCGACGCTCTTTCCCAACGTGCTCGTCACGATCTCGATGCGGTCGGCCACGCCAAAATGAGCCGGGGTCCCCCTCCCCATAGGACCGAGAACCCCCGTCGCGTGGCTGTCATCGACAATCACCGCCGCGTCATACTCTTCTGCAAGTGCAACTATCCGATCCAGCTTCGCCAGGTCGCCGTCCATTGAAAAGACGCCATCGGTGACGATGAGACGCAGGCGGCAGCCACCGGCTTCCCGGAGCCGCGCTTCAAGATCAGCCATGTCGGAATGGGCGTACCGAAATCGTTTCGCCTTGCAGAGTCTGATGCCGTCGATCAGGCTGGCATGGTTCAACGCGTCGCTGATCACAGCATCCTGCTCGTCCAACAACACTTCAAAGAGGCCCCCGTTCGCATCGAAACAGGAACTGTAGAGGATAGTGTCGTCGGTGCCGAGAAACCCGCTGACGGCCTGTTCCAGTTGCTTGTGCAGATCCTGCGTACCGCAAATAAACCGTACCGAGGCCATGCCATAACCATGGGTGTCCAATCCGGCTTTCGCAGCCTGCACGATGGCCGGATGATTCGCGAGGCCGAGATAGTTGTTGGCGCAGAGGTTCAGGACGGGACCCTGAGCGACCTGGATATCCGAGCCTTGCGGCCCAAGAATGCGTCGCTCGGACTTGTAGAGACCCTTGGCACGGATGTCGGCAAGTTGGGTGCTGAGGACCTGTTTGAGGGAGTCGTACGCCATACTTACTTGGTGAGGAATAAAGGGTAAGGGGCGAGGGACCTCACGGGATCAACACCACCTTCCCGCATTGCCCCGATTGAATCAATTCAAACCCGGTCGCATATTCCTTTAAGGGAAACGAATGGGTGATGACCGGCCGAATATTGAGACCGGCTTTGAAGAGGCCGGCCAGTCGATACCAGGTGCTAAACAGGCGCCGACCGGTGATCCCATAGACGCGAATCCCTTTAAAAATCATTTCGTTTGGAAGATCAAACGACACCGGACCAGTTGGAATGCCGAACAGCGTGACTCGTCCACCGTTCTTCACCGCACGAAAAGCCTGATGCAAGGCCTCTGGGTTCCCCGACATCTCCAGCGCCGCATCGACCCCTTCACCGGCGGTGATGTCGAGAAGGGCTGCTGCGAGTCGTTCCGAGGATTCCGTCTTTGCATTCAGCACATGGTCCACACCGACTTGCTTGGCCAAACCAAGCCGATAGTCGCTCACATCCGACGCGATAATCGTGGCAGCACCGGCCGTTCGTGCCACGGCAGCGGCAAACAAGCCGGTCGGGCCACAGCCCGTAATCAACACGGTATGGCCGGTCAGGTCCTCCGCAAGCGCCGCATCGACGGCATTGCCAACCGGCTCCTGCAGACAGGCCAACTCGGGCGGAATGTTCGGATCCGTCTTCCACAGGACGCCTTCAGGCAATGCGACATACTGCGCGTAGGACCCGTCCCGATCAATCCCAAGAATCTTGTAATTCTTGCACACATGCGCCAATCCCGTACGGCACTGAAAGCAGGCCCCACATGTCAGGTGCGATTCGGCGGCGACATAATCACCGACCTTCACAAGGGAGACCTCCCGCCCTACTTCCACCACATGGCCACACAGTTCGTGACCGATCACGCGGGGAGGATGAATCCGCTGTTGTGCCCAGTCGTCCCAGCGATAGATATGGGCGTCGGTTCCGCATAACGACGTGGCCGCCACCTTGACCACCGCGTCATGCGGGCCCGGGGTTGGATCCGCCCATTCAGTGAGGGTGAGGCCCGGTCCGGCAGCAGTTTTGACGAGCGCGTGCATGGATCCATTCTATACCAACTGCAGCCGCTGATACCCGCGTTTCAGTGAAAGAAACACATTGCGCAGATTCCCAACCCTGGGTACGATGCCGTAGCAATCGAGAGCGTCCAAGAACACGGAGCTGTTCACGCCCATTCGCATTCGCATCAAAAAACCGAAAGGCAACGTATGAAAACCAGACGAACCTGGATGCAAAGCATCGCCATGACGTGTCTCTTGTTCAGTCTATTCCCACTGGGCGTCGAGGCGGAAACGGCTCGGTGGGACATCGATCCAGATCACTCGGTGATCGAGTTCCGCGTGACCCACATGGTGATCTCCAAAACCTCGGGACGGTTCACGGACTATCGAGGGTTCGTGGACATGGACGCGAACGCGAAGACTTTGAAGGCCATCGAAGCGACCATCAATACCGAGTCGATCAATACGAACCAGGACAAACGTGACGCACATCTGCGCAATGCCGATTTCTTGGATACCAAACAGTTTCCGACGATGACCTACACAATGAAAACCTACCAAAAAGAAGGCGATACCTATAAGGTTATCGGCAATTTCACCCTGCGTGGGGTGACCAAAGAAATCACGCTCACCGGGACATTGAATGGGGTCACCAAGGATCCTTGGGGCAACATGCGAGCCGGATTCAGCGCGGATGGAACATTGAACCGCAAGGATTTCGGCATGGTCTGGAACAAGACCCTCGACAACGGAGGACTCGTCGTCGGCGATGAAGTCCAGATCCACCTGGATATCGAATGCATTAAGGCGAAGTAAACGGGAAGATTAGGGGAGTTTCGAGCTTCTGGTTTCAAGTTTCTAGTTTGAGAGCACGAAACGCGAGACTCGTAACCCGAAACTAGAAACCCGCAACTCGAAACTCCTCACCCCAGGCAACTATGAAGGCCATGGTACTCACCAAGACCGGCAACGTGTCAGGCAACCGTCTTGAGTTGCATGACCGCGCAACGCCGGAACCGGGCCCCGGCCACGCCCTCGTCAAAATTCACGTCTGCGGCGTCTGTCGCACCGATCTCCACGTCGTGGAAGGGGAACTGCCTGGTATTTTGTGCCCACTGATTCCCGGCCATCAAGCCGTCGGCACGGTGGTACAAGTCGGCTCCCAGGTGTCAGAGGTCAAGGAAGGAGACCGTGTGGGGATTGCATGGCTGCAGGACACATGCAGGCAGTGCGAGTTTTGTACAAGCGGGCGGGAAAATCTTTGTGTACGAGCAACGTTCACCGGCTATCAAATCGACGGCGGGTATGCGGAATATGCTGTCGTGCCGACTCGATTTGCCTATCCCATCCCACCGATCTTTTCAAACGACGAAGCCGCGCCCCTGCTCTGTGCCGGCATCATTGGCTATCGAGCCTTGCGACTCAGCGGCATCAAGCCGGGCCAGCGCCTCGGGCTCTATGGCTTCGGCGCGTCAGCCCATATTGCGATCCAAATCGCACGCCATTGGGGCTGTCAGGTCTATGTGAGTTCACTCAAGCCGGAGCATCAGGAATTGGCGCGACAATTAGGAGCCGTCTGGGTCGGCGGGGCAACCGAGATGCCACCGGATAAACTGCATGGATCCATCATCTTTGCCCCAGCGGGTGAACTTGTCCCACCAGCATTGCAAGCACTGGATCGTGGCGGCACGTTAGCCCTGGCGGGTATTCATATGTCGCCCATTCCCTCATTGAATTATGACCGTGATGTGTTCGGCGAGCGCGTCATCCGCAGTGTGACGGCCAACACGAGGCAGGATGGACTTGATCTCTTGCGCGAAGCAGCGGCAATTCCCATCAAACCACATACGGTTCGGTTTCCACTTGAAGAAGTAAACCGAGCACTACAAGAGTTGAAGGCCGGGAGCTTTCAAGGTGCGGCAGTGCTCACGATGCAATAAGACGTCGGACCTGTGTTCGCGCTTCTGCCAGAGGGCCCATAAGGGATCGACTATTAATGGATCCTGCACTGATGAGGGATCTGCTAGATGTAAGAAATTGATTATGGCTATGAGGAGTTACACCGCGATCGTTGAAAAGGAAGACGCAGGCTATGTTACGCTCTACCCTGAACTTGACGTAGCCAGTCAAGGCGAGACCGTCGAATCAGCACGGCCGATCTCAAAGAAGCCGTCGAACTCTTTCTCGAATGCGC
>DCZN01000060.1:77748-78021 GCA_002331625.1 Nitrospira sp. UBA2083 | reverse complement strand
AAACCGTCAGTGCGTCATCCTGAGACGGGTGGACCTCTGTTGCAACGCGAACAGCTTCATACCTCAAAACGGCCCGATAGCCCTCACCTGCCTGCTCAAACTCAACCGGACGGCTAAATCCCCGCTCTCTATCATCCAAACCAGCCAGTTGATGTTTGTCAAAACCAGCCTGCGCCATGACTCATGCTAAGGCCCGGTAGACAGCCACCAGATCACTGAGTGCAAGGGTCTTGCTCTTGAGGACAGCGCGCTCGGCCTGAATGGCCTCACGGG
>DCZN01000060.1:77382-77550 GCA_002331625.1 Nitrospira sp. UBA2083 | reverse complement strand
CAGAAACACATAGAGACGAACGAGTGCCGCAGCAATATCAGTTTGATCGTTGGCTGAGACAGGCATGCGTGACTCCTCTCCTATAGCTCATGAGAAAATCCAGAAAGCAATGCGTCAGGGTTCAAGCAAAACGGTCACATCATTTCCTTCGACCTTCACCTGATAGGC
>DCZN01000060.1:76854-77218 GCA_002331625.1 Nitrospira sp. UBA2083 | reverse complement strand
CAGCCAGTGTCTTCCCGTTAGCCTCCGCCACAATCCCATGTCCCGGCTTGATATCTGCAAGTCCCGCAACCCGTACGAACTCCGGCATGTCTTCCCTCCAACGTCAGCGCGATCAATTGTTGCTGAACGGCTGCTTGATTTTCTTAAGCAAACTGTCGATCGACGAACCGCTGTTCCCAGTCCCCTTGAGCTCATCCGTGAGTTTCTTCGCAATCTCTCGAAACGCAACGGCTTGCGGTGAGGCCGGATCGGCCACGACGATCGGATGGCCGGTATCTCCACCATCGCGAATGGCGGGATCAATCGGGATCCGTCCAAGGAACGGGACGCCGACTTTAGCCGCAGCCCGTTCGCCACCTCCATG
>DCZN01000060.1:52020-76781 GCA_002331625.1 Nitrospira sp. UBA2083 | reverse complement strand
ACATTCACCTTCTGGAACATCGCCATGCCCTTTCGCACATCGTAGAGCGCAACTTCTTGAGGCGTCGTCACGGTAACCGCCCCGGCTAACGGAACCATCTGCGACAAAGAGAGCTGCACGTCGCCAGTCCCTGGCGGCAAATCAATCAACAAATAATCCAACTCTCCCCAGAGGACATCACGGAAGAACGCCTGCAAGTACTGGTGGACCATCGGACCACGCCACACCAGCGGGGCTTCCTCAGGCACCAGAAACGCCATGGAGATAAGCTTCACCCCGTGATTTTCCACCGGAACGATTTTGCCATCCTTCTGCTCAGGACCAGTGGTGCTCCCCATCATCATCGGAATATTGGGGCCATACAGATCAGCATCCAAGAGCCCGACTCTTGCACCAGCCACCGCCAAGGCACAGGCGAGATTCGCGGCAACGGTAGACTTGCCGACGCCACCCTTTCCACTGCTGACCGCAATGACATGTTTGACACCTGGAATCAGATTATCTTTTTCCTGAGGCTGTTGTGCCCCATGCTGTTGTCCCTCAGCCATAGTACGTCTCCCATACGGTTAGACTCGACCAGCATCGCATCGAGGAAACAATGCCATCGAGTGACGATAGATACCCGACACACTCAATCAATCATAGCGAGCCCAGACCTGAAATGAAATGGGCCGGTCGGGCCATCAGTGGCGTGCCGACCGGGAACGTGCCGTGAGAGTCAAAAGACCGAGGGGTCAAGGCGGCGTCGTAGATTGGTGGCCAAACCGGCCAGCGACAGCGCGTAGATGGTCCACTTCGACGGGTCGAAGTTGTACCACTGTGGGCCGTTGCGGTAGTCCCGGGCGTAGGTGTGGTGGTAGTTGTGATAGCCCTCGCCGAAACTGATGAAGGAGATCAACCAGCTGTCTCGGCTGCTGTCCTGTGTCCCGTGGGGTTGGTTGCCGACCAAATGACAGAGGGAGTTGATGGTGAAGGTCGAATTGAGAACCATGAACATCCGGAACAAGCCGCCCATGAGGAGGCCGCTGATGCCGCCCAGGAGGGTGCCGTGCCACCACAATCCGATGCCAAACGGGATGGCAAGGCCGGAGGCGACGATCAGCCAGTAGTACTGGTGTTGCCAGAGAATCACCGGATCGCGGCGCAGCCGGATTTCATATTTGCCGACCCGATACGGCGTTTTATAGAAGAGCCAGCCACAGTGGCTGTGCCAAAACCCTCTGGTCGCATTGTAGGGGTCTTCGTCCGTGTCGGTGCGGGCGTGATGGCGGATGTGGTCTGCGCCCCAAACCAGCGCCGAGTTTTGTAGCGCCCATCCACCGGCGATCAAGGCCAGACGCTTCACCCAATCGGGGCAGTCAAAACTTCGATGCGCCACCAGCCGGTGATAGCCGACCGTAATCCCCATCCCCGTCACGATGTACATGACGAAAAAGTGCATCCAGTCAAACAGCGTATAGCCGATATAGTATCCATAGAGGGGTATACCGACGATCGTGGCGGCGGCGAGGGCACAGAAGAGGAAACACGTGCTGTAGGAAAATCTGTATGTCAGGGGCTGAGCGATCCGTTCCATCTCGACCAGGTGTCCTCTGGTTGATGACCCAAGCTGAGGTCCACCATGGCAAACGGGCTCCGGTGAACGTGTTGCGGCGTTGCACTGTAGCGAAACCGATACGCATTTTCAACCTATTTGGGCGTACGATCGCTCGCGGATGAACCCTGTAACGGAAGTTGGGAGTATACTGACACTGGAAGCCGGAGCGACCCACCGGGAGGCAGGATGGCGGCAAAGCCGTTGGTACTCGAAGCAGCAGTACTCCAAATCGGACACCATCTAGCCCAGTTGTCGGCCGGTCGCACCCCGACCATCTTCGACAGTCGCTGGTGGTCGCAAAGCGTGATCAACCTGGCCATGAACGATCCCGCGTTCAAAGCTCAGCTGTTCCGGTTCATCGATGTGCTGCCGGCCGTGGCCTCGGATCAGGCCGTCGTGCGGCTGGCGGAAGAATACTTTGGAGCGCTCCATGGTCAGATGTTCGGGTTGCAATGGGGCCTCAAAGCGTTGGCGGCCACGAGCGTCGGGGCCGCTATCACAGGGAAATCCATCCGCCATCAGGTCGAACAGATGGCCCGAGCCTTTATTGCCGGAGGCTCGGTGGAAGAAGCACTCCCCGTCCTGGCAAATCTCTGGAAAGACGGCCGTGCATGGTCGGTGGACTTGCTCGGCGAGGCCACGATCAGCGATGTCGAGGCAGACCAGTATCGAGATCGATGCCTCGACGCCTTGACGCAGTTGGGCCGGACCGTTGGCACGTGGCCGTCGGCGTCGAGGTTGGAACAGGATCACCTCGGTTCTCTGCCGCGGGCGCAACTCTCTTTGAAGATCTCTGCGTTGACGTCACGGTTGGACCCAATCGATCCCATCGGCGCCTATCGGGCCGTAGCAGCCCGGTTGCGCCCGATCGTGGAACAGGCCGACGCCCTCGGGTGCGGGTTGATCTTCGACATGGAGCAGGCGGAAACGAAGACCTTGCTGCTCGAGGTGTTCCGGAACCTCTTCGACGAGCCGGCGTTTCGAACCTTTCCCCACGCCGGCGTGGCGATGCAAGCCTATCATCGGGAGACCGGCCAGGACATTCGATCCCTCATCACCTGGGCGGAACGACGGAACTGTCCGATCACCATCCGGCTCGTGAAGGGAGCCTATTGGGATTCGGATACCGTTCGCTATCGCCAGGCCGGGTGGCCGGTGCCCCTGTTCGAGCATAAGGCGGAGACCGACGCGAACTACGAGGCACTCGTGCCCTTGCTCCTCGACCACCGTCAGGTCATCCGTCCGGCGTTCGGGACACACAATTTGCGTACGCTGGCTGTCATCGAATCGGCGGCGGACACGCGCCAGTGCGGCCCGGAGACCGTCGAGTATCAGATGATTTACGGGATGGCGGAACCGTTTCAGCATGCGATGGTCGCGCATGGCCGGCGAGTACGATTGTATACGCCGGTCGGCCGGTTGCTCCCGGGGATGGCATACCTGGTCCGGCGATTGTTGGAGAATACGTCGAACGAATCCTTTCTGCGGAAAGAGTATGTGGAGTCACAGTCATTGGCGACCCTCCTCGCCCCACCTGTGATCCCCGCTTCCTCCGTGCCATCCTCCAGAGTGACAAATTCATTTTTCAACGAGCCACACAGCGATTTTTCCCGGCAGGAGGTCCGTACGGCGATGCGGACCGCAATCGACCGGGTGCGAACCAATCTCGGACGGACCTGGCCGGCGAGCGTTCGTGGGAAACGGCTGACCGGCTCCCTGATGGCGTCGCGCAATCCCGCACGGCCTGATGAACTCGTCGCGACCGTTCAGGCTGCTTCACCGGCCGACGTGGCTGCCACGGTCGGCACTGCAGTGGCGGCAGGCGCGGCGTGGGGGCGACGTTCCGCAGCGGAACGGATCGCGGTGCTGCGGCGCGCGGCGGGACTCATGCGCGAGCGCCGGTACGACCTGGCTGCGTGGGAGATGTTCGAAGTCGGCAAGCCCTGGCGAGAAGCCGACGCCGACGTAGCCGAGGCCATCGACTTCTTGGAGTTCTACGCTCAGCAGATGGCGTGTCTCAGTGAACCGCTGCGCCTCGGACAGTATCCCGGAGAATTAAATCAGCGGTGGTATCGTCCACGTGGCGTGGCCGCGGTCATCGCTCCCTGGAACTTTCCGTTGGCGATTCCAGCCGGCATGATCAGTGCGGCCCTAGTGACCGGCAACGCGGTCCTCTTCAAGCCCTCCGAGCGTGCGTCCCTGTTAGGAGTTCTGTTGACGGACCTGTTTCATGAAGCCGGCGTGCCGACGGATGTCTTATCTGGCCTCCCCGGCGGCCCTGAGATCGGACGGGCATTGTCCGAGCGTCCGGAGATCGCCACGATCGCCTTCACAGGATCGAAAGATGTGGGACTGAGTCTATGGGCTGACGCAGCGACGGTCCAGCCCGGGCAAACCATGGTGCGGCGGGTGATCGCAGAGATGGGCGGGAAAAATGCCATCATCGTCGACGACACAGCCGATCTTGACGAGGCCATCGCCGGCGTGGTCGCATCCTTTACAAGCTACGCGGGGCAGAAGTGTTCCGCTTGTTCTCGCGCCATCGTGCTGGACAGCGTTCATGACCAGTTTCTTGCACGGCTTCGTGAGGCCGTGATGAGTCTGACGCTGGGCGATCCGTGTGATCCCGGCACGCAAGTCGGTCCCGTGATCGATGACCGAGCCAAGCGGCGTATCGAGGAGTTCATCGCGCTTGGGATGGCGACTCACCGGGTAGTCGTTCGCCGGACTATGGAAAGACCGGGGTGCTTCGTGGGCCCAACCGTATTCGCCGACGTCAGGCCGGACAATCGGTTGGCACAGGAGGAAATCTTCGGTCCAGTGCTGGTGGTCATGAAAGCGATGACCATGGCGGAGGCGCTGGAGATGGCCAATGGGACCAGATATGCCCTGACCGGCGGGATCTATTCACGCAGCCCCGGCAATCTCGCCATGGCCCGGGAGCAGTTCGATGTGGGGAATCTCTATGTGAACCGCCCAATCACCGGGGCACTCGTCGCTCGGCAACCCTTTGGTGGACATCGCCTTTCAGGGGTGGGCGCGAAAGCCGGTGGAGAGGACTACTTGGCTCAATTCATGATCACCTGCATCACGAGTGAGAATACCATCCGCCGGGGCTTCGAATCGGCCCAGTGAGGCCTTGGCGGGTTTAATATCATATTCTTCAAGCTCTTCCGTAATCTCCGTGACAACGCCGCGATCTTCCTTGATGGCCGACAGTTCCTGTCGTTCAGAATATTTTACCAGGCCGACACCCTTGGCAAACCACGCGGTCATCACATCGATTCCCGAGACGGTACGGCGAGATTCAGATAGGTGGATCTTCATGTGCATCCGTGCTTCGACCTTGATCGCATCGGGAAACGTCCCGGCCGGAACCGTGACCGTTTCACGGCTGAGCACGTTACTCCATCCCTGCGCATCCACTTTCTCATCGGTTCCGTCGCGATCCATATCACTCCCGAAATCGAGCCCCATCCGATCAAACTGTTGGAATGACGAGGGGACCTTGAGGGGAAATCGGAACAGCTGATAGGGCGTAATCTCTTTCTCCAATGGTGTTCCGGGGTCCGATCCATAATAGACAATGCCGACCACGTCACGCCGGTAAAAACTATCCGATGGGCCATGATTGCCTGGATTGGTATCATGAAAGACGGTCACAGCCGCACCGTTGATCGTCTTGGTTCCCGTGACAGTCGACACATTTGTAAAAAACTTCAGTTCGACAGTTTGCAGCGGTCCCTCATTGATTTGACCCCGATAGGTCCAACGACTCCCGACCGTATCGGGGAAGTATTCGTCAGACTTTGAAATCGTGACCGGCTCTTCCGCCCCAACCGTCAGGACCCAGGCTGAGAGTCCCACCAACACGCAGGCCAGGCTCACGACACATCGCACAGCACGTCGATATTTCAACATGACGTTCTCCCCACACGATAGATTTTGACGGTAACATAGGAATCCCGACACCGGCAAGCCGACCGGGGCATTGCTGAGTCTCGGCACATGCTTGCCTTGCCTCGCCTCTCATCCCATAATCCTCTCACATATGGAACGCCAGACATCGCCACCTTCCTCAGTGAAGGATCAGCAGACGAAACCTGTCGATTGTCCCGCCGTTCTTATTACCGGAGCTTCCGGGGGGATCGGTCGGGCAATCAGTCAAGCCTTTGGAGCGATGCGATGGTATGTGGGGGTCCATTACTATCGGAATAAACAGTCGGCCGACGAGACCTTGGAACGTGTCGTCACAGGCGGTGGGATCGGCAACTCCTACCATGCCGATATCCGCGAAGCAGATTCCGTCCGGCGCATGATCGACCTCTTCTCGCGCGACACCTCCGGCCCATTGGCCTTGATCTGCAATGCCGGAATCGGGCAGAGCGATTTACTGGTGCGCCATTCGGACGAGATTTGGGACAACGTCATCGCCACGAATCTGACCGGCACGTTCCACTGTCTGCGCGCGATGGCCCCCGCCATGCTCAATCGTGGCGGAGGCTCTATACTGGTTATCGGCTCTCATACAGGGTTTCACGGAGCACCCGGTCAGAGTGCCTATGCGACATCAAAAGCCGGACTGATCGGGCTTGTGAGAACAGCGGCGTTGGAATGGGGACCACAGAATGTTCGTGTGAACCTCGTACTCCCAGGCTGGCAGAAAACGGACCTCACGGAGGGAATCTTTCCCGAACATGGCGGATGGCTCGACCATGCACTGCGCCGGCCACCGATGATCGACGAAGTGGTCGGCACCATCATGCATCTGGCCCAACTCACAGATGTATCGGGTCAAGTGTGGAATTGTGACAGCAGAAACCTGTAACGTGAACGTATCTCGTGAAGCGTCGATCGGGAGTTCCAAGTTTCACGTTCAACGTTTCAAGTTGTACAGAAAACTGAAGCATGAAACATTAACTTGAAACGAGAAATCTGAAACTTGAAACAGTCGATATGAACCACGGCATCTTCATAACCGGGACCGATACGGGAGTCGGCAAGACATTGGTCGCCGCTGCTCTCGCACTTCATCTCAAAAAGCGTGGCCTCTCGGTCGGTGTGATGAAACCGATTGAAACAGGAGTCTCACCAGCAAGGGACGCTCAATCCGATGCGGTACGGCTGGGAATGATTATCGAAAGCGAGGAGCCGGTGGGAGCGATCCGGCCCTATTCGTTTGAACCGGCTGTGGCACCACTTGCGGCCGCTCAATTGGAACGGCAGACCATCAACCTGGAGATCATCAGGAAAGTGTACCGTCTCCTCTCCCACCGATATGAGCATCTCATCGTGGAAGGAATCGGCGGGGTACACGTTCCGATCACTGGCACAATCGCCGTGATGGACCTGATTAAGCAATTGCGCCTTCCTGCCGTGGTTGTTGGACGATCCGGGCTGGGAGGAATCAATCATGCGTTACTGACCATTGAGGCGCTTCGGCGGAAAAACATCTCCATTCTCGCTCTGGTCCTCAATCGGCCCCATTCGGTCCGATCAGCCATTTCTCGCATTCAGGAGCGCACGACAGTTGACATTCTCCGCAAGCAGGCAGGCGTACCCGTGCTTGGCCCACTCTCTTATGAACCAGGCATGCCAGGGCGCTTTCGCCCCGCAGTCGTCCATCTTGCCCGATCCGCTAGCATGAAGAAATTGGCGACGTTGATGCAGAGATCCGTGAGACGAAGTCGCTGACCGTTCGCTGAATCTCTTGCGCCTTCAGAATCGCAGAGATGACTGCCACCCCGCTGGCTCCAGCTCGGATCACTTCCTCGACATGATCGAGTGTCATTCCTCCAATGGCAAAAATCGGAAGTGGCGTCAGGGAACGGATCGCCTTCAACCCGGCGATGCCGACGACGGGATCATGATCGGCTTTTGAGGCGGGCGTGAATATAGGACCGAAGCCAAGATAGTCCGGTCCCCCTGCTGTTGCCGCCCGCACTTGCTCTGGATTATGCGTCGAAATCCCGATCAACTTATCCGGCCCCATCACCTTTCGTGCAAGATCGAGTGGTAAGTCTCCCTGCCCGAGATGCACTCCGTCCGCATCTACTGCCAGTGCCAAATCACACCGGTCGTTGACGATGAACCGCACACCGAGTTCATGCGCCAGCTTCCTGAGCGGCGATGCCTCCACGTAGGCAGCCTTCATCGAAGCCGTCTTATTCCGATATTGAAATATCTTGGCCCCAGCTGTCGCAGAAACTCTCAGAACGTCTGCAAGTGGACGATCGGGATACACCGACGGATCAAGAATGACATAGAGGCCCGAGAGTATCGAGGCACTCATCTTTTTCTCCATCGAAGTCTGCATCGTAGCCGTTACCGGTTGGAGCGCTCGACCACCTTCTGCTTGACGATACGGAAATGCGCTTCCAGTTCCTGGCGCATGGCAATCGCCACCATCCAATCCGGCACGAGGGATTCAATTTCAACCACCAGCTCAAAGTCGGCATATGTCTGACTCCCTCCATCAGCGGGTGCCAGCTTCCAGACCCGGTGATAGCGCTTGAAATCCCCGCCCTTGAGGTCGGTCACCAGGCCCCCTGTTGGCAATGTCCGTGATTCTGTGATGAGGCGACGCTCGCCAGGCATCAAGGAATGATCGATGCGAAGATCCACCCTCGCTGCTCCTGCATGCATCGTGAACTCAGCGACCCGCATCTTCACTTGGAATAAATCCGGCCAATGCTGATAATCGGTCAACAGCGCCTGAACGATCGCCGGTTTGGCTGGAAAGAAGACCTGTGCCGTCGCACGGACTCCCCCACCTGGCTCCTTGCTGACGTCCAGACGATCCGTCTCGGCTGCCAGCGCTCCGGGTGATCCAATCACGGTGAGGCAGAACAGGCCTGCTCCGACAAGCAGCGAGAGAATCGCCCGCAACGTTCCTGTTCCTTTATCCAACAATCGCATCCAGCAGCCGCTGATGAATCTTCCGAACCCGTTCGAGTTGGCCTTTTGCCGGAAACCGCTCGTAAAATCCCTCGGCGCGGAATTCCTTGGTCAGAGGAGCCCACGGCTTGACGATTTCAGCAAAGGGTTTGTGCGAGCGTTGCTCATCCCAGTCGCTGATGAGCTTTCGATCGACGATCAGGTCGTCCAACACGCGGATCAGCGCCTTGAGCGTCACGTCGCGCGTGAACATATACCGCTCGTTCTGCCCCCAAACGTCTCCCATCACGTCCTTCACGCCTTTCAAGTAGTCCCGCACCAAGGCGTAACACCGATCCGGCTTCATCCCCAGATGCGAATCGATCCAGCGCTTATGGACCGTGACGACTTTCAGCAGTTCGTTAAAGACTTCCGACTGAAGAATCCACTTTTCCTGTTTGCTCCGTCCTCCAAGGCGGTTGATCTTGTACTGGAGCGGCGAGTCCGGCTCACCGTATAACAGGTTCACGACCTTGGCCGTGAATTTCTTTTCAGGACTCTCCCAGGATACCTTTTCGTAGAGATCGACCAGGTGCGATCGGTTAATCCGTGTGTGGGTCGAGTTGATGATCACGAACATCTCGGTGGCAAAGTCGGCGCTTCGTCCGTCGAACAAGAGACACGGTACCTCGACCTGCGCGCTTTGCTCCGGATGTTTTTCATGGAAAAAGTGAAGCCCCGCGAGTCGATGTTGCCCGTCGATCACCAGATACTTCCCCTTCGGTTCGCTTAGGTGTCCGATGGACTCCGACCCATCCACCTTTTGGAAGCGAAGGGTTTCGTCGGTAAAGAGCAGCACGGTGCCGGGAATCATTGGTTGGGCCACGACGGTTTCATAAAAATTGACGATCTGTTTAATCTTCTGGCGATTCAAGACCCGTTGAAATCCCTTCTCGCTCCGTTCAATCCCCGCGATGAACTGCGCCACTTCATCGTGCTCGGAAATCTTGGCCTGGGCAATCTCTTCACCCTCAAAGTAGTATCGGCTGGTGAACCGAACCTTGTCCAAGAGCTCACCGGCCTTGTACGCGATGAAGTAAAATGCACCCTCTTTTTGCGTAATTCGTGTCGCGAGCATGACGCCTCCATTGGTTTGAATAGAAGCACGCGGACGAATTCTACGCGGCCCTCTCCATGGCTGCAAGACAAAGGACTGTGCTACCATCGACGGCCATGAGATCAAAACAGAGGCTCTTGCTGTTATGTGTTGCTCTTCTGCTGATAATGCTGACTTCTTTCACTTATGCTCAAGAGATGGAGGACGCAGGAGCAACCACAGAGTTGTCGTGCAGCTTCGCCATGGATAAGGGTGAGACCGCACGCCCCTGTCAGGTTCCGTTCCCCGAAGGATGCCGGGTCGCCACTATTCCTGGGACCAAGCAACCCTGGACCACCATATCGAAAGGTGGGAATACTCAGTGTCGATTCGATGAGAAGGAGACGGATTGGAAAACACGAGTTACGGGAACCTGCGGCTCATGCCGATCCATCCGCTGTTCCGCCCACTTCAGTGTCCGATTTGACTGCTCCGCTCAGCACTAACTGATGAATCTCCCATCTCTCGCTGAGGCCATTAAACAAGAAGCGCGCGCACTGGGATTTGATGCGGTGGGGATCGCGCGGATTGGTGAACGCGATCAGCGATCAGCTGTCAGCGAACAGCCGGACGCCGATCCAAGGCCAGTCACTACTCGAGTCACCCACTTGCTCTACGACCGTCTGAGAGTATGGCTCCAACGAGGTTATCACGGAACGATGGCCTGGCTGGAACGGACGCCGGAGAAGCGCGCCGATCCTCGTCGAGTCCTGCCGGGCTGCCGATCACTCATTTCCGTAGGAATGACGTATCTCACCGAACACCGAGCCAATGAACAGCCTGGCCATGGGCGCATTGCGCGATACGCATGGGGAAAGGACTATCACAAGGTCTTCAGCACAAAGCTGAAGCAGCTGGAGCAGCGGATTTTGCTCCTCGCACCCGATACTCAAACCCGATCCTATGCGGACACAGGTCCTATCATGGAAAAGGCCTGGGCGGAGCAGGCTGGTCTAGGATGGATCGGCAAACATTCCAATCTTGTGTCGGCCGAGCATGGTTCATGGCTGCTGCTGGGGGAAGTGTTGACCACATTGGAGTTAGTCGCGGATGAACCGGCGACCGATCTCTGCGGGAGCTGCACCCTCTGTATTCAAGCCTGTCCGACGAAGGCCATCATTCAACCCTATGTCGTCGATGCCACTCGCTGTATCTCCTATCTCACCATTGAGCTGCGCGGAGATGAGCAAATGATTGCTCCTGACCTCCAGCGCGGCATGGGGAACAAGATTTTTGGATGTGACGATTGTCTCGATGTGTGTCCGTTCAATTTGCGCGCCGAACCGACGAGCGAAGCTGCATTCCAACCTTCTCCAATAACCCTTGCGCCACACTTGGACGACCTCTCAAAGTTGGATGAACCCACTTTCGCAACCCTGTTTCATCAGAGCCCGATTCGGCGGACAAAGCTTCATGGACTTCGGCGAAACGTCGCCATCGCACAACACAATATGACATCCTCGTAAGATGCCGTCACTCATCAGGCCTACGTATTGAAATAAGGTTCGCCTGCCGATGGCGACCTATGCCGACCATTTCGGGAACCGAGTTTCATGCACTTCCCCTGATCTGACCAGCTCCTCTCCATCACAATGCTTCGTAAGCAATTGGACTATGAATCGAATTAGATACAGGGTGTATCTTTTTAGATTCTCTATTTAGAACAAACACTGGATACTGTTAAATAGTATCTTTTGCCAACAATGTGCTGAATTATTGCTGTTCAACGAAATCATCAGTGCCGACCCGTGACAAGTCTAGATGGTACACATTGTGCTACAGCAACGGTTTTAGCGCAGCGCGAGACATCTTCTTGTCCGAAGGTATGTGAAAAAAAATTTGCCTACTTGGCTCAGATTCATGTATTTTTTCTTCAAAATTTGATAGATAGTTGACCCGGCGCCTGCTCATCGAGCGATAGAGGGGGAATAAAACACCGCGTTCGTCAGTGCAGCGTCTATTTTCCATACACATCTAAAGGGAGGCTACTATGCAGAGGTTTCGTTTACTCACACCCACGCTAGCACTTGCTGTGCTCTTAGGAGCCAGTGGCTGCATCACGATGCCAGGTGCCGCAGGTGCCAAGGTTCATGATGTCACGTTTACTGCGATGGAAACAGAAATCGTCGTCGACGGCAATGGCACGAAGTACAAAGCCTGGACCTTCAACGGTCAGATGCCGGGCCCGGTTGTGCGGGTCACCGAAGGCGACACCGTCAACTTCACCCTCATTGGGGACAAGAACAATTCCTTCCCGCATTCGATGGACTTTCATGCAGCTGAGCTTGACTTCTTGAAGAACTACCACAAGACGGTTGGCCCCGGCGACGTACACAAGTACTCCTTTGTGGCCAAGAAGCCCGGCGTGTTCTTCTACCACTGCGGCGCGAGCCCCATGATTCAACACGTCGCCCGTGGCATGTTCGGAGCGATCATCGTGGATCCGAAGGATGCCAGTGCCTGGCCCAAGGCGGATCGTGAATTCGTCCTGGTCCAGTCCGAGTTCTGGAAGAACCCGGACAATGTGCAGGCGATGTTTGATCGGAAGTGGGACAACACGATTTTCAACGGCGGAATCTTCAAGTACCACCCGTTCTTCCCAGGGGGGGAACCGTTGGAGGTCAAGGTCGGTGAACGCGTACGGATCTATTTCGTGAATGCCGGTCCGAACGAGTTCTCGGCACTCCATCCGATCGCTGAAATCTGGGACAATGTCTACGAGAGCGGCAACCCGGCAAACAACTTCAAGGGTGTTCAGACCTATGTGGTTGGTCCAGGCAGCGGTGCCACCTTTGATATGATCGTGGACAACCCAGGAGCCTATCCGGTTGTGACCCACTCCTTGACGGGAGCGCTGCGCGGTGCGATCGCCGTGGTGATCGCCAACCAGAATCCCAAGGACTATAAGGGTCAGTTGATGCCCAACACTCCCTGGAACCCGTAATGAATGAGCGGGGTACAGAGGTCTTGCAGTCAATTCATTCTCACACAAAGGAGTAGCCGATATGTCGTTGAGCAAGAAGATTATGAGTATGGTAGTCGCCGTAGCAGCCGCTTGGACACTGAGCAGCGCAACGTCCTTTGCCGCAGATGCGTCGCTCTATGAGCGGCTGGGCGGACAGGGCGCGATTCAAGCCGTGGTCACCAAGTTCATCGGCAACGTGGGCGCAGACAAGCGCATCAACGGCTATTTCGCCACTGCCGATCTCAAGAAACTCAATAGGCTCTTGGTCGAACAAGTGTGCGCAGCGAGCGGCGGCCCCTGCACCTACTCAGGTCGAGACATGAAGACCACGCACAAGGGCATGAAGGTCACCACCGCTGCATTCAACGCACTCGTGGAAGACCTGGTCAGTGCGTTGGACACCTTCAACGTGCCGAAGAAAGAAAAGGACGAGTTGCTCTCCGTCCTCGGGCCCATGAACAAAGATATCGTTGAAGTCCCCTGACAACTTGCAGTGGTGAATACTGCGATAGTCCTAAGCTAGCCTCTCACCGGTCCGGACCTCTGAGGTCCGGACCGGTGAGGTCCTCATGTTGGTAGGCCTGCCTTCACGCATGCTTCAAATCTGATCACTTTCCACATCATATGGGCACTGCAACTTAGGATAATGTCATGTTATCATGAACACGGAATTTGTGCCTTCGGATGCGCAGCGCGAGCAGTCATCTGGTAGGAACATCAGTGGTATCACCAAGGAGGAACCATGAGAGGGAAGCGTTTGATTGTCACGTTGTGTAGCTTCGTTGCCGTTGCCTTATGGAGTACGGCAGGGTGGTCTGGCCCTGAGTCAGACCCCGTGAAGCCACGTGTCCCGGACACGGAGCGCGGTGACGCACGAAAACTGAAGAGTCCGATTACAGTCACTCCGGATGTCCTCGCCAAGGGAAAAGAACTCTACGAAGGCAAGGGCACGTGCGCGAATTGTCACGGCATGACCGGAGAAGGTGACGGTGCGGGTGGCATGTTGTTGACCCCGGGCCCTCGAAACTTCACGAACTGCAAGTTTCACAAGAAGCGGAATGACGGGGAGCTGTTCTGGGTCGTCAAGAATGGGAGCCCAGGCACCGGTATGCCGGCTCTTGTGAAGGGAAACGTGCTGACCGAGGAAGAAGCCTGGACGATCATCGCCTACGAGCGCTCGTTCTGTAAGGATAAGGAATAGCGACAAAGAAAGTTGGCTTTGTCTATATCATGGCGAGCTGTTGGTCGATGTTCTCGACTGGCAGCTCGCCTTTCTTTTTTCCTCATCGACATCCACATTTCAGCGCACAAGCACCGTGTTCTCTATCAGAGCCGGAGGTGTTTCAGTTCAGTTCAGTACACTGCCGTTGAGCAGCGGTTTGGACAAAATTCTTCTTCGACTTGAGTCCGATACACATCCTTGCCCCCTCCCCTTCCCTTCCTCATAGAAAGAGGTGTAGGCTACACCAAGTTCGATGGTTCGATAGGAGGCTAGGCGAAGGAGCACTCCGATGAACCTTCAGACCGCACTTCTGATCTCGAAAGATCCGGACCTGAGACAGCTGCTGCAAGCTGCCCTCCCCCACATCACTGTTCATGTCACGTACACCGTTACAGAAGGACTCTCCCACTGGTCAAAGATGTCCCCTCTGCTAGTCGTCAGCGAAGGGAACTTCCATACCGTAACCCCCCTCCTCGAATATGCTCGGCAGACACACGCCTCTCCCCCCGTGCTGGTGATTGGAGATCACCGCTCGGTCAAGGACGCCGTTGAGATCATGCGCGCCGGTGCTGCGGATTACCTCACCAGGCCCATTCATCTTCAGGAGCTGCAGGCGGCCATCACACGAGCACTCCGCGAGCCTGACCCACTTCCGTCCTCCTCGCCACAGGATCCGTTCACCTCTATCATCAGCGTTTCACCGCAAATGAACCTGATTAAGCAACTCGCGATAGAGGTCGCCCTAACTGATGCGACCGTGCTGATTACGGGAGAGAGTGGAACTGGCAAAGAACTATTTGCCGAGGCGATTCACCGGTGTAGTGCCAGAGCCCATGGTCCCTTAGTTGCGCTGAATTGCGCCGGCATCCCTGAAAATCTCTTGGAGGCTGAGTTGTTCGGTTATGAGTCTGGAGCCTTTACCGATGCGAAGCGGACAAAGCCCGGTCGCTTCCAGCTGGCCGAAGGAGGGACCCTCTTTCTCGATGAGATCGGGGAGATGAGCCCCACGGCTCAAGCGAAGCTCCTTCGCGTCCTAGAAAACCACACGATCGATCCGCTGGGCGATACCCGCAGCCACAAAATCGACATCCGCATCATTGCCGCCACAAACGAGGATCTGCTCGCCCACATCAAAACCGGCCGGTTCCGACTCGATCTCTATTATCGGCTCAACGTCTACCAACTCCGCATCCCGCCGCTACGTGAGCGACTTGAAGACATTGAACCGATTCTGTTGATTTTTTTGGAGCGAGCGAGAAGAGAACGCGGGTGCCGTGTGAAGGCAATTGCACCGTCAGCCCTCACCATCCTCCGAGCCCACGACTGGCCCGGCAATGTCCGTGAACTGCACAATGTGGTCGAATGGCTCACGATCACGTGCAAAGACGACATGATCCATCCTCATCATCTTCCGGATTCGATAAAAACCTACACCGCAACAGAGAGCCCAAGTCTACAGCCCAAGCCTTCCTTGCTCGCCTTCGGCCTGTCGTTTCAAGATATGGAGAAAAAGATGCTGGAAGAAGCACTGCGAAAAGCGTCCGGCAATGTCTCGGAAGCGAGTCGACTTCTTAAGATAACCCGCAACACACTCCGCTACCGCATGGCGAAATATCACCTCCACTCGTGAGAAAAGTCCGTTCGCCCCGGCAACCGATCGTCTCTCATCTCAAGACTATACCGACTCAAGGGTTTCCGAACACTGTCCTCCCCGATGAATCGCGGTACGGCGCACCTGTATCGTTTATGATCCTCACCAGTATCTGAACAGATACTCTCCCCGGCACCACTTGCTCCCTCACGTCGATCATCCTCTGCAGATTTGCGAGAATTTCTGAGTCTCGCGCGCGGCAAGCTGCTTGCTACACCCCTCTACGTAGAGGCTCTCGAGAAGACAGGAGGATGCTATGGCGATGCAAGGAACACGGACCGCTCTCACACTCTGGATTGGTCTGACATTATTCGCAGGCTCTCTGATCCTGCCTGCTGGATCAGTCTCCGCCGCTGATCACTCATCAGCTCCGTCATCATTCAAGTACGGCACACATCTCACGGATGCCGAGCGGGTCGGTGCCGAAATCTGGTTTAACGCCACCGCCGGCAATGCGCGTTTCTTTACCTACGTCTATCAGCAACGGCTCGGCGTGATGATCGATTGGTATCGGGTCTTGCGAAGTGATGCACGCGAGGAACGATTTTTTCGGTGGGGCCTCATCAACGATCCGGACTGCTGTAAGCCGGGTGATCCCAACTGCCCGGCCAAAAGTTATGACGAGACGTACGGATTCGACTATTGTCCAGGCGACAACGAATTGCTGACGTATGTCGGAAAGACCGGTTATCGCGATCCTGCCTGTGATCTGAAAGATGTTCCGCTTGCGCATGATGATCCACACGGTCCAAAAGATCTGCGCCAATCAGCCTGCGATCTGGAGTTTGGGACATCGACCGGCGCACTCGGACTCCGCAAATTCCCCAATCCAAAGTTCGACAAGGTGAAATGGCTCAAGATTAACGGCGGACGCCAAGACTCGTGGGACGGCTACACGGCCAAGGTGACGCCACGCAAGGACCGTGAAGCCCCGGCCAAGAGTCATCTGATCGATGGCTCGATCGAGCCGCCCTATCGCATCGGGATGTCGTGCGGGGCATGCCACATTGCCTTCGATCCCGTTCATCCTCCAAAAGATCCCGTCCATCCGAAGTGGGAAAACCTCTCCGGGACGGTCGGCAATCAGTACGGTCGATTTGCACAGATCTTGGGCTCAGGCATGGCTCCAAACACGATTGAGTACCAGGTTTATGGTCACTCACGCCCTGGAGCCGTCGACACCTCGGCGATCCCCAACGATCAAGTCAACAACGCGGGCACCATGAACGCCATCATCAACCTTGCCAAACGGCCGACCTTTGAAGAAGACATCATCAAATGGCGAAAGACTCACCAGTGCCCGGCTGGAGGAGATGAACGGACCTGTTGGTGTGAACCCGGCAAAGACGGCAAGTGCTGGGAGCGAAGCCGAAAGAAAGAGTTCGTCCATCATATCCTGAAAGGTGGGGAGGACAGCATTGGGGCCCTTGAAGCCATCCAACGCGTGTACTTCAACATCGGCAGTTGCTCCGAAGAAGGCTGGGTCAATCATCTCACAGATCTTCGGCAGCTCGATCCCACGATGCGGGGATTCGGCCAAACCCCGTTCGACATCGGGCAAGTCCGGCGCGACTGCTCGCAGTTCCGCGCCATCGAAGATCGCCTATCGGAAGTTGCGGCATTTCTCTTTTCCGGCCCACCTGCGGATCTCTACCAGGCACGGGGGCTCACGGACAATGCCGCGTTGATCACGCAACTCGATAAAGAATTTGGGAAGGGGGCCGTCGCACAGGGGCGGGCCATTTTTGCAAGCAAGTGCGCCTCCTGCCACTCCAGCCAAAGCCCCCCGTTCGAGAACAGAGATTTTCGCGAGACCTCCAAGAATCCCAAGGAGAAAGGCCTGCGAGTCGACTGGCTCGGGAACGACAAGCTCGTTCCGGTGAGTGAGATCAGCACGAACCGATCGCGATCGCTTCACTCCAATCACATGAAGGGCCGCGTCTGGGAAGAATATGGATCCGAGACCCTGCGAGCAAAGCCAGGCGATCCTCAGCTCAAAGAACCCTCGGACGGCGGGCGAGGGTATTACCGAAATATTTCGCTGCTCAGTCTCTGGGCCTATGCGCCCTTTATGCACAACAATGCCGTGGGTCCAGAGGTGTGCGGCGGGCCTATAGATGAGCATTACCATTCTCCCTATGTGGACAAAGAGGGGAAACCGCTTGCAAGCCCCCCACCCTGTTGGGTGTTCGATCCCAGCGTCGAAGGACGGTTCAAGCTCTACAAAGCATCGATGAAAGACTTACTCAATCCATCTCAGCGGATACCAAAAGTCACGGGATTCAATTCCGAGGTGACCATTCGCCTCTTCCCGAAACTGAGCGACAGCAACATGGAGCGCTTTGTTGATACGGCCATTCGCTTTCCAGCCGCTACGCCGGCCGCGCGCATCGGCAACTTCCGCCACAAAGAGCTGGTGGGAGACCTGGTTATGGCACGAGTCGACTTCGACAAGCTGAAAGCGAAATACGTCGGCCGGTACGGAACGGAGAAGGGCGAACAGATCGCCAATTCGATTCGAGCCAAGGGCACGGAGTTGCTCGCAAAACCGGGGTCGATCCTGGAGGCCGGCGAGGAATTGCGGGAAGTCTATAGCAACAGTCTGGCGATCATCGAAAACGATGGGCACCGATTCGGCGAAGATCTCTCGGATCGAGAGAAGGATGCGCTGACGGCGTTCCTGGCGACACTCTGATGTTATGAACCGGAATAAGGTGATCACGATGCGACACTCACGATGGATGATCTTGGCAAGCTTGATGGTAGGTCACACGATGCTCCTGGGCTGTACCCAAGAACCCCCACCCGTTCCCTACGCACAAAGCGGGGAAGGCTATTCGGACAAGGTCGACTTGGCCCGACTCGAACACGAGTTACCCCTCACACCGGCCGACCTCATGAAGATCACCCCGGAGAATCTGAAGGGCGCAACACAAGAACAGGTGGATCAGATCTATGCCCGCCTGACAGCCGGCCCCATCCCGGATGGAGTCTATGATGGCCGAATGTTTTTCCCGAAGGGATCGAGCGAGCGGGCCCGTCTGGCTGAAATCGTCGGTGGAGGCATCAAAGGGTTCATCGTCGACCGCAAAGCCGCCACGCTCGAACACATCGGCGAATTCATCTGGAAAGGAAAGGTCTTCTATCGCAACGAAGGCGTCCTCCGAAATCGCATCGAAGATTTGCTGATTCTCAAGCCGATCGTCGGCCCCAACGTCGAGAAGATCCAAAAGCTGGACGTGGATGGGAAAGATGCCTGGTTGCTGTTCCCCGCCAAACTCTATTGCGGCCAGAGCCTGCTGGATGGACGCCGGGAGTCGGTCATCATTGACTATGCCTTTACGGACGACCTGCCGGGATACCGCGAGATGCCGGATGTCTTGGCCGGACGGGAAGGACTGGAGATACGTGACGAAATTCGCATGGTCCGTCCGGGATTCTATCTTGGGCGAGCCTATATCAAGAAAGTTTTTGCCTTAAACTTCACGCTCTATAACAAAGCCGTGGCTGAGAAGGAATCTGCTGCGTTTCTCAGTTCAGAAACGGTCAATGAAGACTGCTGGATCGGCAATCAGCGCATGACCGCAATGGCCAATAAACCAAAAAACCAACAGGCCCGGTTAACGGCAACCCGTTGAAGGCAGAGGTGGACCGATCAACTCATGCGACGGATAGCGGGACGGTGGACGACACGATTGGGATGTCTGTTCATGATGACAACTTTGATATCAGGATGTGATCGGCAAAGTGGAGAATCGGCGGAGGATCTTCGCCCCGCTCCGATTGCCGAGTCGCATGCGTATTTGCCTTCCGATTCCACAACCCCACCATGGGTCCTCGATCCGACCGAGCCAGGGCCGAACCTCCCACCGGTTGGACGATCCCTCTTCGACTTCCTCATTACAAAGGATGTGAACGGGAAGAAAGTCTATGACATCCCATTTCCATTCCCTGCCCTATTAGCTCGTATTGAATTGCACCTGCATTCCGACCGGACTCGACCGGTCTCGAAGCGACTGCTGGTTCCAGTCAATCGCTCGTTACAACGTCATGCGAGCGGTGGCAAGTACTTTACCTATCCACGTGCCGTGCTCGCCATCGATACGGAAACTGATTCGACTGCTGACCTATCAGGCATGCACCTCAAGGACCGACTCTTCATCGGCTACCACGAGAAAACCGGCGTCTTGGAGATCATCAGTTACAACGAAGCCGCAGGCCGGTTCGAGTTCCAGGTCGTCAATGACTATCGGTCCGGCGGAACGCCCACCGTCCGGTATGCCAATCGCACCCTCTGTACCGCATGCCATCAGAATCAGAGCCCCATCTTTTCCCGTCCCATGTGGGATGAGACCAACGTGAATCCCAAGATCGCCGCCCTACTGGCCCATCAGCGCCGTGCCTATCACGGCTTTCCTGTTCGGCAAGGGGTCGGGATCCTCCAAGCCTTTGATGACGCCACGGATCGCGCGAATGAGATCGCACTCGTCCAACTGCTCTGGCGCGATGGATGTGAACTGGTTGGTCACCCTGAACAGTCGATCATGTGCCGAGCCGAACTGATCGAGTGGGTCCTTCAATACGGGCAGTCCAAAGAGCTTGAAACGAAATGGCACACAACGATCACTCGCACCGGTGAAGTGCCTTCCTTTCTGACCGCGTGGCGGACACGCTGGCCACATGGGTTGTCGATTCCCAATCCAGATATCCCCAATCGCAACCCCTTTCGCTATGTCGCCGTGAGCGAGTTCCCTGGACTCAGTGCGGTGGAGGCCACTGCGCTTGAGGGAAGAGAACCGCGCTCTTTGTTCCGTGGACCCTTCGAGCCGACCCTGCTGCGGGAACCGCTCGAGATATGGACTGTCCCGGATACTCCGCAGGCACTCGAGCGAGTCTTGGCTACGTTCGTGCAGTTCCTCACCAAAGCGGATCTCATTCGGCTGGAACGCCTGATTCATCGACAACCGAATCGACTCCACCAAGTTGTGAGTATGTTAGTGCAAGACACCGTACTGGGTCGGACCGATACACTCGCTCTCCAGCCATTCCGTCGAGTGTCCCTCTTGACCGCTCTCGAGAAACACCTGAAAGCCCCCGCAGTCACTCGCTGCTGTCTGAACGACCAGGGCATGCCGCCACCGGTGGATGATGTCGGTGAGGCTCATCATTCAGCGAGTCCGGAACAGGACCATCCACCGGCCGGCATGCTCAAGACGTTCCATCACTATTGTGGCGCCTGTCATCACGGCGCAGACGGCTTCCCTCCGAACTTTCTGCATGGCTCTCCCGCTGAAGTCGAGGCGAATCTCGCGCAATGTGCCGACCGCATATTTGTGCGCTTACGGATGTGGGATGTTCCGAATCCCGAACAGCCGGAGGCCCCGATGCCGCCGGCCATGCACCTCTCACACCATCGGATTAGCCTCGACCAGTGGAAGAAGCATCCTGACTTGTTGGCGCTTCGCAAGGAAGCCGTAGCCGCGCTCCAACGAAAACGGGGGGCAGCCTTCAGACCGGAAGAGCTGTTACAGCAAGACTATGACACCTTACCGGCTTGCCTCGCACCTCATCGTGCACACACCGAGTTGACAGGGACACATCATGGATAGGTCCATGACGAAAACTGCCACGAGATGGGTGATGCCATGATCACAGAACACAAACCTCGTAACTGGTGGAAGGTAGTAGGGCTGGGCGTGCTGTTGCTCGTCGTAACAGCCGGTGTCCTGTTGGCCATGCGATTCTTGGAGGACGAGCCGGTTCGCTATGCCGACGATGAAGACCATTTCAAGTATGGATCCTTGGGTGGTGAACGGGAAGCGGGCTTTCCCTACTGGATCTGGAAGGCCCTCCCCCGCGTCTGCGCCGCACAATTACCGGAAGGCCAACGCTATCCGGGACAGGAATTCAAGGCACTGGGGTTTGTGTACGAAGGAGAGAAGCCGTTACCCATCGGCATGTCGATGCGTCGACATATGGGACTCGATCGGGTCTTTTTGAATTGCGCGAGTTGCCATGCCAGTACGGTACGCGAAACGCCGATCAGCGAACCTCGCGTCTACACCGGTATGCCCGCCCACCGCCTCAACCTCATGGCGTTCGAACGATTTCTCTTTGACTGCGCGAAGAGCCCGACGTTCGCACCAGACCTTATCGTGCCCGCAATCCAGGAGTTGGGTGGCAACCTCGGCCTCTTGGATAAACTGATCGTGTATCCCATAGCCGTGCATCTCATGCGAGCTCGGCTCGTCATGCTGGATCAGCGATTGTCGTTCATGCTCGACAAGGGGCCGTCACGCGAGTGGGGACCAGGACGAGTCGATACCTGGGCATTCGCCAAGGCTCTCTTGAACTTTCGGATGGATCAGGCTTCTGAACGAGAACACATCGGGGTTGCCGATTTTCCGTCAATTTGGCTGCAGGAGCCACGCCAAGGCATGCAGCTCCATTGGGATGGGAATAACACCAGCGTGGAAGAACGCAACCGAAGCGCGGGATTCGGAACGGGCGCCACGCCACCAACACTAGATCGCCCTGCCATGAAGCGTCTCGAAAACTGGCTGCTCCGGCGTGAGCCACCGGCCTATCCCTTTCTCGTTGAGACAAACCTTGCTGCCAAAGGGGCGCCGATCTACAAGCAGTATTGCTCCGGCTGTCACGGCGCGAGCGGAAGAAATTTCAGCGGCCAATCGGTAGGCACAGTCGCCCCCATCGATGAGATCAAGACCGATCGGAACAAGCTCGATTCCTACACACTCGAGCTCGCGGTAAATCAGAACCTCCTGTATGCGGGTACTAACGACCCGAGCGAACGCTTCTCGCATTTCCGCAAAACAAACGGCTATGCCAACATGCCGCTGGACGGCATCTGGCTGCGGGCCCCGTATCTGCACAATGGATCAGTACCCACGTTGCGGGATCTGTTAGAACCTCGCAGCAAGAAGCTGATCGAGTGCGGGGATCCCGGAATCTTNNCAAGCGGCCCACGAAATTCTATCGTGGCTACGACGTCTATGACCAGCAACGGGTGGGGTTCATTTCTACCGTGAGCGAAGAACAGAGTCGGCGGTTTTTCCTATTCGATACAACCGACGGCAATGGGAACTCACTGCCCGGTAATGGCCGGGATGGACATGAGGGTAGGCTCTACGGGACCGAGCTGCCCGAAGCAGAGAAACTCGCTCTGGTTGAGTACCTGAAGACGTTTTGAAAAAAGGAGAGCAGTCATGGCGAAGGATGTCATCGATACAGAGACGAGCGCTCCGGACCATCTCGACTCCTTGAACCTGACCTCCAACTTTGAGCGGCACTCTCAGAGGAAGGAAACCCTTGTGCCCCAGAACGTCCCGACAAAGGTGAGCAAGCTGAAGCTTATCCTCCTACTTTTGCTCGTACTCAGCCTGATTGGGGCCTACGTCGGATGGTACAAATTCTTCCGCGACGAGGGAATCCCTGAATGGATCACGAAGGATCCAGACATGCGGTTCAAATACGGGTCGATCGGAGCCGAACATGAGGTCGGCCTCCCCTACTGGATCTGGTACGTCATCCCGCGCGTCTTCCCCGACAAATTTCCAGGGCCAGGCGGCTATGCCTCACTCGGCATCCAGTGGGAAGAGGGCCAGGAGATCCCCATCGGCTTCACCAAACGCGTCATTGGATTCGCGAGGATCGGCAACACCTGCGCCTCCTGCCATGTCTCCAGTTGGCGAGCCAAACCAAGCGACAAACCGACCTTCGTCATCGCCGGCCCCAATCACACGCTCAATCTGGAAGCGTTTTTTCGTCTCCTCGTTGATGTCGCGAAGGACCCGCGATTCAATTCGGACGTCATGATGAACGAAATTCGATTAGTCGCGGATCTGAGCTTGATAGATAAATTGATCTATCGTTATCTCCTGATCCCCATCACAAAGAAGCGCTTGCTCGAACGTGAGGCCCAGTTTGCCTGGATTTATCGCAAGGACTTTCCGGAATGGGGACGAGGCCGAGACGATGCGATGAACCTCACGAAATATTTCATGATCGAAGAACCGATGGACGATAGTTTCGGCCCGACCGACATGCCCTCTATTTGGAACCTGCAGAAGTACAAACCAGAAAAAGGCCATTACATGAACCTCGCTGGTGACAGCCATGACGCCCGATCCGTCATTATGGACTCAGCCTTGGGAGTCGTCGGCGCAAGGCCCAAGGGCAAGACAGAATTTCTTGGCCACATCGATTGGTTTGAGGAATACCTCGGTAAATATCCGCCGCCCAAGTACCCATTTCCCATCGACCAGACCAAAGCAGCAACAGGCAAGACTGTATTCGAAAAATCCTGTGCATCTTGTCACGCCAGCGAGCGCACCGGTACTCGCATACCAATTGCGGAGGTGGGTACCGACCGAGAGCGGCTGGACACCTGGAGTAAAGACGCGGCCATCAAGGCCAATCAAGTGGTGCGAGGCTTTGGTCTGGAGCGCAAAGGACTTGTCGAAGAACCGCTGATCGGCTACGTCGCTTCGTTTCTCGACGGTATTTGGCTCCGAGCGCCCTATCTCCATCACGGCGCCGTGCCGACCCTCCGCGACTTGCTGGAGCCAGTCGACAAACGGCCCAAGGTCTTCTATCGCGGCTACACGGTCTACAACCCGATTAAAGTCGGCTTCGTCACAACTACAGAGGAAGCAGACACAATTGGACTTACCGACGAACGTGAACGGGAGAAACTGCGAGAGGATATTGAACGGATCGGAACCAAGTTCGATGTGAGTCAACGCGCCAGCAGCAACCAGGGCCATACGTTCGGCACCGGCCTGCCGGACAGAGACAAGGATGCCTTAGTGGAGTATCTGAAAACGCTGTAAGAACGATCGCTTCATATTCGTGATATCGAGGGAGGCACTATATACTGTCATATAGATTTATGGTCACGCCAAGAGCAATTTAGCACCAGCGAGATTCGAACAGGACTCCGGAGCTTCGTTGCGATGGGATTTGGCTTTGTGCCTATCGCGCTCGCATGCTCGCTTACCATTGGGACTCCTAACGCATACTCCGCCGATGCGAAGATGGCCCATATCGGTTGGTCTTCGATTAAAATTACGGAGCCGGAGTTCGATTTCGGTGGCGAAGATTTCCTTGCTGGTGTGCCGACACAACAGGGAACACTCGACTGGTCCATTGGGGACGGGCGCATCAATCCGATCTTGGATGGATACCTTCACCTCAAGAATGCAGGGGGGACTCTGCGGACGTATGCGAATGGACTACTAGGCCAATGGAATACTAGAACCTATCTCAAAATTA
>DCZN01000060.1:39572-51890 GCA_002331625.1 Nitrospira sp. UBA2083 | reverse complement strand
AATCGATTTTGAGATAGGTTCTACTCACAACTAAGTTCGGCCATGAGATTTGTGCCCTGGATGACAAGCGTTTCATCGGGAAATACCATATGGGCGAATACATGAGTAACAAACTCGACGAAGTCCGGGTTTCAATCGAGAAACTCACCGCTGACAAGAAATGGACGGTCGTCGGTTCGCAGCCCAGAAAGCTGACCCCGCTTCGTGAAGAGGTCAAAATTACCGAAGATGGATTCGACTTCGGTGGACAGACGCTCGCCGCTGGCGTACCAACCAACTCCGCCGAAGTGATCTGGACCTGGGAACAAGGTCAAGTACATCCACGCATCGTCGGAACACTCCATATCAATAACGCAGCCACTGCCTGCGCGAGATTGCGAATCGAGTATTTCGATGTACACCATACTCGCCTGGCAGAAACATTTAGCGGCAAGATGTGCGCGCCTGACAATCGGCATTACATCAAGGATATCGACCTTGATTTCTATAAAGACAATGCATTGACCCATCTGGGGATCGAGCTTCAGACTCTCGGTGCGGACGACAATTGGCGCACCGTAGGTTCAGTCAATTCGTCGTATGCCATCTACTTCGACCCGAATGCTTCCTATAGCGTGAGGTTGACCGAGGGCAGCTGGAATGGAGGACAGAACAACTGCGATCTGTGCCGATAACAGGTACGATCCCTCGTCAATCCTACTTACATCCGTACGTATCGTCTTATTATGGATGTCTCGCAAGACCAGAGCGACCTGCTCAACCTCGTAAAGCGTAGGCCAGACTGCTCAGCTATCCCGTGCTATCGCCGCCTGTCCTTTCGACAGGCCATCTCGATGAATGAGCCACCAAGCTCGTCGCCTAACAGACCCCTGCGCTTCTCGTGAGTCCATCCTTCATGGCCGAGAATTTCTGCAACAGATCCGCATACAGGAGCTTGAGCAGACCGTTCTCATGCTCCAATTCCCGAAGACGTTTCACGTCGGACAATGTCAGGACCTGAGTTTCAATGGATTTTGACTTCCGCATAAGACACCTCCCCGGAACAGTATGGTTAATGTGTACAGACACCCTTGAAGTAAGCAATCTCGATACCAGAGACATTTCTCGACAACGCCATGCCCAAACTCCTTGGAAGAACTACTGATGCTGCACGCTCTGGAATACGAGAGCGCGTGGACTATTAATATGAGAAACAGGTGCAGAATCTAATCAGATACAGTGGTGGATCAGAAAAGATACGCCCAAGAGAAAAGAAGGCTGGGTAGGGAGGGGAATAGGTTGTAGGTTTTTATGGCAAACAGATTACCTCAGAGATCAACGCAGTTTGGCGATAGTGACTCCATCCCCACCTTCGGCCCGATCACCGAGGCGAAAATGCTCCACATAGGGTGACCCTTTGAGGTATTCACGCAAAGCAGATTTGAGCCGGCCGGTCCCATGGCCATGAATAATCCGAAGGTATGGAGCTCCGTCCAGAGTCGCCCGATCCAGCGCTGCTACGACGTGATCGAGTGCTTCATCTGTCGCCTGCCCTCGAACGTCCACCACAGTTTGTTCATCCAACCCCAACCCATTGTTCGGGGTAACTCGCCGCGAATTGGAAGAGGACCCTGTTGAGTGTGCGGGTGCAGTCTCAGGTTCATGAGCAAGGCCGACGAGATTCGACACGCTGGCCAAGATTTCCCCCTCCCCGACCTTCACACGCACACGCTTTTTCCCCTGAGGCGTTTCCAATAGACTGCCAGTCATGCCTAAGCCGCTAATTTCCACGGTATCGCCGATGCCAAGTTGCTCAAGTGGGATCGGCTCACTTGTCGGGCTCAGTTCCTGTCTGGTTTTCGTCTCCAACTCATGCAGCCGCTGCTTTGTCTCCTTGGCCTTGATGAGCTTCTGGTCGCGCTTCAGAGAATCGACGGTGGCCTGCACTTCGGCCCGCGCCCGTTGAAACTGTTCACCGATTTTCTTTTTGAGCCCTCGTTTTGCGTCCTGTTCAGCCTGTTCGAGCCGCACTCGGATTGCATGGGCCTCACGGGCCTCCTGTTCCGCTTCTTGCCTCGCCTGCTGAGCTTCTTCACGATCTTCCGCCAGTTGACGTTGCTTCCGTTGCAAGTCAGCCATCAACTCGTCGAGCCGTCGGTCCTCGCGACGCAACCGCTTTTTTGCATCGCTCAAAATTTCTGCATCCATACCAAGCCGACCCGCGATCTCCAAGGCAGACGAGCCGCCGGGGATCCCGATGAACAATCGATACGTGGGCGCCAACCGCTCCACATCGAACTCCACACTGGCATTGGCAAAACCGAACGTCGTCTGTGCCAGTTCCTTGAGCGCACCGTAATGCGTGGTCGCCACCACTTTCATGTTCATCTCAGCCAACCGGCACAGAAGGGCTTCCGCCAACGCCGCTCCCTCCTGTGGATCGGTCGACGTCACAGGCTCATCAAGGAGCACGAGCGAACTCGGTCCTATGGCTTCGCTCGACGTTCGCCGAGCAGCGCCCTCAGATAGGAGTTGAATCATCTGTGTCATATGGGCAGAAAAACTGGAGAGATCGCGGCTCAAATCCTGGGCATCGCCGATATCGGCATAGAGATCCGTACAGAACGCCATCTCAGATTCCGGCGCACAGGGCAGGTGCAGGCCCGCCCGCACCATGAGGGCAAACAACCCGACGATTTTGAGGGTGACGGTCTTGCCTCCCGTGTTTGGTCCGGAGATCACGAGGACCCGCACGGTTTCGTCCATATGAATATCGTTCGCCACAACCTGATCTTTCGCGAGGAGCAGCAGCGGATGCCTCGCCTGCTTGAGGATGATGCGACCCTCGTGGTTCAAGGTCACCGGATGGCATTTGAGACGACGGCTCATCTCCGCCTTGGCTCTGATCACATCACATTCGGCCAGTACCTCAATCCCTCGCGTGATCTCCTCCGCGCGAGCCGCCACAAGCGCGGTGAGCTCCCGCAAGATCCGTTGAACCTCCCGCTCAATGTCCAGATCCGCCACCTTGATGGAGTTATTCAGTTCGACCAATTCGCGTGGCTCAAGAAATACGGTCGCCCCACTGGCCGACACATCATGGACAATTCCGGGAACCCTCCCACGCATGTCCGCCTTCACCGGTACGACATAGCGCCCTTCCCGCTGGGCAAAGTAGGATTCTTGCAAAATCTCCTCGTACCGCCGTGATTGCAGGATGTGTTCAAGACGGTCCCGCATCTCCTGTTTCAACGCTTGGGCTTGATGAGTCAAACGCCGCAACTCCATCGAGGCCGTTTCCTTCATGGCACCATCCGGCTGAACCGCACCTTCGATCGCCCTCGCCACTCCCGCCAGCAGCCTTGTGGTATGAAGCGGCTCCAAGATCTGTGACAGGATCGGCATCTCGCTCTCATGAGACCCAGCATATCGCTCCATCTCGGCCATCACTGTGAGCACCATGGCGCAATCCCGCAACTCACCGGCCTCAAGGACGCCTCCCTTCATCGCACGGGTCAACTGCTCGCGAATGTCAGGAAAGCCCAGTGCCGGCACAGGATCGCTTCCTTCTAGTAATGTGACCATCTCGCTCGTTTCCTGTTGTCGCCGGCGGGCTTGCGCAAGATCGATTGATAGCGGAAGGGTTCGGCATCGTGCGACCCCAATCGCCGACTGGGCATGGAGGGCCAAGAAATCGAGTACACGTGGCCACTCCAAGACTCGGATCGCCTGCTCAGATAACGTCTGACTCATACGCCATAGCCTTCGGTGAGGTGTGAACGCTGAACTCTAGCCTTCAGCGAGAAGCGGAAGCAAGATGTGGCACATCAGCATCCGGGATGCTGTCATGGTGTCGCCTTGGTTGTATACCGAAGACACGTCTCTATGTATCTTGACAAGAAGGAGAGGGCATCGATACTATCGATTTTTGTGTTGTACCACCTGTTTGTCTTAAACCACCATATTTGCCAGTAGAGGAAGACATCATGGCTATTCGTATTGGAATCAACGGATTTGGACGGATCGGGCGCAACGTGCTGCGCGCCTCAATGGGAGACAAAGACCTTCACATTGTCGCCATTAACGATCTCACGGACGCCAAGACACTCGCCTATCTGCTCAAATACGACTCAGTCCATGGCACCCTCCCGGCCACCGTGGAAGCGAAAGAAGACCAGATCCTCGTCGACGGAAAACCCATCACCGTGCTCGCCGTCAAAGATCCCAAGGAGCTGCCGTGGAAAGCACTGAACGTCGACGTGGTGATCGAATCAACCGGCCGATTTACCGACCGAGAAGCGGCAGGGAAACACTTATCTGCCGGTGCGAAACACGTGATTATCTCCGCACCTGCAAAAGATCCCGATGTGACGATCGTTCTTGGTGTGAACGATAATAAGTTCGATCCCAAATCGCATCATATTGTGTCCAATGCGTCCTGCACGACCAACTGCCTGGCACCCGTGGCCAAGGTTCTACTGGAATCGTTCGGGATCAAGCATGGCATCATGACCACTATTCATTCTTATACGAATGATCAACAACTGCTCGACCTTCCGCACAAAGACCTTCGGCGCGCTCGGGCCGCCGGTATGTCGATGATTCCGACCAGCACCGGAGCGGCCAAAGCGCTGCACCTCGTCATCCCGGAACTGAAGGGCAAATTAGATGGACTGGCGATTCGTGTGCCGACTCCGAATGTGTCATTGGTCGACCTCACCGTCGAAACCGAAAAGGATTGCGATGTCGCCTCCGTGAATGCCGCATTCAAGAAGGCAGCGGATGGGCCGCTCAAGGGCATTCTGAAGTACTCTGAAGACCCCATCGTCTCGATCGACCAAAAAGGCGACGCACATTCGGCCACCGTCGATGCTCCGCTGACCAACGTCGTGGACAAGCGCCTGGTCAAGGTGACGGCCTGGTATGACAACGAATGGGGGTATTCGTGCCGAGTCCGCGACCTCGTGAAGGTCCTGGCTGGAAAATCAGGGGCTCAGTGACCTGTCTGAACAACGATGCGTCACTCAGCACCGTGCACACTTCATCGAACCCACTACTCAGCTGACGGCACCTAGCCCAAGGAGCGCTGCATGAACTTGCATAAAAAAACAGTCGACGACGTGCAACTTCGTGGCAAGCGCGTCATCATCCGTGCCGATTTCAATGTCCCGCTCGATGAATCGCTCCATATTACCGATGACACCCGCATTCGCTCGACGTTACCGACGATCAATCGTGTGGTGGATGAAGGGGCCAAGGTCATTCTCTGCTCACACCTTGGTCGACCAAAGGGCGCCTTTGAGCCGAAATACAGCCTCGCCCCTATCGCAAAACGGTTAGGACGGCTGCTTGGGAAAGAAGTGATCTTCGCTCCAGACTGCATCGGCGCGGCCGTCGAGAAGTTGGTCGCGAAAATGAAGGACGGAGATGTCCTCTTGCTGGAAAATCTTCGCTTTCATGCAGGCGAGGAGAAGAACGACGATGGCTTTGCGAAAGCGCTGGCCTCGCTCGGAGATGTCTTTATCAACGACGCCTTCGGAGCGGCACACAGGGCCCATGCCTCGACGGTCGGCATCACGAAGTACATTCCAGATGCCGCGGCAGGGGCACTGCTCAAGAAAGAGATCGAGTACCTGGAAGGCGCCGTCGCCAATCCCGTGCGGCCATTTGCTGCGATCTTAGGAGGCGCGAAGGTCTCAGGGAAAATTGGGGTGATCGAGAACCTCGGCAAAAAGGTCGACAAGGTCATCATCGGCGGAGGCATGGCGTTTACGTTTTTGAAGGCGAAAGGCATGGAAATCGGCAATTCTCTCTGCGAAATGGACATGCTGGATTTTGCCAGAGGCATTGAAGACCATGCGCTTTCACGCGGGGTCAAATTTTACCTGCCGGTCGACTGTGTAGTCGCCGCCAGTCGAGAGGTCGGGGCAGAAACCAAGATCGTCCCCGTGCAGGAGATTCCAAAAGGGTGGTATGCCCTCGATATTGGTCCGGCTTCCGTCAAGCTCTTCAATGAAGCGGTCCAGAATGCGAAAACGATTCTGTGGAACGGGCCCATGGGAGTGTTTGAAATCGATGCCTACGCCAGAGGCACCTTGGCCATGGCCCACGCGATTGCCGATGCCTATGCGCTCACAATCGTCGGCGGGGGCGAGACGGCACTCGCCGTCCATCGGGCCGGCGTATCTGAGAGCATGTCATTCATCTCCACCGGCGGCGGCGCGGCCCTGGAATTACTCGAAGGGAAAACGCTTCCCGGCCTTGCGGCCCTGCCTGATCGCCCAAACTGATCGTCGTTCCAACACCACACAGGAACGCTAGGAAGTCCCGTGCGCACAACCCTGATTGTCGGCAATTGGAAAATGAACAAAACCGCGTCTGAAGCGGTCACGTTCGTTCACGAGCTGATCCGGCGCGTATCCAACGCCTCCGCGGGTATTGAACTCGTGGTCGCTCCTCCGTTCACTGCACTGGAATCGGTCCGCCAGGCACTTGGCCCAGGATCTCCCATTCAGCTTGGAGCGCAAAACATGTTCTGGGAAGACCAGGGCGCCTACACCGGAGAAGTCTCTGCTCCCATGCTCAAGGACCTTGGATGCCGTTATGTAATCCTGGGCCATTCGGAACGACGAACGCGCTTCGGTGAGCAAGGCGTCGACATCCACAAAAAGCTTCAGGCCGCGCTCAAGCATGGACTTCGCCCCATTCTTTGCATCGGCGAATCGCTCGCCCAGCGGGAGAGTGGGACGACTGACGAGGTCCTCACCCGACAGCTGCAAGAGAGTGTGACCGGCCTATCCGTCGAAGCGATGGCTGGTATCACGATCGCCTATGAGCCGGTATGGGCCATCGGTACTGGAAAGTCGGCCACGACCGAACAAGCGGTCGCTGCTCACCGCACCATCCGCCGAGTTCTGGCGTCGACCGCCTCCCCGGCTATTGCAGAGGCGACTAAGATCCTTTATGGAGGAAGTGTCACGCCTCAGAACATTGCGTCGCTGCTCTCCTCGGACCAGGTGGACGGTGGGCTTATCGGCGGCGCTTGTCTCCAGGTCGACTCCTTTGCTACAATTGTCTCGCTTGCTTCTGCCACTCGATCAATCGGAGTTTAAGCTGTCATGCTCTATACGCTCATCGTTGTCGTCCACGTCTTTGTGTGCTTTCTGATGATCGGCGCGATTCTTCTCCAATCAGGAAAGGGAGCGGAGATCGGCGCCTCATTCGGCGGTTCCAGTCAAACCGTGTTCGGCAGCCGTGGGCCGGCCAACTTTTTAAGCAAACTGACCGTTGTGGTGGCCGCCATATTTATGGTGACTTCCCTCAGTCTCGCCATGCTAGCGAAACAACGGAACGTCTCCTCGACTGTTATTGATCTGCAGCAAAAGAGCGAGCCCACTGCTCCTCCGGCTGCCCCTGCCACTCAGCCATCAAGCGAATCCCATTCTTCAGGAGACACTCCCGCAGCCGGTCATTAGTAAGAGTCTGATCCTCGGCAATGCAGAGTACGTGAGGGGTACGGGTGCGCCATGCGCGATCAGCTGGAGCTCTGTTGAGAGTCGAGGAGCCTATACTCTGGTCAACCAGGACTCATGTGCAGGGTCTTCACCACGCACGATTGAAAAGAAGGTCTGTTGGAGGTCACGCGTCATCGGCCCGGGCGTTCCATTGCCGATGCGGCGGTTATCGATTTCCCGGACCGGAGTCAATTCAGCGGCGGTTCCAGTCACAAAGACCTCATCGGCGATATACATCTCATCACGCGTAAACCGCTCTTCGACAACGGGGATGTTTCTCTCTCGGGCCAATTGAATCACGGAGTTTCGCGTAATCCCTTCAAGCACCGACGTCAACGGCGTCGTTTTGAGAATCCCCCGGCGAACGATGAACACATTCTCCCCCGTTCCCTCGGCAACATACCCCTCCGGATCGAGAAGAATCGCCTCGTCATACCCATCAGCCTTCGCCTGTTGCTTCGCCAGAATGGAGTTGACATAGTGCCCGGATATTTTTCCTCTGGTCATGGACACATTCACGTGATGCCGCGTAAAGGAAGAGATACACGCGCGCATCCCATTGGCAAGCGCCTCATCCCCCAAATAGGCTCCCCACTTCCACGCGGCAATGGCCACCCGAATCGGGTTGCCCCCCGGGTGGACACCCATCGCGCCATAGCCGATGTAAACCAAGGGACGGATGTAACAGGCATCGAGATGGTTCACGCGAACCGTGTCGAGAATGGCCTCGGCAATATGTTTCTTGTCATATGGCATGGCCATCATGCCGATATGAGCCGAGTCAAACAACCGATCGACATGTTCCTGAAGTCGGAAGATGGCGGATCCCGATCGACCCTTGTAACACCGCAGACCTTCAAATGCCGCCAGGCCATAATGCAAGGAATGGGTGAGGACATGGACATTAGCATCTTTCCAAGCCACAAACTTGCCGTCCATCCAGATTTTTTCGACTGGTTCCAACATGAGGCCGTACTCTCCGCAGAAATGAAAGAGATGCTGAAGGCTATGCCTTATGAGGCGAGGGGGGACTATAACGTGAGGTGAACCGCGGGTCAAGCAAACGAACTGTGCCCAGGTCGAGGATCGCTCAGCTGATGAGGTGGTTGCTTATTATGAGGAGGCACAGTAGGCACGAAGGCGGGCACTCAGAAACGTTCCGACTCGATCTTCTCCGTCCGGACTCATGGTCACCACTTTGGCGCCGAACAATAAGCCACGCACCCAACGAACAACGACGCGCTGGATTTCGACCGGCTCATCTTTATCGGGAAGGGTCAGACGAACGGTGAGCTCCATCCCTGGGACGACTTGATGATCGCCCAGCACGCGGAACCCGTTCCGACACAGATTCATGACCGTTCCTTTTCCAAGGAAGTCCCCACCCATGTAGTAGGCGACACAACGAACGGGAATCCGATGATAGGTACGGATCACAAATTTGTTGGCGTGGGACATGATGTCGTTACCATCTTCACAGTCGGTGCGGGGCCCAACCGCATGGCTTTTCCTCTGTCGTGATGGCGCTCAGGATACGGGGTGCTTCTCTCACGATCCTAGCCCTCAAAAGAGGGGGGCATCGGCGACCATGCGTCAACCTGCGCGCTCTGTTTGGCTTGACACCTTTCATGCCCACATGTTAAATGAACCGTTCTTCACGACTGGAGATGAGATATGTACGCGATCGTTGAAACAGGTGGGAAGCAATATCGAGTCGAATCAGGGGCCACAATTCAAGTGGAACGCCTTCCCGGCGATATCGGAGCCACAGTAGAACTCGATAAAGTTCGTCTGGTCCATGGTGAGGCTGGAGTGCAGATCGGTCAACCATTGATCGCCGGAGCGAAGGTCACGGCTGAAATTGTGCGTCAAGGCCGGACCCGCTCGATTACCGTGTTTAAGAAAAAGCGCCGCAAGAACTATCGGCGTACGCGTGGACACCGACAAGGATTCACCAGACTGTTGATTACCAATATAGCGACGGCCTAGCAGGACAAGAAGGACATACCATGGCGACAAACAAAGGCGGCGGATCATCACGGAACGGTCGTGACAGCAATCCACAATACTTGGGCGTGAAGGCCTATGGCGGTCAGACAGTGACGGCCGGCAGTATTATCGTCCGCCAGCGTGGAACCAAGTTTTTCCCTGGCTTCAATGTGGATTTGGGAAGGGATCATACCTTGTTCGCCACAATGAACGGTGTCGTCAAGTTTGAGGGTGGACGCGGTAGGCGAAGAGTCAGCGTGTATCCTATTCCGGCTAAATCCTAACTCTCCACTTCCATATCTTCCCCTTACGAGCACGGCTGCATAGAGTGCGGCGCCCTCTTTGTTCCCGTTCGGGTATACTTCCTTATTGCGTGCAGGTCTGTCGTCTGCACAGGGATGGTTTTCATCATGTTTGTCGATGAAGTCCGTATCACGGTACAGGCCGGTCGAGGCGGAAACGGCATCTGCAGTTTCCGGAGAGAGATGTTCGTCCCACGCGGAGGGCCGGACGGCGGCGATGGCGGGAATGGCGGCGACATCGTAATGACCTCCTCGCACCGACTGACGACCTTGCTCGATCTCCGCTACCAGAACCATTATGAGGCGCAGGACGGGAAACCCGGTGGCGGCTCCAACTGTACCGGCCGTTCGGGCCAAGACGTGACGATCAGTATCCCGGTCGGGACCGTGGTCTATGATGACGCGTCACAGGACATGCTCGTGGATTTCATCGAGGACGGCCAAACAGCGACCATTGCCCACGGAGGGCGCGGCGGGAAAGGGAACAGCAATTTCGCCACGTCGGTCAATCGTGTGCCGACGAAATGCACTCCCGGCACACCCGGCGAAGCGCGTACGTTGCGACTCGAGCTCAAGTTGCTGGCCGACGTCGGTCTGGTTGGGTTTCCCAACGCGGGGAAGTCGACCCTCATTGCGGCGATTTCGGCCGCTCGTCCCAAGATTGCGGAGTACCCCTTCACCACCTTGGTTCCCAACCTCGGCGTCGTCCGATGGGGATCCGACCGCAGCTTTGTGGTCGCCGATATTCCCGGCTTGATCGAAGGAGCCCACGAAGGAAGAGGGCTGGGAGTCCAGTTTCTCCGCCATATTGAACGGACCGCGTTTTTGCTTCATTTGATCGACGTCTCGGAATGGGCCACTGAGGATCCCATCGCCAGTTTTGAAACGCTACGGCGCGAATTAGCCGCCTATGACCCGGAACTCATCAATCGCCCGTTTGCCGTTGTTCCCACCAAGATTGATGTCGCTGGGACTGGTGAACGCCTGGATCAACTCAGAGCCTATTGTCGAGACCAAGGCTACCCCTGTTTGCCGATCTCAGCGGCCGCCAATAAAGGACTGGATGACTTGATCCTCTCCGTGGGGAAACAAGTAGATCTATTGCGGACATTGCCATGCGAGACACCCTCCTAGCCCAGGCAAAACGAATTGTCATCAAAATCGGCAGCAGTCTGATCGCATCGCGTGCCGACGGACTTCGTCCGGACCGAATCGAGCAATTGGCCGATGAAATTGCCCCGCTGCGAGCACAGGGCCGCGAAATCCTGATCGTCTCTTCCGGTGCCATCGTCTCCGGCATTAGAAAGCTGCAGCTCAAAGACTATCCGAAGATCCTCCCGGTGAAGCAAGCGGCAGCAGCCGTGGGGCAAAGCCGACTAATGTGGGCCTACGAAAAGGCCTTCGAGCGGCTCTCGGTTCAGGTGGCGCAAATTCTTCTCACCCATCACGATCTGGCAGATCGCCGCCGTTTTCTCAATGCGCGCCATACCCTTTCGGCACTGATCGATTTTGGCATCATCCCGATCATCAATGAAAACGACACCGTCGCCGTGGATGAAATCAGGGTCGGTGACAATGATACCCTCGCAAGTGAAGTGGCTCATCTGGCCGATGCGGACCTCTTGGTCATCCTGTCGGACGTCGAGGGTCTGTATACCGAAGATCCCCGCAAAAGCCCTTCGGCCACGCTCATTCCGCTCATTCCGGATATCACAGAAGACATCGAACGATTGGCCGGAGCATCCAGTACCTTCGAGGGCACGGGCGGCATGGCCACGAAGCTCAGAGCGGCGAAGAAAGTCGGTCAGTACGGAATCTCCACACTGATTCTCAGCGGAGAGCGGGCTGGACTGTTGACGACCGCACTGGCTGGAGGGACGGGGGGCAGTCTTTTTCTCGCTAAAGAACGCCGCCTCACCAGCCGCAAACATTGGATTGCCTTCACGCTTCGAGCCCGCGGACAGATTCACCTTGACCAAGGAGCCGTCGAGGCGCTGGTTCATCGCGGGAAAAGCCTGCTCGCCTCAGGTATTGTCAAGGTAACAGGCCCCTTCGAAGCCGGCGATCCTGTGAGCTGTTTCGACGCGGACGGGAAGGAATTCGCGAAAGGTCTGGTGAACGTTTCGTCCGAACTGTTGGATCGGATGAAAGGTCTTAAGACCGCCGTCATTCAAGAGCAGTTCGGCCCCCAAGAATATGAGGAAGTCATTCACCGCGACAACCTGGTTATCCTCTGAAATCGTGAGTTGTGAATGGTGAGTGTTGAGTAATGTTGCACGCATCCGAAATCTCACCCCTCACCCCTCACCCTTGAACCGTAACCGTCTCGGCCTTCTCGGTGGCAGCTTCAACCCTATTCACAATGGTCATCTGGCTATTGCCCATGGTGTCCATACACAACTGCAACTCTCTCGAATCCTCTTCATCCCAACCGGCGACCCACCCCACAAGCAAGGCGGATCACTGGCTTCCTCAACATCTCGGTTAGAGATGGTTCGCCTGGCCGTCGCCGACACTCCCTTCTTCGAGGTGTC
>DCZN01000060.1:39165-39325 GCA_002331625.1 Nitrospira sp. UBA2083 | reverse complement strand
CACTGACACAGCTGGACACCGGTGTCCTTCATCAGCTCGACATCCCCATCCCCGACGCATCTGCGATCACGTGCTTACCCCTCCCCCCCTGTCCGGTCTCCGCCTCAGAAATCAGAGAGCGAGTTCGCAGCAGACAACCGCTGGCAAATATGTTGCCCCC
>DCZN01000060.1:37584-39047 GCA_002331625.1 Nitrospira sp. UBA2083 | reverse complement strand
CAAGTCCTCCATGTCGCCCCGCTTACTTCGATCGCTGATTACCTAGTCATTGGGTCAGCTGAATCTGATAGACAGACCCGCGCAATCGCTGATTCCGTCGTCGACGCACTCTCTCGGGTGAACCAACGGCCACTGAGCCTTGAGGGCACCACCTCTGGCCAATGGGTGCTCATCGATTTCGGCGATGTGGTGGCCCATGTGTTTCGACAGGATGCCCGGTCGCATTATGCCCTCGAGCGCCTGTGGAGTGACGCACGGAATATTCCCATTCCAGACGAAACACCGGCTCCAGCCCCAGCGGTGAAGGGGCGGACGATCCAGACAGCGACCTCACAGAAGATGGTCTGAGCCATGTTCAAGCTGCTGATCACCATTTTCCTCATCAGCGCCGGCGTATTCATTTACAGCTACTTCCGCGAGCTCAACCCAGGCACGGTCGTCGTCCACACCAGCCCCGGCGTGGAGTTCGATCTCAGCCCTGTCACCTTGGTCTTGATCTCGATGGCCTGTGGAGCGGTCCTCGCGACCTTTGTGGTAGGCCTACAACAGACGGCACACCTGATCCTCAATTGGCGCAGCAATCGTCTCATCCGTCGTAAAGAAAAGGTTGATACCCTTCACCGAGACGGAACCCATGCCTTCATGTCGAAACGTACCGCGGAAGCCATCACACTGCTGGAGAAAGCGCTGGCCATCGACCCCAACCGCGTTGATTCACTGCTCTGGCTTGGGAATATCCACCGTTCGGAGCAGAATTTTCCTGAGGCAATCCGGCTCCATCAGCATGCGCAACGGGTGGACGATCGAAATATCGAAGTCCTGTTGGAGTTGGGCAAGGATCTGGAAGGCGCCAAACGGTACGAAGAGGCGCTCCAGACCTTCCAGAAAATCCTCAAGATTGAACCGGACAACCTGACGGCACTGATCCGAAAGCGGGATCTCAACATCCGCCTGGAGCGGTGGAGCGAGGCGCTCGAAATCCAACATCGTCTGCTCAAGGTGAACCTGTCCGCATCGGAAAAGCAGACCGAGTCCGCGTTGCTCCTCGGATGCATGTATGAAGTGGGGCGCCAGCTGCTCGAACGCGGACATCCCGACAAAGCCCGACGATACTTTCGCGGCGCCATCAAGAAAGATCGTGGTTTCCTCCCCGCCTATATCGGGATCGGGGAGATTTTGATCCATGAAGGCAAAACAAAAGATGCCGTGGAGATCTTGAAAAAAGTCTACTCGCGAACCAGAAGCGTGATCATTCTCCATCGATTGGAAGAGCTGTTCTTGGATCAAGGGGAACCGAGCGAAATCATCAGGGTCTATCAGGAGGCCCTCCAGCAAGACCCACAGAACCCGGTGCTCCAGTTCTACCTCGGCAAGCTCTATTACCGTCTCGAGATGGTGGATGAGGCGTTTGATCTCCTCTCGACGATTGAAGGTCCGCAAGACCATCTGTTGGACTACCATAA
>DCZN01000060.1:34170-37575 GCA_002331625.1 Nitrospira sp. UBA2083 | reverse complement strand
GCCAATCTGTACTTGCGGAAACAGCAGTTCGAAGAAGCCATCAGCGAACTGAAGAAAGCCCTCAGCTTTAAGAAACGGGTCGTGGTTCCCTACATCTGTACGCAGTGTCAGCAGGAATCCGTCGAATGGACCGGACGGTGCCGTCGCTGCGCCAAGTGGAACACGCTCACCGCGCTCCCCTGGCTCGAGGCCAGCCAGGCTCCCACCGACCAGGAGAGAGCTCCCTCCACCCCACCTGTGCCGTACCAAGGCATTGCTTCTCCATTTGAAACCGTGTAGGTTTCCCCCTCGACAAGTGTTCCTCGTGAAGCGACCCTCGTTGGCATGTTTCTAGTTTCGTGCAAAATTCCCTTCGAAGTTGAGGGACTCGAAACGTGAAACCCGAAACTTCCGAGGCGCATCTGGCACGACGAACGTCCACCATGAAACTTTCACAAAAGGCGACTGAGATGACCGAGTATGTGGCTCTGGCCGAAAAGGCGCTGCGCGACGAACCCCTGACCAGAGAAGAGTGCCATTCCGTCTTGAATACACCGGATGACGAATTACTCGCGTTGCTCCATGCGGCCTTTCAAGTCCGATCCAAGTACTTCGGCCGAACCGTTCGCCTGCAGATGCTCCAGAACGCCAAGAGCGGAGCCTGCCTGGAAGACTGCCACTACTGTTCACAGTCGTCGATTTCCACGGCCCCCATCGAACGGTATAACCTGCTTCCACAGAAGCAGATGATGGACGGCGCACGACAGGCCGCCGCCTCGAAAGCTCAGCGCTATTGCATCGTCATCAGCGGGCGGAGCCCATTGGATCGAGAGATCGATGAAATCGCCGGAGCTGTACGCTCGATCAAGCAGGAGGTTCCGATTCAAATCTGCTGTTCACTCGGCTTAATGAGTGAATCCCAAGCGAAGCGTCTCAAAGCCGCCGGGGTTGACCGCGTGAATCACAACCTGAATACCAGCGAAGCCTTCCACGCGTCGATCTGCACCACCCATACCTTTCAAGACCGTCTGGCAACAATCAAGAACGCACGTGCGGCGGGATTGGAAATCTGCTCCGGTGGGATCGTCGGCATGGGTGAGAAGGATGAGGATGTCATCGAGCTGGCAATGGCCCTGCGTGACGTGAAACCGGACTCCATTCCCCTGAACACGCTCCATCCAGTTGCCGGCACTCCGCTGGAGAAAGTTGATTCCCTCACACCGCAACGCTGCCTCAAAGTGCTCTGTCTCTTCCGGTTCCTGCATCCTCGGACTGAAATCCGCATCGCCGGCGGCCGGGAACATAATCTACGATCCCTCCAACCATTGGCACTCTACCCAGCTGACTCCGTCTTCGTGAACGGCTACCTGACGACGCCTGGTGCACCGGCTCCAGAAGTCTGGGGCATGATCGAGGATCTCGGGTTCACAATCGAAGTGGATTATCAGCAACCAGTGGCTGGCTGACTGATAGAGTGAACGACCGACCAGCTCGACATCCTCGTTGCATTGTTATTGCCGGACCAAACGGCTCAGGGAAGACCACGTTCGCTCGAGAATTCCTGCTTCGTGAGGCTGGAGTTATCCATTTCGTGAATGCCGACCTCATTGCCGGTGGACTATCACCACTTCGCCCAGAGCTAGCCGCAAGGCAAGCAGGACGACTTCTCTTGTTGGAGTTGTCTCGCTTGGCCAAATCGCGAAAGAACTTCTCATTTGAAAGCACGCTCAGCGGGAGAACATATCTGCATCTGTTGCAGGACTGGAAAGCAACTGGTTATACAATTAGGATCGTATTTCTTTCACTATCATCACCTCAACTCGCACTTCAACGTGTTGCTGCCAGAGTTGAACAAGACGGACATGATGTCCCTCGTGTCGATGTGATACGCCGTTTCCAGCGGAGCTTCCACAACTTCCAGACGCTCTATCGCCCACTGGCTGACACCTGGTCGGTCTATGAGAATTCAGGCGATGCTCCACGACTGCTGGAGGAAGGACCATGAGAAAAGCCAAGAGAAAGAAAGAGACCAAAGCCTTTTCAGAGGCGGTCGGGCGCGCACTTCGCCGAGCTGCTAAGGCGGCTCGAAAAACCGCTAAGATGTACGGTACACCCATCTATGTGTGGGAAAACGGCAAGGTGGTGGCGAAGAAACCCTGAGCTTTCCGACCATGGTCCGCCAGATTTTATTCGCATCTTTCGAGAGCCTTAAAAATCAACATGGCCCCGGTCACTATTCTGCGTGAACGCTTAACCGCCAGGTGTTTAGTTGCCATGATCGCCCAAGTCTTCGTGTAACATTATCAGGCGAAGTTGGAAGCATCTAGCCGCCTCTTGAGAGATAAGAGAAGGACAATGGAACCACTTATTCTCTTAGGAATTGAGCAGGACTGGACAACCTGATGGCACGAGGCTACGATGTGCACGATCATACCTTGTGAGGGTTAGTAATGGGTGAATTGATCTTCATTGTCGAAGAAGCCCCCGAGGGCGGCTTTATTGCCCGCGCACTCGGTCAATCAATCTTTACCGAAACTGATACTCTGGCCGAACTGCCCGAGAAGGTCAGGGACGCAGTCCGCTGTCACTTTGAGGAAGAGAAGAGGCCAAAGGTTATTCACCTTCACCATGTCCGCGAAGAAGTTATTGCCATATGAGGCTTTTCCACCATCTGTCTGGAGACGATCTGCCCACACCCTTCCCCAGCTCGGTTATTCAATCACGATTCGAATCCATGACCCGAAACCGGACTTCGTCCACATAAGAATAGGCAGAAGTCTGTTCTCCCGCAAAGAGACCGCAGCGATAGAGGCCGGAGAGCCAACCTGATTTCGGCGGGGTGAGAAGAAAGTAGCCGGAGCGATCATTTGTGGTCGTCATGACGCGATCCTGGACCATCGTCTGTGGATCTTCGGTCATATCACGAGTTTCGACTGAACACCGTGCGGTCAGTGGCACTGTGTCGAATGAATCGGATACCAGCCGAAATACCAAGTGGATTTCTGGTTGAGTAGTAGAAAATGTGTCGCCTGGGTTCAAGGGGATGAACTCGTGAGCCCCGGTTGGGAAATCATCGCGCACGACTTTGGTCGCCGGAATCACGAACCGAAACCAGCTGAAATCGGCGTCCCGCCCGGCAATCGCCACTCCCGTCTCCAACGTCTTCTGGACTTTGATCTTTTCAATGGCCTTCGCATAGAGAGCCTCCTCCGAGAGCACAGCTGCCTGGGTTCCTGAATCATGCTCCCTCTTGTCCTCTTCCTCCTTCAGCTTCACCAACTCAGGAACATAAGGCTTCACCTTGTCCAACCACCGAGCGATTTTGTCCTTCGCCAGCACGCGAGTGCCGGCTGGAAACGGGACATCTTTATTCACCTGTTCAAACTCCACGGCTGCGTCATACAGCAGTTGAAAATGGATGAAGGC
>DCZN01000060.1:23349-34101 GCA_002331625.1 Nitrospira sp. UBA2083 | reverse complement strand
TCCTCGCTTGGATTGAGATTCGAAATATTGCCGAATACGGCGATGGCCTCCTCGCAGCGATCTATTTGCATCAACGTCAGGCCCAACTGATGGGTGGCAATGGGATCACCGGGGTTGAGTGCCAAGAGCTTCCGATATATTGGTTCGGCCTCCTGATACCGACCAGCCTCAAACAGGCTCCACGCATCCGACCGAATAGCAGCCCATTCCTTCAGTTGGGCCGCACTAGCCGCAGGCGTCAACGTTGGACTGAATCGTCGACCTCGCTCCATCGACTCATACAGTTGTGCGAGTTGATTCTTGGCCGGCAGCTCAAGAGGAGAACCTGGCGGAGCATGTTCCAGCACATACTGAAGATCGGCATCCGCGCCCTGATAATCCAGCACATCAAAGCGGGCACGAGCCAAGGCCAGTCGCCAGCCAAGTAGCTCCGGCATCAGTTCGACAGCCCGTTTATAGGACTCCAGCGATTCTTCGAGGCGGTCTAGCTTGCGGAGCTCCTGCGCCAGCCGCCAGTGGGCCAGCGGATTTTTGACATCAATCCGCACGATGGACCGAAGCTCTGCAATCGCCTCCGCGTCCTGTCCCCACCGAACGAGCACCGCCCATTTCGCCCAGCGTACATCTCGCGCGGCAGGGTCCGCAGCGAGGGCTCGATCGTACGCGTGAACTGCTTCCTTCGGATCTCGAAACGTAGAGAGAATATCGCCCCGCAACTTATACAGTGGGAGCCCTTCTGGATGGTCATGAATCCCGTGATCAAGGAGTTCCAGTGCAGGCATCACCGCTCCACTCTCCCAGGCCGCTTTGGCTAGTTCGAGTATCTGGTCTACCGACACCCTGCTCTCGCCGTCTGCTGCAGTACAGGGCACCGCCATCATCACCAGCACTATCAGCAGAACGACAGCGGTAAAGGCCCATGGTCGATCGACAGACTCCCGATTCTGAAACAATTCGATCATGAGTTCTGTGTTGAATTCCAGTACGTGCTGCACTCGGTACTGACTATACCAAGAAGCAGAAGAACTATATCAGACAGCCCTCATTCCTACCGCCCCTCACCCATCCCCATAATAATCACATGCTCTTCCTTGACCCGCCTTCATGATCCCGCTAGTCTGGCTAAGTTAAACCCAAAGAACAATTCTGCCGGAGGTGAGGCGTGATTCTAGTCACAGGTGGTGCCGGCTATATCGGGTCTCATACCTGCGTCGAGCTGCTCCAGGCAGGCCGCGACATCACCGTCTTCGATAATTTTTGCAACAGCCATCCTGAATCACTCGAGCGGGTGCAACGGATCACAGGAAAACAGCTCCGCGTCATCCGCGGCGACATCCGCGACCGGTCAGCGCTGGTGACAGCCCTGCGTGAAAGCGGTGCGCAGGCGGTGATTCATTTTGCCGGCCTCAAGGCGGTCGGTGAGTCTGTCCAGCAGCCGCTCGCCTATTATGACAATAATGTTGTCGGGTCCCTGCGTCTATTGGAAGCCATGGGCAACTGCGGGGTCAAGACGCTGGTGTTCAGTTCCTCCGCCACGGTCTACGGTGATCCGCAACGGCTGCCGTTGACAGAAGATCATCCGCTCTCGGCAACCAATCCCTACGGCCAAACGAAACTGACGGTAGAACACATGCTGCGGGATCTGCAGCGCAGCGACACCTCCTGGCGCATCGGTATTCTCCGCTATTTCAATCCAGTCGGCGCGCATGCAAGTGGATTGATTGGTGAAGACCCGCAGGGCACCCCAAATAACTTGATGCCGTTCGTGGCGCAGGTGGCAATCAGCCGCCGCCCACACTTAAACGTGTTCGGCAACGACTACCCTACAAAGGACGGAACCGGCGTGCGTGACTACATCCATGTGGTCGATCTTGCCATCGGCCACCTCAATGCACTGGAAGCGCTTGAGCGGGCGACGCATCAGACGGAATGCCTTACCGTCAATCTCGGAACCGGAACCGGGTACAGCGTGCTGGACATTGTGCAGGCATTCGAGCAGGCCAGCAGCAAGCAGGTGGCCTACAAGGTCGCGCCTCGTCGACCTGGTGACGTCGCAGCCTGTTACGCCGATCCCGGCAAGGCGGCTGCCCTCCTCGGCTGGCGAGCGAAACGTACGCTCAGCGAGATGTGCGCCGACACATGGACATGGCAGAGTCTCAACCCACACGGGTACACTCGTTCTCAAGAAGGAAGTTAACGCACACGAGATCCACCACCGTAGGTCTCACGCTCATCGTGCAGATCGAAGGCTCCGGCACACACTGTTCTCTAGATGTTTGACGTTATTCTGTATCAGCCCGAGATCCCCCCGAACACCGGCAATATCATCCGCCTGTGTGCCAATACCGGTGCCCGCCTTCATCTCGTGAAGCCTTTAGGGTTTTCGCTGGAAGACAAACAGCTGGTACGGGCTGGGTTGGACTATCATGAGTTTGCCACGCTCCGTGTCTACGAGAACTGGGCTGAGTGTCGTGAATGTTTCACAGGTCGTCGCCTCTTTGCCGTCTCGACGAGAAACACGCACCGTTACGATTGCATGACCTATGCACAAGACGATGCGTTTCTGTTCGGACCCGAAACCCGTGGATTGCCGATGGATTTACTGGACACGTTCTCAGCGGAACGCCGCATTCGTCTCCCGATGCGCCCCGAAAGTCGCAGTCTGAATCTCTCGAACGCGGTCGCGGTAATTGTGTATGAGGCGTGGCGGCAGATCGGTTTTGAGAACGGGCGCTGACATTCATTCTGGAGGCACAAGACGGCTACATGGCCTCGGCATTCTCTCACGCATTCGTGGCACTTGCACTCGGCAAGATCGCATCACATCGTGCGATCACATGGCCTGTCGTCCTGACCGGTGCCGTCTGTTCCATCGTGCCGGACCTCGATGTGATCGGATTTGCTTTCGGCCTTCAGTACGGTGACCTCTGGGGGCACCGCGGCATGACCCATTCCCTCTTCTTCGCCGGCCTGCTCAGCGCTGTGCTCGTGGCGCTCGGCTATCGGCACGAATCATCGACAACAAAAGCAGGAATAGGGCTGTATCTCTTCCTCTGCACCGCATCACATGGCATTCTTGACGCGCTCACAGACGGAGGGCTTGGCATCGCCTTCTTCTCTCCATTTGATCCCACTCGATATTTCTTCCCATTTCGCCCGGTCGCGGTCTCTCCGATCGGCATCGGCAGCTTCTTCAGCACCGATGCGCTGCGCATTCTCGCCAGCGAAATTCAGTGGATCTGGCTTCCGGCCACTGTGGCATGGCTGACTGTTCATGGAGTTACACGTCTCAGGTCATCTTGGCTCTCTACAGACTAGTCGATCCCCCCATACCGACAATGGAAGCTATATGATCAGTTCCACAAGCCCAGAGACCGGGAGTTTCTTCCCTCCATACTCCAACTCGCCTTCGACCACGGCCATCGAAAAACCACCGATCGCCCAGCTCCAAATACCGGTCCTCGACACCTGTTTGAGAGTCAGGACAGCACCCCCCTGAGGCCCAGTCCACGTGACGCGCCAAGCCGTCGGCCAGCGAAAAAATCCCCGTGCCAATCCATGGTCGATCACCTCGATGTTCAGATCCTTCATCGAGCCGGTGGCACCGCTGAACGCCGTCCATCCATCCAGGACGCCCATTAATGGGGCAAGGCGCTTGCTGTGCTGCCGGTGAAAATACACATCACCATCCGTGCCAATTTTTAGATAGAACCCTTGATACTCGCTCCACAGGTCCCAGTACGTGCGCGTGAGACGGTTGAAGTCCGGCATCATGAGGTGCTCATAGACGACCCGTCCGGGAATGACCCGATCTCGCCAGGTCAAAACAGCCGATGCTGAACCCATCCACATGACTGCACCATGATCCTGCCGGCTCGTTCGCTGTGAAATCGGATCGATCTTCAATGCGAGACGATTGCTCTCACCGACAATGGTCATGCCGGTTTTAGGACTGCCCTGAAATTGGAAGGAAGGCGAATCGGGGATCGTCTTGAGCTCCTTCCCGGCGTTCTCATATCGGTTGTTGCCATCAAGCCTCACCCATCCGGTTTTCTCATCGTGCAAGACGAGAAAGTGTTGCGCTTGATAGGCCTCTCCATCTCGCCCACGACTGTTGTCGAGCGCAAAGGCCACGTTCCCCTGACTGTCTTGTCCGACGAAAGCCACATAGTCTGACACGTAGATCAGCGACGAGACCGGTATGTCGTCGAGTGACGCATTCGCGACGGACGCGCTATCTGCCTGGGCAGGGAGAACGGAGCAGATCAGTACCAACCAGAGCACAGTGCCAATGAGCCAGCCCTTTCTGACTAACACCATCAGCGATTTCATCTACCCACGCGCAGTCCCCCATCGGCGATGGAGAAATCGTTCCACCGGTGCGAAGAGGGTTTTGTCCACGGCCAATCCGATCATGACAATGACCAGCATGACGCCGATCACCTGATCCATCGCACTCAGCTCTCGTCCATAATGCAACAGATGTCCAAGACCGAATCCCGTCAGAATCGTCACGTAGATTTCCGCCGCCATCAATGATCGCCAGGCAAAGGCCCAGCCCTGCTTCATACCGCTCAACAAAAAGGGAAGAGCGGCAGGCAGAATCACATGGGTCCACGTGTGGAAGCCTGACGATCCCATACTGCGGGCTGCGCGGCTGTAAATCGGGGGAATCGTCCGCACGCCGGTATCTGTCGCGATGATCAGAGACCACAACGTTCCCATCACCACTACAAACAACATGGCAGATTCGGTTTGCCCGAACCAGAGCAACGCCAAGGGCACCCAGCACACGCTCGGAAGCGTTTGAAGGCCCAAAGCCAGCACACCGATCGTATCTTGAGACCACCTGAAGGACGCCGTCAGAAGACCCAACGGAAGACCGACAAGAATGCCCAGCCCATATCCGATGAGAAGGCGCCGCACCGTCACGAGAGTGGCTTCCCAGAGCGTGCCGTCTTCAACGGATGACCAGAGATAGACGAGCACGTTCGCCGGTGACGGCAAGAGCAACGGTGACCAGATCTGGGCATTGACGGCGAGCTGCCACAGACCGATCAGACAGGCAAAAAATAGGGAAGCGACGGCCCAACGTGCGATCATCCCGCAACCTCGTTTTGAACATAGCCCTTCAGGACACGGGTGATTTCGGTGGAATACCGGGCGAGGTCTACGCTGTTGATATCTCGGGAACGAGGGAGTGGAATGGAGAACTCTTCTCTGATTCGTCCAGGGTTCGGCGAAAACAGGATGACACGATCCCCAAGACAGACGGCTTCTCGTACGTTGTGCGTCACAAACACGATCGTTTTTCGATGCTGACTCCAGATGCGCTGGATATCACCATAGAGCTGTTCACGGGTGAGTGCATCCAATGCCCCAAACGGCTCATCCATCAGGAGCACGCTGGGGTTCGGTGCCAACGACCGAGCCAGCGCCACTCGCTGCCTCATGCCACCTGACAATTCATGAACGTTGGAGTGCATGAACCGCTTCAGCCCTACGAGTTCCAAAAAGTATTCAGCCTTCTCACGACGCTCCGGCGCACTCAGCCCTTTAACGAGTTTCAGACCAAACAAGACATTTCCCAACACCGTAAGCCAGGGAAACAGCGCAGCCTCTTGAAACATCATCAATCGGTGCGGCCCCGGCCCGTTGATAGGCTGGCCATCAGCTTGCACGGTTCCGCCATCGGGTCGGTCGAGCCCCGCGATCAGGTTCAACAAGGTGGACTTTCCGCACCCGCTCGGACCGACGAGACACACGAATTCCCCTTCTGCAATGTGAAGCGTCACATCGTCAAGCGCCTGAACATGGAGCGAACTGGTCCGAAACCACTTCGAGACATGTTCCAGCACAAGTTTCGTGGGAACAGCATCTATAGCAGGAGTCACGTTCTGCATGTCACGGAAGCTGTTCGATCAGTCTGGATAAGTCTGGAGTGGTACGCATAAACCCCGCACGCTGTGCGTTATTCACGAATTGCTGAAATTCCTCGATCGATACATCCGGGCGCAGCATGATACGTTTCCAAGCCTGGGCAATCAAGTCAGCCGAGACTTTGGCTTGAGTCTCAATGGCCAGCTCCTCCAGAATCATCTTTTTCGCCTCTTCGGGATGCGCAACAATCCACTCCGTGAGCTCACGGTGAGCTTGCACAAACTTTCTTGCCAATTCCGACTTGGCCTTCACGAACTTCACCCCTGACACTAAAACCGTGACGCTATCCTTTGACTGTTCCAGCAATACCTTGCCCCCGGCTTCACGTTCCAAGCGGGACACCCAAGGCTCGACCGTCCAGACCGCGTCGAGCTTGCGTTGTTGAAACAGCGAAATTTGATCCGGATTTGGCGTCGGGACAATGAAGGCCTCGCCGCCCGTCTGCGTGATCTTCAATCCACCGTTGGCCAACCAGGCACGGCAGGCAATATCTTGCGTATTGCCGAGTTGCGGAGTCGCGATGGTTTTCCCACGGAAATCCGCCGGCAGCTTCAGCCCCGAATCCGGTTGCACCACCAGCGCCGCACCTCCTGCCGCAGCACCGGCAAGGATCCGAATCTCCTCTCCGTTCGACTTCGCATAGGCATTCAAGGCTGGATTCGGTCCCACATAGGTCAGGTCGATCGAACCGGCCAAGATCGCTTCAACCGCACTTGGACCGGCATTGTAGACATACCAATCGACTTTCACGTCTTTCCCCAGGCGCTCCTCGAACCACCCATGTCCTGTCCGCGAGAGATGATGCGCGACCAGGCCTTGCACATGGGTCACGTTTGGGAAATGGCCAACGCGGATGGTTTCACCGGCAACAGCAAGCTGCCCAGTCGTTAAAATTGCGACCATTCCAACAAGAACGAGATACGATCGTTTCATGATCCTCCTCACTATCGGAAGTGCTTCAGTTAGACAATTGGGACTTCTTCATGTTGGTTTCTGACTCGCAGACGACGGCCTCCCTCAAAATGCCAGCTGTATCCGGCTCAGAAAAACCCGTTCGTCTGGGCGGTCGAGCACATTGGTCCCGGCTGAATTGATGGGAGTGATCCCGCTCGCTGCGCCACTGTCAAATTTCGTTTCTGAATAATTGACGGCAGCTCGTACATTTTGATTCAGGTACCAGTTCAAACCGAACGTCCAGGAACGTGCGGATTTTGGGCTTTCCGACAAATTGGCATACCCCCCAACAAACGATGCACCTGTCGGGTCTTTGAACGTGTCGTCGTCGAGATGCATTTCGCTATATCGCCCCACAAACTCCCAAGCCCCCCACCCGTTGGTAAAATCAAAATTGTGCCGAGGTTTAACGCCTTGGAATGAGGCGTCTTCTCCGGTGAGGATATAAGACACCGTCACATGCCAGGCTTGATGATGGAGCGTTTTCCCAGTATTGGGTGTGACCACCGTATTGGAGCCTGATCCACCTCCCGGAGGAGGACCACCGGTGGAGAGGCTGACATCTTGCCTGACAAGCGCGTACTCGCTCAGCAGGCCAAATGGTCCAATGTAGTAGTATCCTTGCGGAGACACACGGATCCGGTCTCCGTCGGCCACGGTGGCCCCGCTGTACCGGAAAAAGACATTTTGCCCATCGGTGAGATAGTTGGGCAGACCATTCCTTGTCGCATCGGCGGGGGTCGTATCAGTAAAGTTGAGGTTCCGTTCACCACGCACGCTCGTGTAGGTAACCGCAACCCCCACGCCGAATCCCCGCAATGCAGACTCACGATTTCGGAACGGTGTGGCGAATAGCCTTCCGGTAAATTCCTTGCGCCCGCTGAATTGAGGACCCGTGCTGATGTTCCCACCATCGGTCACCCCGTTCATCAGACCGACGGCATAATTTAATGTGTTGTCAAAGAGCTCGCCGTGTACGGCAATACCCAAATCCCGATTCGGCAGGATGGCGTTTGCGACATAACTCCGTTCCATCAGCTTGATGTCACTCGCGCTCTGCAACCGCTCCAACGAAACAAAGCTTTTGAATTTGCCTGCGCGAATTTTGAAGCTGGGATGGAGTCGAGCATCCACATAGGCATCGAAAACGGAAACCGTTCCACCTGCGAAATCGGTCATAAAACGAAAATCATATTTCCCAAGCAACGTCCCTTCGATCGTCGGACGAGCGCGGCGCAGATTCCATGAATTATTCGCGTCATGGAAGCCTTCATCGTCCAGATTCCCAGCACGCTGATCCGTACGATTGCGAATATCGTTCGCCCCTTCAAAAAACAATCGGTGATCAACTTGGACAATACCGTGGAACTTGATACTGTTGGTGCCATCAGCAGACTCAACTGAAAAACCTGAGCTGCCGATCTTCGCAATCGGCACGGTTTTTTTTGCGGCCTCTGCCGCTTCTATGTCCAGTTCCCGTTTCCGCTTGAGCATACGCACTTCTTGATCAAGCTCCTCAAACCGTTGTTCGAGTGATTTCTCTGCTGCCCCTTCATTCTGTGCCCGAACTTCGAATCCAAAATTCAAACTGACCAGTGCCACCACTCCCCAGAACAACCACGACCTCCTCATCGACGAGTCTCCTTCTCGTGAGGGGAATCTCCGGTTGTCCGGTCAATCCGCCGATTGATGTGAGCACGAACTCGGCATCGGCTCCCATGATGTAGGTGGCCGAGCTGCCGTATGCCTCTCTTTCTATGAACAGTGCTGAATCATCATTTTTGAATTAGGTTGTTACGGACGATCGATTCGCAGCTTCTCTTTCCGTTCGATTTGTACCACTCTCGAATCGTGGACGATGATCTCCACGGACCCGAACCGAATTCCTTTGATGGCAAGACGAATAGTCTCTTCGACGTCTTGCTCCAAATACGGCTTTCCCGTTTCTTGCTCCTGTCGGGACATACCCATCAACTCTCTCGCCCATTGATTAACATGCCAATCATTACTTTTCCGATCATGATTAATATAAGCATCTTATACTAAAAGTCATGCTTCTTTGTCAACAATATAAACTGTGTGACGATATATACTATTATTAGAAATTTATACATTGATTCATTCAATGCTTTTTACTGGCCAAGCAAACAAGAAATAGTCCATTATTATTGACATATGACATATTTACTTGCTATACGCATGAACCATGGAAACTCAGATGTATCCCCCTGAATCCACTATGCAATTCTCCAATCGCCTTAAGTCCTGCCGTTTAGAACAGGGCTTTTCTCAAAGCGAACTTGCAACCCGAGCAGGGATCACCCGGCAAGCTGTTTCTTCGATTGAATTAAATCTCTACTTGCCGACGACGGCTGTGGCCCTTCGGCTAGCGGCGGTACTGGCCTGTCACGTCGAAGACCTCTTCAGCCTTATTCCGACAGAGGACCTTATCGAAGGCACCCTGATTAGCCATCTCCCTCACGCTGAGGCAGGGACTCAACCAATTCGCGTCAAAGTCTCTTCTGTTGGAAAGCGAACCATTGTGCGGCCCGTCACCGATTTGGGCGAGCAACTGTCTTTTGCCGTCCCGGCTGACGGCTATCTCACCGAGACAACCAGGAAGCTCTCCGGCAGCACAGTCCACGTGAAACTCTCCCGCGATCGAGATGCGATCGAACAAGAGATTTCCGTGGCTGGTTGTGACCCTGCGATTTTTTTAGTGGGAGAACATCTGCGACGCCACAAGGACCGAACGACCGTCATCGGGTGGGCAATGGGCAGCATGGCAGCCCTCCACGCTTTGCAGCGTGGCGAGGTACATGTGGCCGGCATGCATCTCTTCGATCCGGTGTCGGGCGAATCGAATCTGCCGTTTCTCAAGCGAGCGCTGAAAGGATCGAGCTACGAGGTGGTGACCTTTGCCACCTGGGAAGAAGGATTTCTCGTCCGCGCCGGGAATCCCTTGTCCATTCGCACGGCCGCGGATCTTGTTCAACCAATGGTGACGCTCGTAAATCGCGAAGAAGGTTCTGGAGCAAGGCTGTTGCTCGATCAACGATTGCGAACATCCGGGCTAGAGCCGACACACGTTCAAGGCTATGACCGTATCGCATCCACACATGTCGACGTCGCACGCGCTATTGCCCAACGTCAGGCTGAGGTGGGAATCGGCATTCGGTCTGCCGCACAACAGTTCGATCTGGACTTCATCCCGCTCCAGGTAGCCCGGTATGATCTGGTGGTGCCGAAGTCGTACCTCAAGTCCCATCCAACGTTGACGCACCTGTTCGAGACGCTGGTCAGCCGCCCATTCCGTAACGAGATTGCCGCACTTGGCGGATACGATACGACCGAAACTGGAAAGGTCCAAGCATGGCGAGCCTGACGGCAACACCCCTCACAGGTGTGAACCGATATAGCAATCATCTTGAATCGTGAGGAGAATCGTGAAAGGAACATTGATGTCGAGCAACGCTTGTTACTATGGCCTCCTCAGCGTCGTTCTGGTTCTGACAGGAGCCAGCTCGGTGGACGCCGTCGAATATGGCGAATTGGTTCAGAAAGACGGGAAATGGGAATTCAAGGAGACGGAAGATCCGGTGCTCAAGCTCATGCATGACAAGCACTTGATCACCGACGAAGATTATTTCAAAACCACGGATCGCACCGGAAAGAATTGGATCGAACCCGCTGACGCAGTCCTGAATCGACGGCGAGAACTGGATTGGATTCACTATGAACGGTCCCTGCTCCGCCTACCGGACTGGCTGGATCTCGGATTCGAAAACCGGACGCGATTCGAATCGTATGACCACCCCTGGCGAGCCAGCCAAGCGATCGGCAACGGACGGACGGACG
>DCZN01000060.1:22932-23246 GCA_002331625.1 Nitrospira sp. UBA2083 | reverse complement strand
GACCCTGGAGATTTTCGCGATGCGACCACGGTCAATGAGTTTGACATCTTGCAGTTAGTCGGGGCCTTAACCCTGCACAACGTCTTAGGCACCGGGCTTCGCACCGATCTTCACTTCGGCCGCATGACCATGGACTTTGGAAGCCGACGGTTGATCGCCCGAAATGCGTTCCGAAACACCGTCAATTCCTTCGATGGATTCCATTGGCAACTCGCGCAAGGAAACACCTGGAGAATCCGGGCGTTTGCGACACAACCGGTGGTGCGAGACGACGTGAGGCTGGACCAGCAGTATCACAACCTCTTGTTTTGGGG
>DCZN01000060.1:3475-22849 GCA_002331625.1 Nitrospira sp. UBA2083 | reverse complement strand
ACGGAACCGCGCATCGCACCTATTCGACTGCCGGGGGCCGCTTGTCGAAGGACCCCAAGCCTGGTGAACCGGATTATGAAATCGAGACCGCGTGGCAAACCGGTCGTCGCGGCGTCACCGACCACTTCGCCCATCTTCAACATGTGGAACTCGGCTATACCTTCAATACTCCTTGGACCCCTCGACTCCTGTTTCAGTTCGACTACGCCAGCGGCGATCGCCAACCAGGCGACAGCCAGGATGAAGGGTTTGATTCCTTGTTCGGCGCTCGACGGTGGGAATATGGACCGACCGGCACCTGGGGACCATTTGCCCGAACGAACCTGATCTCACCAGGTTGGCGCCTCTTCCTCAACCCGACACCGAGCTGGATTCTGATGGTCAAACATCGTGTCTGGTACCTTGCCCAAGATACAGATTTCTTCGGCAATTCCGGCTTGCGAGATACCACCGGGAACGCCGGCACGTCGTTAGGGCATGACGTCGAGCTGCAAGCGCAATGGGCCGTCACCTCCAACCTGGATTTTGATGTCGGCTACGTCCATTGGTTCAAGGGCTCCTATTTTAATAGCCCTACCATCCTCGCCCAAATGCCTGCCGGCGGAAACAAAGATAGTGATTATTTTTATGCGGCGATTCGAGTGCGAATTTAGAAAGGACGAGTCATGAAACGGAGCCTCTTCGCATGGTGCTTGTGCGTGTTCTTAAGTATGACGGTGACACCGGCTTCAGCCGAGCAGGCATTAGTGGCCGTTGCTGCCAACTTTACTCCGCCGTTCCGTGAAATTGCGATCGAGTTTGAAACAACAACTGGCCACACACTCCGAGTCGCTGCTGGCTCCTCCGGCAACTTTTATTCACAAATCAAAAATGGCGCGCCCTTCGACGTGTTCTTTTCCGCCGACATGGAACGCCCAAAAGTGTTGGAAGATGAGGGCCTCGGAGTCAAGGATTCCCGATTCATCTATGCCATCGGCCGTCTTGTACTGTGGAGTCCGAGTACGAGCCTCGTAAAGGGAGAAGAGACGGTACGCTCGAAAGACTTCAAACGCTTGGCCATGGCCAACCCTAAGACGGCACCCTACGGTGTCGCGACAATGCAGGCGCTGCAAAAACTGGGAGTCTGGGAGAACCTACAACCCCGCATTGTCATGGGAGAAAGCCTTGGACAGACGATGGGATTCATTGAATCCGGCAATGCGCAGCTGGGGTTTGTGGCCCTATCGCAAGTCCTCGATCCAAAGATCAAGGGGCAGGGCAGTCGCTGGGATGTCCCTGCTCATCTGCACGAACCAATTACACAAGATGTAATTGTGCTGATGAAGGGAAAGGATAACCAGGCTGCAAAAGCGCTGATGGAGTTCATCAGCGGTCCGCAAGCCAGAAAAATTATCGAACGCTACGGCTATGAGTTGAAGTAACAAGACACTGCGGGAAGCACGTACATGGGAACACTCACAGATCTCGATCTCAGCGCGCTGTGGGTCAGCGTGCGACTGGCGACAGTCACGGTGATCGTGTTGCTAATCGTGGGAACTCCCCTCGCCTGGTGGCTGGCTCACACCCGATCCCGGTTAAGGCCGATCGTAGAAGCCGCAGTGGCGCTGCCGATTGTACTGCCTCCCACGGTCCTGGGATTCTACATCCTTATTACACTCGGCCCTTATGGCCCCCTCGGTCGCCTTGCAGACCTCTCATTGGCATTCACCTTCACCGGTCTGGTCATCGCCTCGGTGTTTTATTCCATGCCGTTTGTGATCCAGCCTCTCCAGGGTGCATTCGAAGCCGTCGGGAAAGCCCCATTGGAAGCAGCCTGGTCGCTTCGTGCGTCGAAGCTCGATGCCTTCCTGACCGTGATCTCCCCGATCGCCCTGCGAGGGTATGTCAGCGCCATTGTGCTGGGGTTCGCACACACGATCGGCGAGTTTGGCGTCGTGCTGATGGTGGGTGGATCGATCCCAGGACAAACACGGGTCCTGTCCACGACGATCTTTGAGCATGTGGAAACCATGGAGTATGGCCAAGCCCATGCGATCGCTGCCGTCTTGTTGACCTTTTCGTTTCTCGTCTTGCTGACCGTGTACGTCGTGAATCGCCGATTTCCCATCCATGTCTCATGAATCATTTGCTGGCACGCTTTGATGTGCGATTTTCAAACTTCCATCTGGATATCGATATGGATGTCCCGATGTCAGGCATTACCGCCATCTTCGGACCCTCGGGATCGGGAAAGACGACACTGTTGAGATGCCTGGCAGGACTCGAACATGCCCCAAATGGCTTCATGCAGTTCGGTGAAGAAGTATGGCAGGACGAGCGCCTCGGGCGCTGCCTGCCGCTCTACGCACGCCCGATCGGGTATGTCTTTCAAGAGCCCCGCCTGTTCCCTCATTACGACGTACGCGCGAATCTTCTGTACGGCTACAAGCGAATCCCTGTTGCAGCACGACGAGTCGCTCCGGAACAGGTGATTGAGATTCTGGGAATCGGCCAGCTCCTAGATCGCCGCATTCATAAGCTCTCCGGTGGCGAGCAACAGCGCGTGGCGATCGGCCGAGCGCTCCTGACGAGTCCCAAACTCCTCTTATTGGACGAACCGCTCGCCTCGCTCGATCTTCAGCGGAAGCAAGAGCTGCTTCCCTTCATCCGTCAGCTCCACGAACAACTACGCATCCCGGTGCTCTACGTGAGTCATGGGCTCACGGAAATCCTTCAACTTGCAGACCGTGTCATTCTCCTGAAAGACGGCCATGTGGTCGGCGCCGGCACGCTCAGTGAGGTCTTCACAGCCTTGGATTTCAGAGGAATATTGGGGCCGCATCGAATCGGCGCCATCATGAACGCGCGCGTCACGCATCATGATCCTCAATACGGGTTGACGCAGTTGGACTGCATGGGCCAACCACTCTTTGTCCCGCTCCAGCCTGTCGCGATCGGGCAACCCATGCGTGTCCACATTCTTTCAAGCGATGTCACCCTTGTCGTTGGACGGATCGACTCCCCTACCAGCGTGCTGAATATTCTTGAAGCGACCATTGTTGAGATACGGGAGGTCAATCACACGTCGGTCGATGTCCTGTTGGACATCGGAGCCCCGCTGGTCGCCAGCATCACGAAAAAATCGCTGGTGACCTTAGGATTGAAACACGGACAGCGAATCTTCACGCATATCAAAGCCGTAGCGCTGAACGAAGAGCTGATCGAATAGCAGTGCTCTCCCCAGTTTCTGTGTATAAGTCTGTGAACAAGTATCCCCATCTTTTTTCGAACAAGCGAACTACGTATACAACGAGCTGCTTGCCTAATTTTTAGTCAGTACGCTGATCGCGTGTGAATGTTCCGTGTCTTGCACGGATGATATGTTATGAATCTTTTCAATAGGTTGTGTTCTCTGAACATGAACCCTGTCAATTCAATCAAAGTTCTCTTGACGAGAGAACACCAATATGTTACCAATGGATACATCATGAAGCCGCAGGACGTCAGACGCCTTCGAGAAGAATTAGGCCTCACGCAGCAACAGCTGGCGGATGCCTTGCACACCACTCGCGTCTCCGTCGCACGGTACGAGGCCGGCATGCGGAGAATTCCTGGCATCGTCTCAGTGGTGTTGAAGCAATTGCGACAAAAGACGGAGATTCCCATGGCCGGACTGGTAGCCGCCGGGTTCCCGATTGATCCAATCCCGCAAGCAGAACTCGTCGATGTCCCGCCGAGCATGTTACGGGACGGAAAATCCTTCGCCTTGAAGGTGAAGGGCGAATCAATGAAAGACGAAGGGATTCTGCCTGGGGATCTGATCGTCGTCCAGAAACAGGAAACCGCCAAGAACGGACAAACGGTCGTCGCACTCGTGAACCGTGAAGCCACGATCAAGAAGTATTTCAAGAAGAGTACGCATATCGAGCTGCATCCGGCCAACGAGACCATGGAACCGATTATCGTGCAGCCCTCGGATGAATTTCGGATCGAAGGGCTCGTCATCGGCGTCATTCGGCATTGCGCCATGTAGAGCGGAAAGGAGTGGGATCATGCCAGAACCAACCACTGTCACAAAAGACCGGGTCAGAGAGTTGGAAAAAACTGTGTCGGCCTTGGACGATCGAGTGAAACACCTCCAGTCTGGATTACAGGCCTCCAAGATCAGCTCACCGACCAGGCGGTTCTGGATCCTGACCGGTTCCCGACAGGCAGGCGCTTTTATGTCATCCGTGTGCAATCAACATATCCGCCCCAACACAAAGGTCACCACCCATGATGGTCCACACACATAATGGACGGTCAGAGACCACCGCAGGTCCCTGTTCAGACTGTGGGGTCGTCGTCGAACAGCGAATGGAATCGATCGACGGATTGACCCATTCTACCGTTCAGCTCTGCGCCTCCTGCTGGAACGCCCATAGACAGCGGCAAGTCTTCGCCGGCGGATGTTGCGGTTGATAGATTCGCAAGACCGGCGGTCCCTCCCCTTCCAATCTTCCCCGCAGTGCGCTACAGTTCGGCCTACGCCCCCGTAGCTCAGTTGGATAGAGCAGCGGTTTCCTAAGCCCTTCCGACCCTTCCCCACAAGTCCTTGTCCGCGCAGTGAAACATCGCTCCAGCAGCGCACTTCCGCGGTTTTCCGCGCTCAGTTGGGCTCAGTCCGATTCAGGGGAATTTGGCCCGATTTTGCTGTACAGAGAACACGCCGGGAACACGTAGTGTTAGTACCTAGATATGTTGGATGCTCACGATGCCTCTGACCTTCCCTTCAGCGTCAAACGCAATGATTAGCCACATCCCATCGGTGTACACCCCTTAACTACTCGCCGCGACAATGAGGCCTATGCCAGGCACAAATAACAACGAGTTCCAAGTCGCAGTCTGGTGGGCAAACACGAACGCCGACCATTCACACCGTGTGCGGATCAAAATTCCTCTCGGTGAGAGAAACAACCTACGTGGGCTATTGCAGCTTTGCCAGTTCCTGCAAGAGCGTGCGCTCACGGTCCGACAACTCAGTCGGGGTGCGTACTTCCACCACGACAAAGAGATCGCCCTTTCCTTTCTCCCCCACCTTCGGCATGCCTTTCCCATTCAGCCGCAACGCCGTACCGCTCTGAGTTCCGGAAGGAACTGCGACCTGGAGTGCCTCTCCACCTAACCCTGTGACGCGCAATGTTCTCCCTAATGCCGCGTCAGGAAAGGTCACCGATTGAACCATATAGAGGTCAGCACCATGACGCTCGTACGTGGGATGGCGCCGGATATGAGGATTGATGAGCAGATCCCCCGACGGCCCACCATTGGCGTTAGCCTCACCCTGGCCTGACAAGCGAATGATCATGCCTTCATCGATTCCGGGAGGAACTTTCACTTTCAACGTGTGTGGGAGAAATCGATAGCCGCTGCCCTGACAGACTGAACAGGGAGATTCAATGATCTGCCCCCGCCCCTGGCAACGCAAACAGGTGGTCAATGTGACCAGTCGCACGTCCTTTCTCATCTTCACGTCTTGCTTCTGGCCGCTTCCACGACAATCTGGGCAGGACAACGGTTTCGTACCAGCCTTGGTCCCACTACCTCCACAATCCGTGCATTTCTCGGATCGTGTGAGGTGGATCTCCCGCTCCCCTCCGCGCGCGGCCTCTTCCAAAGTCAGTTCCATATCGTAGCGAAGATCAGCCCCTCTCGAAGCACCGGCTCCCGGCCTCATGCGCCGCCCAAAGAAATCCCCAAACATACTTGAAAGATCGCCGAAACGGCCCCCGAAGAAATCCCCGAATTGGAAATCCCGCATGAGGTCGTCCGCCGACCACCGCTCGCTCACGCCGGCGTGGCCAGTCGTGTCGTATTCTTTTCGCTTGGTATCGTCGGAGAGCACGGCATAGGCTTCGGCGAGTTCGCGGAATTTGACCGCCGCATCTGGATCTCGGCTCTTATCCGGATGGTACTTCAGCGCCAACTGTCGGTAGGCATGCTTAATCTGATCGCGAGTCGCAGTTCGATCCACCCCAAGCACTTCATAATAGTCTCTCTTGCTGGCGACAGCTGGCACAGTCTGCTTACCCCCTTGGCCTAGATCTTCACCATCGGATTCCAACTAGCAGCCGAATCGACCCATGAGCGACGCCTCCGCCAGCACGTGCCCCTTGCATGCGTCTAACACTTGGCGCTTCGTTGCGCGCGGCTTCAGATTGATGGTGGTATCAAGCGCATACAGCTGGAAGTAGTAGCGATGCGGCTTTCCCGATGAAGGACAGGGTCCGCCGTACCCGATGCGCTTGAAGTCGTTCCAGCCTTGCATGGATCCATTAGACAATTGGTCCTTCGTCGGAATGCCTTCCGTGAGACCCCGCAAATCCAGAGGAATGTCGTAGATGACCCAGTGCACCCATGTTCCAGCAGAAGCATCAGGATCCTCAACAATGATGACGAAGCTCTTCGTTGCAGCGGGCGGCACACTCCAATGAAGTGGCGGTGAGAGATCTTCTCCCCTGCATGTGTACCGACGTGGAATGACATCGCCGTCTTTGAATGCTGAACTGCTCAACTGAAAAGCCATCCGCTCCTACCCCCTGTGGACTAGCACCGAACAGGGTGCATGCTTCACCACCGTATCGGCAACGCTCCCCATGAAATACTCTTGCGCGTTGCGTCCGCTACGGGATCCGACGACCAGGAGATCGGCCTGCTCATGGCGGGCAAGTTCCACCAGCTCAGCACCCGGATGTCCAGCCATGACCATTTCGTTCGCGGAGAATCCGGCTTTCCTCAATGTTCCCGCGACTCGCGACGCGAGTTTTTTTACTTCTCGTCTCAGCATCCCCTCAACTTGGTCACCGACCGCCAAAGCCCCTGCAGGAACGCGGACACCTTCCAGCGGGAGAGGAGGGATCACGCTGGCCACCGTCACGGTGGGACGAACCGTTTGAGGTAACTGCTCCAGCCATGCGACAGCTCCCCATGATTCGACGGATCCATCCGTTCCAAGCACGATTCTTTTGAGGGTGCGCGCGGGCTTCTTGATAAGGAGAACCGGACAGGAAGCCTGAATAAGCACTTTTCGAGAGACGCTGCCTAAGAGCATCGGCTGAAACTCCGTCACCCCACGAGATCCCATCACCAAGAGATCGGCTCGTTCTCGTTTCGCAGAATGGGCGATGGCCGTCGCCGGGTGACCGCGCAGGAGTTTCGCCCGGACATGCCCCCACGCTTGTGCCGCCTTGAGCTCCGCACTTTCCAACAGCCGTGCAGCGGCCTCTAATGAGAAGTCCAGGACTTTCACCAATGTCGATCTGGCTTTCTGGTCGAGCGTGGAAAACGTTCTGAATTGGGTCATATCCACGGCGTGCACCAACAATAATGACACGTCGTTCGAAACGCGAATCCGCCGCAACCAGTCCAAGGCCCACTGAGAGTAACGGGATCCATCGATGGCACAAACAATCTTCATTCCACAACCTCGGTCTTCGGTGACAGGGCCACCCGCGCACCCTCCAGGCAGGCAATGACTTCGTGATCCTCCACCTGAAGAAACTCTTCGTAGAACTGACCGATCCCAAAGAACCATTCAGATGTGTGCAGGACAACCACTTCATCAACGAGGCTGTTCAACTCCATCAACACCCGCGGAGGAGCAACCGGTACCGCAGCCACAGTTCTCGCTGTCTCTGCTTTAAGAAGAGCGCCAAGAGAGGCAAAGAACGTGGCCCCTGTAGCGATGCCATCGTCCACTAGGATCACCGTCTGACCCTTCAATGAGGGAAGTGCCCGGCCCTCTCGATACCGCCTGATTCTTCGGTCAATCTCGCGCTGTTGACACCGAATCTCCTCCTCCAACTCAGACTCGCTCACGCCATACTCCCGAATCACATCATGATTCAGGTGCTGATAGCCTGTTTCAGCCAGGGCGCCCATTGCCAGTTCTGGATTTGAAGGAGTTCCCAACTTGCGTGTGATCAGGGCATCCAAAGGGAGTCCTAACACCAGACTGATGTCGTAGCCCACCACCACCCCGCCGCGCGGTAACGCGATAATGATCGTATTCGTCGCCCCCTTATAATGGAGGAGTCTCTGGACCAGCTGTTTTCCAGCATCATGGCGATCCTTGAATAGCATAAACTCGCTGCTCGGCCTCATCTTTTTCCCTCTCGATGGGGGCTCCACAGCGGAGGACTCCAATAGGGTCCCCAATAGGCGCCGAGGTACGGATAGGAACGGTACCAGTAGGGCAGCAGCTTGGGCGACCAAATCGTCAGCGATTCAATGGCAACCGTTGGATAGGCATACCCGACCTCATCTATCATTAGAGTCGTCGAACCAGTCACTTCACCAACGACCGTCACTCGTGTTCCAATAGGAATCGTCGCTGGATCGAGAAGTTCTCTGTGGGACGCGAGAAAACGACCCTCGGAGTCTATCAGTCGACCTTGTGGTTCGTAATCGCTCGCGAGCGGGAGTTGGAGAATCTCAATTCGAGTCCCGTCTTGTTTGAGCTTGACTGAAAGCACGATCCCTCCGGCCACGATGAACTTACCTTTATACGAAAGCGGTGAGGCGCTGACTTGGCGAAATAACACATCTCGCTCGATTTTTCCTTGAAATTCGGGTGGTACCACCGGCACACCGCCACATCCCGCAATCCACAGGCTCATGACGGCAGCCGCAAGCGCTTTCGTAACGGGTATCACACTTTGAAAGGCCACATGAAAATGTTCAGCAAGACGAATGCCCGAAAGAGAAGTAAGGGGGGTGGTCGAAACCTCTGTGTGTTCAGAAGAAGTTGAGAGAGGGGGAGGGTGATCTAAAGTCTGATGAGAAAGACTGAGGGAGATTGCTACAGTAAACGGCCAACGGTGCGGCGTGAAGGGGCAACCGTGCGCTTCGCAGTACGCTTCGGAAAATGCAAATAGGGCAGAACTCGGGAAGAGGTCGTTTCAGACTAAGGGGATTGATAAACCTCCCCCTCTTGCGTCTTTTGACAACACGATCGTGATGCCCATGGCCAGCACAGCACCGGCCAAGGCCGAGGCCATGTCCTTCTGAGCATCCCACTCGTCTCCTTGTGTCCCGAGGTAGGCATTGCCCAGCTCAGGGCTCACGAGAACTGCGACGATGGCTTCAATAACCTCGAAGAGACCACTCTGGGCCAAAATCGTGCTGACCGGCATATAGTAGGACCATACCCCCCGCACGCCAGCCAGGCGCATGAGCCACTCACGTACCGGATAGACCAACAATGCGCCGAAGGCGAAGTGGACGATTCTATCGAAGGGATTCCGGCTCAACGCCAACACGTCTTTCAGCCAAAAACCGAAGGGCACCTCGGCATAGGTATAATGCGCGCCCACGGCGTGGAGCGTCATGAAGAATGTGAGCAGGCAATAGGACAAGCCTGAAAGCTGAAACCGCCGGTAAGTCAGGGTCAACAGAATCATCAAGGCTAACGCGAGCAGATTCTCGAGGAGCCAATCTCTGCGATTGACGGGGTCGATGGCCAACCAGATCCATAGCAGTCCATACCAGAGAAGGAGTCCGGAGAGCAGATGAGTACTTCTCGACTCCACCCGATTCAGACCTGAGAGTCCGACCTTCATTTACGTAGACGAATCGAGAACAACCGGCTGGACCCGGGCCGGCAGGAGCGTTCCTCGAACTGCGCGGACGGCTGCAAGGATTGTCACGCAAAGCAAGGCTCCGTAGAGCGCGGAGGCAATATCCTTCTGGGCATCCCAGATATCCCCTTGCGATCCCAGATAGGTGATGCCTAGCTCAGGATGGAGAGCGCTCGCCACCCATGATTCGATGATTTCCCAGAGGCCGCTCAATCCCAAGACCGTCATGACCGGCAAGTAGTACAGCAGCCAGCCCCGCACCCCTGCGGTAAGGCGGAACAGTTCCTCCATCGGATAGGCCAACAAGAAACCGAAGCTGAAGTGGACGATCCGGTCGAAATGATTCCGGCCGAGATGGAACACCTGGTCCATCCACTGGCCGACCGGCGTTTGGGCATATGTGTAATGAGCGCCAATCGCATGGAGAGTCAGGAAGAGGGTGATGAGCGTGTACGAGGCGTGGGACAGAGGAAACACACGGTGCGTTGCGATCAACCCCACCACGAACGCGGCCGGTAACATACTAGAGAGCAGCCAGAACTGGGGGTCAGTCGGCGACTGCGCCGTCCAGACGGAGAGCACCACGTACCACAGCAGTAATCCCATCAGCAGAAACTTGTCACGAGACCACATCGGTTCTCCATAGAAATGGATCAAAGAAGCGTCAAGATGGGAACGAGAAGTCCCTCATACTCTACCGAACGGTCGGCTGCGCCTGCAAGCCAGGTATGGAGCACCCCGGGAGTCTTATGCATTCACCCGCAACAACCCGCATCGGCTAATCGGATTTCCCCTTCCGCCTGAAAATCCAAAGCAGCACACTGGCGACCATGACCGCGAGCATCGCTTCGAATGAATGCTCAGACATCAAGTCACGCCATGCGGTGTGAAGCTCTCGGTTCCTGCATAATTCTGAATGCCTGAGCTCGTACTAACGAAAGCGCTTCGAGGAATTGGTGGGCAGCCCATCCAGATCGTAGACCTGAATAACCTGCCCTGCTCGGTCGAAGGCGGAAAGAACGGTCTTCGCCGTCGCGTCGCTGGAAATGACGACCGCATGTGAGAGCGCTTCGACCCTGACAATCCTGGGCGTCGGGGGCTGACAAGACGTCAAACTAAATGCCCCAACAATAATGACGCACATGCCAATCGTTGATCGAAGATTCATATGCTCCGTCCGCCATTAACGGTTAGTCGATCTTCACGGCGATGGATTTCTTCTTCGCTTCCTCCGTCTTCGGCATCCGGATTTCCAGCACGCCGTCTTTGAAGGACGCCTTGATTTCATCGCTCTTCACCTCGCAAGGCAAGGCGACAGTCCGTAAGAACGACCCATAGGACCGCTCTCGCCGATAATAGTCATCCTCTTTCACTTCTTGGTCTTCTTTCTTCTCACCTTTGATCGTCAAGTTCGCTCCTACAAGGTTCACTTCCACATCTTCCTTCTTCATTCCAGGCAGTTCGGCCTTCACCACGACGGAGTCCTTTTCCTCATAGACATCGAGCGAGGGCATGCGGATCGACGACGGACGGATGGGCAACCAGCGATCCCTCCCAAAGAGGCTGGGAAACGGGCGCCGCCACATGTCGTCCATAAAGCGCTCCATCCAATGCTCGATGTCTTCCACCCGCGACGTAATCTCACCTGGCTTCTTTGTGGCAACGGCTTTCTCTTCTGCAGCTGCTTTGGTCATGGCAGATCCTCCTTGCTGGGTTATGCTATCCGTCGTTCTCGATTCATGCGGCTATCACACAGTGATTCGATTCACGGGCGAATCTCTAAATTGTTTACAACCTTGTCCACACCAAAGACGTACCAGGCATCGAACTCGGCCATTTCCTTCTGCGGTGCAGAGGGCGCATCGCCTTCGAGCGTGACGACGGATTGCCGGGCAGCCACACGGATGCGCTCATCGTTCACAAAGGGGTCTTTCTTGAGAACGATCCGCACCGCCTTCGCCATCTCCTCATCCGAGTCTGGCTGATCTGGGACGATTGCCATCCCATTGATGACGTCGCGGCTCCCTGGAACCCACCAGGCCAACACACCGGCCAACCGCTTCTGCGTGAGTCCGGTCACATGGTCATCGAGCAACACGACTCCGTTATTGACGGAAACTCGTATCGATCCACGGGGCTCGTCGGTGAGCTTACGAACAAGTTCCAGCTGTCCCTTTCGGAGTACGTGGATAGAACAGTTCAGGAGCGTCGGTTCCTGGAGCAGCGCATCGCGCACCGCATCCAAGATGGCTCCATCTCCCATACGTGTCGCCGGGGTGATATGAAGACGGTCGACAATACCGGTCACACCGCGGACTGAGATCGCCAGCTCTAGGCCGAGCTTCTTCGCCGCGATATGTTCGACCTCACCTTCCAGAGTGAGAACCCCGTCACTAAATTCCATCTCAACGGGAAATCTGTGCAAATTGATGCGCGGCTCCCTCTCCAGGGCCGCACGTACTTCTTTCAGAACCCTATCCCGCTCTGAGACAACCGTTGTCTTCATGTCGATCACCTAACACACATCGCCTTCAGCTCAACCCTCACTGACAGCAATGACGGTGCCATAATCATCCCATGTCACGTCCCATGGCAGGAAGTCGTTGATGAATCAGCATGAGGTTTGATCACAAGTCCAGCTAGAGATGACTGCGAAGGGTGGAACCATGAGGACTATTTCCACACCGGTTTCTGCACCCCTGCCGCAGAACGCCACGGTTCCAAATCAGCAGACCCGTATCACGCTTCCTACGTCAGCATTGTCCTGGGGCATGTATGATGCACCTTCAACTCAAAAGGCGTGGTATGTTGTGATTCTTCCGCTCTTAGACATTCGCAATCTGACCTTTGTGGTGGGCGATCAGAAGATTCTCGATCGACTCGACTTTACGATCCAGCCCGGAAAAATCCATGCGCTCCTCGGTGCAAACGGCTCCGGTAAAACCACCCTCGCCTACTTACTCATGGGTTGCGAGGGGTACGTCCCAACGTCGGGAACCGTGCTGTTCAACGGCGCGGACCTTCTCTCGCTCAAGATGCATGAGCGGGCGAAGCTGGGCTTGACCCTGGCCTGGCAGGAACCGGCTCGGTTCGAAGGGATCACAATCCGCGAATACCTGACATTAGGCCGTTCCGAGTCCCATCCAGAACCGATGCTTGTCCAAGTCGGCTTGGACCCAGAGCGCTACCTGAATCGGCGAGTCGATAAGGCCCTCAGTGGAGGGGAACGCCATCGCATCGAGCTGGCATCTGTGCTGTCGATAAAGCCGATGCTGGCGATTCTCGATGAGCCTGCTGCCGGGATCGACATGCTCTCGATCAACCACATCATCAACGTCATCCGCACAATCAAGGAAAACGGTGGGGCGGTCCTGCTCATCACTCATCAGGAAGAAGTCGCTGCGATCGCAGACTCGGCCTCCCAATTGTGCAACGGGCGGATCATTTTTTCCGGCGATCCGGCCCATGTCATCGAACACTTTCGCGGGCGGACTTGCGTCCGATGCGATGGAGAGGTCTGCGGCTATGTCCGAGCTTGAGGAACTCACCCGCGTCTTACCAATGGTGGGCGCAGAGCCGACGATCCTCGCGGATAAAGAGATCGCACATGTCGTTGGACACGGCCATCACATCCTGAGCCGACGGTCTGTGCCTGGACTCCGTCTAGATCTGGAAGAAACCTCGGATGCCATCGTCGGGAAGATGACCATTCAAGCTGGTGTGACCATCGCGCAGCCTATCCATCTGTGTTTTGGATTGGCCTATCCGACCGGCAGTCAACGCATTCACATCGACGTCTTCGTGGAAGAACGGGCAACGGCCCGCGTGCTCTCCCATTGCCTCTTTCCCGTCGCCACCGCCGCACAGCATCGCATGCAGGCCACGATCAATATCGGGCCAGGCGCCTCATTGTCGTACACCGAGGGCCACTACCATGGTCCGCACGGTGGGATGCGGGTGCTTCCCCATGCATCGATCAGAATCGGCAAAGGGGCGCGGTACTTTTCAGACTTCTCGTTGTTGTCCGGTTCCGTGGGCAGTCTCGATATCGATTATCTCGTTGAGATAGAAGAAGAGGGCATCGCCGAACTTACTGCCAAGATCTTCGCCCACAAGACTGATCGGATCTTGCTCAAGGAAGCCGTCATGCTCCGCGGGGAACGGTCGCGAGGCCTGATCAAGACGCGTGTGGTGCTGGAGGACGAAGCGCGTGCGGAAATCACCGGCATCACCGAAGCCCATGCAAGAGGAGCCCGCGGTCACGTGGATTGTATGGAAGTCGTGCAAGGCAAGGCCCACGCCAGCGCAATCCCTATTGTGAAAGTGTTTCATCCCGAAGCCAAAGTCACCCACGAAGCCGCCATCGGCAGCGTGGACAAGAAAGAATTAGAAACGTTGATGGCGCGCGGACTCACGCCGGAGCAAGCAGTGGAGTTGATCGTAAGCGGGATGCTGCGCTGATCGACCCTCTTGCTCTACGCCATAACCCCACGGCTGACGCAGAACACTTCGGCCCTGTCTGATCACGAATTGGTACGCACGTGGAATCGTGGTTCAAGCGCCTTCAGGTTTTCCATGATGCCGGTATACTCCAGTTCCGCCATGGGTAGCATGGCCGCACCAAAGAACCCTTGGCGTCGCATACCGATGGCTTTGTCGGAGACCGTGTCGCGGACTCGATTCCAGAACGGATGAGCGAACGCATCCACTGGCTCGGTGAATCGCCCGTCGTGCATGGCAAACGCGGCACAGGTGATCACCGGAGGACCATCGAAGTAACTGATGCCCGACTGCAGCGGGACCGGCATCAAGGGCATCTGGTGAGAACCCCGCATGCCGCCGGCCACATACGAGCCGATCGCATAAGGCGCTATGATCTCGCCCGTCGCGGGAAAATCCTTCTGCACCCGAACCAGCATCACGGGATCGTCCTTGCCGGTGTACTTCCCGGCGATGTTATGCAGTCGTGAGGTAGAAGCCACCACGGCTTGTTCGCCGCTGGAGACGGACCAGACCGACTCCACCACGTACCGTTCGGTGTCACGCAGCAGCGCGGCGATCTCGTACAATTCCTTCGGGGCACTGAGCTCGATGATCCGATCTCCTTCCGTGTGATTCACATCCATGATGACGAACCTGAAGCCTTGCGCCATGTTGGGTGCCAACATCAAGCCCGGAGTGTTCATCGGGTCGGCGAAAGCCAGGTACAGCGGAAGATTAAAGGCGCCAGGATCGGTCTTGTCGGCAGCGAAGAACAGGAAAGGCTCATTCGGCCGCTCGTTGAATTCCATCTCCGCCACGGCCGGCCCCATCCCGTGCACATTGCCGGAAAAGGCATCTTTCAACAAATCCTGACCGGCCCCGTACAGCCCCTGCTGCTTGGCCACTTCGGTTCCTGCAAGGAATGCGTCCCACGCCAGTTTATGAACAGGCTCGTATCCCACACCATGTCGATGACTCATTAAGATCGCGATATCGTCACCGGTACTGCTGACGTAGTGGTCAATCAACATCGAACTATGCTGAGCCACATAGCGCTGAACGGTTTCCAATAGTTGCCGAGATGGACAGATATGGCCCCCGATCGAACCGATGTCGGCTTTGATGATGCTGAGGGTGACTTTCATGGCGATACTCCTCTGTCGAGAACGATGAGCACAGTTCCTGCCTCATCAAAAATTGAGCAATCTCGATGCCACAATACTCATCGACGATCGTCCACGGATTCCCGTGATTCCGTCCATGGAGGCAGGATGCATGACACCGGGATCAGGCAATTGGTTGGGGTAGGCGGCTACAGAGAGATAGTCCTCGAAGAGGCAAGATGCCACAGAAGACAATTCCTTGCCCAGGCTACACACCGAAGATATACGGCTGACATGCGCACACTCCATGGAATTAGATTGACGCTCAGTGCCCCTTTTATTGCATTATTGCACCGCAGACAGCCTCCACAATATCGAACCGTCCGACCGCTCCATATCAACCTTCCTCTTCTGGTCCCCATTTGCTCAAGGCTGAGGCACTTCGTTTGCTCTTCAGACGGCCCGTCACGGGGCTGTTGAAGAAACGGACGAGGGAACAGATGCATTCACATAACCAATGCGATGGCTATACCCGCAAATGGAGGATTTCTGTGCTGATGCATGTTTTGTGTCGACGAGTGTTGATCATGTGGCTTCTTCAGCTCCAACTGTTAGTAGGACCGTCGTTGTTTATGGGGTTCCTCCCATTGTCGGAAGCGTCCGAGAATACGGAAGAACGATCGCGTTTTTGCCTAGGCTTTCTCTATTGCAGGGAAACTAAGGGGGACACAACTTCTACGCAAGCGTTTCTCTATCTCTATTCCACAGAGGAACGGGGGAGTTATTCCCGGCTCACACTCATTCCCTGGTATTCCCGCGAAATGAATCCGGCTGAGGACTATCATCGGCAGAGTGTGCTGTGGCCTCTCGGCATTTCCGAACGCAAGGGCGATGCTTCGTACTTCCAGCTTCTTCCGCTGTATTGGCATGCGGAGGACCCGTCACGACGCTACACCGTCTTCCTCCCCGCCTACTTCGAATACGCCGCGGAAGACTGGAGCTACACCTACCTAGTCCCGTTCTATGGACATCATCAGCGCGGCGACTATTACCATCGGTATTACGTGCTCGGTCCCCTGGCGATCGCCACCTATGACACACGGACCGATCTCAAGGAGTGGGATATCCTCTTCCCGCTATTCCACTATGGAACGGACCAGAACGGGTATGAGACCAGGATCTTGCCGTTCTACTTCTCAGGCCAGAACCACAAAGAGGGAACCGGGTATCGTTATCTGCTTCCGTTCTATGGTCGGTCCATCACACCCCAGACAAGTCTGAGCTATGTCTTCCCGCTCTACGGCTCGCTGACCGATACCTTGGCTCAAGAAACGCGCCTTTCAGCTCTTGGACTGCCGCCTGTGCCACAAACGACCGCTCCGGCACTGGCCTTCTATGAGCATACCTCGACACCGACGCACTACTCTCATCGGCTGTCTCCGATCTATCGCTACTCGTATTCGACGACGGACGATCTCAGTGAGCTGGACTTCCTTGCGCTCTTTCAGATGCGCACTAGTCCTACCCTCACCGCCCATAGCCTGTTTCCGTTGTATTCCTATGAACATGACCGCCAGGAAAACCGCCTCACATGGTCGCTCCTGGGCGTTAATCAATTCTCGCTGGCCGGATACGGCTACGACGCCAAAACGATATGGCATCAGGTGATGCCCCTGTACCGAGTGAGCGAGGATCTTACAACGCAGACGCACCGCACCGATGTCCTCGGCTTCGGCCCGCTCTCGTTCTTCCGGTACTGGAAGAGTCCAGAAGGCCTTGGCCACCGATTGTTCCCGCTCTACCAGTATGACCATCCCGAGGCCGAAGAGTGGCACTGGTCCGCGTTGATGTCCGGCCCGCTCTCGCTCTATCGTCATGATGCCAAAGGCACTTCCGTCCGTGACCGCTTCTTCCCCTTGTATGATTGGAAGCGCAATGGGGACTGGCGGGAGTTGTCAGTCATCGGGGTGTCGGACTTCGCGATGTTCTATCAAGAAAGTGGCCCCACGCTATTCGCCAATCGCCTTTTCCCCTTGTATCGCTACCGCCACGATCTTGCCGCGGACGACGTCACAATAGAGACGCTCTTTGTGCACCGGCACCAATCCACCCCGAAACAAGGCGAGGATCGATTTCTGCTGCTCTGGGAAGCAGCTTGGCAGCGACAACAGCCGGAGTGGGAATTGGATCTGTTGGGTGTCAAGCCGGTCACATGGTTCCACCATGAGTCGAGTTCGGCTGGTACCGCCAACCGTCTCTTCCCGCTCTACGGTTATCAGAGTACCCCCACAGGCAAGTGGCGGCTATCCTTAGCAGGGTTCCCGCCTCGCGAGCGGGCCTTCGCCTGGTCGCTCTATGAACAGGGCGGCTCACCGACGTACTTTTTAACCCGCCTGTTCCCGTTGTATCGATTTGAGCGAAACGACGAAACGAAGGAAGTAAATTGGTCGGCCCTGCTCCTATACCGGCACCTGGAAAAAGGATCGTATCTGCTCGATACACTCCCTCCTCTGCATGAATACGAACGCGATGACGAGACGGGCACGATGGAGCTGAACTTTGCGGGGCTCAAGCCAATCACCCTGTTCAACTATGGCAGAGGCCCGGATGCGAGCCACTCTTATCTCTTCCCGCTGTACGACTATGACCAGGCAGGAGCAACCAGCAGATTCTCGATGATCGGCTGGCCCAAGTTCAGCACCCTCCCGACGCTATCCCTCTTCGAACGAGTGGAGACTCCCTCCGTGACGGCACACCGGTTGTTTCCCATCTACCAGTATCGGCGAGACGATGAGGCCAAGACGCGTGACTGGGACGCCCTCCTGCTTTGGTGGCATCGGGAAACAGAGCAACAAATGCGGGATGTCTTTCTCCCGATCATGGATATCGCGCATGACCGGCAACGGGACGAGCGCGACGTCGGTGTGTTGGGCATCCGTCCGCTGACGATGTTCCGGTATCAGTCGTCCCCCATCGGGTATTCGCATTCTGCCGCCCTGCTCTACAAGTACAGCGCGGAACTGGAACATCAACGGCTCTCCGTCCTTGGTCTCCCCCACGATGGGGCCGGTCCGACCCTCTCGCTCTTTTCCCTGGATCGAACCCCTTCCGCAATCACGCATCGACTCTTGCCGCTCTATTGGTATGCCAGTGACGAACAAGCCAACAGGCTGGATTGGTACGCGGCATTTCTCTGGTGGCATTGGCAGACGGAATCTCATGCGCGGACCATTATCCTGCCTCTGGCGGACATGGAGCGGGACACCCAAACTGATTCAAGCCGTGTGTCGCTGGTTGGACTCCCCCGGATCGGTGAGATGCCTGCGCTTACCCTGTTCAACTGGGAGCATACACCGCTGCTCAGCACGCATCGCCTTTTTCCCCTGTATCACTATTCTTACGACTTGACGGCAGACGCCACGACATGGAATGCGCTGTGGCTCTATTGGCATCAGGCCGATCCGCAACAGACCAGGGACACGTTCTTCCCATTGGGGAACGTCTGGCGGGACCAGAGTGCGCAGGCCTGGAGCGTGTCCGCCTTGGGAATCGCCCCCGTGAGCCTAGCCCATTTCGCCGGCAGTCCGACCGGCGCGCGCAACCGGTTCTCTCCCCTCTGGGACTATGAGCGAGAAAGGAGCATGTGGAACCTCTCATTGATCGGCATTCGACCGTTGTCCTGGTTCGCCCATGAGCAAACGGCGGTCGGCACAACCGAGCACCTGTTTCCGATCTGGTGGCATGAGAACTCGGCGACGGAATCGAGAAATATCGTCATCCCGCTGTGGAGCGATTTCCAAAATCATCAAACCAAGGAACGCACACTTGGCGTGTTGGGCATCGGCCCACTCTCTTTCTACTACAAAGCGTGGACTCCTACCGGGACGAAAGTTCGCCTCTTTCCCATCTGGAGCCATGAGTATGAGGCGAACACACAGGAGAGCCGCACCGGCGCAATTGGGATTGCTCCACTGTCCTTGTACTACGGCTCGACGAGTCCAACATATACCGAAAACCGACTCTTCCCATTCTTCCGCTACACGAGCGACCACATCAAGGATGAGTCGGAGTTCTGGTTCTTGTGGCCGCTCTTCGATCATAAGGCCGTTCAAGGTAGGACGACGGAAGCCAGCTCTCTCTGGTGGCTGTTTGATTACCGAAGCCCAAAGAAAGACGAGTGGGAGTATTGGGTG
>DCZN01000060.1:836-3335 GCA_002331625.1 Nitrospira sp. UBA2083 | reverse complement strand
TGATCGGGATGGATGCCCAGCCGGATGGCAGACACAAACTCCGACTGCTCTGGGCGTTTCAGCTATAGCTGGACAGGTTTCATCTTGCGAGGCTGTCGGATTCCAGATCCTATCAGAGATGTCGACTTCCCGGCCAAACAAATCACCCGAGAAGTGCCATGAGAGGGTTGAGCTGGCTTCCGCTGTTGTTCTTCCTGGCCCTGTTGGTGATGCTCCCGTTTGTCTTCGGACAAGTATTTACTGCAGCCTTAATCAAACTCAAACTGGAACCGGCGTCTGCGTTGCTCTTGGTGATCGGGATCTTCCTGGGAAGTCCGATCAACATTCCTGTGAAACGCATCTCCCGGGAGGAGTCGGTCTTGGCTGACCCGCTGGCGGTGTTCGGACTGCAGGGGTGGTGGCCAAGCCTCCGACGAGTCCACAGAGAGACGGTCATCGCCGTCAACGTCGGCGGCTGTCTCATTCCCGTGACCTTGGCGATCTATGAAACGGCGCATGTGGCGACGGCTGGCATGACGCCGCTCATTGGATTGCTCCTGGCGACCTTCATCAACACGGTGGCGTGCTATTGGCTGGCGAAACCGATTGAAGGGATCGGCATTGCGATCCCCGGTCTCTTTCCTCCCCTGCTTGCCACCTTATGCGCTCTGTCCTTCGTGCCCGATCACGCCCCTCCGGTTGCCTTTGTCGCCGGCGTGCTGGGTCCACTCATCGGTGCGGATCTGCTCCATCTTCGCGATGTCGAAAAGATCGCCACCGGCATTGCCAGCATCGGCGGCGCCGGCACCTTCGATGGGATCGTACTCTCTGGCATCGTGGCGGCGTATCTGGCCTGAACGGAGTATTGGTCACTCACCTTCACAGTGATCGTCCCGCCCCATTTCTCAACTCGCTTCATGGGCACTTTGCCACAGATCATTGCTTTGGTCCTGTCGCAACACTCCCCAGTTCCTTCACTCAGACTTTCAACCTTCATTAACATTCGCTTGAAATATGGCTTAAGTGTTCGACTACTGGGTGAACAGGCTCCGGTGTCATTCTTGCTTGGAAAACAAACTAGACGGATTCAATATCTTCTCACTTCATATGCTTGATCATTTACGGGAAGGGGGTAGTTATGTCACCCGGCAGCTCCATTGGTGTTATAAGACAACGTCTTAATGCGACCTCACAAATTCTTCCTGGCCAGAAAATCTCCGGTCATAATTGGATCGTGAGGAGGGCCTTCGATTTCTTAAAACAGAATTGTCCAGAAGCATTACCAACTAGCGTAATCGAAGATTGCGTTCACTATGGGCTTAGATACGCGGACGCCCCCTGGATGGGGCTTCCCAGCTCAATCGACTCTGCGCACCCAGACGGGACGACCGTCTCAAGCGTACGGGACGACCTCTATGAACACAAGATAGGGGAAGACGGCGGTGCCTGGGGGAATGTCCTCGTTAAGTATTGTGGTGGAACTCAAACTCGCCCAAATTTGTATCTCGGTGCTTTCTGGGAGTTCAAGGGGTTTTGGCTCGAAGTCGGATCGTATGACTGCGCCGTCGACAACCTTTCGCATTACGCCAACGATAGAGCAATCACGGCAGATGGAACCTATGGTGCGGAGGGATCACTAGCGTGGGGACCCAAAAGTGGCCCGGCATCAGACCATTGGAATGTTTCCGCTCGCGACTATGCCATTGGTCTATTCCGACTCGCTCGCGCCTTTTACCCTGGCTCTGCACTGGCACCCCGACTTGACCAATTACACCGAACCGAAACCGGTCGGGTGATGAACCATATTGGTGAATTCGCGGAGTATGAAGTTGCTGCACCCGAAAATTACCTGGGAGCCAACCCTTTCGTGCTGACACGCGAGGGTAAGCCAACATGGCCAATCTGGGTTCCCAAACATTTCAACGCACAAGCACTCTCAGAAGTAGCTCCTGCGCGCTCAGAAATAGCCTCGTCTATCTATTTGGGCTGGGCGATACACATGCTGACCGATTTGCTGGTGCCGTTCCATTCAAGCAATACTTCGGGCAAGAAGCATCAGAATTGCGAGAATGAGTATGACGACATTGTGAATCAAGGTCAGTTTGATCATCTGCCCATTATAGATGGTGCACGTTATCGATATTCTTCACGATCAGTGTACTGGCCGACCCTCTCCAATGACATTGGGAGCTTCCATTTTAGATCATCGTACTCAGATCACTATCTACGGAACAACATTGAAAGGTTGATCAGGTTCTCGAAAGATTACTATGATGATGTACACGAAGATATGCGCGGTACTAAACAACAGACGCTTGCAGCTTTTGAACACCTCACGGATGTAGCTCTCAAGAACTGCATTGCAATGATCACGTGCCTCGACATTGAGGCTCAAAAGGTCGCTCCCTTTTTGGCACAAGCCTCTGACAGCCTTTTTGTTAAGGTTCAAAGTGACAGCCACTCCGCTCTAGTAAATGTCGCTGGCACCGGTGGTAGCGGGCAAAACATGTTTGCGCTCCA
>DCZN01000060.1:452-737 GCA_002331625.1 Nitrospira sp. UBA2083 | reverse complement strand
TGACTTACTATACGCAAATGGCGAGACACTGATTGCCGTGAGCGATGGTCGCATGCTCAAAGTCCGGGGCACTGGCGGTAGTGGACAGAACATGTTTGCCATCACCGAGACCGCAGAGGGTTTCCAGACTGTCCCGAACCATGATTACCTCATTGGAAGTTGTCGATTCCGCGTTCCCGTAAAGCTCTATAAAGCCGGGGATGTATTGTTCCTGGCGCTCAACAACGGTACTCTCGTAAAAATCAAAGGCACGGGGGGAAGTGGGCAAAACATGTTTGCGCTCCA
>DCZN01000060.1:0-417 GCA_002331625.1 Nitrospira sp. UBA2083 | reverse complement strand
TGATTATTGGATTGGCACCCAACATGGTATACCAGCTGAGTGAAGCACATCCACTCAGAGCTTAACTGTAGCGGCTCAAAGATATCGTCTTCGACTTGAGAATGGGGAAATGGGGTCTGGCCAGACTGTTATTGATGGTTTGCGCGAGCACTCGAAATTCGATCAGGCTACGACTCGCCATAGCGGCTACTTACGGAGCTCGGGGTTCCAGGACTCACAAAGGATCGTGCTATTCGTGCCCGATGCGGCCGGGGATTTTCGTGATTCCTCGTTCGTGAAACGTCTCTCGTCTCACATTGCCGGTGTCCTTCGGCGAATGTGCAGAGAGCCTGCGCAGGGATTCCATCTAAGTCGCGGTCAGCGACGTGAATCGGTCGGCGATGTCAAAGTTCACACTAGAACCTATCTCAAAATCGA
>DCZN01000034.1:512-2700 GCA_002331625.1 Nitrospira sp. UBA2083 | reverse complement strand
CACCAAGTATTTGATATGGCGACCGTGGTGCTCGGCAAACGCAAGAATACGCTGGACATCATTCGGCGCGTACAAGTCGGCGGCAAATGCTTCGGCGGTTCCAAGCGTTAACAGCTCGCGCAATGCCGTTTCCAGTTTTGCTTGAGACTTGCCGATAATCGCGACAGGGATGTGACGTTCCAACAAAAGCTTCGCGGTGGCGAACCCGATACCACTGGTCCCTCCCACGATGAGGGCGACGGGGTGATTCAACTGTTCCATTGATGACCTCCCATAAACAGGGCCTCGGTCAAGAGGCGACTTGGTACCTTGATGAATGATGAACGATGGACCGCTAAACCGCGTTGAGTACCGGGTCCTTATGCCTCTGCGCCTGTCCGTCATGGCAGGCACCGCGATGGGCGTCGAGGAAACCTTCGAGAATGCTGGCAAGATACACCGGCGTCTCGTCCATCGGAAAGTGACCGGCATCTGTGATGAACGTGAACTCCACGTTCGGAAACCAGACCCCGACGGTCTTTTTCAGGTGCTCCTCTTGGAAACCAGGAAGATCCTGACGCCCGCCGATCACCAGCATCGGCGTGCCGACCTTGGCGTCGCGGACCTCGTTAGAAAAGTCTGTTTCCAGCCACATCCGGTAATAGCCCTGGACGACTTCCTTTGTAGACATCCGGAGATGCCGGGTTGCTCGCGAGTGCGCCCAAACAGGTGAAAGTCGTTGCCCTGTCAGCATCAAGAGCCCCTGTTCCGTCAGTTCACGCTGGTGAATCAAGTCCCAGAGGAATTTCTTGGTTCCCTCGTCGGCGGGGTACCCGTCCGCTGATACCGGCGTAATTCCAACGGCACTCTTGATGTGCTTCCTACCAGAGATCCAGTCATCGAGGATCAGGCGTTGCATCACCATGCCGGACATTGAATGGCCGATAACATGGAACTCCGTCCACCCAAGACTGTCGGCGAGACAAAAAGCATCCGCCGCCACCTCGTCTACGGTGTAGGCGCCGGCAAGATGTCGCGACATGCCATAGCCTCGCAGATCCGCGAACACATAGGAGTAGCGGTCCTGGTTGAGGTAAGGAATCAGAGGATCGTAACTTCCTGCATCACCCATCCAGTGATGCAACAGCAGCACGTTCTCGCTGCCTTGCCCATGAGTCGTATGGCCTAAGATGGCCCTTGAAGAATGTGTCATGATCGCGACGCTCCTTTCTTGAAATGGCCTCAAGCAACAACTTAGTGCTGCGCCCGTTTAGATGACAGATAGATCCACACATCACGGATATCGAAGAGCAACGAGACGCCGATGGCGAGAGACAGCACGAGGAGATAACCGGCGAACAGTCCTTCGATCTGTTGAAGTTGAATGATGAGATACCCCAGCAAGGGAATCCAGAATACGTGTCCCAAGCCGAGGATCCGTGCGAAACCGAATACCGCATAGAGCCCCATCATCAGCATGGCCGACAGCATGAAGACGACCAGGATGAGTTTGGCCAGCGGTTCGCTCCAGAATGCGAGGCTGGCCATATTGATCACCATCAGGGCGAAGACCCAGCCCGCAACCCAGGCCGGCTGGTCCAACAACTCGCTGAAGAACCGCAGGGGGTTTCGCAGTTGATCCTGTTGTGGTGGTAACGTGGTCATGTTCGATCCTCCTTTGTGGTCCCGGCACATGGTCATCGTGAGAGCTCACGCAAGCCGACATTGAGACTGATCAGGTGGGCCCGCAACCGCATCGCCCGGGACCCTGGCTAATAGTTGGTAATGACCCAGCCCCAGCTCTTTGCCATAGGCCTTTCCAACCAGCACATCCTGCACATGCTGGTGGTCCGACGCACGGAAGTAGGAGCGCCCTTCTTTCAACCCGTCGAAAGCATGTCCTTCAAGCGCCTTAATCACGGCTCCTGTTTCAGTCGTACCGGCCCGTTGCACCGCCTCCAAGACTTGCGTCATGGCCGTATAGCCGTGGTAGCAGCGGGAGGTCGGGGTGTGGTTGTACTTGTCGACCACACCTTGGATAAATCGTCGAGAACTGTCGCTCTGGACTTTCGGATCCCAGATCAATCCCCAGATGCCCGCATGGTCGGCATACCCAAGCTGGCGCCCAATCTGTTCGCCGCTGATCATCCCACCGACACCGATCTGTTCTTTGGCCAGCTCAAGTTTGCTGTAGGCCTTCAGGGCATGA
>DCZN01000034.1:0-272 GCA_002331625.1 Nitrospira sp. UBA2083 | reverse complement strand
GCTTTGGATAACATCCGAGCGTTCGGCATGAACATGAAGGTGTGCGAGTTGCATCCGACTCCCGTCAACTCCGGGACATGCGACCCGGTCACCATGAAGAGTCTGTGTTCCGCTTTCGCGAGATCGGCGACTGCAAGGGCGACCTCTCCATTCAAGGTCCCCATCAAGCAGTCCACACGGTCTTCTTTGATAAGTTTGGAGGCAGCCTTGAGCCCTGTCCGGACATTCGAGGCATCATCGGCCTCCACAAGTCTCACCGGTCGTCCCAACAC
>DCZN01000095.1:6817-8461 GCA_002331625.1 Nitrospira sp. UBA2083 | reverse complement strand
ATGGATCCGGACACCGGCGACGTCATTCTGAAGAAGAAGGGCAAGCTGACGGCCGAGATTCTCAAGCGGCTGTCGGATGATTCGGTTCGGCACATCATCCTGAGCGATCCGGATGAGCAGAAGGAACTGGAAGACGTCGAGCGGCGCGCGAAGGAGCAGATTGAAATCCTTCAGACGCTCTATGACGAAAAGGTCGGACGACTCAAGCGGGGCGATGAGTTGCCGCCCGGTGTCATCAAGCTCGTGAAAGTGTATATCGCGATGAAGCGCAAGATTCAGGTGGGCGATAAGATGGCCGGTCGCCACGGCAACAAGGGCGTCGTGTCACGAGTCTTGCCGGAAGAAGATATGCCCTATCTGCCGGACGGGACACCGGTTGAAATCGTCTTGAATCCGCTTGGTGTACCGTCTCGTATGAATGTCGGACAAATTCTTGAAACCCACCTGGGATGGGCCGCGAAAGCTCTTGGGATTACGGTGGCGAGTCCGGTATTTGATGGGGCGTCGGAAAAGGAAATCAAGGACCTGCTCAAGAAGGCCAAGTTGCCGATGAGCGGGCAGGCGCAGCTCATTGATGGGAAAACCGGGGAACAGTTCGGTAGTCCCGTTACCGTCGGCTATATGTATGTGCTCAAGCTGCACCACTTGGTGGACGACAAGATCCACGCTCGGTCCATCGGTCCGTATTCACTGGTGACGCAGCAGCCGCTAGGTGGTAAGGCGCAATTCGGAGGGCAGCGGCTAGGAGAAATGGAAGTGTGGGCGTTGCAGGCTTACGGAGCAGCCTCGACGCTGCAAGAATTCCTCACGGTCAAGTCCGACGATGTCCCGGGTCGGTCTCGTATGTACGAAGCGGTCGTGAAAGGTGAGCCGTTCCTCGAACCAGGGTTGCCTGAGTCGTTCAACGTACTGGTCAAAGAACTGCAGAGCTTGGGGCTCGATGTCGAATTAGTCAAGACGCAAGACTAACCGCTTGTGTGCCGGCGGAAAGCCGGCATCAGAGGAGGTCACTACCTTGGAAGGCGTATACACATTGTTCGAAAAACAGCGGGATTCGGTATCCTTTGATTCGATGCGCATTCGCATTGCGTCGCCGGAAAAAATCCGGTCCTGGTCCTACGGTGAGGTCAAGAAGCCGGAGACGATCAACTATCGGTCGTTTAAACCAGAAAAAGACGGGTTGTTCTGCGCCAAGATCTTCGGTCCTACCAAGGATTGGGAGTGTAATTGCGGGAAGTATAAGCGCATGAAGCATCGCGGGATTGTCTGCGATAAGTGTGGTGTCGAGGTGATTCAGTCGAAGGTTCGCCGGGAGCGGATGGGGCATATTGAGCTGGCCGCGCCGGTCGCGCATATTTGGTTTCTTAAGGGGGTTCCCAGCCGAATCGGCACCTTGCTCGACATGAGCCTCAAGCAGCTGGAGAAGATTCTCTACTTCGAAAGCTATGTCTGTGTAGACCCAGGCTCAACCGATCTGGCGGAAAAAGAGTTGGTCACAGAAGATAAGTTGCGTACGCTTGTCTCGGAATTTGGTTCAAGCGGATTCAAGGTTGGGATTGGGGCCGAGGCTATCCGTGATTTATTACGAAAGATCGACATCAATTCGCTGTGGGATGATCTGCAGGTAAAGGCGAAGGGATCGAC
>DCZN01000095.1:0-6722 GCA_002331625.1 Nitrospira sp. UBA2083 | reverse complement strand
GTGCTGCCTCCGGAGTTGCGTCCGCTGGTTCCTCTGGATGGCGGACGATTTGCCACCTCCGATCTGAATGACCTCTATCGCCGAGTGATCAACCGGAACAATCGGTTGAAACGATTGATGGAACTCAAGGCTCCTGGTGTCATCATCAGAAACGAGATGCGGATGTTGCAAGAGGCTGTGGATGCTCTCTTCGACAATGGGCGACGTGGGCGCGCGATCCGTGGGCCCAATAAGCGTCCGCTCAAGTCTCTGAGCGACATGCTGAAAGGAAAGCAGGGTCGGTTCCGGCAAAATCTCCTCGGGAAGCGCGTCGATTATTCAGGTCGGACCGTGATCGTTGTCGGGCCTGAGCTTCGCTTGCATCAATGCGGATTACCCAAGAAAATGGCGTTGGAACTGTTCAAGCCGTTCATTTTCCACAAGCTGGAAGCAAGAGGAGCGGCAACTACCATCAAGAGTGCCAAACGGTTAGTCGAAAAGGAACGGCCGGAAGTGTGGGATGTCCTGGATGAAGTGATCCGGGAGCATCCGGTGTTGCTGAATCGGGCTCCGACTCTCCACCGTCTAGGTATTCAAGCGTTTGATCCGGTGTTGGTCGAGGGGAAGGCCATCCGATTGCATCCGCTCGTTTGTGCGGCGTTCAATGCCGACTTCGACGGAGATCAAATGGCGGTACATGTGCCGTTGTCCGTCGAGGCGCAGGTCGAAGCGCGCGTGCTGATGATGTCCATCAATAATATTTTGTCACCTGCCAACGGTAAGCCGATTGCGGTGCCCTCGCAGGACATGGTGTTGGGATGTTACTGGTTGACGAAAGAACGCCTGGGGGCAAGAGGCGAGGGAAAAGTATTCGGATCTCCTGAAGAAGTTCGGATTGCCTTTGACGCCCGAGAAGTGGAAGAGCACGCGCGAATCAAGGTGCGCCTTGGTGGCGTTCTGGTGCAATCGACCGTTGGTCGTGTCTTGCTGTCAGAAATCCTTCCTCCCGGGCTTCCCTTCGCCAACGCCAATAGGTTGATGACCAAGAAGGAAATGACCAAGCTGATCGATGCGGTGTACCGCCAGACCGGCCATCGCGACACGGTTGAGTTTCTGGACAAGATTAAAGATATCGGGTTTACCTACGCCACCAAAGCCGGCCTGTCGATCTGCATCGACAATATGCATATTCCGAGTAAGAAAGAAGATTTTCTGGGAAAAGCGCAGCGTGAAGTCAATGAGATCGAAAAACAGTACTCGGAAGGTTTGATCACTAACGGTGAACGTTACAACAAAGTGATTGATATCTGGGCGCATGTCACCGAACAGGTCTCAAATGAGATGATGAAAGAGCTTGGAGCGGGTGGAGATCCGGGCAAGCCCGAATCGTTCAATCCAATCTTCATGATGGCGGATTCTGGAGCTCGAGGAAGCTCGCAACAGATTCGCCAGTTGGGCGGTATGCGTGGGCTGATGGCCAAACCGTCCGGAGAAATCATCGAAACTCCCATTACGGCCAACTTCCGCGAGGGGTTGACGGTATTGCAGTACTTTATTTCGACGCACGGTGCCCGTAAGGGACTTGCCGATACCGCCTTAAAGACGGCGAATTCTGGTTATTTGACCAGGCGGCTCGTCGATATCGCCCAGGACGTCATTATCAATGAGATCGACTGTGGAACCCGTGACGGGATTACAGTCAGTGCCCTCGTAGAAGGCGGCGAAATCATTCAGCCGTTGGAGGAGCGCATCCTCGGGCGTCTGGCGGCAGAGGACATTCGTGACCCTGTGACAGGGGAAATCATCGTATCCTGGAACGAGGAAGTGAATGAAGATTTGACGAAACTAATCGTTGAGGCGGGAGTTGACCGCGTCAAGATTCGATCCGTGCTCACGTGTCAGTCGCCGCGTGGCGTTTGTCGAGCCTGCTATGGTCGTGATTTGGCACGTGGGCGTTTGGTTGAGAAAGGTGAGCCGGTCGGTGTCATTGCCGCTCAATCAATCGGTGAGCCTGGCACGCAGCTGACGATGCGAACGTTTCACATCGGAGGTACGGCCAGTAAGGTGGTGGAGCAGACCGTGCTCGAGGCAAAGCATGCCGGACGAATCAAGTTTATGAGTTTTGATGCCAAGAAGAACGCCGACATTCACAATGCGGGTATTGCGGTACGGAATAAAGAAGGTGAGTGGGTCGTGATGAATCGCAATACGAAAATCGCCATTGTGGACGACAGCGGACGAGAGCGTGAGAAATACCCGGTTGTGTACGGGGCAAAGATTAAGATCAAGGACGGTGATCCCGTCGTGGTCGGGCAGAAGTTAGTCGAGTGGGATCCCTACTCGCTGACCATATTGACCGAGGTTGGCGGGAAAGTGGCGTACGGTGACATCGTAGAAGGCGTGACGATGAAGGACGAGTTCGATGAAGTGACCGGCTTGTCTCGGAAAGTTATCATTGAACATACCGGTCAGACCCTTCGTCCGCGTGTGTCGATCAAGGACGAGAGCGGAAAGACAGCCAAGGTCACCGGGGGATCGAATGCTGTGGCGCGATACTTGTTGCCGGTTGGCGCGCACATCTTCGTTGAGAAAGGCGCCACGGTATTTCCCGGGGATGTCTTGGCAAAGATTCCTCGAGAGACGACGAAGACCAAAGATATTACGGGAGGTCTTCCGCGAGTGGTTGAGTTGTTTGAAGCGCGGAAGCCCAAAGAGCAGGCGGTTATCACTGAGATCGACGGAGAAGTTTCCTACGGTGGTTTCGTCAAAGGTCAGCGCAAAGTTTTGGTCGACAACAAGATGGGTGACGTGAAGGAGTACTTCATTCCCAAGGGTAAGCATGTGAATGTGCATGAAGGCGATTGGGTTCGTGCCGGTGAACCGCTGATGGATGGATCGGCGAATCCGCACGACATATTGGATGTTCTCGGCCCCAATGAGCTGCAGAAGTATCTTGTGGATGAAGTGCAGGATGTCTATCGATTGCAAGGCGTGTCGATCAACGATAAACATATCGAGATTATCGTGAGACAGATGTTGCGCAAGGTGCGGGTTGAAGATCCGGGTGATACGCAATTCTTGCCAGGCAGTCAGGTCAGCAAGAGCGTTTTTGAAAAGGAAAATGAGCGAGTGCTTTCGAAAGATGGGAAACCGGCTTTGGGAAAACCAGTTCTGCTGGGTATTACCAAGGCGGCGTTGACGACCGATAGTTTTATATCTGCGGCGTCATTCCAGGAAACGACGCGAGTACTCACCGAAGCAGCCATCAATGGGCGGGAAGACAATTTGCTGGGGTTGAAGGAAAACGTCATCGTCGGTCGTCTCATTCCGGCTGGTTCCGGGTTCGAGGAATATCGGGATACGTTCGTCATTAGCGAAAAGCCGGAGGCGGTTCCTGTTGGTGCCGGAACGCCTGCTGGTGCAGTGTCGTCCGATGCCGTTGTGCCGGCGGCTTCGTGAGAAATCGTTCGATGAAGACAAAGTTCTGCTGGTGCCTACTTGACAGTAGGCGATCGCATCAATATAATCCGGCGGCTTTGCACATGACGGTTTGTGCTTGTTCCTTTGAAAGGGTCTGAACGCGATGCCGACGATCAATCAGTTAGTTCGAAAAGGGCGAATATTTGTCAAGGCGAAGACGAAAAGCCCGGCTCTGAAGTCTTGTCCGCAGAAAAGAGGTGTGTGTCTTCGCGTGTATACGACGACACCCAAGAAGCCGAATTCGGCATTGCGGAAGGTTGCGCGTGTGCGGCTCACGAATGGTATGGAAGTGACGACTTATATACCCGGAGTTGGGCATAATCTCCAGGAACACTCGATCGTGCTCGTTCGCGGGGGGCGCGTCAAGGACCTGCCTGGTGTTCGGTACCACTTAGTGCGGGGGGCCTTGGATGCGGTGGGGGTGGCCAATCGAAAGCAGAGCCGTTCCAAGTATGGGGCAAAGCGGCCAAAGTAAACTAGTAACCTTCTGGAGTATGGTACGGATTTAATATGCCACGCAGTAGATTTTTAGGACAGCGAGAAGTGCTCCCTGATGTGCGGTATCGGGATAAACTGGTCGGAAAGTTTATCAACGCACTGATGAGTAGCGGAAAAAAGAGTACGACCGAGCGGATCTGTTACGGTGCGTTTGATTTTATACAGGAAAAGACCGGCGGCGACCCGCTGAAGGTATTTAAGGCAGCTGTGGATAATGTGAAGCCGATCGTTGAAGTCAAGTCTCGTCGGGTGGGAGGTGCCTCCTATCAGGTCCCGGTTGAAATTAGGCCGGCACGTCGAGTGTCGTTGGCGCTTCGTTGGTTATCGCAGTTTGCCCGTACGCGCAGTGGGAGAAGTATGCGCGAGAAGCTTGCAGCCGAGTTGTTGGATGCGTCAAATAATACGGGGGCTGCGGTTAAGAAACGGGAAGACGTGCATCGGATGGCGGAGGCTAACAAAGCGTTCGCTCATTATCGCTGGTAACGTCATTCTGTGCTGCAGTTGAGCCGTGCTGCGATCCCGCAGATTCGTATGCTCCTACATCGCAGCAGTGTGAAGCGGCCTCATCTGCGGCACAAGTGTTTTTAGAGGAGTTGAAGTGGCTCGTCAGACATCGCTAGAGCGCACAAGAAATATCGGTATCATGGCGCACATTGATGCCGGCAAGACTACGACCACGGAGCGGATCCTTTTCTATACCGGCATGACTCATAAGCTCGGTGAGGTTCATGAGGGTGCGGCCACAATGGACTGGATGGAGCAGGAGCGTGAACGGGGTATTACCATTACTGCCGCTGCAACAACCTGTTTCTGGCGTGATCACCGCATTAATATTATTGATACACCGGGGCATGTCGACTTTACGATTGAAGTGGAGCGCTCTCTGCGTGTGCTCGATGGAGCCGTGGCGGCATTCGATTCCGTGCAAGGCGTTGAGCCTCAGTCTGAGACGGTTTGGCGTCAGGCGGATAAGTATCATGTTCCGCGCATTGCCTTTATGAATAAGATGGATCGGATTGGGGCTGATTTTTACGGTAGCGTTCAGTCGATTATTGATCGGCTTGGAGCAAAGCCGGTTCCCATCCAGATTCCAATCGGGCGTGAAGCAGAGTTCCGAGGTTCTATCGATTTGGTTCGGATGAAGGGCTATTTTTACGACGACGAAACGCTGGGGGCGAAGTATAAGGTTGACGAAATTCCTAACGATCTTCTTGCTCAGGCAAAAGAGTACCGCGAGAAAATGCTCGATGCAGTGGCGGAATTCGATGATCAGGTGATGGAGAAGTATTTGAACGGCCATCCGTTGACAGAAGAAGAGGTCATGCGTGCAATTCGAGCAGCTACCATCTCCATGAAGATCACGCCGGTGCTTTGTGGGTCAGCCTTCAAGAACAAGGGCGTGCAGCAACTGCTGGATGGTGTCGTTGATTATCTCCCCTCTCCGTTGGATATCCCTCCTGTGATGGGGGTGGATCCTAACAGCGGTAAAGAGGTGGAGAGAAAGTCTGATGACGCTGCACCCTTTGCCGCGTTGGCGTTCAAGATCATGTCAGATCCGTTTGCCGGTCAGCTCACATATTTTCGTGTCTATTCAGGCACGCTGAAGACCGGAACGCCTGTCTTGAACGTCACCAAGGGGGCCAAGGATCGAATCGGTCGCCTGTTGAAGATGCATGCCAACAAGCGAGAGGAAATCGACGAGGTTCATGCCGGTGACATCGTCGCGGCGGTGGGGCTCAAGGGTGCCACTACCGGGGATACCTTGGCGGATGAAAAGCAGCCGGTGTTGCTTGAGATCATGAAGTTTCCTGAGCCAGTCATTGCGATGGCGATCGAACCCAAGACGAAACAAGATCAAGAGAAGATGGGCTTTGCACTTCAGAAGCTGGCGCAAGAAGATCCGTCCTTTCGCGTGCGGACGGACGAGGAGACTGCTCAGACGATCATAGCTGGGATGGGAGAGCTGCATCTCGAGATCATCGTTGACCGGATGTTGCGTGAATTCAAAGTCGAAGCCAACGTCGGAAAACCGGAAGTGGCGTTCAGGGAAACGATCAGGCGCAAGGCTGAGGCTGAGTCAAAATACATCAAGCAGACTGGTGGTCGTGGGCAGTATGGCCATGTTGTCCTGACCGTTGAGCCATCGGAGCCGGGGAAGGGGCTGGAATTCGTCAATAAAGTGGTGGGAGGGGCAATTCCTAAAGAGTATATTCCCGCCATTGAAAAAGGCGTTCGGGAGCGAATGGAGACAGGTGTGGTTGCCGGTTATCCGCTTCGGGATGTGAAGGTTACGGTCATCGACGGGTCGTATCATGATGTCGATTCGAATGAAATGGCATTTAAAATCGCCGCCTCTATGGGTTTTTCGGATGCGTGCAAAAAGGCTGATCCTGTCTTGCTCGAGCCGATCATGAAGGTTGAGGTTCTTGTCCCTCAGGAGTTTATGGGTGATGTTATTGGCAATTTGAACGGCCGGCGAGGCAAGGTTCAGGGCATGAAGGTCAGGGCCGGTGCTCAGGCAATCGATGCGGTTGTCCCGCTGATGGAAATGTTTGGTTATGCGACTGACCTTCGGTCTCGGACTCAGGGTCGTGCGACGTACAGCATGGAGTTTGACCGTTACGACCAGGTCCCGAGGAATATTGCAGAAGCCATCATTAAGAAGTAGTAATTAGCGAATCAGGGGAGGGGTGAGGTATGGCGAAGGCGAAATACGAGCGGAAGAAGCCGCACGTGAATATTGGGACGATCGGGCACGTGGACCA
>DCZN01000116.1:2070-27823 GCA_002331625.1 Nitrospira sp. UBA2083 | reverse complement strand
TCGCCGAAGTTCGACTCATAGATCTGGACCCAGTCGTTCACCGACCACTGGCTATGGACCCGGTGACGCGTTTTCGGCGTCACGCAGTAGAATTGATATCCTTTTTCCCACAAGGGGTTCGAGTGCCGCATGATTTCATGCCACGACAGCTTGATATTCCGAACTGTCTTGTCATCGTGGTGTTGCGCCGTGATGGGAATGCCATAGTCGTCCGGCCGAACATAGGGATTCGTCGTAAAGATGGCGTTCGGCAGGTACGGGGTGGCCTCCGGCCCTTCACGATGCACGATGAAGTTTTCTCCGTACTCGATGGCTTCCGGTTCAATACGATAGCTCTCGATGCGCCCCGACCTGGTCCACATCGGCTTCGATTCGTTGGTCTCCTCCCAGAGTGGGTGCCGCGGATACGTACGCACCATCACCATCCAGCCCTTTTCCGACTTCAAGAGCACATCGGCACTGTAACCGTAAAAGGTACTGGACGCGTCAAGGAGGCGTTGTGCATACACATCCACTCGATTCTGGTAGACAAAATGGAAGACGTCTCGCATCCGTTTCTCGCCCGTCATCTCGGCTAGCTTCGCTGCCACCCCAGCAAACGTATCCGCATCGTTACGCGTGTCATACAACGGCCTGATCCCACCCTTCCAGATCTGCACCCAGGGATTCGACACTGTGGCCGTCATTTCCGGATAGGTGAACTCCATCCAGGAGTTTACAGCGAAGGCGATGTCGGCGTGGTTGACATCCGAGGTCATTTCAATGTCCTGCGTGATGAGACATTCGATGTTGGGATCGACGTTCCGCACCATATCGTAATGGTGCTTGGCGTTGTTCAAAAGGTTGACGTTGACCACCCATCGGAACTTACTGGGGGTCGGCATATGGGTCTTCCCGGTGAACACCTTGCGCCCGTACTTCGGCGTGTTAACAATCAAGGCCGTGTCGCCGTGGTTCCAGTACCCAGGCTCTTCGCCATAATAGTAGTTCCGGTATTTGATTTCCTTCCCATGAGCATTCGGATCCAGATTGATCTGCCAGGGATCTTCGGAGAGATGCACGCCGCCACCGACGCCAGACCAGGGGGTGGCATTCCAAATTCCCACTTTGTAATTGCCGGACCAGGTATGGCAACCTGTGCCGAACTTGCCGATATTGCCGGTCAAGGTGAGGACGAGGGCGGCGGCTCGTCCCGCTTCCGTCATATGGAAATAATGACAGACCCCTTCGCCGTTGTGAATGGCGGCCGGCTTAATCGTGCCCGAATCTCGTGCCCAGCGCACAATCAAATCTTTAGGGGATCGTGTGATCTGATGCACCGTATCCAGATCGTAATCTTGGAGATGCACCAAATACATCTGATAGATCGGCATGGCATCGATTTCACGTCCATTTAGCAATCGAATGCGATAGGTGCCGTTCAAGGCCGGATCAATCCCGCTTTGTTCGAAGTGCCAGCCGACCTGCTCCCGATGGAGCGCTACTGCCTGTTTTTTGGCCAAGTCCCACACCATGAAGCCCCCTAAACGCTCGATCTGATCCGATTTCAACCCTTGGATCCGGCCTGAGTAGCTGTGCGAAAAGTCGGGAAACTTGTAGCCCGGAATGACATCCCGCGGATCCAAATACTGCAGAGTGTCCGTTCTGACTAGCAGAGGCATATCCGTGAAGTCTTTGATGTAATTGATGTCGTGCATGTTTTCATCGAGAATGATCTTGCAGGTACCTAGGAACAGCGACGTGTCTGATTGCGGTCGAAGGGGAATCCAGTAGTCAGCTCGAGAGGCCGTCGGATTGTATTCCGGAGTGATCACCACGAGACGGGCACCACGTTCGATCGATTCAAGCTTCCAGTGCGCTTCCGGCATCTTATTCTCAACAAAATTCTTACCCCAGCTCGTGTTTAACTTGGTGAATCGCATATCACTCAAATCCACATCACAGTTTTGCGTCCCGTTCCACCAGGGCTGCGAGGGATCCTGATCCCCATGCCAGGTGTAATTGTTCCAATAGCGACCTCCTTGCGCCTGATCAGGACCGACCTTGCGGATCCATGTATCCAGCACCGGCAAGACGCTGTTATTAAAACGAGTATTGGAATGTTTGCCAATGAATCCGAGAATGGGCATACCTGCCCGGTGCTTGAAGCAACGCACGCCCGCGCCCTTCATCATCTCAATCATCTCTGGGGCATATCCCTGCTCCCGAAGCCGTCTTGCCCCCGCCTCTCCACTATAGCGGGTGGCAATAATGATCATCGCCTTCGCGGCATAGGTAAAGGCTGTATCCCAAGAAACCCGCAGCATATCGTCGAGGAATCGACTATCGAACTTGTACTTGCGCTTGGTTTCCGGGGTCAGTTCGGGTGAGCCGTCATCCATCCACTGTTTCCACCCCTTCCGCATCAAGGGGCCCTTCAAGCGATACGGCCCGTAGACTCGCCGATGGAAGGTAAACCCCTTCAAGCACATCCGGGGATTGTGCGCAAAGGTGCCGCGGTTCCCATACAAGTCTTCATAGGTTTGGTGGTCGTAGTTCTGTTCGACCCGCATGACCACGCCGTTTCGAACAAACGCACGGATGCGACAGGCGTGTGTATCGTTGGGGGAGCAGACCCAGGTAAAGGATGAGTCGTAGCGATATTGGTCATGGTAGACCCGCTCCCAGGATCGGTCAGGATACTCCCCTAAGGGATTGCCGACTTCGATCACCGGTTGGAGCGAGGTCAAGGCCAGAACTTTGTCCGCCACGGCTGCGGCCGCGATCGTGCCGACAGAGGCTTTCATGAACTGCCTACGTGAGACAAACATATGATGACCCTCCTTCTTACATGGACATGCACGCCCAACTTGTTCTCATTATTCTCAATCTTTAAGTTTTCCCTCCAGGCACAGAGAGTTGTACTCGTGCACCAGACGCAAAATCCCACCGTAACTGCTCCCTGCCCATAAGGAAGAGGTCTCTGGATCAATTCGAGCGATCACACGCACACCCAACGTCTCTCCGAGACTTGATACGAACATTTTACGAAGGAGGACATTACCGCAGTGGTCGGGAAAGGAGAGAGAGGAAAACTACCAGCTGTGTCTGTGGAAACTACCAGGTTGCTGCGAAAGGACTACGTACAGGCTGGAAAGAGATCACGAAGCCGTGACTAAGCCATGCGCGATCGCATATTTCACGAGCTCGGCAGTGGTATGGAGATTGAGTTGCTCCATGACCTTGGCCTTGTGAAATTCGACGGTCCGATGAGATACGTGTAGTTGATCGGCAATTTCTTTGGCGGACAACCCCTCAGCGACGAGTTGCAGAATCTCGCGCTGCCTCATCGTCAAGTCGTCAATCGTGGGCAGAGAAGCGTGTCCGGGCGTGAGGAAAAATGTCACCACATCTTTGGCAATCAGAGGGGTCACATAGAAATTGTCGCTCATCACGGACTGAACCGCCTGCATCAACTCGGTGGCTGCCGATCGTTTCAGCAAATAGCCGGATGCCCCAGCTTTGAAGGCCTCGTTGACATAGGCGGTGTCGGCATGCATCGTGACGAAAATTAGCTTCACTCCGGGAAGCTGCTTCTTGAGCTTTTTTGCCGCCTCAATGCCGTTCAATAGAGGCATCGAAATGTCGAGTACGATGAGGCTCGGTTGAAGCTCCACGGCAGCTTTGAGCAAGGCGCGGCCGTCTTCTACCGACCCCACCAATTCACATTGCTCTTCCAGCAACTTCTTGAACCCCTCGAGCACGAAAGTATGGTCATCAGCTAAAAGAACTCGTGGCTTCTTCATGTAGTGCTCCGGAGAGTGGAATCTGCACGATAATGCGTGTGCCTCGGCCCGGCTCGGACTGGATGGTGAATCGGCCTCGCACCGACCGCACTCGCTCTCGCATATTCACAAGACCTAAACCGGGATGGCGGGCCTGAATCTCCTCGAGATCGAACCCGACACCCGTGTCATGAATTGATAGAGTAACCTCTTGGCCATCACAGGTCAACTCGAGCTCCACCCGAGCGGCATGGGCATGTTTTATAATATTGGCAAGCCCCTCCTGCGCGACCCGATAGAGACAAGAGGCAATATTACTGGGCAAGGGATCGGCGATTTCTTCTTGTACGATCACAACTTTGATTCCCGTCCTGACCGACCATTCATCGGTCAACTGTTTGAGCGCGGCAGTGAGGCCCAAGTCGTCCAAGATGGATGGGTGAAACTGATAGGCCATGCGACGGACATCATCAGAAATCTTGGCCAGACGCTGAGCGAGCGCGCGCGTTATCGCTCTGGCCTGACCGGTCATTGCCGCAGGGTCAGACTCGACCTTCCCCATGTCGATCGCGAGTAACGCGAGTCGTTGATTGATGTCATCGTGCAGTTCTTGCGCAATGCGCCGACGTTCTTCCTCCTGAGCAGCCATCAATTGGGCCGTCAGCGACTGGAGTTGGCGTTCGGTCGTGAGACGATCGGTGATGTCTCTTATGATAACGGTAAATGTGGTTTTCTCGCCGACGGTCAGTTTTGAGATACTTGCCTCGGCTGGGAATTCGCTTCCATTCTTCTTCAATCCGAATACTTCACGCCGTTGTGCCATACGACGAGCCGTCTCCGAGGCTTGGCCGAATGCGTCGATATGATACGCATGATCCGCTCGAAATCGCTGGGGGAGCAGCAGATCGATCGGTTGCCCCAGCACTTCGTCTGGATCATAACCGAATAGTTTCGTCGCCCCTTGGTTGAAAAGCGAGATTGATCGATCCTGTTCGGTCACGATGATGGCATCTTCGGCGATATCCAAGATACCGGCAAGGCGTCCTTCCGAAAGCTGGAAAGCATGCTCCACCTGCATACGTTCGGTAACCTCCAAGACGAGCGCTTGATTGATTCCGGCAAGTTCCCGAGTTCGTTCGGTGACCTTTTGCTCCAGATGCTCATTTGCCAGTTTCAAGGCTAACTCAGCCTGTCGCCGTTTCCAGGCAAACCACACCAAGATCCACAACATGATAATCGTAAATGTTCGGTTGCCGAATACCATCCATACCGGGAAACCAGGCATGACCGGACTCAGGATCATGCCGACCACGGTGAGCACCGTCCCGATCCCTGCAACTACCGACGGCATCCAAACGTGATGTGATACCGTCGCGACCAAGACAACTGCGGCATACAGCACATGGTTGGTGAACCCAAGCGGCGTGACGATATCGACAACGAACAGCACGACGACAAGCAGCAACATCACGCCGACGAGTCGCCATTCTTTTCCCACGAGGTTCATACAAGAATCCCTCTGCGAGCGGAAATTATGGCTCCCGATCGCTACTAGCTTCAAGCTGCCAAACCGTGTGGACGCTTCGTAGTTTTTCCTTCTCGACCACGTAGTCGTACGAGTTATCGTGCGTTGCCGAGCCTGCTACGTTGACCACCAAGTCCGCTGCTCCACAATCGCCCTTCAAGCAAGGTACGGTACGTCATGAGAACTCCGTTCATTCTATACTCTGTGTCGGAACAGTTGTCGCTGTCTTTGATTTCTCCATTGGCTTTGGAAACCCTGTCAGGCTGACCAAGCAGCCCGATTATTCATGAAAAAGTCCGTGGTTCCAGTGAAGCAACTCCACACGACCACTGATCTGGACCAGAATATAGTAATAGTAAAGGAGTGAGAGTGCACATCTCATCTTTTCGGTCGGGTCGGCTGATTATTTCCGGAACTATTGTAGTTTCACCTTTTCTCACTATTGCTTGGGAGCGCTGGCTAAATCGCCTTCGCCGCTCACGTATCTTTCATGAAGGAGATCGGTCCATGTTTGATCATGGTTTTTCATCCGTCCGACTCTTGAGCGGGCTCGCCGGAGTCATACTGTTTGTGTCACCGCCGTCCGCACTTGCTGAAAGTTCCGCGCATGTGGCGATGAACCATCAGCCGCCGAGTTGGGCCGAGCGGCTGAAGGGGCAAACTATCGTCGAGAATACGTTGGAAGGCCAACCGGATCGTACCGCTCTGGTCGAGCGACAGCATCAACGCGTCATGCAACAAATGGAGAAGGACGCGACTGCACAACGGACGGGTGGATACTACAACGATCTCACCATGATGCATCAGTATGGTGCCGGAAATCAGGATGTGCTGCTCATGTCGAACACCGGCGTGGAACCGGTGTCGATGTCGGGCGGGCGCTGTCCGGCGTCCGCACCTGTCCGGAAGTATGACATCTCGGCCATTAACGTCGAGATCTCCCTCAATATGTGGCTCGATTTCTACCCCGGGTACATGTATGTCCTGAGCGAGAATCTCGACAAAGTGCGGGAAGAGGAAGCCGCCAATCGGGCGGCCCGCGAGAAGGAAGGCTATGATCCCGGAGCCGTCAAGAACGGGTTACAGAACCAGTGGATTCAGCCGCTCGTCATCCGCGGTAATCAGGGCGATTGCATCAAGATGACGCTTCGCAATCAACTGGAGGGTGACGAAGAGGTCAGTCTCAATATTCATGGCTCCAGCATGATCGTCGCGTCCACGGGGCAACCAGCGACGACGACGAATCCGGACAGCATCGCAGCCAAAGGGAAGTCCGTGGATCTGGAGTGGTACATCCCGCCGACCCAGCAAGAAGGCGGCCGGCAGTTCCACTCGTACAGCAACGATCGCGAGCTGACGGTGATGGGTCTGTTCGGTGCCTTTATCGTCGAACCGAAGGGGTCAGAATATCTCGATCCATTGGGCACCGGCGAGCCGACGCCGATGGCCAGCGGCTGGCAGGCCATGATCAAGAATGGAGCCGGGCCCGACTTCCGGGAGTTCGTCGTGATCTACCACGAAGTCGGGGACGAAGCGTTTCGGCCGCTGAACAAGAAAGGCGACTTTATTCCACAGCGTGACCCCTTGACGGACGTCTACCGTCCGGTGGCTCGTGCGTTGAATTACAGGAGTGAGCCGTTCGGCGTGGACAACATGCAGACACAGCATGAGTACTTTGGTTTCGAAGACGAATCGATGGCCTACAGCGCCTATACATTCGGCGATCCGGCCACGACCATCCCGCGCAGCTATCTGGGCGATCCGGCGAAGTTTCGGCTGGTGCATGGAGGGTCTGAGGTCTTTCACTCTCATCATCCGCACGGCGGGTCGATTCGGTGGCCGCGGAGTCCGCGCGCCATCGACGAAATGCCTTTGTGGCATGCGGCCAAGAACGGGCCGGTCAAATATCCGGTGATTCGAACGAAGTCCGATCGAGTTGATGTGGAGGTCATCGGGCCGTCTGAGACCATGGATTTGGAGACCGAATGCGGATCCGGCCTGTGCCAGCAGTTGGCCGGGGATTTCCTGTTCCATTGTCATGTCGCTCACCATTACATCGCAGGCATGTGGGGGTTTTGGCGGGTGTACAACACGCTCCAAGAGGGAACGCATCACAACGACGTGATGCCGGATCTACGCGAGCTGCCGGACCGGGTCGGGCGCATCAAGGCGGGCGTCACATCCGATCAGCTGATCGGCAAGACGGTGGATTGGTTCGGGAAACAGTTCCACGTCATTGAGAAGGGCAAGACCGACTGGAAGGCGGACCCCGCCGTCGTCACGATCAAGGATTGGGTTGAGATGCAGCTGCCGCCGCAAGGCAAGCCGGGTCATCAAGATGACGAAAAAGGACAGACGCGTTCATACGACGCGAGCGTGTTGAATTGGGCCTGGCAAGGGACCCGCGCGATGACGGAACCGGAAAACACCGTGCCGAACCCGCGTTACCAATCTGCGCATCCGGGACAACGGCTGCCGATCGCCTTCGAGACGGCTACCGGTAAGATTGCATGGCCGCATTTGAAACCGCATTTCGGCCGTCGGGTACCCTTCTCTCAGCATCACAATCCTTCTCCGTGGCTGGATATGATCCACCTGGACGACGACGGGTTGCCGAGTTCATATCCGGCGAAGCCGGGAGAAAACGGGCGCTGGAGCATGTGCCCTGAGAATGCCGGCTCCAAGAAATACAACGTGCATTTCATTCAGACACCGATGGTGCTGTCCGATAAGCAGGGCGAGACGCCGGCTGTCGTAGACCGAGACGGGCTCATCTATGTGCTGCACGAGGAGGAAGCGCAGGTTCGCAAAAGCGACATCAAGTATCCACTGGTCGTGCGCGCCAATATTTATGATTGTATCGACTGGATGCTGACGAGCGAGTGGCTGGACGATGACCATATCAACTTCCAGGCGTCGAAGATCAATACCCACTGGCACTTTCTGCAGTTCGACAACCAGTCGTCCGACGGCGTGATCACCGGCTTTTCGTATGAGCAATCGGTGCGTCCGTTCACCATGTTGGAGAAAAAGGTGAACAAAGGCCTTCCTGTGCCGATGAATACCGTGTTCACGAAGCCGGCAAGGAAAGGCGATCGGGTCATGACGGTCAAGAACGCGTCGCAGTACCATCCGAACGTGGAAGTTTTGATCGGAGCGGACAACGTTCAAGGGAACGAGGTCGGTCGGATCAAATCGATCCGAGGCAACCAGATCATACTCTATCGTCCGTTGAAACATGCACATCCAGCCAATGACATCGTGACGGTGGAATTCGTCCGGCAGCGGTTCTGGGTGGATTCCGATGTCGGGACGGTCTTCTGGCACGACCATGCCTTGGGGCGTGTGACATGGCCTCACGGGGGGTTCGGCACGATCATCATTGAGCCGGTCGGTTCGACCTACCATGATCCCAAGACCGGGAAACAGGTTCGGAGCGGACCGCTCGCCGATATCCGTACGGCAGAGCCGGTTGGGTACGGCGTCAACGGCAGCTTCCGAGAGTTGATGGTGCAACTGAATGACACCGTGCCACATACGGTGAACATCGTGACGGCGGGTAACCCGCCGGGACAGCCGATCGAAGTGGCGCTGGAGGCCGGGAAAACGGTGTCCTTCCCCATGCCGGAACACATTCCCATGACGCCGATGCCTTTTCTCAACGGCGGAACGCATACGACGGGCGGTGGCTTGAATTTCAAAGCCGAGCCCATCTCGAGTCGCTTGGCCGCGAATCCTGATTCGTCCAGGTTGTTCAGCAGTGCCGTCCATGGCGATCCCTATACACCCATGGTGCGTGCGTACCTGGGAGATACCGTGGTGTTCCGGCTGCTTCAAACCATGGCGAACGAGACGATGGTGTGGACGGTCTCAGGCCATACCTATCTCACTGAACGCTATGCCGGCGATGCGAATCGGAAGAACTCCATCCATATCGGTATCGCTGAACGGTACGATCTGGTCGTGCCGCAAGCGGGGGGGCCGCGACTGCAACCCGGAGACTACATCCACTTCAACGGCCGCATGTCCAAGTTCTCGGAAGGTGCGTGGGGCATCATGCGAGTGTTGGACAAGGAGATCCCTGACCTACAGAAACTCCCTGCCGGGTATAGTCGTCGAAATGAGATTCCGAAACCGATGGCGCTGTGCCCGCCGGATGCTCCGGTGAAGAACTTCAACGTGGCGGCATTGGACTATCCTTCCATGAAGTTGAATCCAAAGGCGCCTGACGCCATCGAGGTCGACTTCGAACGGACCATTCAGATGGTCAATCCGAACGCGAAGATTTACGCGTTGGAAGAAGACACAACCAAGGTCGCTGGAGGCGTTCAGCCGATGCCGCTGACCTTGCGCGCCAATGTTGGCGACTGTCTCAAAGTGAAGCTGACCAATCGGATGAAGGAGAGCAGAGCATCGTTCTCCGCGATTGGCTTGACCTTCGACCCCAAAGATTCGCTCGGTGCGAACGTCGGGAACAATCCCGGCGATCAGACCATTGCGCCTGGGGAGAGTCGCACGTACACCTACTACGCGGACCCCTTTCTGGGAGAGACGGCCTCATTGGTTTGGGACTGGGGCAATGTCATGACCAATCCGCGCAGCGGACTCTTCGGAGCCGTGGTCATCGGTCCGAAGGGGGCCCAGTACCGTGACCCGAAAACGGGCGCGGATATTTCGACGAAGAACAGTTGGGTGGCCGACGTCATCGTCGATCGAACGATTCCAGGGTATGAGCATCGCGTGAACTACCGTGACGCAGCCCTGTTCTTTCAGGACGAGGACAATATCATCGGGACGAGTTTCATGCCGTATGTGCAGAACACGGCGGGTCTGACGGCAGTCAACTACCGGTCGGAGCCGTATAAATTCCGCGAAGAGAAGGGGTGCACGCTCGGCAAGATGTTCCAACCCTGTGTCGCGGACAAAGCGGAGGATCCGGTGACGCCGATCATCGAGGCGCATGCCGGAGATCCTGTTCGAATCCATGTCTTCGGTGCGAGCAACGAACAGAACGGCATGTTCAGTGTCGAGCGCCATGAGTGGCCGATTGAGCCGTTCATGCCCGGCGCCGACATGATCAGCGTGGTAGAGTTCTCCGGCTCGGAGGCGTTGGACGCGTTTCTCCCAAGCGCGGGAGGGCCGTTCCGTATGCCGGGCGATTATGTGTGGAGCAATCAGCGGTTGCCGTACTCGCAGTCCGGACAGTGGGGTTACCTTCGAGTATTACCGGTCGGCGATCAACGGGTACTGCCTCTGTTCGGAGCCGGGACAGCAGCGACAACTGCTTCTGTTCATGAACCAGCGCATGTGGTTCCGGCAGCAACACGATAACTCACGTGTCGCTCGAGAGAGGCAATCACAGCCTATGAGAGGGGGACTAGGCTCCCCCTCTTTCTCTACGGCAAGCATTTGGAAACCATAAAACAATCGACCTCAATTGAAAGTGTGACGCAATGAACGCACCGCTCGTTCCGGTTCTGCTCATGATGGCCTGTGCTTCAACGGCTTGGCCCTATCAAGAAATTGAAGTGCGGGACGGCGGAACACTGACGGGAACCGTGAGGATGGCGGAAGGGAAGCCGATTCCAAAAGGGTTCAATCTCATTACCTTTCCAGACCCCGTCTATTGCGGACGAATTTCCACCGGGACCGGATGGAGGATTCTGGACGAGTTCAGCGTTTCAGCAGATCGAGGCCTTGCAGACACCGTTGTCTTCCTGATTGATGCGACGAAGGGGAAACCGTTCACCTTCGTGCCACCCACCATTGAGGCGCGGGACTGCCGGTTTTTGCCTTTCGTGAGTATCGTGAAGGATCGAGCCGAGGTGCGGGTCGTGAATATGGATCCGGTCTTTCATGACATTCAGGCGTATGAAACGTCGGCACTGGGTCCACGTGTGATCTTTAATACACCTCTTCCCATGAATCCTATGCACCAACGCGATGTCGGGTCCGACACTCATGAGCATCTGGCCGGACAACCGATGATCGAGATCGTCAAGATGACGAAGAACCGTCGGTTCTTCCGGATGCAGTGTGGGTTTCATGCCTATATGGAGAGCTGGGGGTTTGCCGTGAATAATCCGTATTATATGGTGACCGATTCGGAGGGACGGTATGTGATCGCTGACGTGCCAGTCGGTGAGTATACCTTGATGGCCTGGCATCCCGGTGTAGGAACAACGCTCAAAAAGAACGTATCGGTGTCAGCAAAGCAGACCCTTCAGGTCGATTTCACATTCGAATCTCCTAAAGGACGACGAAGCGTTCACGAAATCACAGAGAACCCGCATTTCGGATTGGAGGCGCTGGGAAAGACCGTGGAGATCGTCCCGACTCTTGAACTGCAAACGCCATAATGTCGAGCATCGTACCAACGCCGCAACATTCTAAGCCCCCTTCCGATTCCAGCATGACTGAAACCATGTGCCCGCTCAAATCGCGGGGATATAAGGCCGACTTCGAATATGCGAACGGCGCATTTCATGTATCCGGTTCAGAGCATGCGTTTAGAGAGAATGAGTTGATCGTTGTGGAGCATGGCCGGACTTGATTGGGTGCAGATGGTTCGCACGTCTGCACCATCCGAGGTGATCTCATGAGTGCTGTGGCATTTTAAATATATGGATCAGTATGAACAGTGAGTCGATATGGTTCCTATCCAACGCATCGATCAGGTCAACCTTCGTCTCGACCGCTCACCGGTACAGGGATAATGTGCGTTCGTGCGTTCTTCGATTAGGCGGAACGAGTGGGCGATGGGCCTCTACGAATCCACTGTTTTGCGTCAGGATGATCGTAGCTAGCCTCCTGATGCTGTTGGGGACAGCATCCCCTATCTTGGCCGCATGGTCCGTGACGGCTGACGGCAATTTATACTACACCGATGACGTCGCCCTTTTTTCAGCCACACGCCGGTCAAACATCGATGGCGATCCTTCACAACCGGTCTTGGACGTGTCTCGTACTGGACGCGGCTCCGACATGGTCTTCGAGCCGGGCCTCCTCATATCGAATGCGATCACGACTGGATTGGGTCGAACAGCGTTTTCTATTAAGCCCCAGGGGTTTGTCTATGCGGTGAGTCCCGAATGGAGCCAGGCGAGCGTCGCCGTCGAAGCCTTGCATTCCTTCACACCCAACACAGCATTGCGGCTGCGCTATTTTTCCGCTCCCGATCAACTGCTTGGGAACAGTGAGGTGAGTCGAGCCGAGCCGGAGACTTTTGCCAATGAGAGAGTAACCTCCCATGTCGGATATATCCGACTCGAACAGCGCCTTTCCGAGAATTGGGAACTGCGTTTTCAAGGGCGGGTTGGAAAACGACTTTACAACGAGGCTTTTGCACGGCGCAATACGACGTTCTGGACGATTGGGCCGCATATTTTTTGGCGAGCAACAGAACACTTGAAACTTTTCGCCGGTTATCACTACGAACGTGGCTTAGCCAGTGGGCGGCACGAATTTGAAGCCGAAGAAGATAATTCTTATGTGCACCACTTCGTCGCCCTTGGGCTTGACGCAGAACTGATGCCGCATCTCGAATTAGAGCTGGACTTCCACTACGAGCGAAACAATTGGACCAGTGGACTTCACGAAGACGAACGAAACGGGGAACATGAGAACATCTTTCAGGGGAACGGGAGACTCCGTTATCAGCTGACCGATCGGACTGCAGTAACATTGTCTGTCCAGAGGGCGAATCGTCGAGTGAATATCACGCAGACGCACGACCACAACACCAACGTAGGGATAGGAGTCATCCATCAGTTTTGAACCATAGATTCGATCCACTGTTGCACACAGGAATCCCACGGCTTTTCATGTCAGACCGGGTTGTCCCGCCATCACCTCCTCGTTGCGTGCAGCTGATATCCTGTCGCTTCAGTGGCCGTCATACATGCGCCCAAGAATTTGACCGTAGCGGAAACCGAACCATATGCAGCGAGACATGATTTGGTGTCAGCTACGAGGATACCAGGAATTATGCCCCTCGTCGTTGGCAATGGCTGGCCTCTTCCATCTACTCAATCTACAGACCGCAAGCTGCCAACCTGTTGGCCGGCGGAAGTTTCAATCTGAGTCAGCTCGCTGTAAGCAGTCCTCCATAGCACTATCAGAATCGATCAAAACCTCTTCCACGAAGGATGAGTCTGACCGAGCGCTTCACGCCTAAATCGAGCGGAGCATCCATGGTTGAACAACCATTTACCTTAAAGGTCTTCTCAAAATCATCCCGACCGACCGCTTGCGCATTAGAAGCCTGTTGCGTCAGCGAACCTGCCAAGAATCCAGTCTTTAGCTCAAGCTCCCAGGTCCCAAGGACAGTGGAGCCCAAGGCCGTCGATGACGGTGATGGCTGAGGGCAGAGAGTTCCAGTCCATCCCACTACACGTGCTCTTCACAAGGAAATGAAAACACCTTGAGCGGGATCGGTTTGTCATCATGTGAAGACTCTTTTCGTCCCTCGAGTAGAGCCCGAAGTGCACTGGCAGCGCGGTCCGCCTGCTCAGGTGGAAGTACCGCAAAAATGATCGCATTGATGTCGGGGTTCAGAAAGGTTCCATACACTCTCCCAGTGACACCCTTCCCCATGACGTTGCTGAGAATCGTGTACGCCTTGACCCCGTTCTTGTGCAAGAGCTCCTCCAGGTCACCTAACATAGAATCTCGGGCTACAATGATGAGAATTCTCATATGCCTACCATCCCTCCTCGCTAAGCCACGAACGCCTCCGGCCCTCAGGATGTCGATGACAGCTATCTCATCGACGGTTCACGGCTCAACTCCTCGACCAGGGGATCGCCATGCGGCGTGAATGGCGAACCCCTTGGTATCAGGCAACTGTTGCTTCTCCTTTCTGTCCTTCTGTGCATGATGCCTCGTCCTCTCACACAAACCTCGTTAACGAACCGACGGCTTAGTCGGATCGTTATACACCCGGTTATTCCTCGCGTTGACATCGATGTCTTTGACAGCCGGCGGCTTGTCGCGGCGTCGCTCCCGATTTGAAATACTCTCTTCTGTTTTCATGCCTTCAATCGGATTGTGACGAGCGAGGTTCTTCATCGCGTCGCAGGCTGGCAATTGCGGATCCAGTAGTCTTTCATCACTCGCCATTTTCGGATCCGCAGCACAGCGTGATGCTGATTGGAGCTCGACAGCCTCAATTCGAAACGTGAGCAATTCCTCCGCCTCCGCTTGGTCTCGGGCGCGCTGATTCATGATGAACTCCTGGGAGGCGAATGCGTCCACTGCGCCCAAGGACGGAGTCGTCATCATCACGAATAGAATCCCTCCGACAGACACCTTTCCTCTTTCCATATCGTCCGCCTTTCTCCAAGAGAGAGGGATAGATCTATGCGGGTCCCTCCCCTGGCAAGTATTGTTGCGCTACCATACAACGTGATTAACGAAGCGACGGCTTGGTCACATTGTTGTACGAATGGTTATCCTCAGCATGGACATCGATGCCTCCGGCCGGTTCCGGCTTTTTGAGGTTGACATATTGGAACGTGCCAAACGGTTGAATCTGATCGTCGGTCGGCAATTGATTGCGGTTCCAGCCGCCGCCCAGCGCACGAATGAGCGCAACCGAGGATTTGAGTAGGTCCGCTTTAATGACGATGGAATCGATGCGCGCCGTCAACGTGCTGACCTGGGCGTAAATGAGTTCGAGGCTCGATGCCAGTCCGCCCCGATAGAGATCGGAGGTCAGATTCTGCGTTTTGAAGGTCGCCTCCACCGCGGCATCTTGCCGATTGGCCGCGAGTGTCAGCCGGTTTGTCAGACTTAGATTGTTCTCCACTTCGCGAAACGCATTAAGGACGGTCGAACGGTACAGATCTTCCGTCTCGCGATAGGCCGACCAAGCCTGTTGTAATTGAGCCCGACGATATCCCCCCTGGAAGACCGGCAGGGAAACCTCCGAACCGTACGCCCAAAAACTATTGGCAAGTTTGATTAGATTGAAGCCGTCTTCGAATCCACCGTCTGCACGGAACGAGACGTTTGGGAAAAACGCGGCCCGGGCGATGCCGATGGTGCGGCTCGCCTGCGCCATCCGTCGTTCGCTACTCGCGATATCGGGTCGGCGCTCAAGCAGCGTGGCGGGAATGACACGCGGAATCGTAAAACTTGCGACACGCAGATCATTGACCGGGTCGATCGTAAAACTGGCCGGCGCCACATTGAGCAGGATGGCGATCGCCTGTTCCGTCACTTGGCGTTGGCCTTGAATCTGCGCTAATTTAGTTTCCGTGCTGAACAGCAAAGATTCGACGCGGGCGACGTCAAGCGCCGAAGCGAGCTTCCCGGCAAACTGCGCTTTGACGAGACCCAACGATTGTCTGTAGAGATCGATGGATTGGCTATAAATGGCGGTTTGTGCATCAAACCCGCGGAGGATGAAATAGTCCGACGCCACCTCCGCTTGCAGGCTGAGACGGGCGAGTCCCCAGTCGGCGGCACGTTCTTGGGCACGGTACGTCTCCACTCGGGTGGCGTTGCGAAGCGCCGACCAGAAATCGGGTTCCCACGATGCAATGCCACCAAGTTCCATGGTGCTTCCTTGGATGGGAATAGTATCGGGGCGGAAGAGTTTCTCAATCGACTGTCTTTCATGTCTTCCGCCGAAACCGATGCCGATCTGAGGAATGTACTGCGCCCGGGCCTTCATCATCATATCCCGAGCCTGAACAAAGCGCTCGGCTGCAGCCTGGAGATCCGGATTGGCTTCCATGGCTTGCTCGACCAGTTTGTCGAGGACAGGATCGCCAAACAGTTTCCACCAATCAGGGCGCAGTTCATCATCCGACGGCTTCGCTTCCACGAAGGGACTGGTGCCACGCCATGAGACAGGCACGACATATTGAGGCGGCTCATAGGTCGGCGCGAGATTGGCGCGCGGAAACCAATCGCTGCAACCAGTCAGCGTGAGCGTCAACAACGAGAAGCCGAGACGCCAAACGGCGGCGTAAGTGGGACGCGACACCTCTGCACTTAGATATAAGGGTTGGTCGGTCATTTGGACGCAACCTCCTTGACCAACGTTTGCTGCGAATGGTCGTCTGTCAGTGCATATCCCGGCGCCGGCATGACCATGGCCACCTTGTCGCCTTCCAGCAACGCAGCACTGGGGTTGTTGATAATGCGATCGCTTTCGGAAATCCCATCGGTGATTTCCATGACATTGTCGAGAACTCGACTCATGGTGATCGGTTTGAAATGCACGCGATCGCCGTCACCCACCAGGGCGACTTGCGCGCCATGCTCTTGGAAGACCAACGCAGTCGTCGGAATAGTCAGAACATTCTTTTCCACCGGTGCTGTGAGACGAACAGTGGCGTAGGAGCCGGGCCACAGCGCACGGTCCTGGTTGTCGAGCTCGAAGACCGTGATGGCCGTGCGCGTGCTGACGTCGAATCCGCGGGCGACAGTCAGAAACTTCCCGGTGAAATGACGATTGGGGAGTTGAGGCACCGTGACGTCGGCCGTCAAACCCGGCTCGAGAAACGGTCCAAAGGCCTCCGGCACGCTGACGAAGAGACGCAGCCGACTGACGTCGGACACGGTAAAGAGGTCCCTAATTCCTGAACCGCCTTCACCGGGGGTTGCTTCCTTATTGACATAGTTCCCGACGTTGATGTTGCGCGAGGTCACGACACCGTCAAAGGGTGCGACGATCGTCTTGAATCGGATCAGCGCTTCGAAGTTCCTGACGTTCTGCTCCGCAGCCCTGACCTTAGCCGCTTGGGCTTTCGCCTCTTGGACCTGTACCGAGATCGCTTGTTCCGACACCGCCTGGTTGTGCCGCATGGCCAGGTAGCGTTTTGCGGTCAAGTCGGCCAGCACATTCTTGGCACGCTCGGTTTCCAGATCCGCCTTGGCCTGGGCATATTGAGCGTCGAGCGCAGGCGCATTGATTTCCGCGAGCACGTCATCTTTTTTGACTATGGCCCCGTAGTCCTTGTGCCACATCTTCACATAGCCGGAGACCTGCGCATAAATCTGCGCCTCATACCAAGCCTGAATATTGCCGGGGAGCGTAATCGTTTCATTCGGCGGCAACACCTTTGGGCTAATTACGGAGACCTTCTGGACAGAATGATCCAGCGCGGTCTCGCGCAGAACCGCCGCATTGGTTTCAGCCGAATAATAACGGTAGCCGAAATACATGACGCACAGGAAAGTTGCCAGTATCGTAAACGCTTTCCCACGTAGGTTGTTCATGCTAAAACATGCTCCTTTTGGCTAACGGTTCGCCGCTTGTAGATCATCGCGTACATGCAGGGCACAAAAAACAAGGTAAATAGAGTGGCAACCAGAAGACCGCCCATGACGGCGCGACCCAGGGGTGCATTCTGAGAATTGGCCATCGCCATCGGCAGCATCCCGATGATCATGGCGGCGGCGGTCATGAGCACCGGTCGGATGCGAGCTGTTCCGGCCTCCGCCGCAGCCCGCAGGGCGTCGCCATGGACGGCAAGCCGCTCACGTGCGTAGGACACGAGCAGGATGGAGTTGGCTGTTGCCGTGCCCATCGTCATGATCGCACCCATCAGTGCCGGCACAGAAATATTGGTATGGGTCACGAACAACGACACCGCGATGCCCGCCAGCGCGCCGGGTAAGGCGGTGATAATGATGAAGGGATCCAGCCAAGACTGGAAATTGACGACGATCAGGAGATAGACGAGCACCACCGCGGCAATGAGGCCGAAGAGCATTTCACGAAGCGCGGCGCGCATCACCTCGGCTTGGCCTTTGATTTCAATGATCGAACCTCTGGGCACCTCCGATTCCATACTACCGATGACCTGTTCCACCTCTTCCAGGACAGAGTTAAGATCGCGCCCCTCGGCAGCCACATAGACGTCGATCAGCGGCATGATGTTTCCGTGCGTGACGGCACCGGGAGTGCCCACCGCTGAAATGTTCGCCAAATTGCCGAGAAGCTGCACATTTCTCATGTCTCCCGAGGATTCCCCCTGCTCCCGGCTTACCGGGACTGTCATCAGGTCTTTGATGCTCGTGAGCTGCGGCTGCGGCGTATAGACATTGATCCGGTAGGACATCCCGGTCTGGCGATCCAGCCAATACTTTTGGTCGACTTGCTGGCTTCCGGCAGTCGTGACGAGCATATTGTTCCCGAAGTCCGTTTGGTCCAGGTTCATACCGAGTGCGAATTGCCGGTTGGATTCGGCCAGGAGGGTGGGCATGCCCATCGGCTGCTGGACCACTACATCGCTGGAGCCGGGGATCTGCCGAAACTTGCCAGCGAGTTTGCGGGCGAACTCATGGTTGGCGTAGAGATCCGGACCGTTGATCTGCACATCGATCGACGCGAGTGAGCCGAAATTGAGAATCCTTGCAGTCAGGTCGGCCGGCTGGAATGTGAATTCGGTCCCCGGATAGCGTTCAGACAGACCCTTCCGAAGTATGTCGCGGTATTCCCACACCGGTGCCTTCTCATTGGTCAGTGAGATCGTCAGGTCGCAATCCTGAGTGCCGACCGTCGGTGTGGGAATGAAGGCCAGGTTATGCGCCCCGACCGGAATGCCGCAATTGCTCACGATGTCTTGGACCTGACCGGGGAGCAGTCGTTCCACGTCTTTGGCGACCAAAGACGTGATACGCGCGGCAGCCTCGATGCGCGTCCCCAGTGGCGCGCGCATGTGCATCTGTAGGATGTTCGAACGGATCTCGGGAAAGAACTCGCGCCCGTTGAAGTAAAAGAGGACGAGACAGGTTGCCGCGATAGCAGAGGAGGTCACGACGAAACCGACACGATGCGCGATAGCTTGTTCGAGTTGCGCACTGTAGCGGTCACGAAATCGATCAAAACCTTCCTGAAACCTTTGCTGGAAGCGGGTGAAAATATTCTGCGATTGCTCCGCGTCGAATGGTCCACCATGCCCATGCGTCTGATGAGCCTTCAGAATGTACTTTGCCATGGTGGGTACCAGCGTATAGGTCAGGATGAAGGAGGCGAGCATCGCGAAGATGACCGCTTCCGCCATCGGCGGAAACACCCAACCGGAGATCCCACTCAGATGGAACATCGGAACCCAGACAATCGTGATAGCAAGCGTGGCGACAAAGGTCGGGAGAATGATCTGATTGGCGGCGTCGATGATCGCCTCCTCCACGGGCCGCCCGGTGGCGAGGTGCGTGTCGATGTTTTCGATCATGACGGCAGCATTGTCGACCAGGATGCCGACCGCCAGCGCCAATCCTCCGAGGGTCATGATGTTGATCGACTGTCCGAGCGCATGCAGGGCGATGAGCGAGGCTAAGATGGAGAGTGGGATCGAAGTGAGGACGATGACGGTCGGTCGCCAGGAGCCGAGCAATACCAACACAATTACGCCGACCAGCGCGGCCGCGATGAGCATTTCGTGCAACACGTCCGCGATCGCCTGCTTTACGAAACCCGAAGCGTCGATGAGAAGTTTGACCTTCACGCCCTCAGGCACCACCTCCTGGATACGCGGGATGATTTCTTTGATCCCGTCCACCACTTCCAGTGTCGACGCCTCGCTGCTCTTCATCACGACAATGATGACGGCCTGCTGTCCCTCCACGATAACGGCGTTCGTTTGCACACGGCCGGCGAGGCGTGTCACGGCGACGTCGCGCAGATGGATCCACGCATTGCCCTCTTGCTTAATCGGAATGTCGTCGAACTCTTCGATTTTGAGCGGCTGCGCATTCGTCAGGACGAGCCAGTCGGTCGACTTGATCTTGATATCTCCTCCAGGCAGCACAAGATTTTGTCTGTCGAGAGCTTGATGGATGTCTGCCGGCGTAAGATGACGGGCGAGCAATTTTTGCTGATCGAGATTGATCATCACCTGCATGTCCTGTCCCCCGTAGGGATGCGGCAAGATCGCACCCGGTATCGTAACCAGGAGGGGGCGGATTCGCATGATGCTGAGGTTGTAGAGCTCCGCCGGTGTGTGCGAATCGGAGGTGACTTGCAAGGTAGCCACGGGGACTTGGGATGGGAACAGACGCATGACCATAGGAGCATTGATATCCGGCGGCAACGCTTTGACCGAAGTTTGCGCAATAGCCGCGATATCGGCTTCACTTCCGCCGAGATCGACTCCGTCCTGAAGATAGATATTGATGATGGAGTTGCCGAATAACGAGTTGCTCCATATGTATTTGATCCCTTCGACTGTCTGCGTCAGGAAGCGCTCAAAGACATACGTAATGCGCCCCTCCACGTCCGCTGGCATCAGGTTGTCGTAAATCCACACGACAGAACTGACGGGAATTTGGATCACGGGAAAGACGTCGGTCGGTGCTTCGAATATCGCCATCACTCCGAACACCACAATAAGGATAGCCAGCACGATGAAGGTATATGGTCTGCGCAAGGCGATGTGGACGAGCTGTTTCATGCGAGCAGTGCCTCCGTGCCTAGGTGATACGGTTTCTGAGCCGCGTGGCTCGCCTCAACTAAGAACTCTGTTTGGCTTGACCCAGAATTGGAGACGCTCCCGCGCTGACCCGTCCTCAAGCCCCTTATGACTTTGACGGAAGCTCGCCATAATTTCAGAAGTGCTCTTGAGTGACGGTCCATGAACGACGTGCTGTGCAAGGTATTTGCCTGGCACGTGCGCAACACGAAATCGTGAAGAATTCGTAGGAGAGGTCGGCTGTCGGCTCGAAGCGGACGATGAATTGATCGTGCCACAATTACACAGATGTGCCAAAGTTAACCGGTTACCGAAATTACAGGGGAAATGCGGGCTTAACAGCGACGTTCCCCTAAGACTGGGAGCCAGTGCATTCCGCTTCATCTCGTGCTCCTCTTTTCTTGATCGGAAGTCATACGTCAGCTGCCGGTGCACACATCTCACCCCACACCGATCTAAATGTCGGCGGTTTATAAGGCGAACCTTCGCTCTCTGGGGATCGGGTTGGAACCGGAGTTGCGGGAAGGTTACGAGGTGAACCGGTGTGGAGTCGGAACGAACATCCGGAAGGATCGCAATTTGCAATGTCTTGTTCGTGGTAACGGACGAGAGTACCGGACACTGAAACGTGAGAGGGCCTTGTTGGCTAAGAACAGAAATCCAATTTCGGCATTCGAGAGAATGCAATACCGCGCGAATTCTGTTTCAGCGGTGCATGAAAACATGCATGTGCCGCCGATCTCATTTCATAGTATGATGATAACGGAGCAATTTGACGAGAACGCGATGTTTAAGAAGTGGTTCAAGTTGGACGGCATCATGGCGTGGTTCATCCTCACTGGAGCCATGTTTGTCGGACTATCAATCGCTACGATGGCACTCTTTGATAGTGAGATTGTCAATCAAGCGGGAGCGCATAATCGACAGATTTCGTTTCTCCGTATCTCCGAATTTGTGGGTGGTATGATCGGCAAAACGGGGAGCATTCGGGATCCTGCATTATTGGAACACCTTATTCAAGATGTTCGTAAGATTCGACCGGGAATCCTTCGGCTTTCGGTGTTTGAAATCACTCCCCAATCTAGTACCCTCATTCTGAGCACCGATCCTTTGGCGGTGCCTCGAACGTTAGATCCACAGGAACGGACTGAAATTCAAGCAGGGCGCTCGGTCATGCAACTCGATGAATCTTCCGCAGAGAGGGCGTGGCGTATTACGGCCCCGATTATGATCGACGGCAAGGTTGCTGGCGCGTTGCGCGGGCTCTTTTCGGTTAAGGAGTATGACGATCTCCTCAAGCAGGAAACTGCGTTGGCCAAAACGATCGGCATCGGTGTCGTCCTCCTCACATCATTGACCTTTCTACTGTTGATCCGTGCCAAGATCCATCGGCCGGTTCACCGTCTCTTGCATGCCATGCGGAATGTGGAAGCCGGAGATCTATCCGGCGGTGTGCCGATCACAGGCCCCGTCGAAATCCAAGAAATGGCGACTCAGTTCAATCGCATGCTATCCGCACGCAGGCAAGCATGGGCGGAAAGGGATCGCCTTCTAGCGGAAGTTCAGTATTTCAACGAGACGCTTCAGAAGCGGGTTGTAGAAGCCACCGAGGAATTGCAGCAAGCGAACGACGAGTTGGTCGAGGCGAGGCTCGCGATTGAACGCAGTCAGCGCTTGGCAGCTCTTGGTGAGTTATCCGCGACAGTGGCCCATGAGTTGGGTAACCCGTTAAACGCGCTCTCCGGTCACCTCCAAATGCTCACCCAGGCCAGCGATTCATCGAGCCGGCAGCGACATCTGGCCGTCATTCGATCCGAGGTCGACCGTATGGTTGCGATCATCAGACAGGTATTGGACCAGACCCGCGTACGGCTCCGGTCCGCACCCTTGAACCTCAATAGCACCGTCCACGAGGTGCTCTCGCTACTCTCACCAGGTCTCTCGAGGCGGCAGGTGACCTTCAAGACCGACTTACAAGGCGACCTTCCACTGGTCGCCGGCGATCCCCGTGCCCTGCACGGGCTGGTGTTCAACCTGGTCACCAACGCCAGACAAGCGATGCCATCGGGCGGAGAGTTGACGATCCGGACACGGGCCGCCTGCAGTACTGAGCTTCCCGGAACGGTCATCGTGAGTGAAGGTGCTCTCGTGAACGGCACGACGGTCCGCTTGACCATATCCGACACGGGCAACGGGATCCCTCCAGAACACTTATCGAGGATCTTCGAGCCGTTTTTCACGACCCGAAATGACCAAGGGGGAACGGGACTCGGGTTGGCGATCTGTCACCGGGTGGTAACGGACAGCGGCGGTCGGCTCGCCGTGAAAAGTGAGGTGGGGCAAGGAACGGAGTTCACCGTCGATTTGCCCATCTGGAAGGAACCCGAGATACGGAGACATCAATGAGCGACTCACCTTCAATCCTCATCGTGGATGACGACCAGCGGAATCGAGAGATGTTGGCTGAAGCGTTGAGCCAAGCCGGATTTGGAGTGGATATCGCCCCTGATGGGGTTGTCGCCCTGACCAAAGCCAATGAGGTGACATATGATGCGCTCCTCAGCGACATCCGCATGGCACCATTGTCCGGTTTGGATCTGTTAGCTTCGTTTCGCAAGACCATGCCGGAGATGCCTATCGTCCTCTTGACCGCGTTCGGTTCCGTCGACACGGCGATCCAAGCCATGAAGCAAGGAGCGTTCGATTACATCGCCAAGCCGGTGAATCTCGATGAACTCGTGCTCACCATGAAGCGAGCCGTCGAGCATCGGCGCCTGATGGATGACAATCGCACGCTTCAGCGCGCATTCAGTGAACGGCCACGTGCTGCTTCGTTGATCGGGCAAAGTAAGAAAATGGTGGAGGTCTTCAAACTCGTCGGAAAGGTCTCTCACAGTCGGACATCGGTTTTGATCCAGGGGGAGAGCGGGACCGGCAAGGAGTTAATCGCCCGCGCGATTCACGACAACAGTCCGCGTGCGACTCACCGGTTCGTTGCCGTCAATTGCAGCGCCATTCCGGATTCGTTGCTCGAGAGTGAATTGTTCGGGCACACCAAGGGTTCATTCACCGGTGCGCACAGCATGCGGCGTGGTTTGCTCGAAGAAGCCAGCGGCGGCACGTTCTTTTTGGACGAAGTCGGTGATCTCTCACCTGCCGGACAGGCCAAACTTCTGCGTGTCCTTCAGGAGGGAGAAATTCGACGGATTGGAAGCAATGAGTCCGTACGGGTGGATTTACGGATCATCGCTGCCTCACGCCGACATCTCACCGACTTGGTCGCGACCGGCCGATTTCGTGAAGATCTGCTCTACCGGTTGAACACCGTCACAATTGTTCTACCGCCGCTCCGAGAACGACTAGAAGACATTCCCTTATTGGCCAAATTCTTTCTGGCCCGGTATGGCGATCAAAAGGAGGTTCCGGTCACGTCCTTTTCGTCCACCGCGATGAAGTCGCTGGTCGAGTATTCCTGGCCGGGGAATGTGCGTGAGTTGGAACACGTCGTTGAACGAGCCGTGGCACTGGCCCCACATGCGATTCTCTCGATCGATGATCTTCCGCCGGAAGTGCTGCAGAAAAACGGCGGGAATTCTGACCACGCGGATATGTTTCCCGGCACCCTGAAGGCACTACAGAAGGAACAGGTCCTCAAAATGCTGGAGTCTACCCACGGCAATAAGGAGCGAACTGCTCGCTTGCTCGGCATCAGCCGACGGACACTGTACCGGCTCCTCGAACGCTATGGCATCGGCAAGACTCGATCTTCGATCGAATCCGAAGTTTCGGATCCTATCGAATCTTAACATCGGTTGAGTGTTGTTCTCGGTTGCATGATGTCGGGCGCCCTCCCGCTTTCTTGGTGTCACACTCCTACTCTCTCCGACGAACAAAACACCGCCGTCGAGTTGCCTGGGTCAGGCTGATTTTCTCAATGTCTCTTCCGTCGGTTGCGGGAGGGAGGGGCGCGTCGTTCGGAAGTGGACGAGATCCTTGGAGAAGAGCACATCGAGAGTCCAGTCCAAGGCCACGAGCACTTTCTTCTCAAAGCGAGGCAGTTTGAACAAGTAGATCGTGCGCCACAGCCACCAGGCAATAAAACCGGAAAAGTTCACGCCGAGGATATTGGCGACCCCGGTCCGTTTCCCGATAGGGGCCAGGAGCCCGATCGTCGAATAGAGGAACGGTCGCTTCCGGCCACCCCGCACGGTGGCCAGGATGTTCTGCGCGGCTAATCGCCCTTCGCGCAGGGCGTGTTGCGCGGTCGGGGGATGAAACTCTCCCGTCCTTTGGTCCGGAACGAGCGCACAGTCGCCCAAGGCCCAAACACCAGGCCACCCAGGCACTTCCAGGTACTCATTGACGAGGACACGTCCCTTTGTTTTCGGGCATGGGAGTGTGCCTAGGAGGGCGTGCGGGTTAATGCCGGCGGTCCAGACCAGTGTATTGGTCGTCACGGTCGTGCCGTCGCTGAGCGTGACGTCATGGTTCGTCACGGCCGTGACTTTACAGTTCGAGCGGATTTCCACTTTCTGCTCGGCCAGTTTGCGCTGCGCGTATGTCCCGAGTTTCTCGCCTAGTTCCGGCAAGATGATCGGCCCCGAACTGACCAGGATGAGCCGCAACATGTCTTCCCGCAGATGCGGAAAGAACCGCACCGCCTCCCGTAGGAAGTCATTCATGGCCGCAATAGTTTCGACTCCGGCGAACCCGCCGCCGGCCACGACGAAACTCAGGAGGGGCTCCCGGTGCGAAGTCCCACACTCATAGTCCGCCTCTTCCAGGTTCGCAATCAGATGGTTGCGCAGCACGATCGCGTCGCTCAGCGATTTCATGGTAAACGCACGATCCGCCAAGCCGGAGATGTGGTAGAAGTTCGTGGTGGCACCCAGCGCCAACACCAGGTGATCGTACGGCAGCGCATGACAATGTTGTTCATGCCCATGGGACACGCCCACGCGTTGATGTACCAGATCGATGGCTTCGATCTCGCCATGAAAGAACGTCACCCGACGCAGCAGCTTGCGGATCGGGCT
>DCZN01000116.1:1304-2061 GCA_002331625.1 Nitrospira sp. UBA2083 | reverse complement strand
GTCGCTCGCGGCGACTTCGTGCAACATCGGGGTGAAGAGAAAAAAGTTGTCGTGGTTCACGAGGGTGACGTCCAGATCCGCTCCTCGCCCCAGAGCACGCTCGAATTCCAACGCGGCATACATTCCGCCGAACCCTCCACCCAGAATTAACACGCGCGGCTTGTTGTTAGGCATGATTTCTCACATCGTACCAGTTCTACGGGTGTCTCGGCTTGCAGTACATCCGTCGGACCTCCTTCGACCCAAGACGCGTCTCGACGGTTGAATGCGAGAGAGATGGTGTAGCCAGCCAGCGGAATCGCGAACCTCAGACCGATCACACCAGTCGCAATTCCAATAGTCCAGGCGAGGCGAGAGGCGTTCTACGCGTTTCCATCGTGGGTTCGGCCTCGTTGGTAAGCGCTTGTTCAGCCTCTGGAATGGGCGTTGAGGAGGCCTTGTCAGACAGATGGCTCACTCGGTCCACCGTTTACAATGGTCTCCGCCTTGAACCAGTCCTCCAAGTCCCGCCCATCTATGCGCCCCCGCCGCTCGTACAACTCATAGGCCACCAGAGCAACGCGGTGATGGAACCCGTTGTTGGATTCGCTCCTGCTGTCGGTCGTTGCATTCGCCATATGGTCTCCTCGTCTCTTGATTAACTTCTCAGGCTTCATAGACATCTTCCATTCTTACGATCCGTGCTATCTGATTCTTCACCCACGCCTGACATTTCATTGGGCAGCCGAAATACCATGCGCTGCCCCTCTGATCGCTG
>DCZN01000116.1:849-1070 GCA_002331625.1 Nitrospira sp. UBA2083 | reverse complement strand
AAGCTCTCGCGCCTCCTCGATCCAGTACAACATGCGGTCGGATGCTCGCATCTGTGATGTCGGTTGCATCATGACCGGAGCCGTGGGAGGCACCGTTGACGGTACTGGACCACTCATCGTACAGGCTGTAAGTATCCCGAGTACCAGACAAAGGATGATGGGACGCGTTCCTGTAGGTTTCATGGGGCCTCCTTGTGTAGGTAGGATGCCGTCATGGCGAG
>DCZN01000116.1:193-699 GCA_002331625.1 Nitrospira sp. UBA2083 | reverse complement strand
ACCCCAAGTACCCGTCGATCATCACGGTGAAACAGCAATTTCACCATCCCGCTGTCATCGCCGAGGATCTGTCCCCGAGCGATCTCGCGATAGCGCGCCACGCCGGTTTCGTAGGGGATGCGCTGTCTTGTTAGGTCATGTTCTGGTGGTCCCATCATCGAAATTTCCGGAATCGCGTAAATGCCGACTGGGAAATGCTCCGATACCGGCTCGACTTCCACTCCGAAGGCATAACAGGCCACGTGTCGACCTTGCGAAGCCGAGGTCGATGCGAGACTGGGATAGCCGATCACATCGCCGGCGGCGAAGACATGCGGCACCTCGGTCCTGAATTGGGTGTCGACCTTCAAATGGCCTCGCTTGTCCGCTGTTAAGCCGGCGGCCGCCAAATTCAAGCGATCCGTGGCCCCCATCCGACCTGCGGCATACAGGACTGAATCTGAGACGACCCGTTTCCCGGACTCAAGAGTCAATACCACGCGTCGGGGAATCCCATCGGTCACTTC
>DCZN01000116.1:0-148 GCA_002331625.1 Nitrospira sp. UBA2083 | reverse complement strand
AGCTCTTCCACGATTTCTGAATCGAGGAACTCCAAAAGCCTGGTGCGTTTATCGATGACCGTGACATCGATGTCCAAGGCCGCGAACATGGAGGCGTACTCGACGCCGATGATGCCGCCCCCCACCACCACCATGTGCCGGGGAAGCC
>DCZN01000019.1 GCA_002331625.1 Nitrospira sp. UBA2083 | reverse complement strand
GTCGATTGCTGATTTTGAGATAGGTTCTACCCTTTCGGTGGCTGTTTCGACCAATCCTTTTGCTCATGCCCCTTTTGCTACAGGCCGCTGCCTCACCTTGTAGCAGAGTTCCCCAACCTCCCAAGCTTTCATTTCCAGCCTTTTCGATAACCCGCTGAGATACTGCTCAAATGCAACGCCGCTAAAGGGACAGGTCCTGGCGCTATCCTTGCTGAGCGCATGAGCATAGATTCGAATCAGCGATAGATAGGCCATCAACCGCGTGTATGCGCATAACAGGAAGGGAGAAGAATTATGTCGGTTGCCAAAGTCATTGAGATTAGTTCCGAATCGCCTAAGAGTTTCGAGGATGCCATCGTGCAAGGAATCGCCCGAGCATCCAGGACTATTCATGGGATCAAGTCTGCCTGGGTGAAGGAACAACACGTCGTCGTTGAAAGCGGCAAGGTTACCTTGTATCGCGTGGATCTGAAGATGACGTTTGTGTTGGATTGACGCCTTGCACGAAGAGTACGGAACAATGTCGCGGCGAGGGAGGGGATGGTTCCAGACTGGCGTGAGTCGACGGATCCCGCACCATGCCGTGGGGGTTACGCTGATCTGGTTCCTCGCCCTCGCAGTAGCACCACATGGCTCGGAGTCTCCTACCGAAGCAGTTCGCGGAACCGTCACTCGAGTTATCAGTATTCTCGAAGACCCGGCACTGAAAGATCCGGCCAAGCTCATACCGCGCCGTCGATACTGGAGGAGGTGATCGCCGGCAGATTCGACTATGCTGAAATGTCGAAACGGGCATTGGCCGCCGAGTGGGCCCCACTCACCGAGGCCCAGCGTACGGAGTTCGTCGAGCTCTTCAAACGGTTTCTCTCCGACCGGTACGCCGAAAAGATCGAAGGTTATAGCGGAGAACAGGTACTGTACCTGTCTGAACGGATCGAAGGGACCTATGCCGAAGTCCGAACCGAGCTGCGTTCAGACAAAACGGACATTCCGATGGACTACCGCCTTATCTTATTAAAGGAGGACCGACGGCATGCCTATGACATCATCGTGGACGGCGTCAGCTTGGTGAAAAACTACCGGAGTCAGTTCCAGAAAATCATTCGCGAGAGTTCCTACCAGGAACTGGTCAAGAAATTACGAGAGCGGACCCTGACCGAGAAGAAGGAAGCGGAACCATAACCGGTAGCCAGCCAGGTTCTTCCAGGCGTCTGCCGACATATCTACGAACCGAGTGTTTGTCGTTGTGCCGAGCGATAGCTTTGTCCGAATATCAAGACAGCAGACCATGGTCATCAACCCACAGAAGGCCGTGGCAGAAGGCGTCAGCAGGCTGAATCGAATTGCCCTGAATTGCTACAAGATCTGTTGATTCCCTTCGTTCACACAGCACACCGCGATGCCAAAATGCTAGCCAACTTGAAAAGGGCGACAAGGCACAATCATTGCTCATTTTCTTCCTTTGTGTAGATCGCCATCCGACAGACTTTCAAAGGAGGATCCCCGAGTCATGAACGTCGAACCTTCACGACAGACCAAGAAGACGAAACCGCGAGCACCAACGAGTGTACCGGCCAAGACAGCGGCTCCCCCTGCCACACCCAGAAGGCAGACTGTTTCGCCCTGCGATGACTTGCATATTCTGATCGCAAAGCGGGCCTATGAGCTCTATAGCGAGCGGGGGTATCGGCATGGGTCTGCGCTCGATGATTGGCTGGATGCAGAGCGGGAGATTCTGAGTCAAATCCCACCGGTCTGACAGGCTCGCCCAACGCCTAGGGGCTCTTATGCGCGATGGACTTATGACACGTGGGTGACTTTTTGATAGTGGGCTCGTTTCCGTGATTTGGGAAGGACAGGCAACGGTACAACGTTCGTTGAGGAAATCCGCACATGTCATACGTCGGTGTGAACATCGGCGCCCTCACAGTAAAAGTGGCTGCTGTTCGGGGTGATGCCCGGAACGCTACCGTTCTAGCACATCAAGGCCGACCGCTCGAAATCCTGAAGGAAGTGCTTGCCAGTCCGGAGTTCGCCGATGCGGAGTATTTCGGCGTGTCCGGTCAGCTCGGTCATGTGTCCGAAGTCGCAGCCGTGCAGCGCGCGCTCCGTGAAGTGGGCGGGACATTTGACGCAGTCGCGTCGCTCGGTGGGGAATCCTTCCTCGTGTACATTTTGATGGACGGGAGGATCGCCAATGTCGTGTCCCACAACAAATGTGCGGCGGGGAGCGGAGAGTTTTTCGCGCAGCAGATCGGTCGGATGGGTCTGGGTATGGAGGAAGCAATCCAGCGATCCTTCGGCGGCAAGGTTGTGCCCCTGGCATCACGCTGCTCGGTCCATTGTAAATCGGACATTACCCACAAGCTGAATCGCAACGAGGCTACACCCGAGGACATTCTCCACACGTTGCACGACAGCATGTCCAACAAGGTCATCGCGTTACTGGAAAAAGGAGGCTGCGAGCTGAAACGGGTCCTATTGATCGGCGGTGTGACACGCAACGATGCCATGGTGGCGGCATTGCACGCGAAGCTTCCTGCCACAGAGTTTGTGGTCCTGCCGGAGAGTCCCTGGTTCGAAGCCTGGGGCACCGCGCTGCTCGTCCACGACTCGCCCACCGAGACATCTCCGAACATTTCAGCACAGCCCCGTCTCGGACGCCTCCCACCACTCCATCTCTACGGCGAACAGGTGCAAGTGATTGCCACTCCTTCCCGCCAAGCTCCGCCTGACGGGCCGCTGATCCTAGGGGTGGATGCGGGATCGACCACCACTAAAGCTGTTTTGCTTGATCCCTCGACGCAGGCCGTGGTGGCGTCATATTACGGACGCACGAAGGGAAATCCGGTATCAGCCACCCGCGAGTGCCTCCAGGCGCTGATCGAGCAAGTGGGGAACCGCCCGATCGGGCTGATCGGCACAACGGGATCGGCTCGCGAACTCGCCGGGGCCTACCTCGGCACAGAACACGTCTACAACGAGATCTCAGCCCAGGCTGCAGGCGCAACGCATTTTGATCCGGAGGTGGACACCATTTTCGAGATCGGGGGGCAAGACTCCAAATACATCTATCTGCGCAACGGTGTACCCATCGACTATGCGATGAATAACGCCTGTTCGGCCGGGACCGGCTCCTTCCTGGAGGAGAGCGCCCACGGTGATCTCGGCATCACTGTCTCGGACATCGCCGATCTGGCGCTGGCCGCTCCATCTCCCGTGCAGTTCAAGGCGACCTGCGCGGCCTTCATCAATTCCGACATTCGCCTTGCCCAACAACAGGGACATCCCCGCGACAACATCATCGCCGGGCTGGTGTATGCCATTGCCGGCAATTATCTGAATCGCGTCAAGGGACCACGCTATGTGGGGAAAAAAGTTTTTCTGCAAGGCGGTGTTGCGCTGAACCGCGCCGTTGGATACGCCTTCGCCCACAGCGTCGGCCGCCAGGTCGTGATTCCTCCCTGCCCCGAACTGCTCGGAGCATTGGGAGTCGGCCTCCTGGCCCTCAAACGGTTTGGCACGATGTCTGGCCACACCGTCGATCTGCTTTCGCTCGGCACACCGGAGATGAACCGCGTCGGCCGGTTCACATGTGGAGCCTGCAAGATGTACTGCACCGTCGACCGGTTTGAGGTCGCTGGACGACGGTTTCCGTTCGGGGGGCGATGCAGCCTGTATGAGAATGTCTGGAAGCGCAAGGCCAGGACCGCAGCGGCTCAAGACCTTGTCGAAAGGCGCGCCGAGGTACTCTTTCAGGTCACACCGATGAAACCGGCTGCCACGCCAAAGCATGAGCGAGTGGAACGCCAGTATTGGGGCGTAGGGCCAGCCTACGAAAGTGCGAAGGCATTCGTGCGGGAATCTCTGGGCTACTCCGCCGGTACGGCGGTGGCGAGCGGCACGCGCATCGGTATTCCCAGGGCCCTCACTACGCACTCATTGTTTCCGCTCTATTCCACGTTCTTTACTGGTATCGGCATGGACGTCGTGCTCTCGGACGTGGATCCACGGGGGGATCTGAGTTCACATTCGGGATTCTGTTTCCCCGCACAGATTGCCCACGGCGCTGTCTTGGATCTAGTGAAGAAAAACGTTGGTCTGATCTTCATTCCACATGTCGTGCGGATGCCCCATCCAAACCAGTGCCGCGATTCGTACCTTTGTCCGATTACGCAGGCTGGCCCCTATTTTTTGGCAAAAGCGTTTCCTGATCGCCGTTTGCTTTCACCTGTGCTGGAGTTCATCAACGGCTACGAAACCTGCTCAGCCCTCGTCGATATGGCGGTCGAGGAGCTGGGAGTCGACCGCGTGCTGGCCACCGATGCATGGGCAGCCGCAGTGAAGGCCCAGACAGATGCAGAGCGCACACTCCGTGATTTCGGAAAACAGGCACTGGATGCGGCCATCGCGGCGGGCAAACCAGCCATCCTTCTCGCCGGCCACAGTTACAATGCCTTCACCCCCGAGGCGTCGCAATCCGTGGGCAAAAAACTCTCGAGCATGGGAATGTCCGTCATTCCCGCCGACTGTCTGATGCCGACCGGGGAAGGACCCACCTCCTGGCATTTCGCGAATCAGATCTTGAATGCCGTCGGTATTGCGAAGCAGCATCCCAATTTGTTCCTCCTCAGCGTCAGCAATTTCAGCTGCACCATCGATGCCTTCACCCACTCGATGCTTGCTTCAGAGCTGGGCTCGAAACCGTATCTTGTTCTGGAGATCGACGCGCATACGGCCGATGCCGGAGTGCAAACAAGACTAGAAGCGTTCTTGGACATCATCCACAATTATCGAGAAGTGCAGAGCGCCGACACAGGACCCTTCGCTCCCTGCCGACTCGTCAGAGGAGGCCGTGTCGTCCGATCGAACGGCGAGTCCGTGCCACTTACGGACCCGCGGATCCGAGTCTACTTTCCAAACTTC
>DCZN01000044.1:6197-6338 GCA_002331625.1 Nitrospira sp. UBA2083 | reverse complement strand
CGGCAGTCGCCAAGCTGATTCGGCGTCGCCTCTAGGCGCACCTATCGGCGGCATGGCATCACCCATGCGGCACTGAACGTCCTCAAGGTCACTATTCAGGGGGTGAAGAAGACCGCCCGCGGCTTCCGGAATGTCGAGCAT
>DCZN01000044.1:0-5944 GCA_002331625.1 Nitrospira sp. UBA2083 | reverse complement strand
GAGGCGGGCCGCGGAGGAAATCGTTCTCACTCGTGACTCCCAGCGCAAATCGCCAGAGCCGAAAATCGAACAGGACGACGCCATCCGTGCGTCTTGTGTTATTTCCGGTACCGCTCAAGGAGTCGTCGTTCGGCCTCCAGCCAATGCTCGATGTCGTGCCCATGGGCGCATCCACACTCACAGAAGAGCTGATAGGCAAGGGTGCGGATCTCTTCTGGAGCGGTCTCGCGGCCCGTCTCGGACGAGTTGCCTTTTTTGACTTCTTTTTTCTCTTTACTCATCCCCGCCTCCTTCTTTGTGTAATGATGGCCAGGATCTCCCCTCTTACTCCTTCTTTTACCAGCTTTTTCAAGTTACCGACTGTAAGCCACCTCACAACCAGCAAGAGATTTCACGAAGAGATAGGGTCCGGTGTCCGCGTCGTGGTGGGTGGTAGACACGCTCGCCAAACGGATGGCTGTTGGGGTGTGGTCGGCAGAGCTGGGAAGTGCCGACGGTGGAGATGAGAGCGAGAACCGTCAGAACTGTCGAATAAGTCAGAAACGGAGAGCGGCGACAACCTCAGCTCAATGGTCCGCCGCAGGAGTCGCATTGTGAAGGGCCACTTAGACGGGGAATTGCGGGCTGAGCAGGAGGGATATGGGTGGGAGTGAGGACCGGCATGTCGCCGCGCAAGAGGCGCACCCAGCGTGCGGTAGGGTAGCGAAGGACCAGCCTTGGAATCAGCAGGAGCATGGTCACCATCACCAAGCCCAGCAAGATCATCAACCACGTGCCCGAAACCACTGTGCTCCCCGCATAGGTCAGCGCCAAGGTCGGCACAATCATCCCCAGCAGTGTTGCCACGGCAAAAGCTCGAAGCGACATGTTCGTCAGACCGGCTCCATAACTGACAAGATCAAACGAAAAGACCGGAACAAGTCTCGCCAGGAAGATGAAGATGGCCAGGTGCCGATCCGAACATTGTTCGCAGAACCGGATCTCTGTCCGAAAGAGCCGCGTCAGGGCCTCCCGGCCCAGGGCCCTGCCGATGAGAAAACTGATGATGGCGCCGATCTCCGCACCGACGACGGCATAGACGGTTCCAAGGGGCAGGCCAAATGTCGCTCCGGCCGCTAAGTCCAGCGGCAAACTGGGAATGGGGCTGATGATCACCGCTGTCGCCATCAACAGCATGAACAAGATCGGCCCGAATGGGCCGGCAGCATGGAGATGCGTGGCGATCCGTTCCGGCTTCAGCAACTCCTGAACATCGAGCCATTGCAATAGAAAGTAGGTTCCAACGATCAAGAACAGGAGCCCGCTGATCTTGAACAGATGAGTTGCGTTGAAGCATTGTGATCTCGTGACCACGCTCGTCATGATCCTGTTCGCGACCTCGCGAGACGGTTTTCTCATACCGTACCCTGTCGTATCGATTTTCACCCTGGCACATCCACAGCCATGAATCTGTAAGCCAACTCACTGACCAGCTCAGCCTCACAGTGCTACTTGTTTGGGGCTAGAACAGCTGGAGCCATCAGTGCTCAGGCTGGCGTTCAAAGGGTATCCTCATGGGGTATCCTCATGCAGTTCTGCCAACCGAAGGCTCTCATCGGATGGGGATGGGACTCAACACCAGCCCTGGCCACGGTGAACGTTCCAGGGCTCTTGGTTGTTCTGTGGTCGCTCATGACGGGAACGGTTTTCGCTCAAACCGTTGAAGAACCGAAGGAGCGGATGGACAAGATGGAACAACAGCATCGGGCTGAGCGGGAAGAGATGAAGCACCGCTTCGAGGAGTCGGAACGGGTCGTAGACACTCCCCCTGCCACCCCGCCCTCATTTCACATACGCCTCCGGAAGCTGGAGGAACTGCGCCCATACAATTCTGTCGTGTGTCCTGGTTTTATGGAATGTCCTCCTGAACCGCAGCTCCCCTTGGAGGCGCCGAAGCCCATGGCTGGGCCTGGCTGGGAACTGGAACTGCAAGCCTACAATCGCTTCCGGTTCAATTTCTACGATAATTTTTCGGATACGCGGAATGCGCCTGGCAGCACCGCCGCGAACCGGACGTTCATGAATGACTCGTCCTGTTCCTTCAACACCTCCTGCAAGGACGACACCCGCCTCCGCTTCTCGACCATGCGCGGCTATGCCACCGGCGCGATCAAGCACGGCCCCTTCATGGCGGTCCTGTCCCTCGACTATGCCGGCGACCAGTTTAACGATGGGGTCCTCCTGGGAAACGATTCCGGTCCGCTCGGAGCGGCGGGGCAGCGACAGTGGATCGTCAATCCCCAGCTCTATTACCTGCAATACGACGGCTGGGTTCAGGTGAGAGTGGGCCGCCAGTTTGCCCATGTCGGCAATGGGATTGTGGGCCATATCCCTCGGGATATGATCACGGCGTCCAGGCACTGGACTGAGCGGTTCAGCACACAACTCAATTATGTGTATGGTTCCACTGGACGATCGATCTTCAACCAAGCCAGTTCGGGGGTGAACGCCATTAATCAGACGACTCAGAGTAAGGTCAATGATGTGACCGGGAAGGAAGAAAGTCTGGAAGGAGTTATGCTGATCCTTAACTACGACCCAACTCCGATGAACCGGCTCCAGTTCTTTTTCTGGAAGATGTTCGACACGACCGCTGAAGGAGTCAACAAGCAAAATCAGTACTTTGACGTGAACGGATCCGGTCGACTGGGCCGCGTGGACTACGCGTTCGAGTTGGCCCACCTAAGCGGGACCACACCCGTGATCTCAGGAGCAGCAGGCGGCAATCCCGGCACCCGCGAGAAGAACAGAGCCTATCTAGCATATCTGGATCTCCGGTACACGCTGTCTGCTGAAGCCCTGCGAGTTGAAAAGCCGGATCTGTTGTCGCTTGGTGCCACATTCGGGTTCGGCAGCGGTGACGATAATCCGAACGATGGGAAGAACACGAACTTCGAGACCCTGTTCGTGGATGAGACCAGTTTCCGATATAATTTTCTCTTCTCCGACGACATCCACGGCTTCAACGGCCGTGGGTTCGACACCCGCCGAGGAAACGGCTTCTCGAACATCACCTTCATCCAACCGTATGTGATCGTGAGGCCCATGGAGAAACTGCAAGCGAAGATGGCTTGGACCTATCTCCGAGCTTCGGTCGCCCAGCTGGCCGGGACGGGCGTACTCGGTCCCCACCCGGTCTTGAGTCAAGCGCTGGCTTTCAGCACCACAACCGCCGGAGGGCCGACCAAGGACGTGGGGCAAGAGTTTGATCTGTTGATGGATTACTTCGTCAATCCACACGCTCGTTTGTTCTCCTACTTCGGCATGTTCTTACCAGGACGCATTTATGCGCCCTTTGCCGACAATGCCTTGAAGTTTGAAGTGGGGATCGAGTTGCGGTTCTAGAAATGGATAGGGTTGACTGCGGTCAACGGGAGACCGAGCTCGAGCATGCGGGAATACACCAGGCGAGACCCATATATGGTAATACTGTGCTGTTTCTAATATTTCTGTCGCCGAGATTCGAATTCGAGAGATGGTGCAAGTGCACCCCCATCGTCCACGTCATCTGATCGGTCAGAAAATAGTGCACGTCGGGCCCGGTCTCCAAAACGAACTCGAACTGTGTGCTTTGTTCCGGAAAGCACGGTGCGAGATTCGCCAAGCAATTCCAGTGAGCGGCGGCAACATGTCAGGGCCCTCTTATCCGCATAGAATTTCGCAATCGCGATGCTCTGACAGGAAGCAGGGGAGAGCACGTCTTATTTTTCTGTCATCAATGCGATGACGAACAGTTTATCGACCGCATCCAAGTAGGCTCCGAGAGCGTGATCGGATTTGAGATCTGTGTTCACCCAGATATCTCTGTGAAGTCGCACGAAGGCATTCCCGTCCTGTGGCGGCGCGTTCTTCCCAAAGGTAGGAGGACTGATCGGGCCGATCATTCCCAGTAAGGTCGCCCATGCGAACGCCCGCAGAGACATGTTGGTCAGTCCTGCTCCATAACTGACAGGGTCGAACGAAAATATCGGAAATAATCGGGATAGAAAAACGGCGAGGGCAAGGTGGCGGTCTGAGCAACGTTCGCAAAACGAGATGTCGATTCGGACGGCCAAGCCGCTGAGATGGTATCTGTTTGGGTTCTTTCTTCTCAAGGCTAGCAAGCTAGGAGTCCATCTCAACCCGGGATCAGCCCGCAACCGTGGCGGCCTGGTGGCTGCTTTCAGGCTAATTCCGCTAACCAGCTCTCGAAAGGATCGTGAGTCGAACAGTCGCCGATTCTGGCCATGGACAGACCTGTTGCCGAGCGTGGCACGAGAAACTTGGTTCACTGTGAAATAGGCGGTAGACGCCCATCCGTATCGCGGGATCTCGCACCGTCCTCCCCGCTACCCCAACAATGACCGCCTGCAAACAGATGGAGGAGTCCTTACGTGCATTGCGAGTGAATTCCCGCACTGTCACAGCCGGAATCGAACGGGGCTAAGCGGCTGGTGAAAGAGCGATGTCACTTGATAAGAAATGCTAAAAAATTGATAAGCCTCACCTCGTCCCGTGCCAAGTACTTTGCGCACGAACTCACCAAACGCTATCCCTCAGATAGCCTTGAGAACCCCAACCTGGACCATGCACAGGTTACGAATGATGATGAACCGCATACGTGGCCAGCACTGACAAGGCAGTGCGATCCTCAGAGGGCCGCAGCTCCTCTAGTGCCTGAAGCCCCGCTGACAAATAGCGGTCCTGCGTCAGCCTAATCCGATCCAAGATCCCCTCCTCCTTCAGTAAGGCCGCGAGGGGAACCAGCCCGTCTAAGTCTGTGTGCTGGATCCGACGATATTCTCGGCGAGCCGTCGGCGAGCCATACTGTTCGAGGTAAATGATGGGCAACAGCAGCCGCGCGTTGATGAGACCGTTTCCAATCGGCTTCCCGAGCACTGTCGAATCTCCGATGAGGTCGAGCGTATCATCCTGGATCTGAAACGCGATGCCCACATTGAGTCCGTACGTCTGCAAGGCGTTGATGTCCTTCGACGTCCTCCCTCCGATGATGGCGGGTAACGTGACCGCCGCGGCAAACTGAGAAGCCGTTTTCCCTTGCACCATCGTGAAGTACTCGTCCTCCGGGTTCCCCGCACCGGTTGGCATCAGCTCCTTGAACGCTCCGCGACAGCAGAGCTGGGCATAGGAGTTGAGGGCTTGCGAGGCTTCACATGTTTTCTCCCTGCCGTAGACCTCGTGCAACTCCTGCAGGACCGTGAAGGCGCGCAGAATCAAGTAGTCACCGAGTATGAGCGCAGGGCCAATGCCTAACTGAATATGGAGTGCAGAGAGGGTGCGTCTCTGCGTTGCTTCATCCACGATATCATCGTGAATAAGCGACGCGCCATGCAGCAGTTCGAGGGCAGCGGCCATGGAAATGACCGTGCGGGGCTCCATCCCCATGGCGGAGGCGGCAACAAAGGCCAAGAGGGCTCGGAACCGCTTCCCTTTCTGAAAGTAATCCGTCAGCACCGCTGTCCCGGGAGCTTTCTCAAGATCGGCGATGATCCGGTCATGACAGCGTTGCAGCAGCGTCGCATAGCGCGTCAGAATCTGCTCGACGGTCTGCGGCTGATCCATGGACTTCTCCTACGCGGTCGCCGAGGATCAGAATAAGAATTCCTCAAGCTGGTTTCATTCATATACCGCCGTTTCGGCAGAGATCGTCTGTTGCGTCTCCAGGAGATGCATAATGGCAACAGCACCCCACAGTAGCCCTGCGTTCCAACGGCGAACGAGCCGAAGATAATTCACATCCCCATAGCTAGGATCTAAGCGAATCGCCTGGCGGTAGTTTTGGAGCCCCTTGTCGAAGGAGCCAGAGGAGAAGCATCCGAGCCCCAGGCCGGCCCAGGCAGCGGCAATGGAAGCATCCTGGCTCACTGCGGTCTGCCATTGCTCGATGGCAGACTCCAATTCCCCG
>DCZN01000043.1 GCA_002331625.1 Nitrospira sp. UBA2083 | reverse complement strand
TCGTGAAACGTTAAACGTGAAACATGAAACGACTTCCGAAGACCCCTTGCCCCTTACCCCTCACCCCTCACGGCTGCAGCCTGGGTTGCATCAGTTGTTGAAGGCGGCTGTTCTCTGTAACGGTGCAACATTGCACCAAGAGGATGGGAGCTGGCAGGTCATCGGCGATCCGACGGAGGGGGCGCTGCTCGTGGCGGCAGCGAAGGCCGGTCTCATGAAGGCTGAATTGGAGCGCCGGGCGACGCTGGACAGAGAAATTCCGTTCGATGCCGAGCGAAAGATGATGACAATCGTCCGCCGCACGGAGCAAGGCCGCATGGCATTCTGCAAAGGAGCGCCCGATGTCTTANNCCGAGCGGAAGATGATGACGATCATCCGCCGTACAGATCACGGCCGTATGGTGTACAGCAAAGGAGCGCCCGATGTCTTACTGAAACGTTGCGCAGCTCGCCTCACGGCGGATGGACGGATTGAGGCCCTGAACGATGCGGATCGGCAACTGATCAGCGACGCCAATGCCTCATTGGCTCAGCAGGCCCTCCGCGTCCTGGGCGTCGCATATAGGCCACTTAGTGAATCGATGAATCAGGATGCGGATGTTGAGCGCGATTTGATTTTTCTCGGCCTCCTCGGGATGAAGGATCCCTTGCGGCCCGAAGCGGCAGAGGCGGTACGCCTCTGCCGGCAAGCCGGCATTCGAACCGCCATGATTACGGGTGATCATAAGGAGACTGCGATCGCGATCGCTCGCGAGTTGGGTTTGTATTGCCGTGATCAAATGGCGTTGTCCGGGTCAGAACTGGATGGCTTGACTGATGAACAATTGATGCAGCATGTCGAGCGTGTAGGCGTGTACGCCCGCGTGTCGGCCGAGCATAAGCTTCGGATCGTCCAAGCCTGGAAACGGAATGGGGCGATTGTTGCCATGACCGGTGATGGGGTCAACGACGCTCCGGCAATCAAGGCCGCGGATATCGGTGTGGCGATGGGTCTCGCCGGCACGGATGTCACCAAGGAAGCCTCGGATATGGTGGTGACCGACGACAACTTCGCCTCGATCGCTGCGGCGGTCGAAGAGGGTAGAGGTATTTTTGATAACATTAGGAAGACGGTGCATTTTCTTCTGTCGTGCAATATGAGCGAAGTGCTTGTCATGCTCTTCGCGACTCTCTTCGGGTTGCCGCTCCCGCTCTTGCCGATTCAAATCCTATGGATGAATCTCGTGACGGACGGCTTCCCCGCCCTCGCACTCGCGGTCGATCCGAAAGCGCCGGATCTGATGCAGCAACCGCCCCGACAGGCTGAGGCGCGCCTACTGGATGGTGGGCGGTTGTGGACCATCGCCGGCGAGGGCCTGATGTTGGCGGTCATCGCGTTGGGCGTGTTTTCGTACAGCCTGTTTGTCTGGCAGCAACCGATCGATCAGGCTCGAACGGTGACCTTTACCGTGATGGTCGCTGCCCAGCTGGTGCATGCGTTCAATTGCCGGAGCGATCGTTGGTCGCTGTTTCGTGTGGGGGTAACGACGAACCATGCCCTGATCTGGGCGGTGGCGATTTCTCTTACCCTGCAAGTCGGCATCCTGACGATTCCGAAGATAGAGCCTATCTTTAAGGTCGCACCCTTGCCGATTGAAGACTGGGAACTGATGGCGGCCATGGCGTTGCTTCCCCTAGCCATCGTGGAAACGGTGAAATGGCTGAGACGGCGGTGAGGGAGGAAGACCTTGGAGGTTGGATCAATGGCATCGTTTTGCGTATACTCCCCTGCTGATCGACAAGGTGCCCGCGTCATGAAGATGATCAGGCCTGATGTTCGGTTGATGTACGTAGAGCAAATTTATTTGATTTCAGGAACGTGATTTCCGTAGTGTATTTCTCTCAACAATAGAATCTGCCCACCAAGGCTATCATGACACAGCTCGTTACACGGCTCACTCAGTCTGAGAAAGAGGAAATGCTTCTCCTCGTTTCTCTTTTCGTCTTTGAAGTGTCTTTGGCGGTTATGGCCGTGGCGAGCTATATGCGAGGGGAGAGGTCATTCGACGTCTTTCTTCCAAGTCGTGCCGGGATCCTGTTTGTCTGTGCGACTATGAGCATCCTCGTAGCAGCCACGGTCGTTATCCGTCAGTATCTCGCCCATAAGCGATCGCCCTCACCTCGCTTCCGTTTGGTTGTGACGATGAATCTCGTCACCCTACTGCTCATTGTGGTAACGGGCGAGATCATCGTTCGTGCTGGTTCGCGCAGCGGCCCGACAGGCGAAGCCTTTTTAGGCATACCAATGAAGCCGAGAAGTTGGGACCAGGCGAAAGGCTTGATCGCCAAACTGCTTAAGGACCACGACGCCAATCGTTCTGTGATGGTTTATGATGATAGGCTGGGTTGGACCCTGGGATCGAATAGATATAGCCCTTCTAAGGGAGAGGTACCGGCCTATGTATCAAGTGTGGACGGGCTTCGCGCTCCACAGCCGGGTGTTGTGTTCGAGAAGGTCGAAGGGAAGACGGATATTGCTCTCGTTGGCGACTCCTTCACTTTCGGCGAGAAGGTCAGCCATGAGGACACTTGGGGATATAAGTTGAATCAGTTGTTGGGCGAGGACTATCGGGTTCTTAACTTTGGGGTACCTGGATACAGCCTGGATCAAGCGTACCGGCGATACTTGAAAGATACCCTCCCGAGGAACGCGAAAATCGTGATCTTCAGCTTCATAGACCACGATCTCTCCCGCACCATGCGAATTTATCCGTTTGTGTTCCATGATTCGTGGAGGTTGCCGTTCTCCAAACCTCGTCTCGTTCTGCAAGATGGAGCACTTCGGGAGGTCAACCAGACCCCAGCTCCACCTGAAGAGATCCTTTCCCGCAATGCTATTTCTGAGCTTCCCTTCATTGAATATGATGCGAGTTACAAGCCAAGCGAATGGGAAAAGAGATGGTTTCATTTCTCCTATCTTGTTCGGCTGATCGTGAGCCGGTTTCCTGCCTGGTCGGCAGCGAGGTCGGAGTTCTCGGAAGCAGCGATGCTGTCGACCAATACGGAGATTTTACGGAAATTTCTTCGGTCGGCCGAGCAAGCGGGGTCAATCCCCATCATTATGTGGTTCCCGCAAGAGGGCAATATTCAAGACCCAAGCTCGTATCCACCTATGAGCAAGCGAATGCTGGAATTGGCCGGTATTCCCTACATAGATCCCACGCCCTGTCTGCTAGAGGTCGCTCCCAATGACAGGTTCGTGGGCGGCCACTATTCCTCACAAAGCAATACCGCAGTCACCAAGTGTGTATATCGAGCTGTAGAAAAGGCTTTGGTTGAGGCTTCTGGTACTGTACCGAGCGATCATGCCATTTCTGGCTCCCCCCCCCTCCCGCCACAAGCTAGTTCTCACAAACGACAATCCCGTCTGAACTCCGTATTCGATACGGAACCACAAGAAACACCATTCCAGGTTTCCAACTCTCGTCAGGTTCATTGACACGGGCTCGAGTCTGGGTTGGTTCCGTTGGCTAAGCTCACTCGGAATGGTCCGGTCCGCTCCGGTTCACACTTCGTGTTCCTATATGAATGTGGGAGCGGCGGTAGGACTATCCAGGCAGGCCCGCCACCAGTTCATAGTTGACGAAGTAGAGGGATTGCAGAAAACCAGACGGTTAGATTACCGTATGCTTGGGAATGTCCCATCGTGAGCGTGGTAGTTAACATTTTTTAGTACTAGAAAATGTTGTTGGGGACAACCGACAAAAGCAGCAGGTGGAAGAGAATATTTGTCCAATGCTCTGCGGTGTCGATAAAGGCACAATAGGTGTGACGTCCAATGCACAATACGCTCAGTAAGAGCCACACGATGGCTGATCGTACGGCAACGGTGAGCCGCCTTGAAGAGGTGGTTTCGACGTCGGAAGAGTTCGATCAGGTTGTCGCACAAGCCTTACCGGTTCTCTTGGATCGAGCGACAGGCTACACGAAACGGTTCTTGCGGGAAACCGGCCAGTGGAACGACGACATTGAGCACGAAAAGTTTGCATTGCGTTGGGGCTCTGAGTATCTCGAACGGTTTCTTGTGTGTGGGCGGAGCGAGGTTCCATGCAGGCCTCTATTTCTGTTCGATTCATTGGTGGCAAAACAGCACAGCAAACCGGAGCCGTTTTGCTATCACCCGGATCTGCTGAAACCCCTTGGGCGGTTTCTCGATGGGCTTGTGGCTCGGGCGGTGGTCAGTCGCGATGCGCTTATCGCGCTGTATTACCACTCCTATGGATGGGGGCCGGGTGAGGTCATCGGTGTGACCGGGCTGAATGGCCTGGAGAGCCAGCGTATCTATAAGAATTTTCGGCGATGGCGGGAAAGCGGCTGGCAACGGACGATGAATGAAGTGGGGCTCACGAAAACGGAACTCGCGGAGCTTGGGAGCCAACTGCAGCGGCATCGTCAACGTTTCAATAGCGAGGCTGAGCGGCTCATCCGCGTGGCGCAGGCACATTACCGGAAGAGCGAACCGGATCATTACCCTTGTCTCTCGCGGTCTCAGTGGGGGGACATGTTTTCTCAAGGGTATGGGTGCGATTACCGAATTTGGCATTTGGCGTTGTGTGTGGACTGTATGCAAACCGCCTGGGGGTTGGGATCCAACGGATCATCGAGTAGTGAAAAACCGCGCCTCGAGTTGCATGTGCGACCCTGAGCGAGACCCCAGTGTTGTGTTTGGATACAGAGGCATAGACCGATAGAGAGGTAGGAGGTTCTTTATGGGGCAGGAAATGGAATTGGAAGCATATCGATCCCAACTCCTTGAATCGAGAAGCAATCGACCCGGCCGTTCAATTCGTGGCCGGTCGGATTTTATACAGGTCTATCTGAATGAGCGGCGTGTGGGCGAGCTTGAGGGAGCCAGAATCGAGACGACGCTGCACGTGAACGGCGTTGACCATATTGAAACGGTTCAACTTCGCACCGAAGACGGCAGGCTGCTTGGCGGACTCGTTGCTCCCGAAAGTGGATTTCGAACGAGCCGCATTCGGCTTTCATCTGACACCATCGAGCTTTGTGTTCATAACATGGCACAAGGAGGGTCGCTCAACGCCGTGTTCATTCCTGCGCCGAGTTTCTGGAGTCGAACATGGAAGACTCTTGCGGGCGTGATCGACAGTGTCACAATTAGGCGTTCGGAAGCCCCTCTCGCGTACGGAATGCGAACGGTGGCATTTACGCAGGTGTTATTGGCAATCGCCGTCGTTGGATTGGTGGCCGACCGAACAGCACTATGGACGTCTCCTCAGCACGCGTCCTCTCCGGTTGTGGCAGAAGTACTTCCGGTCCCGACGACTGCCGACATGGCAAAGCTTGAACAGCAATTGGGCGAACTCGCACGCATGCAGGAAAAGGTGGGCGAAGCTCTCGAATCTCAGCAAAAAGGGATGGTGCAGCTCCATCAAGTCATGGCCAAACTGTCCTCCACTCAGGAATCGGTGGTCTCCAGCGTGGTGATGGTCAAGGAAGAGGTCAAAGAGGAGTTGGAGAAACGGTTTGAAGTGGCGAGTCGTGAGGCCGAACGCACGACCCGACATCTCGCGACCAAAGGACGGGTTGAGCAGGACCAGCTTGAAGCCGCCATCCGTCATATCACGTCAGACAACGATAGACTGTCAAAGGAAGTGGCCAACCTGGAAGAGAACAATCAGACATTGAAGACCAAATTGCAATCCGCTGTCCTGAGCGCGTCGAAGGCCGTTGATCCGAACCCTGAGCGTCTCATGGTTCGTCAGGCTGATATTGGACGACAGAATCCATCACTCCACATCACTGACGCTCAGCAAGGGACATCACCGCAGCCGTTTCTCTTCTGGGTCACCTTCAGTGAAGGGACAAGTCAGGAGAGTATCGATCAGTGGGTCAACCAAATGAAGGGCCACAAGGGTGCTGTGAACGAAGGCTGGCAGGAGGTGCAGATCCTTCCCCCCCCCGTTCCTCCCGATCGATTTTTGGAGCAGATCAAG
>DCZN01000084.1:27016-29721 GCA_002331625.1 Nitrospira sp. UBA2083 | reverse complement strand
TCAAATCCCTCCCTCTCCGCCACTGTTACCACCCTGGGTTTTCCCGCATAGTCCACCGCTGAGCTTGCGCCGATTTCACGGGAAGAGATATTGTACGACTCGAATACGTGTCGTATGCTTATGAGCGACCGAGGCCTCATTATAAGAAAGGACTGAGACAATCTATGCGAACTCGTATACTGACTCTTGCCTCTGGGTTTTTCCTTCTGACCGCTCCGTTGTGGGCCGGCTCAGACCCAGTGAACGATGACCAAAAGACGCTGTATGCCTTGGGGCTCGCCATCAGCCAGTCACTGGGGACATTTTCTCTGAGCGAGACCGAACTTGATATGGTCAAAAACGGTTTGACCGATGGCGTGCTGAAGCGTCCTCAAAAAGCCGACCTCCAAACCTTCGGACCAAAAATCCAACAGCTGCAACAGGCTCGATTGGCCCTCGTTGCCGATGGNNGATGGTGAGAAGAAAGCCGGAGCCGCCTTTACGGTAAAAGCGGCTTCGGAAAAAGGGGCGACCAAGACGGAATCCGGCATCGTCATCACCACGATCAAGCCCGGGACCGGAGCCACACCTAAGGCAACAGATACCGTCAAGGTCCACTACCATGGCACGTTAACCGACGGTACGGTGTTCGACAGTTCGGTAAAGCGCGGGCAGCCGGCGACGTTTCCGCTCGACAAAGTCATCAAGTGTTGGACGGAAGCGGTCCAGCAGATCAAGGTCGGAGGAAAGAGTCGATTGGTGTGCCCATCCAATCTGGCCTATGGTGACGCAGGCTCACCACCGGTCATCAAGCCGGGCTCAACCTTGGTGTTCGAGGTCGAGCTACTCGAAATCGTGCCGGCCAACTAGCCATTTCGCGTTGCCGCCTCTCTCAACGAGGCGGCAACGCAGCTGATTCGTTCGACACCCACCGATCGTCACCATGACCACCCGCTCCACAAATCCACTGTAGAACGATTGTGAGCGAAGACAAGACTGCGAATCGCCCAGAGACCGCCTCCCCTTCTCCACTCCGCTGGATGATTCTCGGACTCCTCTTTGCCATCAGCGTCGTGACCTATATTGATCGAATCAATATTTCGGTGACCGCGCGACAAATGATGCCGGCCCTCGGACTCACCGAGCAGGAAATGGGATTGGTCTTTTCGGCATTCGTCGTCGGGTATGCCTTATTTCAAATTCCGGGCGGGTGGCTGAGTGACCGGTGGGGCATCCGTGTCGTCCTCATGATCGCACTGATCTGGTGGTCCTGCTTCACCGCCTGGACCGCGACAGCCGCCACATCCTTCTTGGCAGGCCCGTTAGGAGTCATCGGGGCACTGGCGCTGATCCGATTTCTCCTCGGTGTCGGCGAGGCAGCCGCGTTACCCACGTTTAACCGAGCTGTTACGGACTGGCTACCTCCCCATGAACGTGGGCTTGGAATCGGCACGGCGATCGGAGGAATAGGAATCGGCGCGGCCCTTACCCCTCCGCTCACTGCCTGGATCATGGTCAACTATGGTTGGCAATCGGCCTTTTATCTGTCAGCAGGCCTAGGCCTCTGTTTAGCGGTGGTGTGGTGGTGCTTGGCTGCTGATGGCCCGTCGAGTCATCGATGGCTCAGACTGAGCGACGCGACTTCTTCGAGAGCTCCAACTGCAACGACGCAACCTTCGATTCCTTGGGCCCGCATGCGAAGAACACCGAGTGTCTGGTGGCTGATGGTGAGTTATGGATGTCTCGGATATGTCGCCTACGTGTATATGTCCTGGTTCTATCTCTACCTTGTCAACGAGCGAGGATTCAGTGTCCTCCGCGGCGGGCTATTCGCAGCTTCCCCATTCCTCACCATCCTCGTGTCCTGTCCGTTTGGCGGATGGGTCACAGATCGGCTCTCCACGCGCCTTGGTGTCACAAAAGGTCGCCAGATCGTAGGGGCTGTCGGCATGAGCCTCGCTGCGATTTCCATCGCCTTCGGCGCTCTCGTGGAATCTCCCTATCTAGCCATCGCCAGTCTCTCGTTAGGCGCGGGATGGCTTTATTTCACGATTGGCGCCTACTGGTCCTCTACGAGCGACCTGTCACCGACCCATGCCGGTAGTCTCTCCGGCTTGATGAATATGGGAGCAAACATCGGAGGAGCGATTTCCCCAACCCTGACCCCATGGATCGCACAGCACTGGGGATGGTCTGCCTCGCTCAGCCTGGCCGCCTTCATCGCTCTGCTCGGCGGAGTCCTCTGGGTTGGCATTCGACCGGGTGATGGACTCAAGCCATCATGAGGGTTGAGTGTTGAATTTTTAGTGTGGGTTCTCAACTCTGAAAACTAGCAACTCACAACTCAACACGAATAACTGTTGATCACCTTGCCTATCAAAGGATCGCCTTGCTACAGTCAGCAGCATGACCTTGCAGTTTCAGAAGAAGGACCCCCGCATCACCATTACGACCTCATTCGGTGAGATCAAGATCCGCCTGTACTCAGATGCCGCACCACGGCACGTGGAGAACCTCATCAACTTGGTCAAGATGGGATTCTATGACGGCACGACATTCCACCGAGTCGTGCCGGGCTTTCTCATTCAAGGAGGCGATCCCTTGAGCAAGCATCCTGACCGGTTGCTCCATGGAACCGGAGGGCCGGGATACTTTCTGTCTCCTGAACCCAACGACTATCCCCACAAACGCGGAGCCGTGTCCATGGCTAAAATGCCGCGTGAGAG
>DCZN01000084.1:19950-26961 GCA_002331625.1 Nitrospira sp. UBA2083 | reverse complement strand
AATAGTGGGTTGGATCGGCGGTACACGGTGTTTGGGGAAGTCTTTCGCGGAATAGACGTGGTCGACAAAATCGTCGCCGTCCCGCGCGATGAGCGTGATAACCCGCTCGAGCCGATCAGAGTCACAGTGACCGTGAAGGAATAAGTGACCAGATATCAGCCGACATTCTATGGGTGACGCAACCACTCCTCCGAAGGGCACCATCCTCCCAGCCTTGGCTCCCGAATCCATTCGCCTGGCAGGTAAGATCATCAGAAGAGGTGGGCTCGTCGCATTTCCAACCGAGACCGTCTATGGCCTCGGCTGCGATGCGATGAATCCTGAGGCAGCCGCGAACGTCTTCGAGGCCAAACAACGTCCTCAGTTTGACCCACTGATCGTTCATATCGCAGATCGCGAGCAGCTGGGACAAATCGCCACATCCCTACCGGCAACGGCACAGAAACTGATGGATCAGTTCTGGCCGGGGCCTCTGACATTGGTGTTACCGAAACAACAAGCGATCCCTGATCTCGTGACAGCCGGTCTCCCTACGGTCGCAGTGAGAATGCCGAATCATCCAATCGCACGATCCCTGATCCAAGAGGCCGGAACTCCCATCGCAGCCCCGAGTGCGAATCCCTTCGGCTACGTCAGTCCCACCACAGCGCGACACGTTGCAGACGGGCTTGGCAACTCCGTAGACCTGATCCTCGATGGAGGTCCCTGCCAGGTCGGGGTCGAATCAACGATCGTCTCACTCATGGGACCGCAACCAGAACTGTTACGTCCGGGCAGTATCACCAGTGAACAGCTCAGCGCCGTCATCGGCCCGCTGCTTACCGGTTCACCTGTGAGTAATAATCAGCCGACCGCTCCAGGACAATTGGCGCGCCACTACGCGACACAGACCCCTGTCACGATTCTTGACTCCCCCGAGGCCAGACCCCTTCTCACCGATGGTGAGCTTGCAGGGCTACTGGTCTTCTCAAAAACAAAAGAGACGGACGATCGTTTTGCAGCGATCGAGGTGCTCTCTGCGACCGGGGATCTCCGTGAAGCCGCACATCACCTGTTTGCGGCACTCCGTCGACTGGATGCCCGTCAGTTGCAGCGGATCTATGCCGAACCATGTAAGGAAGTCGGGCTCGGAGTTGCGATTATGGATCGCCTCCGTCGCTGTGCAGCTTGATCCTGATCGCACCGGATGTTCAGGAAGGCGCTCAGGTCTCGCGCGTGAGCAAGAGGGCGGATTTGACAGTTTGAGGGAAGTCCAGCCCCTCTTACTTGAGGAGCCCGAGCGTGCTCACCGATGCACGCGCCGCGGCACGAGCCTTAATGGCAGGGTTGAGAAGCACACCAGGATCAGCATGGACCCCGATTTCAGAGACTCGTTTACAGTACCGAATGACGTCATTGAGGGAGGCCACGCCCTCTTCTCGCCTTGCATGGGAAGCAGGGAGCTGTTTGATGAGGACCTCCGCATATCGAGCGGCCTCTCCGCAGTGATGAAGAATGGCCTTCGCATCTCCCATCCCGCCATGGGCCACCATATCCTCGGCATTCGTTCTCAGCCCATCAGCCGCATCCTTCAAGCTATGGTTCTGTTCGCCGGCTGACACGCTCGTCTGCGCTGTAAGGGAAACACTGGTGGCAAGCACAAGTCCGACGACCCTCGATGCCAAGCCGAACCATCGGCGTTGTCCTTGTAGCGTTGCCATCAATACCGCCCTTTCGGATCGATCACGGCGGAGGTCAGCTCGCGATACAGCCGATGAAAGGCCTCCGTACTCAACGCAGGGTCCTGCAGTTTCAACAGAGTTTCTTGCGTGATGGGATATTCGACGGTGTCGTCATAATTCGAGGACGCAATCGTAATAAAGCGAGGGGGGAACAATCGTTCGGGTAGTAGTATATTCACGCCAAGATTGTACTTGAGCGCCAATCGAATCGCCTCACGTGCCTTATCGGCAGGAACGTCACGCCCCAGCCCGATGTTTTTGGGAGGCTGCCCCATCCGAGCATATTGGAAATGGGCGTTCGTGAACCCTGCTTGGGCAAACTCTTTCTTGAGTTCGGTTTCACGCGTTCGATATTGATAGGCCAGCACCACTTCAACGCGGCTGACCGCTTGAACCGCTGAGCCCTCTCCGAATACGGACAAGCTGGGTACTGTGCTTGCTAACGTAACAAGACTCAAACTGAGGGCATATGCCTGCAGACGCGTCGCTATTGTACCTTGAGCAGACATTCCGCCGAGCTGTTTTCTGCCATTTGTATTGCGACGGCTACCCGAAGGCAACCACCTACAAGACCAAGAGCGAAATACGTTCATGACAAACAGGCTCACCAAAAGACACTGGGGAGCCTTGGCTCCCCAGTAGCGTGACATCGGATCAATTGGAAGAGAGTGCGGCGTGCCCACCTTTGAGCGGGCACGCCGCCGTGCCGACTGATTATTTCTTTCCCTTCAGCGAAGTCGGTGAGGCTTTCGCCTTACCCGACTGCTCCGCAGTCCTTGTCGGAGGAACTTGCGGCATCAATGGCTTGATCCGTTGATCGTCCACCGGCAGGACTTTAAATAGGCCCCACTGTCCGGCGTTGACAAAGGCCGGTCGCTGATTCTTCCAGATGTAGTCGCCCACGATCTGGTTCGGACCACCAGCCCCACCAGTGAGATGGGCATTGATGATCTCCGAACCGCCGAACTCCATGGTGCTGACTTGGTCGGCACCCTGCATATACGGCTCGTGCGGCCACTCGTGTCCGTCGATCGTGAACAGTTGCACCTGCTCACTGAACGCACCCAAGACGTGGATGGCCACTGGGTCTCCAACGTGCGCCTGCAGCAACGGTGTTGCCGGTGTCTCACCGGCTTTCACGCAGCTGAAAATTTCAGACACGTCACAGCCCTTCTCCATCCTCCAGGCCGTCGGTTCCGAGCGGTAGTTGACCGCCGTGATGCCCGCGACTTGTTGGATATAGGGCATGAAGCTGACCCCCACGATATTGTCTTCGTCCTGGAACATCAGGGAGAAGTCTCGGTAATTCTTCCGAGTCTCATTCCCTGAGATCGACCGATCAACGAGGACGTCGGCACGCCAGCTGCTCTTCATCGTAATATCGTCACCCGTCACCGGATCACGATACCGAGAGCCCTTGGGACCAACGATAATCGATCCAAAGAGACCGTTCCGTGGGTTTTCGACGACATTCCCCCAGTCCTGAATGAGCGCGGCAAGCTCGCCGTATTCAGGATGGGCGTAGTACGTATAGGTCTTACTCTCGCCGGGACCAACGGTTTGGTCACCGGGATTGTTGCCCACGTTGGCACCGAACGAGTCCTTCGGGTTGAACGCCATCATATCGACGTGGAACCCGGCCCGTTCCTTGGCCATCTCATTTTTCAAGTTGATCTTCACGCAATCACCGACGTTGACGTGCAAAGTCAGCGGGCTCGGTTTCAGCTCCCCGGCCTTCACCCGACCACGATCCCCGTCGAGGACATACATCTTGCCCTGCTCATTGCCGAAGACCATCTTGCGCTCAAGATCGACTTCCATGACCCCCGGTGCACCCTCATGGTACCGGATCTGTTGATCGATCGCTGAGACATTGAAGGACTTCACTGGCGCATCAGCCGGACACACCGAGGGAGCGGATTTTTGGATCTGCTCTCGGCTCGGCAAGGGCTTCAGATCGCTTTGGAGTTCGTCGAACACCCGGAACAATCCCCAGCTGCCTTCCGCAAAATGTGAAGCGCGGCCGCTGTAATAGAGATAGTCCCCGGCTTGCTTCTGCGGTCCACCGGCGGCAGGAATAGCCGGATCGTACCGCTCACCGATCACGAGATGGACCGTGCTGCGCGGCATCGCATCCTTGCCGTACCGTTCCATCGGGAACCAATGTCCGGTCACGTGCCAGGTGTGGACTTCATTGGCCGATCCGACCAACGCCCGAACCATAATCGGATCACCAAGGTAGGCACGCAAGAGCGGCGTACCAGGATCACCATGGATACCCGACACGAACAACTTGGACGGATCCGGATTGTTGGCAAGGCGTACGCTCAACGGCTCAACACGCATGCTGTAGCCGCTGCCCGTGGTCGCTTCGCCGCCGTTCAGGAACCACATCGGCGACTTATTGATCTTCTCCGGGAATTGATGCGACGGCGGTCCGTCCACAGTGGTCGCACCAATCTTCGCCTGAGGATTGTCAGTCGTAATCAGCTCCGCCGTTCTGGCGTTGCTGTCCATGATGTGCATCATGACTTCGCGAAAACTCCCGCGGATATGCGCCGAAACCGGCTCCAACGTATGGATATCCGCAATGGGGCCGCTCCGGATTTCTTTACCGGTCACCGGATCATGATAGGTCGACCGTGGGGGCTCAGTGATGAAGGCTGAGAACAGCCCATGGCCCCACGTGTCTGTTCCGAACACGTGATCATGCCAGTACACCGTGCCCAGATCCGCATCCACATACCAGCGCTCACGGATGAATTCCACGCTGGCAATGTCGTTCTTCTTGTGTGCATGCTTCAACGGCGCATCGAACGTGATGGTCTTGCCGTTGATGGTCTTGATCCGAGCCACCTCAAAGTACTTCGGATCATCCATGCCGACCCCAAGTTCTGTGTTCACATGGAACTTGGAGGTGTCGGCTACAGTAATGCTTCGCGCACCAGCCTTCACATCTGCCGTCAAGACAGTGTTACCAGGCAATGGCATGCCCTTATCCGGCTGTGGGTCCTTCAACATTGTGAAGGCCCGGAGGGACATGTCATATGAGAAGCCGATAGTCGGACCATCGGACGCACTGGTGTCGAATTGGAAGAAATGCGGGTGGAGGTTGATCTTGTTCGACCAGCCAGTCCGCGCATCGTCCGGAATTTCATTTTTAAAGATCACGTCCACGCAATCGTAGACGTTGCCACGGATCACCAACGGCACCTGCCTCTTCGGATCCTTCCGAACTTCCGCTTCCTCTTCGTGCAACACGTAGAGCATGGCGATCGGATCCACGAGCGCCGCCGTCTTGGCCGTCGCCGGCTTCAATGTCACCGGCAAGGTGATCGAATGGATCGTAAAGAACTTCCGAGGAGCATTCTCCGGGCACAGGCTCCACGGACCCTGCGCACCAGGCTTCGGTGGCTCGGTGTCTCGCGTACCGTCTTCGCGTACACGGAACGGCTCCAACCACGGAGCCCCACCGTGATTCGGTGCAAATGGGGGCCGTTTCCCGAGATGCGGACGGAGCCAGGGGAATGCGAGCTTACCCGTTTGCGGATCGAACGTGATCGGCAGACGCTTCAACGGAGCTGGCGACACATAGTCGGCCCACTTGTGTGGAGTCTCCGGCTCGTTGAGCGCCAACGCCCCTTCCCACTTCCAGTTCACCACTGTCGGATCATTGGCCTTCGCTTGCTTGACCTGATCCTCTGTGTTGCCGGGCACACCCTGCGGAGGCAACATGTACTCGACCCAATCCTTGATCGACACCTTCACCGGATTGGCTTTCCAATCGGTCTTGTCCTTCGTGATTTCCCACTTCTTCCCGCCGTACCAATCGACGGTCGTACCGACCAACTTGTCTGAGCTGACGGCCGGCTTGATCTTCCCCTTCCGATCCGGCAGTTCCACGAGCGGCTTCATGACATCGGTTTGGAACCCTGGTTGCTGCAGCGTGTTGTACACGCGCCAGAAACCCCACATGCCCGTGACATAGTGCTGCGGAATATGGCAATGGAAGACGAACTCGCCAGCCAACGCCTGCAACCCGCCCGATCCGCCTTCGATCACTTCGTCGTAAATCTCGGACGGCCCGATGGATTGGACATCCAGCCGGTCGGACGTGTCATTGATCAACGGGAACTTCACCGGACCGTTCTTGGACAGAGTCGGATCCAGCTTGCTGGTCCCCGGCTGTCTCGCCCAACGGATCGATCCACCGTGGAGGTGGTGTGAATGGACGATTTCTGATCCACCGACCATCCGGAACTTGGCCGGATCTCCAAGATAGGAGCGCGGAATCGTCGTGGCTGGATCACCGAACGTGTAGGACCCATAGCCCTGTGACTCGTCAGCAAACCCGACGAGATGCTCCTGCATCTCCAATCGCGTGCCATGCGGCTCGCTTCGATAGTTCAACAACCGGGCGGCCGGCCGATACGTGTCCGTATGGGCATCACGCTGCGGCAGCATGTCGCCCTTGCGGTTCAAGAGGCGGAAGGTCTCGTCACCGGCTTCGTGATAGAAAATCACGAATTCTCGGAAGTCCGACCCCTTGTCCAGATCAATGATCGCTTCCCAACCGCTCTTCATGTCCTCGCCGGTAAACGGGCTGAGGTACCGAGACCCACGCGGTTCGACCACGAAGGAGCCCAGCAGACCCAACGAGTATTGGTCGCGTGTCGCGTGGCTGTGGAAGGCGTGCCCTCCCTCCTGCGTATCGGGTTGGATATACCACTCGAACTCACCCGTCTTTCCCGACGCGACCAAGGCCTCGGGATTATTGGCCGTCGCCGGCTTGCCGGTACTGGCGACCAACATTTGCGACCCATTGATGATCATGTTCGTGGGCTCGCCTTCAATCTGATTGCGCAGCGTGATCCGGAGACAGTCGCCCTGATTGGCACGAATGACCAGCGGTTGAATCAGATCCCCTTGCAAACCGTTGGACACCGCTCCCTCGGCGAAAGTCTGATCCTCACTCTCCCGCGCGGCCTTGTTCTTTGCTTCTTCCTCACGCACTCCAGCAACGTTCTCGGTTAGGGCATACATGAAGCCTGGATAGAAGTCGCCGAACCGATTGACGGTGATCTCAACATTCATCGCCGTCACATCATAGGAACGAACTGGTGCGGCCGCCGGGCATCGGTTTCCCTGCGAGACCTTCACCTTATCCATGTCGTCCGCAACGAGGAGCACCCCCTGTTGCATCGCATGGGCGCTCGCGCCTTGAAATGGTCCTTTTGTATGGACCTGCCGCTCAATCTGATCGACGGCCTTCGACATCTTGTCCATCAGC
>DCZN01000084.1:4869-19897 GCA_002331625.1 Nitrospira sp. UBA2083 | reverse complement strand
CTATATGCGCATCATGCGACATGAGCGCACTAGCCGGCAGCACCCCAGCAAGCACCAGAGTGCTTACTAAGCCTGCTATCCCAATTCCCGGCCTTCTCCGTTTCCTTGAATCACTCATACATTCACCCTCCCATGCATCAATATGTCACGCATGAATCAAACCTCCGCATGTCTTTCAAATTTGAATTTCGGTTGAACCACAACCATCGGAAGGATCGCTTAGAAGCAAAAAGGTTACTATCCGGCCTCAGTACGGCAAGCTTTTTTGATTACGAGCCGACAATATATATCCATTCCGAGAACATATTGCAAGACGGAATTTTTCCTACAGGTCTCTCATAATGGTGAAGACGGCAACCCATCACCATGGCCTTTAGAAGAACGCGAGACTCGCGTAGGTGACGGTAGAGTTATACTGGTCGGCAATGCCGCGATCGTAGCGCAGGACATGCCCCTTTTCCGCCTGGATCAATCGCAGCAGACTATAAATAGGCGAGAAACCTGATATTCGCCGCTGGTCTTGTTCCTTCTGAATATACTGGGCGAACCCTTCGGGATTCAGGTCCTCCACCTGCTTGAGCATTTCCAAGTCCTTCTGCATGGAACGGTGAAACGAAAAATCGGTTGGTGGTGCGCTATCGCCGTAGCGAAGCCCGATATGGGCCAACTCCCCGGCCGCAATGACACACACCGTCTTTCCTGAGGTCAGGATACTGTCTCCCAGGGCGCTGAGAAATCCATCCACAGAGCCTCGAACGATAGGATCCAGCAGGCTCGATGCCGAAAATGACGACAGAATCGGGACCATCGTGAAGGGCTTGCTGATGACCGTCTGGAGAAACGGGAGTTGAAATTCAATCGCATGTTCTGACTGATGAGCGATATCTTCTTCAAAAAACTCCGGTGCCATACTTTTCAGATGACTCACCAGCGGCTGATCGACTGGTACGACACCAAGCGGTGTCTCAAAACTCTTATCCGTGACGGCAAAGAGGTTTGCCAGACCCGCATGGGCGGTACCAATGAGGATATAGACATCCGGCTGTTGAGCTTCCTGTAATTCTTTGTATCCCCACGCATAGACCGGCCCGGCTTGCTTCAGGTCGTAGGTGGGCATGACCAACCCTTTAATTAACTGCCCTTGGTGCTCCGATGGCTTAAAATCCGGTCCTTCGCCCGAGGTGAAGAACCCGTCGATCTGCTTCCGCAGCTTGGCACCATCTGTCTCATAGCTCCGCCCAGCACATACCGCCGGACGGACTGGCCGTTGCCGATAGTCGATCTGAGCCTGTTGCCGTGCCGTCTCAGCTCGCGGACCTTCCAGAAACAGCTTTTGATCCAAATCTGTCACCAGTTGCTCCACCTTGCTGGGCAACAGAAACTCGCCGAACCGCTTCAAGTACAGCGCCCCGATATCCTGAACGGAATGCTCCCCATCGAAATGCTGTACGATGAAAAAGAAATTCAGCGGCAAGACCAACTTCTCTTGGCTCAGTCCGCTCGGATCCCAGAGCACGATCAGTTGATCTTCCCCCTGTTTGATGGGAGAGAATTGCAGATTCCGCAACACCGGGTACTGCGTGGGGTCTTGGGCAAGACTCGACGTCATATTAGAAAGTATTGTAGTGGGTGCACGAGAGCGGCTGCAACCGTTCGGGAAGGCCCTTTCCGACTCAACCTTAGCCTTAGCCTCAACCCTCCATGGGAGGCTCCGGTCCCCTGCGGCGGCTGAGGACAACAAGCGCGCCGACGATGAGAGCCAGCAACCAGATGGTCGGTTGCCCATAAGAGGCATCGGAGAATTCGATCAAATCGGTCAGTCGGCCGATCAAGAGCGACATACGGGCCATCACCGTATAGCCGAACCCGGCACCGAATGAAATCATGAGGAAGATGACGCCGGTTCGCGCGACCGCCTTTCCTGCTCCACTATGTTCGATCGAGAAGAAAAAATAGAACAAGACCGAGCTGACGCCAAGCAAGATGATGATCGCGTTGAGATTGCTGGCTGGGTTGAGCAAATCCATCGAGAAGGTGACGCCGTCCGGCCCAGCCAGCGACAAGAGGGGCCTGACCGTGTCCTCGATTTGCTTGAGGATGAAGGAAGAAATTGTTCTCGGGATCGCCAACCCCGATCCCATCCCGACGATAAAGGCGAAGGCGTAACGCGACAGCCATGCCGCCTTCGGGACGTACCGGCTCAACATGAGCATCCCGATCGCAACCGGGATCAGCAACGAATATTCAGCGTTTTCGACAATCGGCTTGACGACAAGGTGAACGATGACGGTATCGTACGCTTTGACGATCGTATACCCGAGGGAAACTCCCACATAGAGATGTTCTGCCAACTTGAACAGCGGGTTGTCTTTGTACAGAAAGGAGAAGATCAACAGGGTCAACCCCGTCGCCACCCACGCCCCGACCATCAGCTCAAATGGCATGGCATTCACCGATGTGAAGACAGGTTAAGGTTAACCCTGAGGTCAAGGCAGAATACGCGTAGGTCATTTTTTTTGCTCAACCTCAACCGCACCCCTAACCTTGCCCTTGTCTCCGCTGCTGCCGCAGGGAAAAATAAAAGAGGTTGCACATGATGACGAGGATAATGATCGCGACATGCGTTGCCGACTGCGCATCCATTCCGGCCACCGCCTTACCCTTTTGGCCGATGAGGCTTTCGTATTCCGCCGCCCCGCGGAGGCCTCCGATCAGACCGTTGATCTGCCCGCTTCGGAGCAACGGATAAAGTCCCGGCGCCATCACGCCCGTGCAGCCCCCGCCCATTTCAAACTTGTATTTGTCCTTCCCGAAGACATACCACTCTTCGACCCCTGGCCGCCCTGCTCCCAAGCTGACCATGTAGGTCATATCTTTGAGGCTTCGCACGCCTTCCAACACCGGCAATTCCTTCGTCGGCTTGCCACTATAGTCGCTGGGAAACGCCGAATAGAGGTCCTGTCCCATATTGATGATCACGGCTTGTCCACCGGGGCTCCATCCGAGAAAGGCATAGTCTTTCCCATATTCCTTCCCCATTTCCTTGGCCACTTGGGTCACAATCTGATCCGCCATCCCGGTGCCGGACACCCACAGCGTCAACGTCACCACTCGCAGATTCTTGCTGAAGGCATGACGCAGCAACGCGATCGCTTGCGGATACAGTTCCGGCTTCGATGCCGGATCGAAATCGATGGACAGGAGAAAGACCGAATGCTCCGGTAACGACTCGATATGGTCGTACACGCCACGTACTTCCGAGGAGATCTTGATCGGCAAACCCACTGGATAGAGCAACGGCAGAAGGGTGCACAGACCGATGATCACGAAGATAATCCGCCGATCGATCTTGAGCATTTTCTCTGAGAAACTCACAGCCGCCACACCTCGTGAGAAGTCAGGCGTGAAGCGTATCTTGTCCACGACAGTCTGCCCTTTACAAAATACAAACGACGCTTCACGTTATTCCTTCCCCCCTCCCAAATATGACCGTTCCACACCGAAGATAATCTTGAACGACAAGGCGACGGCGCCAAGACTGACACCGATCAGAATCGCCCGTCGTACGGATGAATTGAGCACGTTCAAGATCCACGACGAGACATCGCCGCTCAGGGGAATCAGATACTCACCCAGCGGCACGCGGCCCATCATCACGATGACGGCCGCCACCAACAGCACCGCCGCCTCACGACTTCTCGCCCTGAACGACCGATAGGCGGCGGATGCGATAAAGAACGCCAGGATGGCAAACATCGTTCCTTGCAGCGGCACCATCATAAAGTTGTAGACCCAGCCGAAGGCCGTCATCGCCCCATCCACACTTTCTTTCCCATTGGCCAACAGTCCAACGGCAATCGTCCCGAGCATGCCGGCATACAAGACCAGACTGTAGCCCCATCCCGCTTCCTGCCGTTTGATCTTGACCGCATGTTGATGGAACAAACTGGTCACGCCAAGGATCAACGCAAATCCGCCGACGATCTGCATCCACTTCGTCGCCGACGTGAGCATCTGTTCCGAGGCCGGATGCGGCACATAATATTGGGCAATAAACAGCAGTCCGGTGATGAGCGTGATCAGAAGGGGAAGTTGGCGCCGTAGAAAGATCATTTGAGGTCCCTCATGAGATCAAGCACGATCTGTGGCCATTGGGCGCCGGTGACGACACCGACCGTCGCCAGCACCGTGCCGATCGCTAACGCGCTCAGAATCACGGCCTTCCCAATGTCCTGGCCGCGGAGCGTTCCGATCTGGACGGGCTCTTTGGACAGGTAGGCACTGGCCGCGTAGAGCTCTTCTCCGATTAAGGTGTAGTCGCAGGTCGTGACGAAGAACGGCAGTTGATGGTCAGAGTCGGTCCCGGCAATTTGGATGGCACCGGTGCTCGCCCCGGTCTCCGTGAGCAGCAACGACTCGGCGAAGTAGGCGCCCATGAAAAAGTTGGCCGCCGGTTTTTTCCGCAACATGATGCCGTCGACTGCCGCCGTGTAGCTGAACTGATCGGCCGTGATGAAAAAGTTGGCGTCTTCCTTGAACAGGTCTGGTTTGCCCGCCTCCAGATAGGCCTGTTTGGTAATCTCCTGACAGACCGCCATGGTGATCGGCTCGCGGTGAGGCACCATCAGTTCCGTTTCATAGAGCGCCGCCCGTTTCGCCACCTTGCCTAAAATGACGGCGGCGGCGATCGTCGACGGATCATGGAGGTCATGTGCGCCGGTCAGATAGAGAATCGGTTTCCCCAATTCGGTCGCCCGTCCGATCGCTTCATCGACCGCATCCAGACCTGGAATCCGGCGCAGAAAGATTTCGTGCCGCTTCGCATAGCTGATCGCGAAAAAGACCAGTCCGCCGAACGAGATGGCGATGATAAGATTGTTAAGTTGGTTCCAGTTAAACCAGTTGGCTGCCGGTGTGGCGACGAGTACGGGGCTGAACGCACGCTGCTCGCCCTGAACCGTTGCGACCGCGACAGCATAGGGCTGGCCATCCTTGATCTCGAGCCCCTTCACACTCTTGATGATGGCCTGATGCCAGGTCTTCTCCACACTCCTCGTCCACCAAGCCGTTTTCGTGTCTTTGACATATTTCGTGTTGGATGGAAATTCTCCCGTGACCGTGAACGTCGCTGAATTAGTTGCGGTAGACTCTCCGACCAAGACCTGATAGCGGATGTCGGGGCCATCCCAGAGCGCGGGCGCCCATTGAACAGTCAGACTCCCCCCTCCATCACTCGGCGTGTCGGCCACTCGCACCTCTTGTGGAGCAGTTATAAGAGACTCTGCCAAGGCATGTGACGCCAACACACTCATCATCCAGCCAATCGTGAATAGCAACCGACAGGCTGAGCGAGCATACCGACGATTCACAACAGACGCTTCACACTTCACGCTTTACTCCTCACCCCTTACTTTTCACTTCTCACTACTTACGCTTCACGTTTCACGCCCCTTCAATCACTTCTATATTCGTCCGAGGAATCACAACCTTCTTTCCATCGGAGAACGTCACTTCCAAGACCCGCACCTCGCTCCCGGTTGGGATCTTGGTGAGTTCGGAGGGAAGCGCCGACACTTCGCCGATCCGTCCGAACAGGGGATCGCGGATGATGCGCACCGGATCACCGATACGAATGCCTTCTCGTTGCGATTGAGCGCTCATCCCAGCAGCCCTCTCTCCATGCGGAATGATGATTTCTGGACGAATCACCCCGGCTCTGATTTGCGTGGCACCTGAGATCGCAGCCTTCTGGCCAACGTGAGAACCAAGCAGTTTGAACGTCTTCGTCGCCATCGGAATCGTCCCGAACCCCTCGGTCAGAATCAGCGTAAACCCGACCTGCTCCGTTCCCGTAATGGCCACGCCAAGGTCATACCCCAACAACGCACGCAAGTCTTCATCATGAATCCCGCCCACAACTAAGCCCGCCACACCAACCGCCTTGGCCTGCTTCATCGAATCGGCCGAGAGAAAGGATCCCCCCACCACGATTTTCCCCTGCATGGTCGAGTTCAGATGATCCGGCGTGAGGGGTTCATCCGGAGCCTCCACCGCCATGACAATTTCTCCGGAGGTCTCCCCTCCAATACCGAAGATCCCTTGGACCAAACTACAGGCTGTTTCGACCACGACGCCCTGCTGAGGAACTGTTTCCACGATCGTGCCATCCACATAGGCCAAGAGCTGAAGCACTCTCGGAGGCTCACGCAAGAGAACTTGTCCCGTAATGGGCGACACCGATTCGATCGTACCCGACACCGGCGAGCGGATTTCCGTCTTGAACCATTTGATCAGCGGGTTATTCTCCGCCAGGATCTCGTCCTTCGCGACCGCATCACCTTCTCGTTTGGTCAAATACCCTTTCATCTCCCCAGGCGTGACGCTGAGTTGATTAGCGAGGTTGATCGGAAAGACTTTCCCGGGCAACTCCGCTTTGGCCACCACCTGATCAGATCGCACCCGATCGCTGACGGCGACTACTACTTTTCCTGGGAGCGGTAGCATCCGGCGACGGTGAATGACCGTCTGTTCCGTGACTGTGAGNNGGCTTGTTCTCAGCAAGAATCTCGTCCTTCTCAACAGCCTCGCCTTCTTTTTTGACTAAATAGTCCTTGATCTCCCCCGGTGCCACGCTGAGCTGATTGGCCAGGTTGATCGGAAACACCTTCCCAGGCAATTCGGCTCGTGCCACCGCCTGATCAGAACGGACCTGATCGCCGACTGCGACCAACACCTTCCCAGGCAGAGGCAGCATGCGACGGCGATGGATGACCGTATGCTCGGTAACCGTGAGACCGGGAGTATAAGAGTGAGCCATATCTCAGTTTTGAGTTGTGAGTTTTTAGTTTTGAGTTACAGGTCGATAACTAAAAATTAAACACTCAACACTAACCACTCACTGTCGGATATAAGCCGACAGAGTCAAACCATTTCGTGAGGGCTGCCACACGCGCCTGTTGCTCAGTCGGAAGTTTCAACGGTCGCCCACGGCCATCCAGCAAGAGTCCGACGACACCGCCATGAACCTCCTTGGTCACAGCAACACCGGCACCGGCACCCAGGTTGACTCCCTTGGCAGGTTGCACCTTCATCGACGCCTTCTTGTCCGCCTCCAGTGGGTAGAGCCGCAATTCACCGAACTTCAGCTTCTCACTGATCACCTGTCCATCGGGCATCGTGATCTGGTAATCGGCACAGAGCTCTCCATCCTTTCCCTGTCCGATCGGCGCCACGCAGGTCCCCAGATAGATCATGCAATCCCGCACGAACACATCGGTCGCGGCCTTCTCATTGATCGTGGATAGCACCCCGAGATGCGGCATCATAAAGATGCTGTCGACCGACACCATCGTGCAGCCCATCGGTTCATAGGCATCGACCATCATCAGCATGGATTGAATCCGACGCGGCGCGTGGGACAAGATCCCGCCGCTTCCGACGATCAAATCCAGCTTCAACATGTCGATCAGCGACTTGCCGGATGTCTGCTGCTCAAACACATCGGAAATCGTCCGCTCTTGCTGCACACCTTTGAGGCCCGTAGCCAGCGACTTGTGATGGATCAACGCCAGCCGCAAGGCTTCGCGCGCGATCGCCTGCTCGATCTGCAGCTCATCGAGCGTTTGCGGGATGGTCGTGGGGCGGATCATCTTGTTCTTGATGCGGTTGCGGAGCGTCTGCTCGTCGATCGTGAACGGCACCCACCGCATAATATTGGCCAGTCCCGCCTCAGCGAGCACGTTGGACACACTGTACGACATGCCGAGGTTGGCACTGACCGTCCGGTTGAACACCCCATCAAAGAGGGAAAACACGTCCGTCGTGGCTCCTCCGATATCCACGCCGATCAGGTTCAAATGTTCCCGCTTGGCAATCGTCTCCATGATCAAGCCGACGGCAGCGGGAGTCGGTATGATCGGCGCGCCGGCCATATCGATGAGCTTCTTGTAGCCAGGAGCCTGCTGCATCACGTGCTCGAGAAACAGGTCATGAATTTTGTTTCGCGCCGGTGCCAAGTTTTCTCGTTCCAGCACGGGCCTGATGTTGTCGGTCACAACCAGTGCCGATTTGTCTTCCAGGATTTTTTTGACTTGCGGCTGGGCTTCCTTGTTGCCGGCATAGATCAACGGCAACTTGTACGTCACACCGAACCGTGGCCGTGGCTCCGCCGCCGCGACGTATTGAGCCATCTCCACCACATGCGTGATAGCTCCTCCGTCCGTTCCACCTGACATGAGAATCATGTCCGGCCTCATAGAGCGGATACGCTCGATCTTCTCATGGGGCAAGCGGCCATCATTCGCCGCCAACACATCGATGACGATCGCACCGGCTCCCAGCGCCGCCCGTTGCGCGCTTTCCCCCGTCATGTTCTGCACAACACCGGTCACCATCATCTGCAATCCGCCACCCGCGCTGCTGGTCGAGATATAGATATCGACGCCGGTCCTCTCATCGCGGCAGGGAGTGATGATCTTATCGCCATCTAAAATTCTTCGCCCGGAAAGCTCTTCGATTTCCGCGATGGCATTCAACACACCACGCGTGACATCTTCGAACGGCGCCTCAACGGTCGTCGGAGCTTCCCCTCGGTAGGTCTGCCGATAGGTGTCCCCGATCTTTTCGATGAGAATGGCTTTGGTCGTGGTGCTGCCGCAATCGGTGGCGACGATGACGTTGAGCGAGCGATCAATCTTAGGAGGGCTGGAGACGGAAGCTGTCATTGAGCCGTCGCTCCCTGTGGAGCAGCCTTGGCTTCAATGATGGCGACCAGACGAGTCACCGTGTCGCGGCGTTCGAGCAATCGAGCGACCTGCTCGACTTCTTTGGTGTTGAACGCACAGTCAAGAATCGGCGTCAGGAAGTGCAGCGCCTGACTTCCCAAAAAATTCATCGGCCCCATGGATTCCAAGAACATCGTCGCCGGCGCCGCCATCCGACGCTTCACGATCACCTCGGCGATCCGTTCCATCAACTGCACATCTTCGATCGCGAGGGGCTGATCCTCCGGCTGGACGGCAAAGGCATGCCGCAAACCGGCTTGCACTTTGGCCAGCTTTTCCGCTGCATTTCCCTTGAAGAGTGGTCGCATAAGTATCGGTTGGATAAGGAGAACCGCGAACGGGTCGCATTATATGAAGGGGGTGCAGGAGAGTCAATTAAGTGAGGAACGGCGAAACCGATACACCCGCATCTCCTTGCGACTTTGTCATATTCGTGATACTCAAAAGTATGCAACAGTCGGATCCACCACTTCACTCTGATCTCGATCGAAAGATTGAGTCCGTGATATCACGCTATCCATCCATAGTCTTGGCTATAGTCTTCGGGTCTATGGCTCAAGACCGCGCTCGCAAAGACAGTGACCTCGACATCGCAGTCGCGTCATCCACCCCGCTGACGGCTCAGACTCACCTCGCCATCATGGAAGATCTTGCGCTGGCAGTTGGCCGTCCTGTGGATCTCATCGATCTTGACCGCACTCATAACCCGCTGCTTCAGCAGATCCTGACCAAGGGTCGCAGAGTCCTGTGCCAAAATCGGACTCGTTACGCCGAACTTCTTTTGCGGATGGTCTATGAAGAAGCTGACCTCATGCCCTATTACCGCCGAATTTTGTCGGATAGACGACAGGCATGGACCGGGATCTAGTAGAAACCAAGTTGGAATCGCTCCGCCGTTGTGTCGAGCGGATTGCAGGGAAAACTCCCTCTTCCGTGGATCAGCTGGTTCGTGACACTGACGTACAAGACATCATAGCGCTGAATCTCCAACGCGCAGTCCAGATTTCTGTCGATGTTGCGGCGCATCTCATTGCTGAAACTGAAGCAACCCCTCCCAGCACGATGGCCGAAAACTTCGAGGTTCTCCAAAAACTTCAGATCATCGATCCTGTCCTGGCTCAGCGTCTGGCAAAAGCGGTTGGATTCAGGAATATCGCTGTCCACAGCTATCAAGCGATCAACTGGAACATCGTCTATCAGATCTGCCGACATCATTTGGAGGACTTTCGGCAATTCGCGAAAGCGGTTGACCATCATCTCCGGGGGAAGTCCACGTGAAGCAACGTCGATCAACGAATGAAGAACGAATCGCCAAAGACTATGAGAAAGGCCTATTTAAGTCGATTGCCCGTTCAAAAGCCGAACTCAAGCGCTTTAAAGAAGCGGCCCGGGCGACGTTCATCAAGGACAGAGGAGAAATGAGAACGCTACGATTAGGCCTCACCTAAACGATTGCCAGCAACTTCGTTTCCAACTCGACTATTCCGCACAGGTTAGTATCGTCGCTCGGTAGTCTTCTCTTCCATAGTACTGAAATTCCGCCCTGCTCAATCTCATCATCTTCACGTGAACTTTTTTATCGCTCTGCGTTTACTCCGGAGAGCCACCCACGTCTAAAGATTATGGCAGCAGACAATGCCGTAATCTTTCATGGAGGCGTGGTGTGATGATGAGAACATGGAAACGACCGGTATTAGTAGCAACTCTCACTGTTGTTCTAGGAGGAATGTTGGGTGTAGCCGGGGTCAAACCGGCTGCGGCGGAAGGGATCTTCGATGATGTGAACCTTGGGCTGCTCTCCATCGGCGGTCGTGCGACCTATTTCGATCCCAAGGAGGGCGATGCGAACTGGTTCGGCGGCGGCCAACTTCGGCTCCACCCATTCAAATTTCTGGCCGTTGAAGGTTCGGTCGACTATCGCAAGACCGACGTGAGTTCCACCACAGTCCGCACATTCCCCGTTCAAGGATCTGCGTTGATTTATCCGTTTGGCACCAAACGGCTTTCTCCTTTTATTCTCGGCGGGGCCGGCTGGTATTTTACCAATGTAGAGGGCCCTCACGGATTCGACAAGACGCAACATCGATTCGGCGCCCACGCAGGGGTAGGGCTACAGCTCTTTCTGAGCGAACACCTCTCGCTCGACAGCACCTACCGCCATATCTGGCTTGAGAAAATCGAGTCGAAGGATGCGTCGCTGCGTGATAAGCAATTCCAGGACAACGGCCACATGGTGACCTTTGGACTAAACTTGCACTTCTAACTTCGCCTCAGACTAAGCTAAGGTACCCTAGTACGGCTTAGTAACGCCGCCAGGAGCTTCCAGTAATGCGCGCTGACGCGACACTACGGATAACATTGACAAGTGCTTAAACACACGTAACAATCACGCGCGGTCGTCGTTGTGTACTATGTAGGCAATGTAATCGCGTATCCTAGCATCCAGTTATGACTAAGCCAGAGGGTCCTCCGGCTGAGAATATGGACGAGGCTGCTCATGACCCTGGGCGGCTCGTGGAACCGCAACTCCCTCTTCCAATCTTCACGCCACCGAGTCCAGGTGATCTGATCACGAGCACTATCACTAGGAACACCTACAAAATCGGAAAGGAGTTGGGTGGCGGAAACTTTGGAGTGGTCTATGAGTGCACGGACACCTGGGAGAATGAACTGGCAGTCAAAGTCCTGAAACCTCAGGGTACTTATGAAGCAATACGCGAGAACGCGATCACAGAGTATCAGAAGCTCATGCTTCTTCGGCACCCGCACATCACATACGTGCACGATGCCTTTGAATACCGTCACACATTCTACATTGTATTTGAACGGTGCTGGAAACCGCTAACGGAGTTCATTCAGCAGCAGAACTTTCAGGGCAACCTATGGCTTCGGTCTATCGCGCGCTGCCTGCTTCAGGCAGTACATTTCATCCACGTGAACGGATTTGCGCATCAAGATATCCATGGTGGAAACGTCTTTGCGAGCTGGATTCGCGACGAAATGGTTCCAGAAGAAAGTGCTATCACATTCATACTCGGTGACCTTGGTATCAGTAAATTGGTTTCTGACATGGATGCCCAGAACACCGTACTAGCTGAGTGGATGAGGGCTCCAGAGTCACTCCAGCCACAAGAGTTTGGGCCGATGGACCACCGTATGGACATCTACCACTGCGGGTTGCTTTTTTTGCAGATTCTTCTTGCAAAGCCGCTGACCTTTACGACCAAGCATATTTTGGCTGGTGTTCCACGTCAGATGGCGTTAGAACTGGGCCCTCCGTTCAGCTTTGCTCTGGAGAAGTCGTTGCGGAGGCATGTCTCATTTCGTACAGCGTCCGCTCTTGAGTTTTGGCGGGACTTATATACGCCTTTGCCTAGCTTTTCACTCCCGCAAACCTCCTCCTCTGATAAGGGCAGTCCGGGCACTTCAGAATTGTGAGCATGGATTCTCTCCTCTTCTCCCCTCTCAACAAAAAGTCAGGTTGTCGTTCACTGCGCGCATGGAACGACCATGTCGTTCTCATTCAGTAGAATATGATTGGCAGACGTGGGGGTTCCGCGAGCACTTGGATCAACCGGGCCGCCCTTGCCCTATCCTACTCTCCGTCCCATTCCGCAGCCGTTCAATATTCCCCTTATGCTTGATTGCGATGAGTCCGCTCATCGCGAATGAAAAGAGCATGAACGGCGTTGACGGGTGGATCAGGGCGGCAATGATGGGAAAGAGGCCGAAGGCCATCAGTGCCCCGCCGGAGGAGTAGCGCCAGATGGCGACGGCAACGATCCAGGCCAGCAGGAGCACCAGCCCAATCGATGGCGAGACACCCAGGACCGAGCCGAGCGCGGTCGCCACGCCTTTCCCGCCTTTGAACCCAAGAAACGGCGAGAAGAGATGACCCAGAAACGGAGCGAATGCCACGGCCAGGACGCCCCATTCTGTTTCGAGAAGGCGCATCGCCGCAAACCCCATCACCCAGCCCTTCCCCATGTCTCCAATCAACGTGAGGATGCCGGGCACCTTGCCGGAGACACGCAGCACGTTCGTAAAGCCGACGTTCTTACTGCCGACCGTACGCGGATCGGGCAATCCCATCGCCTTGGAGATGACCACGCCAAACGGCACCCCGCCCAGCAGATAGCCACCGACTATAAGCCCAATCAGTAATCCTGTCTGTTCCATAAGTTCTCTCAGCGCGAAGACTATCTCGAGAATCGGTTACTGAAACTTCTCCGGGTGCACAAAAAACTCCAGCATCACTCGATTCAGAGCGGGCCAGTCACGATGGCTCCCTGTGCCTTCACAGTAAAGCGTTGCACCCTGTGACGAACAACCTTGATACGCGAGACAGCCACCCTCAACCACCTTCGTCTTAGTGACATCACAGCCATTGCACTTCGCCCACCAGGCTGAGGTTTGCGCGCCCCAACCAGGAAACAGCGTATCATTTTTGCCGTGCATGATCATGACCGGAATCGGATCGCGGCATTGGAACGACTCGAGATCCTTGCCGGTTACCCCAGCAGCACTCGGCGCGATGGCCGCAGGCACCTTCTTCGTCTTCTCGATGACAGCCAGCATTTGGGATGCTGTGCCCCCATCAGAGTGACCCGTTACAAAGACCCGCTTTTCGTCAATGCACCAGTCTTTTGCCACAAGAGCAGGAAGAGTTCCAAGCCGTTCGATCGCAGGGATGTTCAATTGCAGATGATCGGCATAGACCACGACAAACCCGGCACCGGTCGCGGCAGTCGTGAGGCCCGTGAGCCGCTCCGATGCCCAGCGACTCATTCCCGCCGGAGCGTAGGTGATCAAGAGCGGATGAGCAAATGTGGCATCGTAATTGGAGGGCGTGCGGACCATATACCGAATGCCGTCGGTCGACACTTTGCCATCGGTTGCGCCGGCCACACCCGGACGTGAACCAGCCGGACAATGTCCCGTTGCATTCTCGTAGGCGTAGGATTCCAGTTGTGGAGGCTGTTCGCTTTCAGTGCAGGCGACCAACGTGCTCGCGAGGAAAAACAACGCGCAGACAGGCCTGGGAATTTGCAGGTTGCCCACTTTGAGGTTCGATAATCGAGGGCTCGTTCTCGTCAACAATGAAAGAGATTGCGAGGTTGAACACGGATGCACGTCTGTATGGCGGTTCGGTCAGAGCCCTTTCGCCACAACCTGCTTCCAAAAGCTCCACACATACTGCCCACCGGAGATATAGCCCAGTACCAACGACAAATAGAGGGTCACCGTGCCGGCCAAATGCAGGTTCCCGAGTGCAGCGAGCCCCGTTCCTTCTAGGATCAGAAACATGATGGCCACGACTTGCAGCGCCATCTTATACTTGCCGGTCGTCTCTGCCGGAATGATGAACCCTTCTCCCGCCGCAATGGCCCGGATTCCCGTCACCGCCACTTCTCGCCCGATGATCAACAGCGCGACCAGCGCGCTGACTCGGTCCACGTTCATCAGCAGAATCAGTGCCGACAGAACCAAGAGTTTGTCCGCGATAGGATCGAGGAGTTTGCCGAGCTTCGTGACCTGACCGGTTCGCCGAGCGATGTAGCCGTCTAACATATCCGTCACCGATGCAACCGTAAACACAATGGCTGCGGCCAGTGACTGATCAGGCGTAGGATTGACAAAGAGAATAATGAAGACCGGAATCAACAGAATGCGGAGGAGCGTCAGGAAATTTGGCACATTGAGCGACTCCGCCCCAATGTCTCGCCATATTGCCAGGACGCGGTTCATGACTCGACTCGTCTCCTAACAGACTATTAAACGCAGCCGCCAGCTTAGTTTTCGCATTGCTCAGAGGGTCACCCATACAGAACGGGAATCGCCTCCCCTCTTCGCTCGTTGCGGCCTTGCTGGACAGCCTTTCTGAACAGCCTGCGGGGCATCTCGATTCGGTCAGTCACCGTGAGGATCGATCTGCTTGAGGGAGGGTGTAGGGTTTGTCAACACACTGCTAGNNGTCCCGTGCACTATACCTGATTCGGTGTCTGATTTCCTAAGGATTTAACCTATACAATCCCGTTCTTGAGCAAATCATGCAGATGAATCACTCCACGGATGGTTCGTCCATCTTCCGTGACTACCAGGGTGGTGATTGAATGGCGCTCCATCAGCTCGACCGCTTTGGCTGCCAGTTCATCCGGTCCGATCGTTTTGGGATCACGCGAGGCCAACTCGCCTGCCGTGGTATTGACCAAATCGGTGCTCCGCTGGATAAAGCGTCGCAAGTC
>DCZN01000084.1:4421-4755 GCA_002331625.1 Nitrospira sp. UBA2083 | reverse complement strand
CCTGGACCATCGGGACGGCGGCATCCGCCTGCATGAGGTCTTTCACCTTCACCAGCAAGCGACGCCCCAACGTTCCGCCGGGATGGAACCGCGCGAAATCTTCTTCTTTGAACTCGCGCTTCTGTAACAAGGCCACGGCCAGTGCATCGCCCAGTGCCAGGGTCGCCGTGGTGCTGGCGGTCGGAGCCAAGCCCATGGGGCACGCCTCTTCCTGGACCGACACATCGAGCACAACATCCGAATTCTTGGCCAGAGTCGAGGTCATTCGTCCCGTGAATGCGATTACCGGAATACCCAACCGTTTCACGTACGGCAGCAATTGCAATAATTCCTG
>DCZN01000084.1:0-4353 GCA_002331625.1 Nitrospira sp. UBA2083 | reverse complement strand
CCTTCGGCAGGATGCAAGAAGAACGACGACGTCCCGGTGCTGGCAAGCGTCGCGGCAATCTTCTGTCCGATCAAGCCCGATTTGCCCATGCCCGACACGACGACTTTGCCCTTACATTGCACGAGCAAATCCACCGCTTTGGCAAACTTGGCATCCAGCCGATCAACCAGCGATTGGACGGCACGCGCCTCGATTTCGAGCACACGCCGCCCCTCGGCAAGGCTGCTCAGCACCTTCTCGGATTTTGATGCTCGGCTTGCTGGCATCAGCTTCTCGGCTTGGCTGCGTCCCATATGCGCAGAACCCGTTCTAGCAGGGACTTCAATTGGCGCAACGGAACCATATTAGGCCCATCGGACAGCGCCTCGTCGGGGTTCGGATGGACCTCCATGAAAAATCCATCGACTCCGGCTCCGGCAGCCGCACAGGCCAACGGTTCGACAAATTCCCGCTGGCCACTGGACTTCGTCCCACCACCGCCCGGCAACTGCACGCTGTGCGTCGCATCGAAGACGACAGGATACCCGAAGTTCCTCATGATAGGGAAGGACCGCATATCGACGACGAGGTTATTGTACCCGAATGACGACCCACGCTCGGTCAAGACCACTCGTCGACTCCCACACTCTTCGATTTTCTTGACGGCATTGCCCATGTCGACCGGCGAGAGAAACTGCCCCTTTTTCACATTGACGACTTTCCCAGTCTTCGCGGCGGCAATCAGCAAATCCGTCTGTCGACAGAGAAACGCGGGAATCTGAAGAACGTCCACCACCTTGCCGGCTTCCGTCGCCTGCTCTTCCGTATGCACATCGGTCAAGACCGGTAGTCCGAGCTGATCCTTCACCTTTTTGAGTACGGCTAAACCTTTTTCAATTCCAGGTCCGCGATACGAGGTGATGGAAGTCCGGTTGGCTTTATCGAACGACGACTTAAAAATATAGGGAATGCCCAACGACTTCGTGATTTCGGCGACTCGCCCCGCTGTGTCCATGACCAGCTGCTCGCTCTCAATCACACAAGGGCCGGCAATCAAAAACGGCGGTTGCCCTTGACCGACTGTGAACGTTCCGATTTCGACAAGCTGTGCCATGGTCCTCAATGCTTTTTATATGAGATGCTCAAACTGGCTTTCCAACAAGGCCACAGGCAAATCGAAACCGGAGGCGTACCCTCTGGGGTACGTTGAGGATTTCGATGAACCGAGAACGCAGTTGGAAGCCTGTTTCAGCATCTCACTTCAGTGTCCAAGCTTTTTCCGCAAGGCCGCTCCCACGAATCCGCTGAATAACGGATGTGGCCGGTGAGGACGTGACGCATATTCAGGGTGAAATTGCGTGCCCAAGAACCAGGGATGATCCTTCAGTTCGATGATTTCGACCAGTCGCCCGTCGGGAGACAGGCCGCTCAAGACGAGCCCCTTGGCCGTCAATCGTTCGCGATAGGCATTATTAAACTCATAGCGATGGCGGTGCCGTTCACGAACTTCGCTCACGCCGTACATCTTCTGAGCCAGCGTCCCTTCACCCAACTTGCAGAGATAGGACCCGAGTCGCATGGTCCCACCCTTGTCGCTGACATTGTGCTGATCCGGCATCAGATGGATGACGGGATGGGGCGAACTCTCGTCGAACTCCGCACTATTGGCACCAGCCAATCCGGCTACGTTTCGAGCAAATTCAATCGCCGCACATTGCATCCCTAAACACAGACCAAGGAACGGCACTTGACGTTCCCGCGCATACTTGATGGTCGTGATTTTTCCTTCAATCCCTCTTGTCCCAAACCCACCGGGGATCAGGATCCCATCGGCCTCGCGCAAGATTCGCTCCGTGCCCTGCCGTTCGATATCTTCAGACTCGATCCAATTGATATTAACCTTAGTCTCGTGATCGATCCCTCCATGCACCAATGCTTCACCCAAGCTCTTGTAACACTCCTTCAAGCCCACATATTTCCCCACCAGCGCCACGGAGATTTCATGCTTCGGTCGCTTGATCTTCTGTACCATCGCATCCCACTCGCGAAGATTGGGCTGCCCGGTCTCCAAATGAAGCTGCCGGACGATCAGTTCGTCCAACCCCTCTTTGCGGAACACGATCGGCACTTCATAGATGGTCTCCACGTCTTTGGCCGTGATGACGGCATCTTTATCCACATTGCAGAACATCGCGATCTTGCCCTTGAGTTCTGGGGGGATATAGCGATCGGTCCGGCACAACAGAATATTGGGTTGGATACCGATTTCTCGGAGTTTGTTCACCGAATGTTGCGTCGGCTTGGTCTTCAGCTCTCCGGCCGTGCCGATGTACGGCACTAAAGTCAGGTGGACATACAACACATTATCCCGCCCGACGTCGTACGGCATCTGCCGAATGGCCTCGAGAAACGGCAAGCTCTCGATGTCGCCCACCGTACCGCCGATCTCGACGATCGTCACATCGATCCCTTTGGAGATCCGCATGATAGCCTGTTTGATCTCATCCGTCACATGCGGGACCACCTGAACCGTTCCACCAAGATAATCGCCACGGCGTTCCTTGGTGATCACCGAATGGTAAATCCGACCCGTCGTGTAATTGCTCTCTTTCGTCAATGAGAGGGAGGTGAACCGCTCGTAGTGCCCGAGGTCCAGATCGGTCTCCGCTCCGTCGTCCGTGACAAAGACCTCCCCGTGCTGATAGGGATTCATCGTCCCGGGATCGACGTTGATGTACGGATCCAGCTTGAGAAAGGTGATCTTTAAACCCCGGCTTTCAAGCAGGTTCCCAATGGACGCCGACGCCAGTCCTTTCCCAAGCGATGAGACCACCCCGCCGGTTACAAAAATAAACTTGTTCATGCTTGCCTCCCCTGCTGGAGATCAACCCTATCCCACCTGCCTCGCTCCTTCATCGCTTGGACACCACCCCTCTGCTCTCCAATTCGCGTTTGATGGCATCGTACTCCTGGAGCCGTTCCGCCACATCGGGTACATCCTCCGGACGATCCACCCGCAGCGAGGCGTGCTGCGTGTCCCACACGCGGAGGCGAATCCCATGATCCAACGCGCGGAGCTGTTCAAGTTTTTCGGCATCCTCCAATCGACTGGTCGGCAAGGCCGCCAAACGGAGCAAGGTCTCTTTCGTGTACATATACAGTCCCAGGTGAATATAGTGGAGTCCGCCCCTCACCTGCTGCTCCGGATCGTCACGAACAAACGGAATCGGGGCTCGTGAAAAATACAACGCCTCCCCTTGAGCATCTGTGACGACTTTGACTACTGCCGGATTGAGAAGATTCTCAGTCGGGTCCATAACCCGCTTGAGCGTCCCCATCGCGACACCGCTTGTCAGAAACGGCTCTATAAGATCGGTCAACAACTCCGGGTTCAAAGGAATCTCGTCACCCTGCAAGTTCAGAAAGTAATCCCCCGCAAACATGCGCGCCACCGCCGCGACCCGATCCGTTCCAGTCCGATAGTCGCCGGTGACGAGCACCACATGCCCGCCAAACCGTTCGACGGCTTGTTTGATACGTTCATCGTCGGTCGCGACCAGCACATTCGAGACCGCGCGACACGCCACCGCCCGCTCATACACATGCTGAATCATCGGCTTACCGTTCAGTTCAACAAGCGGTTTTCCTGGAAACCGGGATGAACCATACCGGGCCGGAATGACGACTCTGACCGATCGGTCCTTAGTCATCGCCGAAGGCCTCAGATAACTGTTTCGGAGAAACCGTCGCGGTTCCCACCATGCCCACTACGATTCCAGCTGCGTAGTTTGCCATCACCGCACCGGTCTTGATGCTCGCTCCGGCGGACAGCGCCAGCGCCAACGTGCCGATGACCGTATCGCCCGCACCGGTGACGTCGTACACCTGTCGAGCCTTCGTCGGCAGATGCCACGAGGCGCCGTCGCCCTCATACAGGCTCATTCCCTTTTCACCGCGCGTAATCAGGACAGACTGACACCCGAGGCGCTGACGGATCATGGCTCCGGCTTCGTTGATCGTTTGATTNNGCTTCATCGATCGTCGGATCGCTGTCGCCATGCAGACCGGAGGCTTGCGCGGCCTCGAGATGATTCGGCGTGAGGACGGTGACGCCCTTGTAGTAGCTGAAATGTTCCACCTTCGGATCGACAATCACCGGCACCTTCCGCAAGGCCGCGAGTCGTACGATCTCAGACATCAGGGCCGCCGACACGACGCCCTTGGCGTAGTCCGACACGACGATGCAGGATAATTCCCGAATCCTCGATTCCACATATCGAAGAATCTTCTGCCGCAGCGTGCCCTTCAGCTCGTTCCGTCCCTCGATGTCGTACCGCACAATCTGCTGGTTATGCGCGATCACCCGGCTTTTTC
>DCZN01000010.1 GCA_002331625.1 Nitrospira sp. UBA2083 | reverse complement strand
AACGAGATCAATATCTACGATATCCCCGTCGCGATGATTGCCCAACAATACCTCGAGTATCTCGAGGCTATGGAGGAACTCAATCTGAATGTGGCAGGGGATTTTTTGGTCATGGCGGCGACGCTCTTGCAAATCAAGTCGAAGATGCTGCTGCCGGCGGATGAGACCACTGATGACGAAGAGGAAGGTCCGGATCCACGAGAAGAGCTTGTTCGACGGCTACTCGAATATAAGGCCTATAAGGAAGCTGCGCGTCAGCTCGATGACCAGGAGAAAATGTGGCGTGAGATCTTTTGGCGTGAGCACGCGTTCCCGGTAGAAGAAACGGCGGAGGAAGATCTTCCACTAGAAAATGTCTCGTTGTTTGATCTGGTTGATACGCTCAAGGAGGTGCTTGAACGCAATCCCGGTACTCGGCTGATCGAGATTGCGCCGGATAATCTCACGGTTCGCGAGCGGATGAGCCTGATCCTGGAAACGCTTGAAGGGAAAGACTCCGTCTCGTTCGCTGCGCTGTTTGAAGAATCAAGTCATCGGATGGTGGTGGTGGTGACGTTCTTGGCCTTGCTTGAGTTGATACGGTTGCGGGTCGCCCGGGTGTTTCAGGCGGAAACATTTGGACCGATTCTCGTGTCACGGACGTTCTCCTTGGTGCCTGATCCGGCAGAGCTCGATGATGTGGATATTGAATGGAGGGGAGCATGACTCCACTGACAGTGGACGTGGTTCACGATGTGCAGGAAGAAGCCGACACGATGAATGCTGAAGCGGTGAATGGATCATCCCATTCCGAGAGCGTTGATGAGAATCAAGTTCACAGTATTGGCGAACTCCAGGCCATATTGGAAGCCCTGCTCTTCGTAGCGTCCGAGCCGCTCCCCTTGAAGCGACTTGTCGCAATCATGGGAAACGTAGCGAAGGTTGAAGTGGAAGAGGCGTTACACAATCTTGGCCAGGCTCTCGATCAAGAGGGGCGCGGGGTACGACTGACTGTTGTCGCGGGCGGGTATCGTCTCGTGACGAAGCAGGACTATGCTCCTTGGATCAAACGGTTGGATAAGGCCAAGGCGGCGGCAAAACTATCCAGATCCGCCCTGGAATCCCTGGCGATCATTGCCTACAAGCAGCCGTTGGTGCGGTCGGAGATTGAAGAAATCCGTGGGGTCGAGACCTCCGGTGTCTTGCGCACCCTGTTAGAGCGAAAACTGGTGCGAATCGTTGGGCGCAAAGAAATCCCCGGTCGTCCCATCATGTATGGCACGACCAAGTTCTTTCTTGAGCATTTTGGGCTCGGCGACCTTTCGCAGCTGCCGCCGCTTCGAGAGTTCAAGGAGCTCGGCGAGGCCGAGCAATCACTCCTTCCAATGGATGGGGGGGACGTTCCGTCTGGAAACGGGTCGGTTGAGGCGCTCGAGGCGGATTTGGAAGCGCCAGCGAACGGAACACTTCACACGTCCGCCCCTCTCGATGACATGTTGGATCCTCTCCCTGCCGCTCAGTCGTGAACAGCCACCCCATCATGCACATCAACGTGGAAGCTGTGTGTGAGCGTTTTCCGGAGCCCCACACGGTTTCACGTGATTCGTGACTGCGATCTCGCCGAGGCTGCCGCGGAGTTCACTTTTTCTTAGGTAGAGGATTCTTCAGGCGCTGGAGTTCGGCTTCCTGTTCGTCCACTTTTTTCCGAAGTGCCTTCATCTCTTCCTTAAAGGCCTGCAGCTCAGTATCCTGCTTCACGACTGGTGGTGTGTGAGGAGAAATGGGTTGAGGCGGTGGTGGCGCCATCACCACCGGCGCTGGTTGTGAAGCCGGAGTAGAAGGCGGAGGAGTGGCAAGCACTCTGGCCAACAGTTGATAGTCGATGGCAAGCGACCGATCTTCCGATTTTCCGATCCAGCTTGACCGATCATACACGTCGGGACGGACGGCTGCTTCCGGCAAGAATATCACCTCTCGATCGCGGAGACCGTCGGTGTCCGGGAGCGGACGAGGCTCTTTTTGGCTGGAGGAGGATTTTTTCCCCGGGTAATGCCGATATTGCGCCAACGTGAAATGCAGTGACAAGCCGTCCGCAAAGAGATAGCCGGATGTGGTTTCTCTATTCTGCTCGGGCTTTGGCTGCTGCGAAAACGCCGGTGTGGAATAGACGCGAAATCCCACCCGTTGATTCGGTGTTGCCTGAGCGAGGGCGGTGGTAATGTGTGGAGTCAGGAACGCAATATCATCTTCGGAGAAGGTGCGAATATCGTTGAGGTTCGTGGATTTCAAGGCTTTGCCGAGCAGGAGCAAGAGCCCGGTTTTTTCTTTCGTATGTACGCCTCGTAACACGTCGGCCACGGTCGTCTCTGAAAGTTTGATGGGATGGGAGGCCTGGAAGGAGCTGTCTGAGGCATTCTCAAGGAACACCGCGCCGAGAGGAGCCTCATGGATAGGTGTCGTAGAGCGGGAGCCGGCGCAACCGGTCACGATGAGGCCCAGGCCGCTGAGCATCAGAACGCTCAGGGTCAGCTTGAAAGAAGAACGCTGCGTGCAATTCGTGATGGTGTGTAGTGTGGATGTGATCATATCTTGTGTAGTGTAGCAGGAAGTCCTGGGAAAAAACAAAAAAGACGATCGCTCAGTTGTCGTGATTTTTTCCGTTCGCGAGATGCTCATGAGTCGATTCTTGCTTAGCGTGCGATATACATGCCCGGCTCCTCGCGTGCTAGTAGCTATGACATGTAAGGTATGCTATGAAGTGCCGCGATTCACCATCGGTGTCCTGTCGCAGGATCGCATAATGTAAGTAATTGTGGCAAATTCGAAATGTCATGAGATAAAGGGATCACGCACAATTGTCTAGGTGTGATTTTTGAATCGTGTCTCTCCGATCGGCAGAGCGATATCGAGGAAGGGGCGGTGCATTGCTGAGGATGCTTTCCTAGCTTGGCTTTGCAGAGGAGCCATCAGTTGATTCTGGTGAGAGGAACCCTTGACGGGATGAGTGTGAAATGTATACAATCCATTCACCCAACATTGGATACAAATGAATGAAAGCTCCGCGCGAGCTCCGAAGTCAATCATTCAGCGAATCCATTTCCTGGTACACGATTCACGCCAATCAGAAAAGTCTAGTTCCCATTTTTACGCGAAAGTTGAAGGGTTTCCACTGGCTTCTTGACGTTGTACGCGAAAGGAGGGAGTGAGCCTGTGGAGGAGATAGGGCGGACGATGTGGGTGGCCGAGCATCACCGGGCCCGATGGGGGCCGGAGCCGCCGATTCGTCTGGACGGAGGGGAGCGCAGCCAATGCGCAGGGAGCAAC
>DCZN01000098.1:58350-58640 GCA_002331625.1 Nitrospira sp. UBA2083 | reverse complement strand
CTGTAGGCAGCGAGGCTCGACATGGCCAAGAAGAACAGGACCCCCACATTGAGATCGGCGACCACGAAATGAGGCGCAACCGGTACCACGGCAAACGACATGAGTGCGGTGATGACGACGATAGCCGGCGTGATCACGAACACCGCTTTATCGGCGAAGGGCGGGATCCAGTCTTCTTTCGTGAAGATCTTGATCATATCCGCAAGGGACTGCAGGCAGCCACCTGGCCCAAGACGGTTGGGGCCATATCGTTCCTGCCAGACCCCGAGCAGTCGTCGTTCGACCCAGAT
>DCZN01000098.1:27465-58277 GCA_002331625.1 Nitrospira sp. UBA2083 | reverse complement strand
TGGCTCCAATCCATCATGCAGCCCTCCGCGTTTGTTCGATCTTGATCGCTTCACACAGATCGACCCACATCGGTACTCGAATGCCGGCTACCTCAGGTACAAGGGAAAGGCCGACCGTACCCACCGGGGTAGAAGGCTCGAAATGAACAGCAAGACGGTAGGGTGTCCCCTGCAGCACGAGATCAATCGTGCTGTCGTCCTGGAGACCTAGCCGCGCTCCATCCGATGGATGCAAGGATAAGAAGGGCTGGGCAATCCGTTCGGCAATCGCCGGAGCTTGATTGCTGAGTTCATCACTTCCAAACACGGCGGATAGTGGAAGCAGTAACCATTGCTGAGCAGTCGGCTGAAACGCACGAGGAATGGAGGTGAACCAGGCAGGTGCTTTCGGTGCAACTGGTTCGATAAGCCGAATCCCCGGCATTTCATCGCGTAACGGTCCACCCACGTCGTCCTGGTATGTATTCACGGCCTGGATAGAATTCCAGCCAGGAGCCCAGAACTGGGAAATCAGTGGTGAGGGAAGCGGGCCTCGATAGCCTTCCATCGTAAATCCAAGCGGTGAATGAGGATCGGCTGGAGGAGGCGGCTCGTGCATGGTCAGATGAGCAATCAACGACGTCCGCCCACTACAGCGCTCAGTCTGTCTGGGAGCCTTTTGACCGACCAGACGAAAGCTCGCCGACGGGGCGACCTCCTTGATACGGGCCAGCTCGGGAGCTACCGTCGCCGTTGCGGCAACCGCATCGTCGAAGTTGTGCCAGGTCCCCACGCCGGATCCTCTGTCACCTTCCTGTGACGTTGCTCGGCCAAGGTCACTGAGCCAATGCCAGCTCGCTTTGACGTCATCCTCAGGAACAAACACCTGGTAGAACCGCTGGGCTCGGCCTTCTTGATTGACGAACGTCCCGTCGGATTCCGGACCTGTGGCTGCCGGCAGTAGCACGTCAGCCTGCGCGGTTGTGCGATGCTCGAGTGAATCGATGACAATCACCGTGTGCGCTCCGTCAAGGAAGGCATCGACCTTCACCGGGTCCGCGCGACGATACAAGTCATTTTCCAACACGATCACCGTATCGGCCTTTCCCTGACTGATCGCGTCGAACGCGTCATTCAAGCTCCCACCCCCGAGCAATGCGAGACCAGCACTGTTGGCCTCTGGGAGAACAAAGCTGAGCCGAGGTTGTTTCCCTTGTTGGTGCAAGGCCCAGGCAACATTGGCTGCGGCTTCTATCATCGCCTGAGAACCACTTCCCGTACCGGCAATGATTAGCGGGCGTTGGGCATGCGTGAGCGCTTGGGCAATGCGCTGGGCAAGCTCCTTGGCCTGACTATTCAGATCAGGAACGGACGATGATTCTTGAGCGATGGTTCCAGCTACGGCGAATCCCAACCGGGCAATATCGTCTGGCGCGGCGAAGTACGTGTCGGTGGCGTACTCATGAAACCAGGTACGCTGATACCCCGCAAGGAACAGAGGGCCTCGTCTGTTTTGCACGGCGTTGCGCACGGCCGCCTCATCCCATCGAGGAATCTTCAATTCATCGACCCGGTCCATCGGCTGTTGGCGGATGGACTGGAGCAGCGCGAGCGCCAAACGCGGCGCCTCGTTCAAGAGGTCCGTTCCAAGCACGAAGACCGCATCTGACTGTTCTGCATCGTGGATGGACGCAGAAGGCACCGGTCCCGCCCGAAATACATTCAGTATTGTGGAGAGAAGCTGGCGCTCCTGATCATCGATTCCCTGATAGAAATGCTGCGGTCCAACCAACGACCGAAGCGCGGCATTGGACTCAAGCGACGCACGAGGCGACCCAATGCCCACAATCCCACGGGCTTCTCGCAAACGTTCCGCTGCGAATTCGAGAGGCTGCGGTACTCCGTCCATCGTTCCCAACTGAGACAGGTGACGTTCCTGCTTCACCAGGGCCTGCTTGATGCGATGCGGGCTATTGACGTACTCATACCCGAACCGTCCACGATCGCACAAAAAGTAGCCATTCACCTGGCTATTGAACCGGTTGGTGATCCGACGCAGCAGGCCGGACCGTTCACCGGCGGTCGTGTTGCAGCCAAGACTACAATGTGGGCAGATCGATTGGGCTGCTTGCAGATCCCATTTCCTTGTGTAGTGATGAAAGAAGGTTTTGTCCGTGAAGACCCCGGTCGGACAGACCTCCACCAGATTACCGCTGAATTCATTCTCCAGCGTCCCATCCTGTTCTCGGCCAAAGTAGACGGCGTCATGCGACCCGAAGACGTTGAGATCTCGCCCGCCCGCATAATCTCGGTAATATCGGACGCAGCGATAACATTGAATACACCGATTCATCTCATGCCGAATGAACGGGCCCAGAGTCTGGTTGCGATGGGTCCGTTTTGGATACCGGTAGCGCCGATAGACATGGCCGGTCATGACCGTCATGTCTTGCAAATGACACTCCCCTCCTTCATCACACACGGGGCAGTCGTGTGGATGGTTCACCATGAGCCATTCGATGACGGAGGCGCGAAAGGCTTTGGCTTCCGGATCATCAATCGAGATTCGCGTGCCATTCGTCGCTGGTGTCATGCAGGACATCACCAGCCGACCAGACTGATCACGATCGTCTTTGAACTGTTTGACCGCGCACTGGCGGCAGGCCCCGACCGATCCCATGGCTGGATGCCAGCAGAAATAGGGCACGTTCAGCCCATGACCGAGACAGGCGGCGAGCAAATTCTGTTGCTCATCTACTATGTAGGACTTGTTATCGACGATAATGGTTGCCATAGGCCTAGACCAATACCCTCTGTTGTGCTGACTTTTTGCTCCAGGGACATCCACCAGTCGTGATGTGCCGCTCGAAGTCGTCGTGAAAGTATTTTAAGGCCGATTGCAACGGGGCCATGGCCCCTGGCGCGAGACCACAGAAGGTATGACCGGGAGCCAGCCACTTCGTATGCATCTTGAGCAGTGACAAGTCATCACTGGTTGCTCGCCCTTCCTCGAAGGACATTAAGATTCTCGCCACCCACGGCAGCCCTTCCCGACAGGGCGTACACCAGCCACAGGACTCGCGGGTAAAGAACTTTTCGAGATTCAGGACAAACCCAACCGGACAGGTGTGATCGTCGAGTACGATCATGGTGGCGGTGCCAAGACGGCCGACCTCGGGAGGGATCGAGGAAAAATCTAAGGGGAGGTCCAGGTGTTCCTCCGTCATGAATGCCGTGGAGATGCCGCCTGGCAAGAGGCCACGAAAACGAACACCATCGGCCACTCCCCCAGCGTATCGCTCCAAGACTTCGCGGGCAGTGGTTCCAAGCGGCAATTCCCACCATCCAGGATTAGTCACGCGACCACTGATGCCGTAGATCTTCGTGCCACCGTCTTGAGTCCGACTCAAACGGCGATACCAGTCAGAGCCATGATTGACGATATGTGGGATGTTGTAGAGGGTCTCGACGTTCTGCACGACCGTCGGTTTCCCCCATAACCCGACCGTCTGTGGGAACGGTGGTTTGGCGCGGGGGACCGCTCGCTTGCCTTCTAACGCATTGATCAGTGCGGTTTCTTCGCCGCAGATATAGCGGCCGGCACTGGCATGCAGATGGAGATCAAAGCGAAATCCCGTTCCAGGAAGAGGCGTGCCCAGATACCCAGCTGCGTAGGCTTCTGCAATGGCTTCGGTCAGTCGTCGGGCCGACAGATGGTATTCCCCACGGAGAAAGATATAGCCGATCTCTGCCTCAATGGCATAACCGGCGAGGATCATGCCTTCAATTAGGCCATGCGGGTCACCTTCAATCAGAACACGATCCTTAAACGTGCCCGGTTCCATTTCATCGCCATTGGCGACGATATACTTTGGTTTCGCCGCATCGGCACCCATCGGAACAAAACTCCACTTTGCACCGGTCAGAAACCCACCCCCGCCCCGGCCGCGTAATCCCGCGTCGGTCACGAGCCGCTGCACATCTTTTGGGGGCAACCCAGCGAGCCGTTGCAAGCAGTGATACCCACCAGTTGTGACGTACTCACGCAATGTGCGCGTCGTACCATCCGGATGAATATGCTGAGTCAGTGGTCGTTCCATGATGAGTCAATAATGAATGGATGGCTTGGGCTATTTGTATTTCTCCACGATCTGTTCGACCTTTTCTGGCGTGACATCACCGTATACGTCTTGATCGATCAGCACGGCCGGTGCCCGTTCGCAATGCCCTAAGCATGCGATCGGCAAGACGGTCAGCCGTCCGTCTGGTGATGTCTGCCCGAAATCTGCCCCGTAGAGTGTCTTGATCTGTTCCTGAACTTGCTCACACCCCTTGATCCAACAACTGATACTGTCGCACACGAACGCGACATGCCGGCCGACCGGTTTCCGAAAGATCAGATTGTAGAAGGTGGCGACGCTATCCAGATCTTCCGGTGTGATCTCAAGAAATTGTGCAATCTCATGGAGCGTCTCATCCGAGATCCAGCCACGGCGTCGTTGGATGAGCAGCAAGGCATCGATGGCCGCTCCCCGTTTGTCAGGGTAATGTTTTACGGCCTCTTCGAGTTCTTGTCGTTCGACCTCGCTCAACATGAGGTGCCTCGTATCTCACCATGCAAAGGTTTCAGGTTTGAAGTTGAAGGTTCCATGTCATTGTGAAACGTGAAACCAGAAACTTGAAACATGACTGCTCACCGATCCACATCCGAGAGCACATAATCCACGCTTCCGAGTACGGCGAGGAGATCCGAAAGCAATTCACCACGCGCCATCAGCGGCACCATCTGGATATGGGCAAACGAGGGGGTGCGGATTCTTGTCCGGTACGAAAACTGCGACCCATCGCTGGTGAGATAGTAACTGGTCTGGCCTTTGGACGATTCGGTCGCCACTTCTGCTTCGCCGGGTGGCAGGACCGGTCCCCAACTCACTCCGACAAAATGATTGATGAGCGTCTCGATGTCTTGCATCGTGTGAGTCTTCAGCGGTGGAGTGGCGAGGGGATCAAGAGAGGTATAGGGACCGGATGGCATGGCGTCGAGACACTGGCGAATGATCCGCAGCGACTGACGCAACTCCAAGACATGCACCAGTGCCCGGTCATAACAATCGCCGTTTAAGCCGACCGGAACTTCAAAGTCGAACTGCTCATAGCCGGAGTACGGACGGGCTTTGCGTAAATCCCACGACAAGCCGCAGGCACGGAGCATCGGGCCAGTGGCGCCCCACGCAATCGCGTCCTCGAGTGAGAGGGCACCAATGCCGACGGTCCGTTGTTTGAGAATTGGATTGTCCATCACCAGTCGTTCATAATCATCGAGTCGGCTGGGAAACCAATCGACGAACTGTTTGACCAGTGTGTTCCACCCGGCTGGAAGATCACGCGCAACCCCGCCGATCCGGAGCCAATTCGGATGCATCCGGCCACCACACACGCCTTCAGCGATCGAGAGGATGCGCTCGCGATCGTTGAACATGTAAAAGACCGGTGACAAGGCGCCGATGTCTCCCGCAAAGGTCCCATACCAAACGAGATGACTGGCGATCCGATAGAATTCGGACATCATGACGCGGATGACTTGTGCCCGTGGCGGCACTGTGATCCCCGCCAATCGCTCGACCGAGAGACAGTAGGGCATTTCGTTCAACACACCCTGCAGGTAATCAATACGATCGGTGTACGGAATGAAGGAATGCCAGGTTTGCCGTTCAGCGATTTTTTCCTGGGAACGGTGGTGGAAGCCGATATCCGGGACGATATGGATGATTTCCTCACCCGCGAGTTGCGCCACGAGTCGAAGCACGCCATGGGTCCCGGTATGGGCCGGACCCAGGTTAATGAACATATAATCAAAATCGGAGTCCTGGTCGTGATGGGTGCGTGCCAAGCCCCAGTCCTCCGGCTTGAATTGCAGCGCGTCCTGGGTCATGTCTAGCCACTCCGGCGGCATTTGGAAATGTCCAACTTCCGTCGCACGCGAGGGATGATCCTTCCGCAGCGGATATCCCTCCCACCACGAAGGCATGAGCAGGCGACGGAGAAAGGGGTGTCCGTCAAAACGAATCCCGAACATGTCGTAGATTTCTCGTTCATACCAATCGGCGTTTGGCCACAGATCGATGCTCGACGGCAGAGAGAGTGACTCACCATCGAGCGCCACCTTCATGCGGAGCGATTGGTTCCGCTCAAACGAAAAGAGGTGGTAGAACACGGTAAAACTTCCGATCGGTAAGCCGTCATGATGGTGGCGGAGCCGTTCGTCGGTCGCACTCAGGTCGAACAGCATGGGAAACGGACGAGAAAGTTCGGATTTAACGTAGCGGAGCGTGTCACGAAGCCGGTGCTTCTCGATCCAGATGGTTGGAATCCCATCCTTGGTGGATTGCACAGCAGTCAGACATCCATTCGAACCAAAGTGGGCCACCAGTTCCGCCACAAGACCAGTGTCTTCCCCGATCGAAGCCTCTCGAATCGCCGAAGGTCGTGTCGTCATGACTTGCCTTTCGAGCGACCATCCGGCTGCCCTGCAAAATGGGGGGAAAGGAGATCGGTCCGAGGAAGCACATCGACACCGGGATACTCACGTTGACTCATTCGCTCCGCTCGTTTGGCATCCCGCAGCGAGGGCATGATCGGTCGTTGGACCTCTTGTGGGCCGAAATGCCAGCTCAAGGGTCGACGCTCTGATCCCACCATGTTCTGCAGGAGCAACAGGCATTCCATAAAGGCATGCGGTGGTGGTGGGCATCCTGGCATATACACGTCCACGGGAATGAACTTGTCCACGCCTTGCACGACGGAATAGGCATCGAACATGCCTCCGGAGTTCGAGCAGGACCCCATCGAAATCACCCAACGCGGTTCCAGCATCTGCTCGTAGAGCTGCTTGATGACAGGAGCCACCTTCAGAAACACCGTGCCCGAGACGACCAACACATCGGCTTGCCGCGGTGAACCGCGTACGACTTCGGCGCCGAATCGCGAGACGTCGTAGACACTGGTCAAACTTGTCGCCATTTCGACGAAACAGCATGAGAGGCCGAAGTTCAACGGCCACAGAGAATTCTTCCGCCCCCAGGCGAGGAGGTCTTGGAGCTTTGCAAAGAGGACTGAGTCGCCAATGACAGAGGTCAACGACCCATCGCCGCCCTCGGTAATTCGTACCCCCTCCAGTCGTCCGTTACGCCACTCGGTCATTGTAGAGCTCCGTTGATTCTTTCACGCGTGTCTGCCTCTGCTGACGGACTCGCGGACGTTGAGATTGAGCATGCCAGTCGAGCGCGCCGGTGAGCCACAAATACGCAAGCGATGCCAACAGAATAGCCACAAAGATCGTCACTTCAATAAAACCAAGCCAGCCCGTCTCCGGGACCGCAACGGCCCAGGCATAGAGATACGCGGCTTCCACGTCGAAAATGACGAAGAACATGGCGATCAAATAATATTGCACTGGTGGGCGGACTTGAGCGCTGCCAGTCGGCCTGATACCACATTCATAAGGAATGCCCGTTGCGCTTTCAGATCGGCGTTCGGATTTCCTCCAGTGACGTTCGCCGAGCAAGGGAGGCAGTCCCAGCATGACGGCAATCACCACGCCGACACAAAGCCCATAGATACAAATTTGCCAAATCGCGTCATCTACCATAGCAATAACTAACTATCGGCAATAACAAACCATTTATTTAGAACAACGGTGATCTTCCTCACTCAATGGATACCACGTTGAGTGGGGATTGGCTCTAAAAAGTGAAACTTTTACAATTGGTTATGAAAAGGACTACTGCCGCAAGTGGGAGAAAAGACGAGGTGGAGAGACTAGTCCGGTTGCTGCGCTTCGGTTCGAGGTGGGTGGTGATTCAAGCAGGTGCACAGGGTAGTCTATGTGTGCCATTCAGTCCTTCATATCCCTGATCGGTTGTTTTCGATACTCCACCCAACCCGTTTGGGGTCGTGAACTACCCGTTGAACGAACTGTCGTTCCTCTGTTTCCGTCTGTACGTCGCCGTTCAGACGTGCCTCAAGTAGTTGGTGAAGGATTTTCTTGAACTGTGGGCCAGGTTTCAGTCCTATCGCCTTCAGATCAGTCCCGGTCAGAGCCGGCTTCACATGCTGATACGTCGTGAGGAAGGCTGAGATGTGGCGTTTGACGATGTCCCCTTTGCTCTTGGCCATGAGGATCAGAAGTGTCTCGTCAGACAATCCCGATAAGAGGTGATACACCTCTGCCGGTTTGAGGGATCGTTTCGACGCGAGTCGACGAATGACGTGGTGGCAACCTATGCGGCCCGTTTTGAGTTTGGTGGCTTCCTGCTCGGAAAAGGGAAAGCGTTTCAGTATGTCCTTTACGGCACGCTCGGGCAACAGTTCCAGCAGTCCCATCATATAGACCAACCAGATGTCGACTTTCCGATCGAGGTATAGGAGCCGATACCAATCGACCGCTTCGTCGAGTGCTGTCAGCAACCAGTCCATCCGGTCGGACCAACTCAGCTTCGCATGGATGAATCGAAGCAGCTTGAACTCTGCGAGTCGCTTGATCGCCTGTTTCGGTTCCCGTTCTCCGAATAGCAATTTGAGCTCTTCCAGTAGGCGATGGCCGGACAACCGATGAAAGAGGTTCATTTTGACGGCACCGGCAATCAACGCCGCCGTGTCCTTGCCCAAATGAAAACCGAACCGCGTTTCAAACCGGATGGCCCGGAAGACGCGGGTTGGATCTTCCACAAAACTGAGCCCATGCAAGACACGGATCACTTTATCGTGCAGGTCCCGTTGCCCACCATAGAAGTCCAGCACATCCCCAAAGCCCTTCCCGTTTAGACGAACCGCCAAGGCGTTGATCGTGAAGTCGCGACGATAGAGATCCTTCTTGATCGAGCTTTGCTCCACCGTGGGCAAGGCTGTGGGATACTCATAATATTCTGTTCGCGCGGTGGCGACATCGAGCTTGACGCCGCCCTCAAGCAGGACGATCGCTGTCCCAAATCGCTCATGCGCTTTGACCCGTGCATGCAGCACGTCGCCCAGCTTCCGCGCGAAGGCAACACCGTCGCCTTCGACCACAAGATCCAAATCTAAATTCTCAATGCCCAGTAACAGGTCTCGCACGCAGCCGCCGACGACAAAGAGGGACACATCGCTACGGTCGGCCAATTGTCCGGCTTCTTCCAGCAACGCCATGAACCGCTGCGGCAATCGGCTTCGGAGCTGCTCTTTCACGTTGCGGCGTGGGCCTACGACATCCGTCTCTGCCGCACTCGGGCGCAGAGTCTTCATTCTTGCAGTCTTCAAGACATCGTTGTGTAAGGTCCGCAGCAGATCTGTTCGGGTAATGACGCCGACGATCTTCTTCTCCTTGAGGATCGGTACAAACCTCTGGTTTCGCTCGATCATGGCCGTTTCGATCTCATGAAATGGAGTTTCTGGCCACGCGGTATAGGCATCGGTCTGCATGATGTCACGCACGGCGATCTTCCCGAGCCGATGGAACAAGGCTTTCTGAATCGACTCCCGGCTGACAAGCCCGGTGTAATGGTCTTTCTCATCCAAGATCGGGAAGACATTCAACCCGTAGGCCGTCATCCGTTCTCCTGCTTCAGTGACGGTGCTGTCTATCTCGATCACTTTCACCGGGCGCGTCATGACATCCTGGGCCAGCAGAGTCGGACGGTAGTGTGTGGTCAGCAGCTGAACGATCTTTTCTTTGACTTCTGAGAGCGGCCGCCCCTTAACCGTGGCCGCGGCGGCGACGGGATGGCCGCCTCCCTTAAATTCTCGTGCGATCCAGCCGACGTCGATCTCAGGTCGGCGGCTCCTTCCGATGACTTCGACACGGTCTGCCATCATCACGGCCACAACCACGGCATCAACCCCTTGCAATTCTGCGAGCCGATGCACGACGCCGGCGGCTTCTCCTCGGCAACGGTCGATCGTACTCGTGGACACGAGCACCTTGCGACCTTCCAGGTACAGCACTTCGCTGTGTTCCAACAAATCGTTCAACAGCGCGATGGCATCAGGATCGAGAGGAGTATAGAGGGTGTCCGATACCGTATTGAGATCTGCGCCGGCCTCGATGAGGAACGCTCCTGCCTCAAAATCCCGACTGGCGGTTGAGGGGAAGGTAAACGACCCCGTCTCTTCGTAGAGACCGATGGCCATTACAGTCGCTTCAAACGGCGTCACGGGAATATGCCGCCGACGAAGTTGCTCAATGAGAAGGGTGATTGTGGCTCCGACTGATTCGACCACAGACTGTTTCGACAGTCCGGCACAGACCGAGTCTGCTTCGAGGTGGTGATCAAACACCACAACCTCAATGGTAGGATTCTCTAGACACGATTGGAGCGCCCCGATCCGGCTCGGTTCTTGGGTGTCGACAAGGATCAACTTGGTAATCTGTCCGAGCTCAAGGTCCTTCAGTTTGGTGATATCAAGATCGTGCACGGCTAGAAACTTCCGTACAGCCTCCTGCCCGCCTGCCGGTAAGACCAGTTTCGCCTCAGGAAACAGCTTGCGTGCCGCCACCATGGAAGCAAGGCCATCGAAATCCGCATTGCTATGCGTGGCGATTACATCCATGACCACATTCTAGCAAGGTCTTGATGGGCATGACATGCTGATGCCCGTCTAAGATGATATCGATCGTCAAACATGATGGGCGTTCATGGTCAATGTTGCAAGCGCCGAGGTGATTTCTGGACGTCTCGTTTCGACTCAGCGATGCCGTGCACCTTGCCGATCGTGTTTTTCACGAGCAATATGACGTGAGGCACGATTCTGTGCTGCGCCGATCTGTGCTCGTTCTTTTCTCGTCATCACCCCATCGGCTTCTGCATGGTTCTCCATCCGATCAATGTGATCCTGCCTCCGATCAAGCCGTCGAGCTTCTCGCTCGGTCAGTTGCCCGCTTGCGAGGCCTTGGTCGATTCGATGTTCCTGATTCCCATGTCGCTGATCGATCACCGGCGTTTCCGTTTGACCATACACTACGCCGCTCATGAACATGATCGCCCCACTGAATGCGATGAGTATGCTCTTCATGCGTCCCTCCTCGATCGGAATCGCTCTCCTCGGCTTTGGCACGCCGGTAACGGCGCACTGGTTTCTTCTGTGGCCTGGTGTATCAGGCGAGGTCAGAAACGTCCACTTTTTGAGGATTTCGTGCGAGGGTGCTGGCAGGGAGGAATCAGTGATCTCGCCCGCTTCCGGAATGGTCCGAACGTTCAGGGCGGTCAAGTCTCTCAGGACGCTCAACACGGTCAGGTCGGTCACCATGGCCGGATCGATCCGGACGGTCCGGTCGATCGACCCGTTCGCGGTCTGAATCACCACCTCGTCCGCCTCGGTCTCCTTGTTCCTCACGATCGCCTCGACCGCCGCCCGATCCACTGCCGGATCCACCGCGATCGGCATCCTTGAACAGCCGATCACTGCGTTCTCCACGTTGGACCTGCTCACGAAGGGCCTTGAGACTTGCACGCCCTTCTTCAAAATCCGACCCACGCCGTTTCACTTCTCGGCTGAGATCCAGGAGTTCAGATGCGCGATAGCCTTGCTTGATCCCCTCGCCGACCAAGGCCGTTCCATCTTTCGACGGAATTCGTCCCTCTTTCATCACAGCTAAGCCCTTGGCGCCGGCCGCCAGCTCCTCCTGCGTCGCCTTATGGCGGCCATCTTGCGACAGACGGCTCAGTTCCCGCACCTCATCCGCCGTGGCTCCGCGCGCGAGTGCTTCAGCCATGGTTTCGATAGCGCGCTGCCGGTTCCCCTCTTCCATTCCGCGAGAACCGGCTTCTTTCAACACCTCGTGGGCAGACTCAAGTCGAGACGTCATCTGCCGCAGCACCGAATCGATACGTCTGGGTTCGACTCCCTTCGCCAGACCTTCCCGCACCTTGTTCAGCAAGGATTCGGTAGGAAGCCCACGCTCGCCAGCCTTACTGACGTGATCGAGCAAGGGAGTGATCTCGTTCTCCGAACGGCCCTGTGCCGAACCAAGCCGAGTGATTGCGTCCCGGTCCTGAACCGAGAGAGGTTCGGCCCAGATCGGGGCAGCCGTCGTTCCAATTATGACGGTCAGCACCCCCATGGCGGTATAGATTCGCGTCCTCATCAGCCTACCGTACAATCACGATGCCGTTGGTGTGTCCAAACCCATCGGTGACAAAATCCTCAGCGTGGGGTGGTGTCATCCATCTGACTCCATCGATCACATACATGAACGTATGCTCTCCCGCAGCCAGCGGCATATCGATTGACCAGAGTGATGCATCATCCACGACCTTCATCGGCGCCGCTCCTTTGGTCCACCCATTGAAGGACCCAACGAGGCAAACTTCCTTGGCACCAGGAACATGCACGGTAAATCGTACGGCGCCCGCAAGCAGCGTAGGCATGCCCGGTTTCATCACCGGGGGATTGGCACAGGTCCATATGCCACATAGCAGCAGCATCGTGATGATAACGGTCCGAGAAAATCGGCCCAGCTCTTTCAGTCCCGTTCCCATGTGCGGGAGAGTACATACGGACTAGACCCGTTGCAAGAGGTTCTAGGCCCACGCTAAATCTCCACATCAAGCACCGCATTCTGTGCGCCAAATCCATCAGTCGCTTCTTCCGTTGCCAGAGGGTCGGCGATCCATTGCTTGTCGTCGATGACAAACATATATTGGTATCGACCAGGCTTGAGAGAAATGGTGGCAGTCCACATCCCCCCGTCCGACCGTTCCAGGGGTGTTTGCGCCGGGTTCCATCCGTTGAAGTCTCCTGCGACGGACACCGATCGTGCTCCGGGCTGCAACAAGACGAGCCGGACAAACACCCGTGGCGCTTCTTGTTGAGTACCAGCAGTGATCGTCTGGGGTGGAGCCAGCGCGACCGGCACCTCCACAACTCGCTCCGGCATCATCGTCAATAGCCCAGCCACCGCCATCAAGACAACACAGGCCGCTGCCATCGCTCCGGCGAGATTCCACTCCAGCGTTCGTGGTGTGGTCACCGTCGCCCATATGCGCTCCCACCGACTCGGAGTGGGTGTGGCAATTTTAGCCTTGAGTTCGTGTAAGAACCGTGGTGATGGAGCCAGCCTCGGCAACCGGGCCGCTTCAGCAACCACCATCTCCAGATTGAGCCACCGTCGTCGCAACGCAGGGTCGGCATCGACGGTGTGCAAAAAGGCAACCCGTTCCTCTGGAGTGAGGTCGTGATCCAGGAAACGTTGGATCAGGAGTTCTGGTTCATTCATATGGTCACCATGCACGCGACATATGTCCTATTGTGCGGGGTTCAGTGCGGCGAGATCGCGACTGAGTTGGAGTCGCCCTTTATACACTCGCATTTTCAACGTGTCACCATTCACCCCAAGGATCTCTTCCATCTCTTCATAACTGAGTCCTTCGATATGTTTCAGGACGAAGGCTTCACGATACAGAGGTGGCAGTCGCTGGATCGCCCCATCCAACTCCTGCGCCACCTGCTGCTGAGAGAGCAGATGCTCAGGCGTCTGCTCGTCAGCCACATGGACATCGATCGCCTCGTCGATGTCGACATCCTGCTGTCCCATCCCTGGCCGCTTGGCCCGCAGCCAATCTTTGCACTTATTCGAGGCGATTCGGTACAGCCAGGTCGAAAACTTTGAATCTGCACGGAATGTCGAGAGCGCTTTAAAGGCTGCGAGAAACGCTTCTTGGGCCAGGTCCTCTGCTTCCGCACGATTCCCCACCATGCGATAGGCCAGGTTCACGATCACAGACGCGTGCCGATCGATCAGTTGGCCAAATGCCTCATGATCCTGCTTGAGGCTGCGGGCAACGAGTTGAGCGTCATCCTGTCCTACCAGTTGATCCAGTGGCATGTTCCGACTCTCGTTAGCCTGGTCCGATGCCACAGGACCGTCTGCATTTCCCTACATGCTTCATTAGACGCAGCGTTCTGAGTGGCGTAAACAGCCGCTAAAGAGGGAATGACTGGCTAAAACCGGTAACTGGTACCGATTGAGACGATATAGTCCGGCGCTCCATTTGACAGGCCGACCGCCACGCCGCCGTTGACGCGCCAAGCTGGCGATAATCGATAATTCGATGAGAAAAATATGTCCCTGGCGTTAGGCAAACCTGGGACAAGCGCTCGATATTCCTCGAAATACACACTGGTGAGGAGGTCCTTCGTGAGGTAGTAGCCAGTGCCGATATCATACCAATACTGATTGCGAAGACCGAGTGGACCGGAGCCATCGGCTCGATCCGGATCGCCGATAAAGTTGTACCCTCCATCGAAGAATACGAGCCAGCTGGTGCCGATCAACTTAGAAACCTCCACCCCATATCCATGATCAAACTCGCCGGTTCCTAACCCCTGACTCGCGTTCGCTGTGGGAAACTTCAACCGAGCGGTCACAGCAATCAGCGGGACATACTCTTGTTCTTCAACGAGGTAGTAGCGCCCCCGGAGAATCACGTCACCGATTCCTGTGGTCGTCACCTTCTGACCAACGGTTCGCGTTGTCGTGCCACAGACGCGATCCTTGCCAGACACATTGGAGCCTTTCCCACTACAGCCTCCATCGTCATCCGACCCACCGCCACCTCCTGATCCGCTGTTGCCTCCGCTATTGTCATCCACACGGAATGCGGTATTCCCGACGACAGTCGTACGCCCATCGGTGATCGCCGTTACTGAGGGAATGACCAGTGAAATATCACCTTTTGAAAAGAATCGTCTAATTGAAAAAGGTACATAGATAAACTCACTGGTGGTACCGGTTCCGAAATTCCCGTGGCTGTAACTAGGTGTAACACTGATTTGCCAGTTTCGTTCTGCCGCCTGTTGTGGCCGCTTATCGGTCGGGTCTGCCGCCCATGCACGTCCTCCCCATAAACCTACGACCCCTACCGCTACCGCGATCACTACGACCATGCACACTCGCCGCATCCCATTCACCATCCCTTTCTGCACGAGACATCCGTACGTTACACATTCAATCGTAATCGGGCATCGCCCGATCACAGCATATCTCCTAGGTGAACACACCGGGCATCAAAATAGAACGGCGCCGAGACAACCCCGGCGCCGTTGTCGCACTTATATCATATTAGTGAGGAAAATCTAGTTCCTTCCAGACCTCTCTGGTCTCTCAGGCCGCTCTGGTCTATCCGGTCTGTCCGGTCTGTCTGGGCGGTCTGGCCTTTCGGGACGTTCCATTCGTTCTGGTCTGGTTGACCGTTCATGCATCATGCGGGCATTGTCTCGCCCCTCTCTGCCATGTTCACCGGCAACATGGTCGGCCCGATCAAGCCCGCGGAGTTCACCACCTGCATTCGATCGGTGATCCTCTCGACGATCCTCCCGCCTATCCATCTGTCGATCCTCTCTCCGATCCTCTCGTCGGTCGAGTTGTCGATCTTCTTGCCGACCCATTTGGCGATCGGCTCGTCGGTCTTCCCGTCGATCGATACGCCGGTCCTCTCGGCGATCTTCTCGTCGGTCTGCTCTACGATCCTCTTGACGAACATCATCGAACGCTTGTGCAACGATAGCGTCTCGGCCATCTCTGCCTCCGTGATTCCCCTCACCTCGTCCGCTATTCATGGATCCGGGACCGCTGTTCAGGGAACCTGGCCCTCGGTTGTCCGTTCGCGCTGTCGGCTCCTCTGTCGTACCCCCCATCGACCCCACTGCGGGTGAGGTCAGGATCGACAACCCAGCGATCGCGCCCAACAGGATTTCTTTCCAACTAGTACGGTTCATTATTCGTCTCCTTTTCTAAAATAACCTGGTCTTACTTTAGCCCGCTTACTGGTATATGCCCAGTTAATCTTCTAACTCCGCCTCGTCCCATATCACCGTTGTGCCGTTCAGTTTGCCCTTCACCTTTACCAACGAGTTCACCTTGATCTCAGCCAGGAATCCTGCGCGATTCATCGAGGAGCCGCTCACGCTCTCGAACTGATTGATCACACTCGTATCAACCGACACGCCCAAGATCACGATGACACTACCGTTGATCGACTGCACCGGCCCTTGGAGATCCACATCGTTATCGGATGAGCGCAGTTGGATACGGGTCGCAACCACGGTATTCGAACCTGTCACACGACCACGCACCCGGACATGATTGCCCTGCAAATCACTCACAGTTATGGTATTCTTGCCATCCTTCAATTCCGTCTGACTATTCACGGCAATCGTCACACCAGGCAGACCTGCAAGTGTCAATGTGCTGCCGGTGACTGTTGCATCTCCTTCTAGCCGCACACTTTCATGGAACTTCACGTGCTTCGCAATGAGCGTGCTGCCATCGAACCGGCCTTCAGCGGACAGCTTAGCCCCAACCACAATCTCATCGACGGTCCCACCCCGGAACTCCGTGCTTGCCGTCGTCCTCACTGGAGTGGTTCCAATGGTGAAATTGATGACGTTGCCATTCGGCGTGCCGGCCTGTGTCACAAACCCTTCAACCTCGAATTCATCGATCACAGTGCCGATACCCTGGTTCTCAAGCTCGACTTTTGTCGCAATGAGTGTCGTCGTCGCACTGGCAAAGTTTGTCCCTTTTACCTCGACAAAATGACCGTCCCAATTGTTGCCACTGGGAACCGGCATGTCGCTGATGTCCGCGCCGCTGTAGTTCACCGTGAGGGTGCCGATCCGGAATGTCGCAGATCCAGCAGCATGGTTGTTCACGAATCCCCGCACCTCGGGCGTCACCCCAACCACCTTCTTTTCGATGAACGTCGCCTGAATGATCCCGTTGGGACGAACATGGCCGTTGACTTCGACGTTGTCCGTCCCAGCCACAAGATTCTGGATGTTTTTCACAGGAATGTTGTCGTCGATGATCGTGGTGTTATCCACCAACACGGTCTGGCCCATCACGACTAGACTGAGACCATCCGCGGCCACAGATTGCACCAATCCTTCGACCGCATCCTTTTGTCGTACTGTTGCAGCCGTGTGTTGAGAGCCGTTGAAGGAACCGTTGACGGTGACAATCATGCCTTTTTTGATTCCACAAGAATCGTTCGGATTGATGTTGCAGGAACGCTCACTCTCATCGTCAATCTTCACGGTCACATTGTTCGTCTCGTATTTCTTGCCGTTGACGAACACGCTCCCAAAGCCGGTCACCGTTCCGGAGGCCGAGGCAGACCCTGAGCCGCTTCCCGATCCACTCGCCGACACAGAGGGCACCCCTTCGCTGCCGCAAGCGGCGAGGAGTCCCGCTACTCCCAGCAGACTCACCAGACTCAAGACCGATTGTGATGTTCTCATGGTGTATTCCTTGATGAAATAGATGGTTATTACGATTTTTGATTTCGTTGGTCGTCGAGCGAAATGCTCACAGGTCTCGGCATGTCGGCCAGGACATCCGCCGACCAGGTGACACGCGCCGGGCACCATTGCCAGATGCCGAGGGTGATGATTCTCGTAAGCCCAGCCGGCATGCAGGCAAGTCTGTTGACTGACACCTCACGATTGACCACCCTGGTCGAGGCTCCGCACCGATTCAAGTAGGGTTCGCTGGAGACATGGTGGAGATCAAAATGTGGTGTCACGAACGCCACAATTGGAACCGGCAGGACGGCAATGGACGAATCATCGACCCATTCGCTACCAGCACAATGGTCTCTCAGTCCAGCCGTATGCTTCACATCATCGTGGACTAGGGTCGAAGCACAGCCGGATAACAGCAGCGTGGCTGAAAGAATGGACGCACACAGTTTTGAACGAAATGGCCGCATAGCTCCCCTCCTTCTCACCTTGTCTGATGAGTTAGACGGAGGGGTGGGGGAAAGGTAAATAGGGAATGGGGAAGGGTTGCCCTGCGAAGGAGGGGGCGCCGTCCAGCCTGAGCGAGCCCCAGGCTGGACGGTAACGTGCTTATTGGAGAGGATTACGCTGAGCGTTCGTCAGCTGGTCCTTCCAGTTCTGCGGAAGGTTCTGTACCCATCCATTATAGACGACCGGGATCGTCAGAATCCCCTGGCCACCCATTCCACGATTGCCCACGACCGTATCATCGGTCTTGGTGGTTCCTACAGCTGTAAGCAGAATACGGCCGGCTATCACAGCTTCCGCTGGATTGCCGGTGCCATTGGGATCTGGATCCACGACGATGAGGCTGTTCGAGAATTTGCTCGACACGTAGGCATAGTACCCGCCTCCCTGTTTGGCGCCATACTGTACGCCATGGCAACCTGGATCGCAGGGCAACATTGCCACAACCGTATCCGTTACTGGATCGACAATGGTGATCGTCCCCGTGAGCGTATTGGCCGTCACCATGCTCTTGCCGTCAGGACTCACCGGTGTCTGAATCGGAAGCGCCCCAACTGGTCCACCAGTCGGGCCTGAGCTGGTATTGTAATTCTGAAGCAGATTGATCGTCTTTGTGACAACCTTGGCCTGAGTATCAATAACTGTAATCGTGCTGTCCAGCAGGCTTGCCACATAGGCCTTCTTCGAGTCCGGAGTCATACTGGTGGCGATGGGAATTTTGCCGGACGGCAAGATTCCATCAATCGAATCACCTGAAAAATTGTACTGAGTACTATCGGCGGAGAAGGTGTTCGGCGTAACCATCTTCTTGCCATCGTGGCTCATCCAATGGGCATGCGGGTTCCCCCGTCCGATGTTGATACGCCTCTGAATCCCGTTCGCAAACGGAGCTAACTCGACAACAGAGTCGCTATTCGGCGAACCATTGAGCGTGACGTGAAGCTGATCGGTATCAGTCCTTGTCATTACGTGGGCCGGGGATTCTCCGACTGAAATATTGTTCAGCAGCTGCCCAGTTGTGCGATTAAAAACGGTCAGCTTACTATCGAACCATTGCGTCTGGTAGATCAAATTCTGATTTTTGTCCGTCCACATGTTGTGGGGGTTGTTCATATTGATTTGAGGGAGGGCTACCTTGCGAGTCGGTGCCCATGTTTGGCCGCTGATGGCCGTGGCTGTCCCAGGTTTGCTTTTACCTCTAGTCTTCTCAAATTGGGTGTCGACCCAAATTTCGCCGATCGCTTGCTTCATTGGGGGAGTTTGTTCTTCTTTGATGGTGTCGTTTGCAAAGCCAAAGAGTGCCATCGCCTCATCGACCGAGACGACAGCCCCTCCCGTAACTCGCACTTTGACTTCGGCTGGCGGATACGAAACGTGCCAATTGCCATTGACGCTGTAATCTTTCCAATTGGCCGGGTGCGTCGCGATGAAAAATGTCCGCAACAGACGAACGGCAAGATCGCTTGCTGTGGGTACGGTAATTCCATTGACCAGCGAAATCTTCTCTCCCAGATCAAGACCGGGTGTGGCTGGATCATCGACAATCACGGCTCCAAACATGTACGGATGGATTTTGCAGGTGAAGACATAGAGTCCCGGTGTATGGAGTACCACTTCGTCCGACCCTTTCCGTGGCGCGGTATCGAAGGGCATATTGATCGCATTTTCTGGGAAAATTAGACTGGTGCGAGTGTGTACTGTATTGGACTTTCCGGTAAACCGCACTTCCGTTCCCGGTGTTGCCACCGCCAATGAGCGAAATCCTGCGACTGGTCCAGCGGCATTCCTGAACCAAGCCCCCGGCTCGTCGGTCAGTTCAAATTCGATGCGCGGGTCACTTGCCTGCACCGTACTCACTCCAGAACCCATGCCGATGATCGGAATACATGCTGTTACCATTGAGAACAGAACTGATCGTACACGACTTCTCATGCCTGCCTCCTATGAAGATGTGAAATATACAAGCACTGTTTGCCGAACCTTGCAGCGTCAGGATCATATCCTCCATTTTGATCTGGACCGGTACAGATGCAAGGTAGCCACTGCGGTTAGACGAACCGGCGGACGTAATGTAAACAAATACAAGAAAATTTCAAGAAATAATTAAGGATGGAGCTTAGGTACACTTACCGCACATCCTGGAAAAAAGTTCTTGGAAGTACCGGCAGGTGGAACTCGACATGGAGGAGGATGAGGAGCACGCGGATGAAGCTGCGCCAGATGCCCATCTTGATGAATTTTCTGGCATCGGTCACGACTGGTGGAGAGAGCAGCAGCGGATTTGTCACCGTGAGCATACGTTCACAAAAGGCGACGTCTTCCAGGATCGGCTGATTCGGAAACCCACCGAGTTCCTCAAACAATGTTCGGCGCACGAACAGAGCTTGATCCCCATAGATGATCCTGCTGCGGGTGCATCGAAAATTGTCCAGAAATGAAATGAACTTGAGCCGCCAGTCGTCGCCGGAGAACTGATGCATGAACCCACCCGCTTGAACCGACTGGTCTGCCTCCATCTCGTTCAGCCGCTGGAGGGCGCCGAACGGCAATGTCGTATCCGCATGGAGAAAGAGCAGCCACTCCCCGTTCGCCTGATTGGCACCGGCATTCATTTGCGAGGCGCGGCCCTTTGAAGCCGTCAACAACTGGCGTGAGGGGTAAGGGGTGAGGGGTAAGGCGAGCGGAGGTGGTGGGGGATTGTGGTTAGCACGAATCGCTGCGGCCGGGTGTCTCCTATCGATGTTCATCCTGCTCAGTCTGCCGAGCGCCTCGTATCATGGTCATGTGTTGGCGCAAGGGACCAGCGAGCAGTTGTCACTGGACTGGGTAGCAGAAATCGAAAGGGTTTTTATCCGGTCGGAAGACTGCAAGCAGTGCCATGAGCGGCATTATGAAGAGTGGAAGGGAGTTCGAGAGCAGACACCGGACTTGAAGACGTTTGGTCGTGTGGATGCCGCTCTTTTGCATGGGACGTCGTTCTCCTCGCCTGTCTTTCGAACAGTCCTTGGGCTGTGGAAGCAGACAAATCCGACCTCAGAGGAACAGGTTCGATGCTTGTCGTGCCATGCACCGGCCGTCACGGTGTTTCCCCAGCATGTCGAAAAGATGATGGGGCAAGTTCTTGCCGGGAAACCGATGGTTGAAGGGATCGGGTGCGCGTCCTGCCATTTGATGACGGGGATGAATATGAATGCGACTTCGCCGCCGACCTTTACGCTGCAGGCGGGTCCTACCCTCTACGGCCCTTATGCCAATCCGGAGGAGAACCTGGTCCATCCTGCGATGCAATCTAGTCAGTTTCGTGAAGCGAGTTTTTGCGCCTCCTGCCATTTCGACAAAGTGAAAGATGTCACACAAAAGAATTTGCCGGGAGAGATCCTCGAAGGCACGGTTTGTCAGGATTGTCATATGGAGCCGTCGACGGGGAGCTCTACGTCGCGCCGTGGGGCGATGACCAGGGCCATCGGACGCCACTGGTTTCGGGGGGTGGTTGTCTCCGGAACGATGATCAAGAATCGGAATGTGCAGGCGGAATGGATGCCCCGCATCGACGTGGAGGTGACGAAGACCGGCACGGTGGTAGAAGGGAGAAGCGTTGTGAAGATCGGAAGCTTGCCGCATATGTTCCCAGACGGCGATCCGGTCCTCAAACAGTTCTTCCTCACCGTCACGGTCAAGGACACCAAGGGCAAGACGTTGGCGGAAGAGACGCAACGGTTCGGCTTACCCTACGACAAAATTCTGAGGGGACCGATTCCGGATCCATTCCTGAAGGGCGGGAACACAAGAAAAGTTTCGTTCGCACTGACGCTTCCAGCAGAGACAGTCGCCTCATCGGTCGAAGCGGTCCTCACCTATGCGCTGATCCCCATCCCTGAGTCAGGGGTGCAGGAGAAATACTTGGCCACGCTCTCAACGGATGCAGAGCGGGAAGAGGCGAAAAAGATCATCCATGAATACACCCAACGACATTTTCTGACGTATCGTGTTACACAACTCCCTTAGACAGCAAGGCTTTTATCGGCTTGCGGACATCATGGACGTTTTGAGGCTCTGTGCTTGTATCACGGTCGGCCTGCTCGCATGCGGGAGCGGCGGATGGGCTTTCGCTCAAGCACAGAATGCCGGAAGTCAGGCAACGATTGAGAAAACCTTTCCTCATTCCAATAAGTGTAAACGGTGTCACGAGCGGGTGTATGAAGAGTGGGAAACTTCGCCCCTGGCCAAGTCCATTCATTCCCCAGCATTTCGGGTATCGCTGGAGGCCTACATAAGTTCAGCTGGTGGAAAAGATAAAGCGTTGTGCTTTCGCTGCCATGCTCCTCATGTGCGTGAATTCGCTGATCATGTGGAGCTGTTTGTGGAGCAGGCGAAAGTAGGGAACCCGTCATTAGATGGGGTGGCGTGCAGTCAATGTCATCTGATCAAACAGGTTGATAGAGCCAAACATCCCCCGGAACCGAAATACGAAATCGGCGGGAAGACGCTCTACGGACCGTACAAAGATTTTGTCCAGAATCTCGCGCATCAGTCGATGGAATCAAATCTGTTTCAGAAATCCGATCTCTGTCTGAACTGCCATCAGTCGGTGCCATCCGCCATGAATTTAGGGAAGGCCAACGACTTGCTGGGGAACTGGGACCAAAGCCGGGCCGTCAAGTCCGGCAAAGAATGCCAGACCTGTCACATGCCGCAGCAGGTCGGTGAATCGGCCAATGGGGAAAAGAAACGCACGATCGCCAATCATAGCTTCCCAGGGCGTATAGGCAAGCTGCGCCAAGAGGCGGCAAAGCTCGACGTCCAGACCAAGGTTGACGGTGACAAGACAACAGTCGTGGTCAAGGTCCAGAGCCTTGTGCCGCATAATCTGCCCGCGACCCATCCGGCTTGGGCCTCGGTGGTGTTGGATCTGGAGATCAAAGGGAAAAACCTAAAAACCGTGTTTTCAGATAAACGGGTCTATGGTCGAACGTATGTCGATGCCAAAGGCCAGCCCACCATCTTTGACTTCGAGGCAGTGAAGGTCGCTCACGACACCGTCCTGAAACCTGAGGAGACAAGAGAAGAAACCTTTACCTTCCCCACCCCGAAAGACACCAAGACGTTCGACGTCGAGGTCGGGCTCAGTTACGGTCCTCTGAATGGTCCGGCCACGTTTCTCCAGCGTGTTGAAGCCGAATCATCCCAGGGTTCACAAGATCCAGTCTTCCAACCGATCGAGATTGTGAAGCGCATGGAGAATGTTCCTGTGGGCAAGTAGCTCTGAGGCGTAAAAACAAGACGTGAAACCTGATGGATTTGAATATACTTGGCGCTGAGGTATACTGAATCCATGTCCTTCGACCTTCCACTCAAAGACATGAGTCTCCACGAGAAGCTTGCTGCGATGGAGTCGCTGTGGGAGGACATTGCCCGTACTCCGGAAGCCATCGAGTCCCCCGCCTGGCACAAAGATATCCTCGATGAGCGCCGCCAACGACTCGCCGATGGTCAATCCCAATTCGCCGATTGGGAGGCCGCCAAAACAGATATCCGAAACAAAGTTTCGTGAAAATCAAAACCCTGGACGAAACCCAGGATTGAAGTAACGGGACAGGCTCTGGCACAGCCGATGCCAGTCCCTGTTTCTCCACAAACATCCTCGATTCTTCCATCACCCATCCTCAAAGGACATTGGGCAAGTTAAGATGCCCCCCCACTGGACATAGGTGGGTCTGCTGATCAAAATTGTATCCTTTGATCGCACGAGTTGCTGGTGATTAGCATGCGGCTCATTTTGAATCTGAACTGTCACACAGGGGTGGCCAGCCATGGGGGATTATCAAATCAGATACAGGGTGTATCGAATTTGATTCCCTGGGTAGAGGTACAGCTTCTCAGTCAGGTGCGCAAGCTATGGATAATACGTACATCAGTGCCGCGAGTGGTGGGCATAATTGATGCTTGGCATAACGGAGTATTCCGTGTGCAGACGGTAAAGCATGTGCCCAAACTCATCCATTGATTTAATCTCGACAGGTCAATTTTTACCTCAGTGGGCGAGACTTGATGTGATCATGGGAAGAGGACATGGCAGGACATATTGAGCACATGCTCCCCAAACACTTTTGAGATAGGTTCTTATGTCCAAAGTTCTGATCGAGCTAGTGGAGGGGCTAAGATTACAATTAAGAGGTTTGTGGATCAGCTTCCAACAGGAGTTTGCCAAGTTGGGGGAAGCCTTTGGCCCGTTAGTAGCCGTGATAAAAGGGATTAAATTCGCATCTCTGGTCGAATTCATAACAGAACGCATCGCCCAGCTAATAATCAGAGTTCATGGGACTGATTCCGGGCTGGATACGACTAGGCTAATGAACCAAAGCCTCTCGGAGGCATTGGAAACAGACTATGAAACGGTTGCTTGGGTTTTATTCGTCGCTGTCGTGACGCTTCTCATCTCCATTGCCCTGCTCTCTTATAAGTGGTTGACGCGACGTGAGTTAGGGGTCTTTATCTCGTTTAACAACGCGTTGCGAGGTGATATTGCCAAAGAACTGGAACAGTGTCTGAAGGCCGAAGGGATGGACCCTCAGCTTGTCCCTTTCCAGCAGGGTGCTGCAACCGATGTTATTAATAAAGAGGTTTATGGGAAACTTAAGAAGTGCGATAGTTTCGTCTGTTTGCCCGGTGACGATGAGTCGTTCGTGGAAAAGGAAGTATTTGGGGCTACTGCAGCTCACAAACCGATTGTCTTGCTTGTCTCCGAGAACAATGGCTCCGTACCGGACACGACACTCAAACATTTTCCAATATTTCGCCTTGAGCGAACACGCCTACATCAGTTCAGGCCACTGGTTACATTTCTTCGTCATACTGGGGGCGATTATCGGTCGACATGGTACCTCTGTAAGAAAGCGCTTTGTCACCCATTCTCCTTTGGGTCATCGCGCAGAGTAGTCTTCTTTGGTGGGACCTGTTTTCTTATCGTGTGGGCTGCTTGCGCCTTCGATGTGATCATACATGGCCGGAATTTGACACGGAACTTATCCCTAACCGCCGAGCCGGCAACGTCTGTCTTCTTAAGCCACATGTTCTTCCTCGGCCTCCTTACGTTCATCGGTTTTGTCGTCTGCGCGTACGTCCTTGTTTTTACTGTAACACTGCTTCTGCAGCTTATCGCTTACTGGAGGGCGCGAATGGAGCTCAAAGAGGCCCAATTCAGACGCGCTGATTGGGAAGGATTGATACCCGGGCTATCCCCGGGAGAACCTCTCTACGAATGTCTTTTTGAATCCGCACTCCCCACGCATCGTGATGCGAAAGGGAAGGCACATAACTTATGACCAGAGCCCACGGTCATGTGTGTAAATAGAGGGGGTCAAAAATATGAGTGCCCTTGCACAAATCCTTTTCGCGCTTATGTACATGGGGCTTCCGCTGTTGTTTGCGATGGTCCTCCATGGATATGCGCTTGCATGGATGGCAGAGAAATGCGGCGATTCGACTGCAAAACTCGAAAGACGGCTCACCATCAACCCGTTGCCCCATATGCATCCCTTCTGGACCGTCATCTTGCCCCTGCTCTGTTTGATGCTGCCAGGTAGCTTTTTATTTGGCTGGCCCAGGGTGATGTCGATAGACCCTCAGAACATGCGCCAGCCTCGGCGAGACATGGCGCTCGTAGCCGTCGCAGGGATTGGGACGAATCTGCTGCTGGCAATTGCGAGTGCCTTATTCTTAACCTTGATCTTGATAATCGACCCAACCTTGTCGCTCAAGAAATCAGCTGAAGTTGATGCAACATCAAGCCAATTCGCTACTCTGTTTCTGCGTCCGATTGCCGTCATGGCGTTGTATTCCGTGATGATCAATGTGTTTATCGCAATATGGAACGTGGTGCCGGTCCCACCGTTCGCTGGTACCCTAATCCTCAGGGGGCTACTTCTACCCAAACCGGCTGAGGCCTTGGCGCGGTCAGAACGTTATGTAATGCTCCTCTTTGTAGTACTTATCGTCTTTGATGAGCAGCTGCACGTGATCCATACTATCGAAAGCACCCTCCCTAAAATCTTGTCCGGTACGATTTTGTCAACCGCGCTCACTCTCCGTCCAGGAGTCACAGAATGACCAGCTATCGAGAACGGGTCTGAGATTGGAGAGCAGCGGGAATTTGGGAGGAGGTTCGTGCGACAGATTCGGATGATCTCAAGCGCCGCACCAGACAAAACGTGGTGTTTGATCTTGGATACTTCCTCGGCCACTTTGGGCGACGTAATGGAAAGGTCATCCTCCTTCACTCGGGTCCGATCGAACTGCCATCGGATATTACCGGGCTTATCTACATCGATATCTCCAGCGGCATTGAAGCCACCGGAGAGGCTATGCGACGGGAGGTTTACAGGCCCACGTTGACTGAATCACAACAACTGAGTTTCTGATCCAGTGTTTAGTGTACACATCTTCACAGTGTGGTACCCTTTCCGGAAAGAAAGTGGAGGGGTTATGAATTGGATTATTCTCTGTATCTGTTTGCTGGGAGTCGTGGTAGCCGGTGGGCCAGCTGGTTCGGCACGCGCGCAGTCGTCCGACAGCGCGTATGCATGGCAGGCAGGGCCTCTTGAAGCGCCGCTCGGGGATCATGCGACGCTTACGCTCTCCGCAGACTATCGGTTTCTCGGGCCCCAAGACACCCAACGTGTGTTGAAAGAGATGGGAAATTTCCCTTCGGGCACCGAGCTAGGGCTCGTCACGGCTCGGTCAGGGGAGAGCGAGTGGTTCGTCGTCATTCGATTCATCGAGGCGGGGTACGTCCAGGATGATGATGCGGCGGACTGGGATGCGGAAGAGATGCTCACTTCCATCAAAGAAGGGACAGAGGAGGCGAATGCGAAACGGCGTGAGATGGGCATGCCGACACTCACGGTCCGAGGATGGGAGGAGAAACCGCACTATGATAAAGCCACAAATAAAGTCGTATGGGCGATTACGGCAGATGACGGTCGCGGCACGACGGTGAACTACAACACCCTGGCGCTGGGTCGACACGGTTACATGAGTATGAATCTGGTTGCTGACTTGAGTCACTTGTCTTCCCTGAAACCATACGCTGCCGGCCTGTTATCAAATCTTAACTTCGTGGCAGGCAAACGGTATGCGGACTTCAACAGCACGACCGACAAGGTCGCGGCTGTCGGTCTTGCCGCGCTCGTTGCCGGGGCCGCATTTAAATCCGGTCTCTTCGCGAAACTACTCGTCCTCCTGATTGCCTTTAAAAAGGTGATTCTTCTCGCCGGCGCCGCGCTGATTGGGGTGGTCTGGAAGTTGGTCAAAGGGCGGTCGTCCACGACGCCATCGACCTGATGGGAGCGGCATGAAGACGCTCATCGCCCTGCTGACCGGCGCGAAGTTCGGCAAGGTGTTATTGACCTCCGGCACCATGCTGCTGTCCGTGGTGACGTACAGTTTTATCTTTGGCTGGTGGTATGCGGTGGGCTTCGTCGGCCTCATCTTCTGCCACGAAATGGGTCACTTCATGGCTGCCCGACAACGCGGACTAGATGTGGGTGCCCCAACCTTCATCCCGTTCGTTGGCGCATGGATCCAGTTAAGAGAGCAGCCGATGGATGTTGAAACGGAAGCCTATGTGGCTATGGCCGGACCAGTTGTCGGAACCATGGCGGCAATGGGTTGTTACTATGCCGCCGGTTCGCTGGATAGTTCCCTCCTCCGGGCCCTCGCCTATGCGGGGCTCATGCTCAATCTGTTTAATCTGATTCCGCTGGCTCCGCTTGATGGGGGGCGTATTACGTCCATCATTTCTCCGAAGACATGGTGGGTTGGAGCACCGCTGATCGTGGTGTTGTTCATCTGGAATCATAGCCCGATGTTGTTGTTGCTTGCCGTGCTGTCGATCCCCCATCTGCTCTCAACGTTTCGACAGACGCATTCCGCGACATCAGCTCGGTATTATGAGGTGGCTGCGTCCACACGCTGGAGCTATGCGGCGTACTATCTCCTGCTTGCGGGATTTCTTGGCGTGATGACCTACGAGACACATCGGGCGGTTGGCGTCTAGTCGCGTGTGTTGAGTGTGGGACTGAATGGGCTGGGCCTCACCAAAGCGTGACCTTTCTCCAGTGTTCCCGTAATCACAGTAAACCGCTGAAGCGGTTCGACTATATTGCGGTCAACCGAGTTGTGAGTGTTAGCCCGACCCCAACGCCATCTTCTTTCGCCTGCTGAATATTGCTGCAACATAGAACCCGTGCTACACTGATCCTGCGTACTTAGGGAGGCAACATGGCCAATTTAACCATTGTGATTGAAGGTGATACGCTGAAGCGTGCTCGTATGCGGGCGCTGGAAGAGGGGACGTCTGTGAACGCGGTTGTGCGTGATTATCTGGCTGATTATGCTGGAATGACGGCCCAAAAGGAAAAGGCGATCCATGATCTATTGCGATTGTCTCAGTCTGCAAAAACAAGACGGGGGAATCGGCAGTGGAACCGTGAGGACCTCCATCAGCGATGAAGGAACGAGTATTTCTTGATACGAATGTGCTGGTCTATTTGTTTGATTCCGATTCTCCTGTCAAACAGCAACGTGCGCGAGCCCTTCTCGCAATCCAGGAACTGAAGGCTCAAATGATTCTGAGCACTCAGGTGCTGCAAGAGTTCTATGTGTCCGTGACTCGGAAGCTGGCCAGTCCACTTGATCCAGATACTGCACTCAAGGCTGTGCAGGATCTCGCGGTGTTTCCAATAGTCCAAGTAGATACTCCCTTGATACTTTTGGCTATCCAGCGCAGTCGTAAGACAAAAGTCTCATTTTGGGATGCGCTGATTTTAGAAGCGGCTCTTGTGGCTGGAACGACTCTCCTCTACTCCGAGGATTTTCAGGATGGCGCAGTGTTTGGGAAACTGCGAATCAGGAATCCGTTCAAGTGAACCAGTACCATTGCTTTCATAGGTCTGCGCCTGGTGATAACCGACTCCAGCGCGATCGCGTGCTTAACCGTAGACAGCTTCGATCACAATGCCCTGTTCGACGTTGTCTGTAGGCACGTCTCGGTATAGCTGGCAATCTGACTTCGCCCAATAATTCCTCGCAGAGCTCTGTTCGACGAGCACCGAATTCAGCATTGACTCCCCCAGTTGACCATCGCTATGAATGTGCGGCTTCAAGTACCATCCAGATCGAATGAGCGCTGAGTCCGTATTGCATTCAGTACTACGGTCACTATCACATTGAGAATCGTCATGAGATGTAAACCGGCCTTGCTGCTGGCCCTCTGGGTGATGGTGTTATTTGGGTGTGGTTCCGACCGGGAGGGCCAACTGATCGTGGACCATCAGCGGGTGGTGTATGAGAGTCTCGCGCTGCAAGACCAGCTTCAGCAGCAGGGCGGTGGGTGGGCTGTTGCTGATCTGGGTATCGGGATCTCGAATCGGGGTATGGGGAAGTTGCTGTCGCTGCTCAAGGGGCTTGTCATCAGTCCGACACAACCGCCGAAGGGGTTTGAAGATCTGTCGGTGCGGATTGAAGCTCTCCAACTGGTCAGCAGGGCGGGCCGGAGCGAACTGGAACTGGAGGTCGCTGTTGCCAGTCCTGCCAACCATCTTCAGTTTCAGGCCACGATGGCGGGCGACCTCCTGTTCCTGCCGCCTGAACTGGATACGGACACCCCTGAAGATCAGCTGGCGTTCAGAATGAAGGTTCGAGATCTCCATCCACGTCTTTCCTGGTATTCGCTGCCACTCCAAAGCGTCACGGCGATGCGTGACTACCTCAGGTACCGATTGATTGAACAAGTCGAGAAGAGTCTTGTGGTGAAAGTGCCCACGGCCAAAATGGACCGCCTGGTGTTGGGGCTTTCGGGCAGTGAGGTGCTGAGGGATGAGGAGAAGGGCTTCCAGATCAAGATCAGCTATGCGAGCCCGAAGTTCGAGCTGCCGGTTGTGGCACGCTACTCCCAGTTTCTGATGACCGACTCGGGCTTCTGGATGTTTGCCCGGTATGGCGACAAGGCCCCTTCTGTGCCTAAACCAGTTGCTCGGGTGCCGCCGGAACAGCTGGAGTCTGAGATTGGTCGGCTGACCTATGCCATCCGTGCCGCCGCAGCCGGCTTGCATTTCGCATTGGGTGATTCAGCCATCATTGTCAGGAAGCCGCTGCTTGAAAAGCTCACGACTCAGTTCAATGAACGCTCCAGCGATGAACGGACCGTTTCGTTCCAATCAACCAGATTTCGCGGCAAGCTGTACGAGAAACAATGGCGCGACAATCTGCTCGGAGATGGTGGGCTGTCTGTCGAGTTGGATAGCCCTGATGCGGCCTGGGGAACTGTCACGCTCAAGCAGGTTGCCTCGTCGTGGAGCGAGAAGGGGCTGACCTATTCAGCCGCGATCGATGTGGAGGCCAACACCATCTTGTATGTCCACTTCGATCCTTTGATCGGAGGTGGCATTGGGAAACGCGCCACGCTGGAAGGGACTGCATCCCCTGTTCTCGCTGGGACGCTCTCGTTGGCGCTTCGCACCTACGCCGGGGTGCCCGTCCTCGTCGTGGTGAATCAGCTCGACTGTTCCAAGTTCCCTCTCACAGTGCTGGATGACGGGGATGTTTCGGTCGGTGTGACGTTGAGTCAGATGGTCGGAGGCGGGAGACCAAGCCTCATTCCTGCGTTGATGGGTCTACCAAAAATGGTGAAGGCGGATCAGGTACTTCGTGGAATCAAGGGGGTCACCGTCATGCCGCCGAAACCGTTTGCGGCAATCACCTACGCCCCGACGCAGCTCCTCGCTGATGCGAACGGCTTCCGGGCTGAGTTTTCGACATCGGCCTGGTGGAGCGAGGGGGAGGATGTTGACGCCGAAGACCGAATCAAAGAGATCGCATCATTGATCAACAAGGATGAGACGATCCCATCCCTTCCGGAATGCGGCAAACCGGACGCCATTAAGGTGCATGTTGCTGGAATTGCGTTCGAGCATGACCTTGGGTTGGGGCGGGTCATCACGTCCCTCGTGGATGGGGCACGGACAGGCAGGAATGGTATTGAGAATTTCTTATCC
>DCZN01000098.1:23444-27444 GCA_002331625.1 Nitrospira sp. UBA2083 | reverse complement strand
CGATCAACCCGCCACCAGGGTCTGTCCTGCGCAAGCCATTAATTAACCCGTTGGGGACACTCAAGTGTCTTGGGACGTTACTGCAGAAGTGCGAGTAGGTTCCGGAGAAAGAAGAGCCCGTTGCCGACGTCAACTGAGCGTTGGTTAATCGAGTGTGGACTCAGGCCAATGGCATCGCTGCTTTTGCCTGATGGCTGATTCTGAACAACAGTGACCGCGATCCCACATCGGCCACAGTGTCTTGACATGTGCGTAGGAAGCCAGGAGAATCAACCAAAGTTACTTGCAATAGAGAATTTATGCCCATAGTGAGTGTTTGCCGCCAAAGATTCGCGAACTGATTTCCGATCTTCAGAAGGCCGGTTTTGCCGATCGTGGGGGGGAGGGAAGTCATCGAAACTTTGTGCACCCAAAGGTGACCAAACCGATCACCATATCTGGAGCATCAGGCGATGATGCAAAGCAGTACCAGGTTCGTGCGGTTCGCCGTGCAATTGAGGAGTCTCAGTCATGAAGGAGAGCGCGCGCTACGCAAAGATCGTTGAGTGGTCTGAGGAGGACCAATGCTACGTCGGGAGTTCCCCGGGCCTCATCTCTGGCGGGTGCTATGGGCCCGACGAAAAGGCGGTATTTGATGAACTGTGTCAGGTGGTCGAAGAGGCAATCGCGCTCTACCACAAAGATGGTAAGCCGCTTCCACCATCGACATCCGGTCGGGACTTTGCCAATAAGATGCAAGACGTCGCGTAACAACGCAAAATTCAAATCGGGGTTAGGATGCAATGATATTTGAGTGTCCCAAATGGTATGAGTGGTTCTCTGGAAAGTACCCTGATCCCGCCTTGTAGCAGGAATATGGAGGTCGATTTCACCACAACCGCCAAGGAGCCAAACGGGGTGTTCCTCAACGGCATTAGGTGAACAAGTGATTCACTGAATAATTCTAGGTTCTCCCCGAAACTCATATGGCTCCTCCTCGATCAAAAAAACCGAGACTTGTTACCAAGTATCCAATCCAACGTTACAAATGCGGCCTTATCGCTGGCGACCTCGTACGACTGAGAGTTGATCTAGTAATTTGTGACCACCGAGGCCGTAAGACCGGAAAAATCCATCACCGAGGTGAAATTTGGCGCGTCTTAACCGGCTCGAAAGAAAAGCAGCCCATCGTTTGGCTGCGAAATGACTCCGGCGAGCGGCACACTTGGGACGACAACAAGCAATCTATCGGAGTCCAATTCGAAAAGGTTCGCTACTCTGAGCCGAGGACGTACTCTTTAGTTCGCTTTCTTCGGTGCGATTTTGACCCGCAGTATCTGCAGAAGTTCCCATTTAAGCCTGGCCGGAGCTATCTCTACCTAAGCGCGATCAAGAACATGCCCGCGCACTGTGCTGTGATGGATTGCAATACAGGTCGGGTGTACGCTGGATACCATACATCGAATTTCTTAGAGCTCTCCGAGGATGAAACTTAAGGAGTGATGTAAGACAACGCGATGAATCACACCCGGGCTCAGATTTGTGTCGGGAGAGCTCGGAATAGAGAGTCAGATTCTTTCCCGTGCAGCACCAAATCGTGACGCCTGCAGGTCCAATGCACACAAAAAGGTGTGACTCCCATTGTCTTGAATAGGCCAGCCGACTGTTGGAGGCGTAAGACAACTCCCGCTTGATGCTAGGGGTTATCCCCTGATGGTCCCGACCATGATCGCATGCGCCACGAATCTTCCGTATGGCACGTTGCGACATCGTTCCCAATCCGACTCCAGCCAGTAATTTCGCTTTGAAATTCGCTTGAGAAAGTGCTGCGTGGTAAAGGGGCTATTACCGTCGCGGAGTAGTCCGTCGAGAAACTTGTTGTAGCCAAGTGGCAGGCTGGCGATGATCTGTCCACCTGGAGCAAGGCAGTGGTTCCGCAAGTGCTCGATAGCCTGCAGGAGCTTCTCCGGCTCGCGAGGTGTCTCGTCCCAGCCCACGTGTTCCAGCGTCGAGATGCTCAGAATCAGGTCGTAGCGTTCCGAAGGAGCGAATTCCACAATGTCTTGGTTGATGACGCCTGGGGCGACCTCGTATTTATCGACCACATCATGGTGGATTGGGAAATAGTGCGAGAGTACGTTGCCGACTTCGAGCACGCGTTTGCCTTCATGTTCTAAGAGCAGTTCACGGAAGATCGGGATTTCGACGCCGCGCTCATTTTTCCAAGTCTTGTTACAGAAATGGTAGAGGTACTGATAGGAACGTCCGTCGAAGACAAAGGTCTTGGCCCTGGTCCAGCGCGTCAACGTCATTTTGGCGAAGCGCCAATAGCGCGCGGAGGCGCTCTCGTCGCCGGCAACGGCGCTGGTGTAGTCGTAGGTGTAGGGCATGAACGAAATGATTACTCGAAGACGATGCGAGACCCGGGCGACTTCATCTTGAAAATCTGCAAGGCGTTGTAAATCCCTTTGGCGGGGTGATTCAGGATCAGCCGAGAGTTGGTGATGTGGGTATCGAGCAGCTCATATTGCCCGCCGCTATAATAGAGGTCGCAATCGTCGATCTGGCAGTTCTTGTACACATGATTGTCCAACGCAAGCTTCGCTTTGCTGAAAGTCTGACCGTCGACCACGATATAGTTTGGCTCAAGTCCCATAGTGTCAGGCTGGCGGACTATAGCAAAGTCAGCGAGACTCGTAAACATGCCGGCGTGCGGCACAGTTACGCAATATTGGGAGGGAGTTCTATTTGGGGACGATCCGAAACACCGTACCGCCCAGGGTTGTCAGATAGAGTTCGCCGAAACCATCCTGACCGAAGCTGGTGATTGAAGGAGTGGCTAGTAAAGGCCATTCCATTTGGTCGATGGCCGAGCCATTGTTGAAGCGGAAGCTGCGGACAAAACCGGCACAAAAATCGGCGTAAAAGTAGGTGCCTTGAATGGCTGGTATGGCTTGGCCCCGATAGACGTAGCCCCCGGTGACGGAACAGGCGCCGTTGTCGTGGGTATACTCCACAATCGGCAAGGTGAGTGTACCATTGTTGCAGTTCGTGCTTGGGTTAAAACAAGCTGATCCTTCCATGAGCCGCCAACCGTAATTGAGCCCTCGCCCGGCGTTGGGACCTGCCGATATATTGATTTCTTCGCGAGCACCCTGCCCGACATCGCCGATGTAGAGATCGTTGCCATCGAACGAAAAACGCCAAGGGTTTCGCAGTCCATAGCTCCACACGAGCGGATTGCCTCCACTTAAAACAAAGGGGTTCACCGTTCCACCGGTGCAGGCAGCTCCGGTGGTCGGATCAATTCGGAGTATCTTGCCCAGTCGGCTGGCCAGATTCTGCGCGTGATTGTCCGGATCCCCTCCTCCGCCTCCATCTCCAACAGCCGCGTACAGACACCCATCCGGTCCGAATGCCAACATGCCTCCGTTGTGGTTGGTAAACGTGGGATGAGGAATAGAGACCAAGATGACCTGCGAGGTTGGATCCGCGATATTTGGGTTTGTAGACGATCTCAGAAAATGAGCGATGGTGATCGCGCCATTGGCGTCCGTATAGTGGACGTAGAACCGGCCGTTGGTAGCGTAGTTCGGATCAAAGGCCAACCCTAACAATCCTCGTTCTGCTCCGCTGGTCACACCGGTGATGGTCAGAAATGTGGCGAGGACACTTCCTGTTGCTCGATCAAGAATTTTAACCGCCCCGCCCTGTTCTATGACGAACAACCGGGCTTGGTCTCCAGGGGGCGTCGTGAGAAACACGGGTGAGTTCAGATTACTCGCGACGGTCCGGAGCGTCAGACTTGTGGAGGTCTGGGCAACATTCTGTGTCGCACTTTCGTTCCCACACGCGGCAAGAAGGCAGACGAAACAGGCATAGAGGGTCGGTCGAACGATCGCCGTCTTCATGCGCAATTCCTTGTTCTACTATGGAGGAGAGGCATGATTGTATCACTCCATCTGGCGGAACATCCCATGTGTGGCTCAGTACAAAAGGCGGTGGTGGCTGGATGATTCTT
>DCZN01000098.1:23249-23432 GCA_002331625.1 Nitrospira sp. UBA2083 | reverse complement strand
AAGTTTTTGTTCGACCCTGGGCGATGAGTCTGAAAATGGGGAGCTGTTTGGGACGCAGTATTTGGGCTTGATCCCCTCCGTGGGACTCTATAGAATGGCGCTGCTTTTCGGGTGGTTAGCTTCAGTTTGACTCCGCCCGCCTTGGGTTTACCCACTCGCGCATGTACTTTGGATGGGTTGAAG
>DCZN01000098.1:0-23174 GCA_002331625.1 Nitrospira sp. UBA2083 | reverse complement strand
GTGAGTGACTCAGCGATTATCACGTTTGCTCTTATTGCGGCTGTGGCGGGTATCGCCTACGGGCTGTACCTGGCGATGTGGGTGTTCAAGCTCGACGCCGGCAATGCGAAGATGCAGGAAATTGCAAAGGCGATCCAAGAAGGCGCCGGCGCCTACATGAATCGACAATATAAGACTGTCGGCTATGTGGCCGCGGTGCTGTTCGTCGTGCTGGCACTCGCCGGTGCGGTGTCCGATAAATTTGGACTGATCACGGCGTTCGGCTTCTTGGTCGGCGCTGGGGCGTCGGCTCTCGCCGGCTATGTGGGAATGATCATTGCGGTTCGCGCCAATGTGCGGACAGCCCAAGCAGCACACAACGGGATGAACGCTGCGCTGGTCGTGGCGTTCCGTGGTGGAGCCGTGACGGGTCTCCTTCTGATCGGTCTTGGGCTGCTCGCGATTACAGGCTTCTACACCATCGCGGAATCGATGGCCGGCCAGGAAAAAGCGATTCACGCATTGCTTAGCTTAGGGTTCGGAGGCAGTTTGATCTCGGTCTTTGCTCGTGTTGGTGGAGGGATCTACACCAAAGCGGCCGACGTCGGTGCCGACTTGGTGGGCAAGGTTGAGGCGGGCATCCCTGAAGACGATCCTCGGAACCCGGCCGTTATTGCGAATAACGTCGGTGACAATGTGGGCGATTGCGCCGGTATGGCGGCCGACCTCTTCGAGACCTATGCGGTGACGACTGTGGCGGCAATGGTGTTGGCCTTCACCATGTTCAAAGGAGCGACGGCTCCAATTCTGTATCCGTTGGCCTTGGGCGGCATCACCATCTTTGCGACGATTGTCGGTATTCTTTTTGTGAAGGTTGCCCCAGGTGGCGAGATTATGCCGGCTCTATATAAGGGGCTGTTCGTGGCGGGCGGGATTGCCGCTGTGGCGTTTCTCCCAGTCACTCTCATGATCATGGGTGGCGTCGGTGGAGTCGGTGGGTTCAGGTACTATATCGCGGCCCTGCTTGGTTTGGCTGTGACGCTGGCACTCGTATTCATCACCGACTACTACACATCAAAAGAGTACGAGCCGGTCAAGTACATTTCCAAAGCGAGCGAAACCGGGCATGCGACCAACATCATCGCCGGACTGGCGGTCGGTATGCAGGCGACCGCGGCTCCTGTCGTGGTGATTGCCGTGGCGATTCTCATGAGCTTCTGGGTATGTGGAGGCGCAGAGTCCGGTGGGTTGTACGGCGTGGCGGTGGCGGCTGTGGCCATGCTCTCGATGGCTGGGATCGTGGTGGCCATCGATGCATTTGGTCCGATCACGGACAATGCCGGTGGGATCGCCGAAATGTCGCATCTGGGCAAGGAAGTGCGGGACATTACCGATCCGCTGGATGCCGTCGGCAATACGACCAAGGCGGTCACAAAAGGCTATGCGATCGGGTCCGCCGGGTTGGCGGCCGTGGTGCTCTTTGCCGAATACTCACGGGAAGTCGCCGCGCACAATCCGGCGCTGGCGGCATTTGACCTCTCCAATCCAAAAGTGTTGGTCGGCCTCTTTCTTGGGGGCATGCTCCCGTTCATCTTTGGCTCTATGTGTATGAGGGCTGTCGGTGAAGCGGGAGGGTTGATCGTGGAAGAGGTGCGGCGGCAGTTCCGCACGATCAAGGGGATTATGGAGGGCACGGGCAAGCCCGAGTACGGCACCTGTGTCGATATCGTGACGCAGGCCGCAATTCAAAAGATGATGATCCCTGGTTTGATCCCCGTTGCGTCGCCCGTGGTCGTTGGGCTCGTGCTTGGTCCGCAAGCCCTTGGCGGGGTGTTGGTCGGTAGCATCGTGACCGGTTTGTTCGTCGCGATTTCAATGACGAGCGGTGGCGGCGCCTGGGACAATGCCAAGAAGTTTATTGAAGAGCAGGGTTTGAAGGGTACCGAGACGCACAAGGCGGCGGTAACCGGTGATACGGTCGGCGATCCCTATAAGGATACGGCGGGACCGGCTGTGAACCCCATGATCAAGGTCATCAATATCGTCGCATTGCTGATCGTGTCATTGATCGTCTGACGGAGGATTCGAGATCGAGTGAGTGACGCGCCGTTTCCCATCCGGGAAACGGCGCTTTTTGTTTCTCCCCTTGTCTTGACGGATTTCGGTACCCTAGAGTATGGTGACTTTATCAATGACAGTTGCCGGCTGATCGCGAGAGTTTCCCTTGGTCCACGGGAGGTACTCGAATGGAAAAGCAGGAACGAAAGCAAGAGCCGCGACGAGAACCACAGGGTAAGGAGGACGTCAAAGCCAACCCGAAGGTTGTCGAGACCGGCAAGAAGCTGAAAGAAGATATCGACAAGCTGGTTGACGAGATTGACGATGTCCTCGAAAAAAATGCCGAGGAATTTGTGAAGAATTATGTTCAAAAAGGAGGGGAGTAGCCCATCCTCCGTCTCTCTCTGACTCGAATCTCCATCCCCGCCTCCGAACCTGTGGTTTGACAAAGACGCCACTGCTTATTACAGTCTGCCTCATTTTCATGTGATCCGGAGTGTGGTTCCGTCTGGGTCGGCTCCGGCCCTTAAGGAGAAGGGAATGAAGTCTAAGCTCTGGGTCATTCGCCAGGTGGATCCCGTTCAGCAAGGTCTCCTCTCGCAGGCCTTATCCATCTCATCGGCAACTGCGTCTCTGTTGCTCAACCGAGGCGTAACCAGCGTGGATCAGGCAACTGCCTGGATGTCTCCTATCAGACCCCATGATCCCTTCTTGATCCCGGACATGGACCGAGCGGTCAGCCGTTTGTATCAAGCGATGGAAAGACGAGAGCACGTGTGTTTCTACGGCGACTATGATGTGGACGGCATGTCTGCCACGAGTATTTATCTGTCATTCTTCCGTGAGCGCGGTGCTCATGTGAGGGCATATGTGCCGCATCGTCTGCGTGAGGGCTATGGACTCAATGAAACGGCGGTTCGAGCCTTGGCCAAGGACGGCATCACTCTCTTGGTGACGTCGGATTGCGGCACCACATCCCACCATGAAATTCGCCTCGCGAATCAGCTTGGCATGGATGTGATCGTGACCGACCATCACCAAAGCGATATGGACATGCCGCCCGCATTGGCGGTGATGAATCCGCATCGGTCGGAAGCGCAGTATCCCTTTCATGGGCTTTGTTCTGGTGGCCTGGCGTACAAAGTTGCGCAGGCTTATGAGATGAAATACGGTACCGGTGGGGTACCGTTGGAATCGCTCTTAGATTTGGTTGCGCTGGCCACCATCGCTGATGTGGTTCCGCTCCAAGACGAGAATCGGCTGTTCGTTCGAGAAGGATTGGCTCACATATCACGCGGTGCCCGCTGCGGCCTGCGAGCCTTAAAGCATGTTGCGGGTATCAATCGAGAGTGCTCCGCAGAGACAATTGCGTTTAAACTTGGGCCTCGACTCAACGCAGCAGGACGGTTGGATGAGGCCATCAAGGGGGTCAGACTTCTGACGACGGAGTCTGAATCGGAAGCCAAAGAATTGGCGTATGATCTCGAGCGATTGAATCACGCTCGGCGGGAACTCGAAACAACGATCGTGGAGGAAGCACTCGCTCAGGTGGAGTCACGGGAGCTGCCGGGTGGGATCGTGTTGTATGCTCGGGGGTGGCATGTCGGGGTGGTCGGTATTGTTGCGGCCCGCATTATGGAACGTTTTCATCGTCCGACGGTCGTCCTTGCTGTCAATGAAGCCGGGATCGGCAAGGGATCAGCTCGGACTGTCCCCGGGTTCGATCTCTATCAGGCATTAGCCGGTTGTCGAGATCTCCTCGTGGCATTCGGTGGTCATCCCAGCGCAGCCGGGGTCACAATTCGAGAAGAACAGTTGCCGGAATTTGCCGAACGGTTTGCTGCAGCGGCAGAGGCCTGGATCCGGAATACGCAAAGCGTTCCCATGCTTCATCTGGATTCAGAGCTGCGGTTGGACGAGGTCACGTTGCAGTTGATTCGAGAGATCGGAACACTGCACCCATTCGGGGCAGGCAATCCTGAGCCGACGTTTGCCGTGAAGGGCCTGAACGTGCTCAGTGCACGCGTCGTCGGGGAGAAGCATTTGAAGATGACGGTTCGGCAAGGTCGGTCTCTGCCGTTTGATAGTATTGGATTTGGAATGAAGTCGCTGGAAGATCGTGGATTGTCTCTGAAGACGCCCATCGACGTCGCCTTCACGCCGGAACTGAATCATTGGAACGGCCATGATCGGATTCAGTTGCGTATCCGTGACATACGAGCGGCAGGGTGTGACTAGCCGATGATGTACGAAACAGTGACCGATATCGACCAGTTGCTGGATCGCCTGCAAGCCTATCAGCCCGATGCTGATGTGAGCATGGTGCGAAAAGCCTATGAGTTTTCCGCAAAAGCGCATGAAGGACAAACGCGTCGCTCAGGGGAACCCTATGTGAAGCATCCTGTTGCGGTCGCCGGCGTGTTGACCTCCCTCAAAACCGACGTCACGGCGATCGTGGCCGGGCTGCTCCACGATACGCTGGAAGATACGGTGGCAACGGCGGACGAACTTCAACGGGAATTCGGTAAAGAAGTCGTCCATCTCGTCGATGGCGTGACCAAGATCGGGAAAATTACGTTTCGAAGTTCAGAGGAAAAGCAGGCGGAAAACTTCCGCAAAATGGTGCTCTCGATGGCGGATGACATCCGCGTCGTGATCATTAAATTGGCCGATCGCCTTCACAACATGCGAACGCTCGAACACCTCAAGGAGACGAGGCGACAAGAGATTGCACAAGAGACGCTGGAAATCTATGCGCCGCTCGCCAATCGCATCGGCATTGGATGGGTCAAAAACGAGCTGGAAGATTTATGCCTGAAGCATCTCAAACCTGATGTCTATGAGACCTTGCGCGTCCGTGTGGCGAAGCGTGACGAGGATCGGCAACAGTACATTCAGGAGGTGAAGGCGCTCGTCGAGAACGCGCTGACGGAAAATGGGTTGAGCGGAGCGGTGTATGGCAGGCCGAAGCATCTGTACGGCATTTATCAAAAGATGAAGAAGCAAGCGATCTCGTTCGAGGAGGTGTACGATCTGACCGCCTTGCGGATCATTACCGATACGAAGATGAACTGTTATGCCCTGCTAGGGATCATTCACTCCTTGTGGAGACCGTTACCGGGGCGTTTCAAGGATTACATCGCCATTCCAAAGTCCAATCTGTATCAATCCTTGCATACCACCGTGGTCGGACCGAAAGGTGAGCATGTGGAGTTCCAGATCCGCACGGAGGAGATGCATCGTGTGGCCGAATATGGGATCGCGGCGCATTGGAAGTATAAAGAGCAGGGACGGGTGCAGGATAAAGACAGTAAGGCCTTTGGGTGGCTCAGACAGTTCATCGAATGGCAACAGGATCTCCCGGACAATCGCCAATTCATGGATTCGGTGAAGCTCGAGTTGTTCCATGATGTCATCTACATTTTTACCCCAAAGGGAGCCGTAAAAGAACTGCCGAAGGGTGCGACGCCCGTTGATTTTGCGTATGCGATTCACACGGAAGTCGGTGATCATTGCGTCGGTGCGAAGGTCAATGGAAAGATCGTTCCGCTGAAACATGAGTTGGCGAGCGGCGACACGATCGAAATTCTGACCTCCCCGAATCAAACTCCCCACAAAGATTGGCTCAAGTTTGTGCGGACGTCGAGAGCCAAGACAAAGATCAAACACTGGATCAAATCCGAGGAACAGAAACGCAGTTTGGAAATCGGTTGGCGCTTACTCGAAGCCGAGATCCGTCGCCACGGATTGGCTCCGTCGCAGGTCTTCAAGTCCGATGCCTTGCTCAATGTGGCGAAGCAAGAAGGCTATGCCACGATTGATGAGCTGGCGGCAGCCGTGGGATTTGGCCATCTCGCGACGGCACAACTCGTCGGACGATTAGCGGCTCCACCCACAGCCGGTGTGCCAATGCAACCTGAGCCAGCCGGCGCCCCAAAAGTCATCAGCACGCGGGGAGAGGAGGCGGGCGTCCAAGTCAAGGGCGGACGTGATTTGCTGATGCAACTGTCGCGCTGTTGTAATCCCGTGCCTGGCGACAGGATTCTGGGATACATCACGCGCGGACGGGGACTCACGATCCATTCCGTGGATTGTCCGAACCTCGAAGCATTGGATTATGATCGCGAGCGGCTGGTGGAAGTGGAGTGGGATACGGCGACGCCCGGCCACCATGCCGTGAAAGTAGCCGTCATCGCGGAAGATAAGACAGGAGTCTTGGCGAACGTCTCCTCAGCGATTGCGGAATGCAAAGCCAATATCAGCCGTGCTGAGATCATCACTCGCGAGGACCGGAAGGCGGAGCTGGACTTTATCGTCGAAATTGCCGATACGGCTCACTTGAATCGAGTGCTGAAGACCATTGAGCGGATAGACGGGGTCATTACCGCACGGCGCGTTCGATCGTGGCAGGAACGAGCATAAGTGAAGTGACAAGACAAACCACTAGGGCTGGCCGAAGAGTAGTTTAGTGCCTTTTTCAATCTTATACCCTTCAACTGTCCCACCGGCAATTTCCAGCACGTACATCGCGTCATCGCTGTTTGGGCGATACTGAGGGCAGGAGTCATCGGTCTTCGTGCAGGTCGGTACATTGCGTTCGATATGGGTGACCCGTTTCTTGGCATCCAGCCAAATCAGATCGAGTGAGATTTTCGTGTTTTTCATCCAGAACGACCAGGCCTGCGGTTGGCTGAAGAAAAACAGCATCCCGTGGTCCTTCGCGAGGTGATCCCGATACATCAACCCGACCGAACGTTTCAGTGGGGAGTCCGCGATTTCTGCCTTAATCATAATTCCCGCAGGCGTTTGAATCGAGACAAACTCGGCTCCGACTGCCCTGCCTACTCGTCCGTCAATTGTGAGTAACCCCCACGAGACAGCTAAACAAAGTAGAAGCCATCGCGAGATCTTCCAGTGCATCGTCGCATCGTAATGGTCGCCATTTCTTCAAGTCAAGAAGGCTGGTTTGCGGAAAGATAGCCGTTCCCTCCGCCAATATTGCAATCGTTGCGTCTCTTGTGCGATTCTCCAACCGGATCAAGAGAGGGACGTATGCAGGAAAAGCGACGCGTGTTGTATAAAAAAGGGGTGTTTGTCTGTCCAGGATGTCGCCAGTCCTATGTCCAGGAGAAATGGATTGAAGAATGGCGGATTCGGTGCCATCGCTGCACCTATCGTGGAACACTGACGGAAGTGTCGGTGGAAGAGCATATGGAGGAAGAGACGTTTCGGCATTGACTCTTCGCTGGTTTTCTCCTATCCGGATCATACGATGGTGGTATTACCCCGCAGGCAGATCGCTCCTTCGGCCCCTTCACCCTATCTGCTGGCCGTTACACTGACGTTACTCACCCTGTGTACCGGCTGTGCGTCGCGGTCTTGGGCCGATGATGCTTCGCCGTTCGTAAAAATCCTTGTGACGTATCATTCTCTGTCGGGAAATACCGAACGGATGGCGGAAGCCGTGGTGGCGGGTGCGCGATCGGTGGCTGGGACGCAGGTTGTGCTGAAACGTGTTGGGCAGGTCACCGCGAATGATCTCTTTTCTGCCGATGCAGTGGTGGTGGGCTCTCCGGTTCATTGGTCCAATATGTCTGGAGAGGTAAAGACGTTCTTTGATGATTGGCAATTCAAGTTCGGTGTCTTTCCCGAGTTCAAGATGAAAAACAAAGTCGGGGCGGCCTTCGCTACGGGAGGGCAGATCTCAAGCGGGAAAGAGGTCACTCTGTTGACGATCTTGGCTGCCATGTTAGGCAATCAGATGATCGTGATAAGCGGTGGCGGAGCGTTCGGAGCATCAGCAACCACGGAGGGCGACAGCCCCGGGATCGATAACAAAGAACTCGCGGAGGCCAATGCGTTAGGCCAACGGGTCGCCGAGGTGACAAGGCGCATCAAGGCCGGCGCATTGCGTTGAAATTGTTTTGTGAAACCAAGTGGAGAAAGAAACCCGGGAATTGCTTTGCCGGTTTAGGAAGGCCCGGGGGAAGATCTTATCGGTCTACTGCACTGGGTGCGCACCTTGAACGGCGATCGCGACAAACTCGCGGATGTTCTTCACACAACGGCCGCAGTTGCCGTTCTGCTTGAGGCCGAACTTGGACTCGAGCTGACAGGGCATCACGCACCCCGCTCGCCCTGCCTCCCGAACCTCTGACTCGGTAATTCCTCTGCACAGGCACAGATACATATTGCACCACAATGAGCGATTATGAGAAGCATTATCAGTATGTCATGAAAGCAGGATCCTGTCAACCCGTCTCGAATCGTCGTGAAAAGAAACCTGACGTTTGATTTGATTGTGGTGAATCATCATTTGAATCAATCACTTGGATATCTATTAATCCTGTGAATTAGGTGACTTGGCGGCGGAACTTGTAACGATCATGTCTCTACGCACCATCGCATTCAATAAACCGTATGGTGTCCTGCCGTGCTTTACCGATCCCGAAGGGAGACCGACATTGGCGGGCTACATCGCCGTCCCTGGGGTCTATGCGGCAGGGCGTCTCGATCAGGACAGCGAGGGATTGATGATCCTGACCTCGGATGGTTCACTGGCGCATCGGATTACCGACCCTCGACACAAATTGGCGAAAGTCTACCTGGCACAAGTCGAGCGCATTCCCGATGGTCAGGCCCTCGCACGGCTAGGCACGGGTGTGCTGCTTGGTGGGAAACGAACGAGACCGGCGCAGGTCAGACTTCTGTCCGGGGAACCCCTGTTGGCCGAGCGCCCCGTGCCGATTAGATTTCGTAAGAATGTGCCGACGGCCTGGCTGGAAATCACAATCCATGAAGGGATGAATCGCCAGGTACGCCGCATGACAGCAGCGGTGGGCCATCCGACGTTGCGGTTGGTGCGCATCGCCATCGGACCGGTTTATCTGGGCGATCTCAAACCTGGCGAATGGCGGGATCTCAAAAAGAATGAAATCGAGGCGATCGGCTGACTGAGTGACTGGTAGGCCATACCCTGATATATGCAGGTGGCTCAGACTTCACCGTGGCTCATCGCCAACCTACAGAAATTGTGTGCCCTTCTTTTACAGCCTGAATCCAGTCATTCACATCGTCTCTTCCAGCTGTTCCACCATCCCTTTGATCGTATCGAACCCTGACTGCCAGAATGTTTCTGAGGTCATGTTGACGCCGACGGTGGCGAGGATTTGTTGAGGTGATTGAGAGCCGCCGGTGGCAAGGAGATCTAGATACTTCGGTACGAACGACGCCCCTTGTTCCTTGTACATGCGGTAGAGGGCTAGGACCAGCAAGTTTCCAAAGCTGTAGGCATAACAGTAGAACGGGCTGGCAAAGAGATGGGGGATCATGAGCCACTCCCAGTGAAACTCACTCGGCACCTTCACGGCTTTGCCGAACTGTTGTCGCAATTCCTCGCCATAGGCCTTAGCCAATTGGTCGGCCGTCGCGCCGTCCGCGATCATCTGATGGGCCAGCTTTTCAAATCGGACAAAATAGGCCTGCCGCAGCACGGTGGCGTAGATGTCATCCAATTGGCTGAGCAGTAGTCCTTGTTGCACCGCCTTGTTCCGTTCTTGGGACATCAGGGCATCGGAGAGGATCCGTTCGCCGAACACGGACGCGGTTTCCGCCAGTGGCAGGGTCGAGTGAAAGGTGAAGACCGAATGGTCCTTGGCCATCATCCCATGGACGGCATGGCCGAGCTCGTGTGCCATGGTCGCGATGTCGCGCGCTTCACCGGTAAAGTTCAGCATGACGTAGGGTGTCAAACCCGGTACCACGCTGTAGCAGTAGGCTCCACCCAGCTTGCCGGGGCGCGTGGGGGAGTCGATATGACGATCGCGGAACACCTGCTCGGCCAATTCGGCCAGGCGAGGAGAAAACCCACGATAGGCATTGAGTACCATCGCAACCGCATCGGTATAGGTGTACTTCCTCGTTTCTGTGCGATGCGGCGCATAGAGATGGTAGCGGCTCATCGGCTTGATCTTGCAGATCTTTGCCTTCAGCCGAAAATAGGTCTGAAAAATATCAGCATTCTTGGCGCATGTTGCGAGAAGGACATCGACCGCTTGGTCCGGCACATCATTGCCCAGATTGCGCGTGGCGATGGGAGATGAAAAGTCACGGAGTCCCATGTTCTCCGACTTCCAATCATTTACGAGCGTCTTGTAGATTTCCCCGAGCAGGTCGCGCTGGGGCGCATAGACGCGATGGAGCTCCTGATAGGCGGCCTGGCGCACTGAGGCCTTCGAGTGTCGCACGTAGGTCATCAGTTCTTCTCGATTTACCGTCTTTTTCTTGCCCCCGAGCGTCATCGTGAACGTGAGTCCGTTCGTCACGACATCGTAGAGCGTGTTGACGGCGCTGCGCCCAGTGACATTCTTCACATTGATGATTTTCTCTTCCGGTTCAGAAAGCGTGTGGGGCTTGTACCGCCGAATCGTTTCGAGGTGATAGCGCAGGTCTCCTGCGTCGGCCATCAGACGCGCCGCATTGGCGTCATCGAGGCTTTGCCACCAGAGTTCGAAAAAGAGCAGTCGATTGTTCAGGCCCGTCAGCCGCTCCTCTACCCGTGTCTTCAACGACCGTGCTTCGGCACTCTTCGTGTTTTCCGAAAATCGCAGGTAGGCGTAGGCCCCGAGCTGCGAAGCCCCTTGCGTAATCTCCTCGCTGAGTCGGAGGAGCGTGAGCAGCGCTTGGCTTGATAAGGAAGGGGCCAACGTCGGTCGCACGGCTTCGATCTTGGCCACTTTTGATTCCAGATCGGCCAACAGCGCGTCGATTTCGGCGGTGGGATCTTTGACCAGATGGGTCAGGTTCCAACGGTCAGGATATGTCGAACGTTTGCGTGATACTGAGGTGTGTCGCGTGCTGGTTCTCCCGGCCATTGGATGCTCCTCCGTGAATCAAAATATTGGACCAATCATATCACCGGGCTTGGGATCGAGAAGAGGAAATTGTGAGACGGTTATCGGAATAGGGCAAGTGCGTTGACGGAGGCACAAGGAATATGACACGTTTTGAGCAGAATTGTCATGACCGACCAAGAAATCAATCGCGCTATTCAATACGTCACGGCCAGCACGTCCTATGGGCGGGATATGGTGGCCGAGATCCTGAGAACCGGCTTAGGCGAACTCGTGGCGATGGCCACGCAATCCAGTCGACAATTTGAGCGGGATGCCCTCATGGAATATATCTCGCAATGGACCATCAAACGGACTGGTCAGCCGGAACCTCTGGTGCGGGAAGTGCTTGGTTGCGCAGGACGATGGCTCGACGAAATGTACGAGGAAATCGCCAAGCGGCAGCCGGAGGCGACCGGCCTATCCTCTGACGACGAGGGTGATTCCGCGGTCGCGTGAATCATGGGATGGTTTCGTCCACGAAAGACATTCAGGTTGGTCACACCTCTACAAGGTTCGCGCACAGACCCGGTGCCGGCCTGGAAGCGGGAAGAGGAGGGACTTTCTCGCAAACTGCATGATCGTTGGAGCACGCTTCATCGTCATTGCGACGATCAGTCAAGTCAGCTTCGCTTGGGGCGCCTGGTCAGACGACTCACGCACTATGACTATGGGGTGAGAGAATCGGCTCTTGCTGAGTTAGAGTTGGCGACTCAATTGATCCGTGCAGGTGTTCGGGTGGCGTTTTTGCCGGAATCGCAGGCGCGCACAGCGGATCTCGAATGTCGTGTGGGCCCAGAACGCTTCTTTGTGGAAGTCACGGCGATGGTGGGATCGGCGGAGCGGCAGCGATTGCCTGTGCGCGGGCTCGACCTCGAAGTAATGATTGGGGAAGACGAGGATCGAGGTGTCATTCTGACCCATCGAATCCTCGCGCGTATCAGGCAAAAAGCCAAGCAGTTGGCCGACTATTGTGATCCGGTCGTGCTCAGTATCTCCATCCCACGGGCGGACCTTCGGGGAGAGAAACACTCTCGTCCTGAGCAGATCCGGTTGGATGTGAAGGCACTGGCTGGGTTAGTCACAGTCTTACTGACCAAGGTCGCGACCCTGAGTGCTGTGTTGATCTCGTTCTGGGACGTTGAGCCCGTCCCGTCGAAAGCTGGAACGCGACTGGCCAATGTGGAGTTAATCGAGCGTTCCAAACAGCAGAAGACCCAGCCTCGTGTGCGCATGTTCATACAGAATCCGAGCGCGTTAGCTCGGCTCTCTGAATTGCATAAGGCCTTGATCAGGCAAACGCTATAGTTTCTTTACCAGGTGTTGTCGCCTCGCCCCTTTCCGGGCATTATAAATTTGGCCTCCGGTTTGCTGGTACACCCGAAAGACCGCAATAGCTTCGGATCGACAGACATCCTGAACCACTGAGATCCCTCGACGTTCCAACACCGCAACCCAGTTCTTGGGTTTCGGAGCTTCGTCGAACCCGATCGCCACGGCATCGGTCCCTCGCGCGCTGCAAACGACTTTGCGAACGCCCGACCACATGATCCCGCCGTAACACATTGCACACGGTTCACAGCTCGTAACCAGCTCGAGCTTCGGGGTGCCGGGTATTCCCAGATCAGAACGCCTCAGGATGCGATGTGCGTTGAGTCCAGCCACTATTTCGGCGTGCGCGAGCGAACAATTAGTAGGCTCCACGACATTCACTCCTACCGCAATGAGTCGACCCGTTAAGGCTTCGAATACAGCAGCGCCAAAGGGACCACCAGTTTTAGCGGTGACGTTTGTCAGCGCAAGCTGAATGACGAATCGGATACGATCAGGAGCTGCAAGCAGGGGGCTTCGCTGGCGGCGAGCGAGACGGATGGCCCAGGGTGGAAGACGAAAAGGAGACATGGATGAGGACGGGGATTTCACGACGGGAGTGCAAGCTTCAAGGCTTCAAGATTCTTCGTCACCATCGCATCGCCGTTCTTCGTCGAGACGTCGATGCCTGTCATGCAGAGCTGCCGACATTCATCCAGTCGGTTCAATTTATGAAGCGATTGGGCCAAGGCGAAGTAAGCGGCGGAGTAGGTTGGCTTGACCGTAATGCATTGCTGCAAGGCCTTGGCGGCTTCCTCGAAATTCCCATCGTCCATATAGGCTTTCCCCAATCCAAACCAGGCCACATCGTCGTTGGGATCGATAGCCAGCACTTTTTTGAGCGGTTCAATTCTAGGATTCGGCATGGTTTCCCTCCGTGTGAGGACGATAGCAGTGCCGCTGGTACATTGTCTATGAACTTTCTTGCATGCTAATCTCATGGCGTATTTCGTGAAGCGTAGCGCGTTTGAAGAGGGAAGTTAATAGGACGAACGACGCTTCACGTTTCACACTTCACGGTATTTGTCATGGGAAGAACCGGTCTCGTCTATCACCCAGCCTATCTTGAGCATGACATGGGGGTCGGTCACCCGGAATCGCCCAATCGGTTGCGGGCAATTGTGAAGCAGCTTGAACAGAGCGGCACGATGTCGCGTCTGACCAAGATCGTGCCGCGCAAGGCTGAAGATGAATGGATCACACAGGTCCATACCCCACAATATGTTTCGGCACTCAATCGAGCCGCTCCTTCAAGCGGACGTGCCTCTCTTGATCCTGACACGTCGATGTCGCCAGGTTCGTTGAATGCGGCCTATCTGGCAGCGGGCGGCGCGCTGGCGGCGGTCGATGCCATCATGGCTCACCAAGTGGATCATGTGTTCTGCGCCGTCCGGCCTCCTGGTCACCATGCCGAATCGAGTCGAGCGATGGGGTTCTGCCTCTTCAATAACGTCGCCGTCGCCGCGCGCTATGTACAGAAACAATATGGGCTCACGAGGGTCCTGATCGTCGATTGGGATGTCCATCATGGCAACGGAACGCAGCACAGTTTTGAGGATGATCCCTCCGTGCTCTTTTTCAGCACACACCAGTATCCCCATTATCCCGGCACCGGTCGAGGAACAGAACGAGGGAAGAGAGCTGGGGAAGGATTTACCATCAATGTGCCGATGGAGGCAGGCGAAGGCGATGAGGAGTATCACGCCATCTTTCTGAAGTCGCTGGTGCCGGCAGCTGAGGACTTCAAGCCGGAGTTCGTCATCATCTCAGCGGGATTCGATGCGCACAAGGATGATCCGCTTGCAAGCATGGCCCTCACGGAGGCGGGGTATACTGACCTGACGAACATCGTTGTCGGGATCGCCAAGCGCCATGCGAAAGGACGGGTCCTGTCATCGCTCGAAGGCGGGTACAATCTTACAGCGTTAGCGGCTTCTGTGGAGGCCCATGTCACCGCACTCCTCAATGCATGATGTGCGGAGCAGAGGATCGGTCTGGCTGCCTGAAAGTGGTGCGTTGGTCCATCCGTCATGTATGATAGGCGCCTCCATGACGGGATTATCCCGTGTGTGCAGGCTGACAGTTCATCGGCCTTGTGGATGTACAACAACATGAAACATGCATTACTCATCGACACCGAAACGCTTCATCAAGAATTAGGCCGTCCTGGTCTTGTCGTCATCGATGTGCGAGGCAAGGCGGCATACGAATTCGGCGGGCATATCCCTGGCGCGGTGCATTCGACCTGGCATGAGTACAGCGATCCCAACGCGGTCGCGAAGGGGATCCTGAATCCTGATCTGGCTCAGATTGAGCTGATTCTTCGCCGCCTTGGAATCAATGCCGACAGTGACATCGTGATCTATTCCAATCCGTTTGATAACTGGGGCGACGAAGGGCGGATGTTTTGGATGTTGGAATATGTTGGGCACACCCGCCTCCGTATTTTGGATGGAGGGTGGGTGAAATGGACGGCGGAAAAACGGCCGTTTGAACATGGACGAGTGTCCTCGGCGATGGGAACTTTCACGGCGCAGCCCGTGAACGCTCGAATCACTCGGAAGGATGATCTCAAGGCGATTATTCGAGGACCACATCCTCACACGGCGATTCTCGATGCACGGAGTGTGGAAGAGTACCTGGGGAAAGAGGTGTCGGGTATTCCCCGGCCAGGGCATATCCCGTCTGCCATCCACGTCGCGTGGAATGGATTCTTGAATAAAGATGCGACGGTCAAGGATCCGGCTGTCATCAGAGAGATGCTGGAGGCCAAGGGGGTGCGAAGCGAACAAGAGGTGGTGTGTTACTGTACGGGCGGGGTGCGATCTGCGTGGCTCTATTTCATTCTCAAATTCGCCGGCTACCCACACGTCAGCAATTATCCCGGATCCTGGTGGGAGTGGAGTCGAGACTTCGCGTGTCCAGCTGAAAAAGATCTTCACGCACTCCAGAGCATGCTTGGATTTTCTCCCGCGTCCAAACATTCTTGACAGGCCGGACACCGCTGTGTATGGTGAATTCACTGTGCTGTTTCACCTGAACTACGAATCTTCAACCCTCAAGGAGGCAGCCATGATGAGGAGAATTCTGAGCAGTGCTCTGTTGGTGCTAGGGGGAAGTGTATTGGTGAGCCTACCGGTGTTGACGAGTTCGGCGCTGGCCGGTGACAAGCACGTGGCGGAAGCGGTCGAACATGCAAGAGGTGCCGCATCCCATGGAAAAGAGGGACATGCCGACGCCTGCGTGCAGCATGCCGAAGAAGCGCTCAAGCATGCCACAGCAGCCGGAGGGAAAAACCCTCATTTGCTTGAAGGTGTGAAACATCTCACCGAAGCCGTGAAACACGGCAAGGCCGGGCATGCCGAGGCCTGCACGGAGCATGCGGATGGCGCAGCCACTCATCTCGCTGAGGTTAAGTAACGGCATGAGCTGATTGCGCTCAACTGACAGTTGCGAGTCGGAACGGGCAGGGACACCATCCCTGCCCGTTCTTGTCTGAAGGGAGTCTGTGTGCGAGTCGGCTTTTACCAGTTCGACCCACAATTTGGCGAAATTGCCACGAACCTTGACGTGGTTACGGCCAAACTGGAGCGGGCTGATGCCGATGTGATCGTGCTGCCGGAGCTATTCGCATCCGGGTATCAGTTTGTCTCTCAAGACGAAGTGCAGCAGCTTGCCGAGCCGGTCCCTGATGGTCCGACGGTCCGCCGTCTGGTAAACATCGCGAAGCGCCGCAACCTGTATCTTGTAGCGGGACTCCCTGAACGATTCGGCTCCCGCTGTTACAATTCCGCTGTGGTGGTGGGGCCGTCCGGGTTTTTGGGCTGCTATCGGAAGACTCATCTTTTTTACGAAGAGACACAGTTCTTTACACCCGGAGATTCAGGATTTCTGGTGTGGGATATCGGCGTCGCGAAGATTGGCGTCATGATTTGTTTCGATTGGTACTATCCGGAGGCTGCGCGGACATTGGCGATGCAGGGAGCCGAGATCATTTGCCATCCGTCCAATCTGGTCTTGCCGAACTGTCCGGATTCCATGCCCGTTCGGTGTCTGGAGAATCGAGTGTTTGCCGTGACCTGTAATCGGATCGGCTGTGAAGCACGGGGCGGAAAAGATCCGTTAACGTATATCGGCCAGAGCGAAGTCGTTTCACCCAAGGGGATCATTCAGCACCGGGCGTCCCGTGATCGAGAAGAGCTCACTATCGTGGATATTGATCCTGCCGAGGCTCGGAATAAGCGCTTGAATCGGTACAACGATCTGTTGGCTGACCGCCGCGCATCGCTGTATAAGCTGTAACCGTTGAGGTCATGGCCGACTAAAGACCAGCGCAGTGCTTGCGCAAGTTGCACGGGCGCGGTAGGATTTCGTTCATGAGCACGGAACTTCGCAAAGGTATTTTTCTGATTGCAGCACCCAGCCTGCGTGACCCAAACTTCCGTCAAACGGTGGTGCTGTTGTGCGAACATGGGTCGGAAGGAGCGCTCGGGGTCATTGTGAACCGTCCGACCGCCATGTCGATTTCTGAGGCGCTTCCACAGATTCCGGTCATCGAAGGCTCCGGGCATCTGCTCTACGCCGGTGGGCCCGTGCAAACGAGTCAAGTGATGCTGCTCTATCGTGGTGACCAGTTTCCGGAAAACGCGCATCACGTGTGTGATGGGGTCTGTCTTGGGGGCGATGTGGGGATGGTCGAACGTATCCTTACGGATGCCAGCCATCAGGAATTCTTTCGGGCTTACCTTGGATATTCCGGATGGGGACCAGGCCAGTTGGAGAGTGAAATGAAAACCGGTTCGTGGATCACCCTGCCCGCAGATCCTCAGGCGGTGTTTGAGAAAGACCCCACCCGTGTCTGGGGCGATATCCTTCGCACCCTCGGTGAAGCCTACCAGCCCTACGCTGAGATGCCGTTTGATCCATCCTGTAATTGAATTCCCCCCACTTGCGTTTTTGAGGATAAGGATTTCATCGTTGAAGCCGGCCAGGCCAGGTGTTAGGGTCGTAGGGTTGTCATAACAAGAGCGGATCGTGAGTGAATTACACCTGTCTCAGACAGACCCTGAATCCTTCTTGAAACAGTTGCACGAACGGCCACACCAGCCGATCAGTGGATGGTTACGTGCGCCGGCTCATGTACATTACGAAGCGTTTCGCATGTCCGATCCCCCGGTGCAGCGTCCCGCCAGTCGATCGGAATTTCAATCGTTGCTGGAGCGATTCAATGTTCCCCTTGCGACGACTGAGCTGCGGGACAATTTCGGTTACGGTGTCAAGGAAGCGGAGAATGGGGACCGACTCATCCTCATCTGGCAGGCCCATACCGAGTATTACAACTACCAGTTTTGGCACATGCCGTCGCCGACACATGGCGCGGTGACCTTCGGGCCGCTGACGTTTCCGGCTGATGCTGTGTCGTTGTCGCCGCTCGGGTCGATGGTTTGCCGGTTGGATATTGTCCTGGCCACGGGCGTTTTGCCACCACAGGACGAACTGCGAGCACGATTGCCGGGGCCGGTGTTGTACGGCAGCCGTATTTTCAACGAACAGGCAAGGGTTGTCACCAGCTTTACCCCGGACGAGCACGGGCGGGAACGATACTGGGTGAGCGTTGGACCACCGCAGGGCGACCGATCACGTTTGAAAGACATCGTGGACGCCATCGTGCGGATCGAAACCTACTATCACTTGCTGTTGATGCAGAAACCGCTCTTCTCGGCGGCCATCGATCAAGTCTATAAGTTCGAGCAGGTTCATTTGAAGCAGCGTGAGATCATCACACAGCACATCGCGCATGCCGACTCCGAGGCTCTGCAGCGCTGGATGAACACCCTCACGCAAGATCTCCTGAAGACAAACCGTATGGCAGGGAAACTTCATTTTGAGCTGTCTGCGTCTTTGCCATACGATAAGATCGTGCATGCCACCTTAGCCTCAACTGCTGAGCAATCGATGGATTCCTACCGCCCCATTTCTGATTATGTGGTGAGCGGTATTACAGGTGTGGCCGAAGGCTATCAGCAGCTCTTGCGCCGCATCGACACGCTCCGCGGCGGATTCGAGGGCATCATTGCGATTATTCGAACCCGCGTCGATTTGATTGTAGAATCACAAAACCTCGCGCTGCTCCAAAGTGTCGACAAAACGACCAAAAGCCAGGTGATCCTCCAACATACGGTTGAGGGATTGTCGGTGATCGTCATCGCCTACTATCTAGCCGGTCTGGCGGGATATGTGTTCAAAGGACTGTACGAAATCGGCTGGCTTGGCAACGCAAATGTAGCCTCGGCTATTTTTGTTCCCATTGCAATCGGTCTTGCGTTCCTGATTACAACGGTGAGTAAGAAATATCTGCATGAGAAGCTGGTGGGCGAACAGCCTGCAAAGGGCATCAATAAGCAGGTTGAGTAAGTTGATGCGATGGTGAGTGAGAGGTTTATGCTATTCTTGAGTTTGCTTGTGGGATCCGATTTCCAAAACTAAGAACTACATCGTTTACCCCTCACATTCCCAACATTCAGCCAGTGCCTAACGGCCAATCCAGCTCTGGGCCGTCGCTAGTGGATTCACTGGTTCATCGGCCAGTAAAGTGCGCTGAATATGCCAGCATTATTACTGTCAGCGCCGAGCATGTCTGTTCAAAGTTGAAACACATGTTCGGGCTGTTACTGCTCGTGAATTATCCAATTTGATACACCGCATGAATCGGATTCGATTCATGCGTCCATGATTGAAACACGTTGTGTCACCTCGCTGCTCCCTTTCTCCTAAGCATACCTCGCTGAAAGTAAAGAGATCAGGACCCCTTGTGTAGCCGGTCGATGCGAGTGTTTCTGCGCTGGCATCTTGCTTGCTGTCAGCAAATGAAAAGTCACACAGGAGTCGAGCTTTCAACAATGTGCATCGGCTCACATGCGCCCATAGGTGGGTGAACGAGTGAACCAAGAAAGGAGGTGGAAGTAATGTAAATCCTGATCAAATAGTTCACTACTCTCACCGGGCAGAGGCATGTTCATGTCCGTTGCCACAATGTTCGTTTAACTAAATGAAAGGGAGATATCAGGATGAAAACAAAACCAGCGGAACTTGAGAATAAAACACGGCGACTTGAAAAACCGAAGCAGGATGACAAGGAACTTGGACCGTTGAAGCTACTCCCTGGAAAGTGGGCGAACATCGTGCCAAAGTCGCAAGGTCCAGGTCTGCCGGGCCGTGGGTGGAATATGATTGCGCTCCCGTTTGTCGCTCCAAAGGACGCGAACTTCCCCTTCAACTATCGGTTGTTGGTGAACCAGTACAACGAGGAACTGGAGTTCACACTCGTGGATAAGGCTGTACCGAATCGTGGTGTCCGTCTCGGCCTGGGACCTGATGCCAATACGGATCAATTTCTCGTGACACTCGACTATCAACAAAGCATCAAGCAAATTGCCGCTGATGACTTTCCGAAAAGCGGTCTGACGGGTTCGGCTGGTGCTGCAATCCATCATGAACCAGGGTTGTGGTTGCATATGATCAACGGCGTCACGGATAGCCTGAATATTGCGCGGCTCGCGACGATTCCTCACGGTGACTCGGTGTTGGCCTTAGGTGCGAGCAGTGAACACCCGGGCGCGCCAAGTATTTTTGATATCAATGGCTTACCGATCGGGGTCGACCAAGATTTGAAGAACCCCTACTTGGCCCCATACAAGCATTTTAATGACAATTTGTTTCAGGGCTTGTTCAACCCCGTGAGCCCGAACGATCTGCTCGAAGCGGCGAATCAAGGCGTGGAGATTGTGAAGACGACAGTCCTCGATGTTGATTCGACACGCCCGACGGGTGGTATTGCCAACATTCCGTTCATCGTCAGGCAGGCGAACGCTACTGTGATGAAGTCTACCTTCTGGATTCAAGAATTGAAGGAGAAGGACAAGTGCGGGAAACCGAAGCTTCGCTTGCAATATTCTCAGTTGGTCATGCTGGACTTCTTCAAGCGCGTGGATGGATTACCGCCCGGTTGCTGCCCAGGTCTCATCCAGTGGCCGCATGTCAGCATCAATACGATGGAAAAGATCGTCGAATAGAATGACCAATTCAGCGCATGGAGCGTCGGCGGATTGTAAGTTCGCCGCGCCTCATGCGCGAAGAGTTCTGGCTTAGGGGCATCTGCCAGGATGCCGCGCCAGGTATGTGATAGTGCAAACTTGGTTACGTGCTCCCACGTGCAGATAAGACGACCAAGCGCAAGTCATTCTACAGTACACGGTCGAATGATTGTCGGTGATCGGCTTTTACTATCTGGCCGATCTGGGAGGCTATGTCTTTTTCAATGGGCGACAAGGAGATGCGTTAGTGGAAGAACGCCAACTTCGCCTTGGCGGAGGTCGTTCCCATTATCATTGCCTTTGCTTTTTCCCGTACCACTGCGAGCAAGAAGTATCCACACAAGAAGTTGGAAGATGGGTTGCTGGAACCAGCGGCCAAGAGTCCTGGACATTAGCATTTCCTAGGTGCAGATCATAATCGCACTATCCTGCAGGGCGGATACTACCTTTATACGTTGGTCAGTCATTACCCGCTTATCTGCCATCTGCCATTTATATCTGACTTAGTCTTTCAACCAGGTTCATCTCGGCTCGTTCTTACAAGTTAAACACCGCAAAGAACTGAATTATCCAATTGGATACATCTGCTGAATCTTTTCCGATTCATGTGTCAGTGATCCAGATCCGTGGATCATGTATGCGAGTAATTAGGAATACATACACTACAGAAATAGCTCCGATTGTTGATGATCTCACTGCAAGTTCCTCTATAGCTCAGATTGGCATCATGTTTGCTGTGAGGAAAGATGAAGCGATAGGGGAGTCGAATGAGAGTCGATTCCTATCCTCGTATCGCGAGCCCGTGCTGGCCGGTTGCCAGAATTACCACCAAGGAAGGAGAGAGGAAATGGGACACATTCTCTATTGGAACGCAGTCGCACTGGAAGCGAACCGAAGAGATTTTAGCAATGTTCCCGGCACTGACAAACCGATGCCGGAGCAAGGAGGGCCGACGTTGAGTTCCCGGGCACTCGCGATTGTACATCTAGCCATGTATGACGCACATGCCGGTGCAGTCGGTGGGGCAGGCTTGCCGCGCTACCTCTCCGCTCCGGCGAGCCCAGCTCCAGGCACAGCCAATCCCGAAGCTGTGGTTGCGACGGCAGCCCACGCATGCCTCGTCGCACTTTTCCCACGGCAAAAATCGTTTTTTGATGAACGCCTCGCCAGCGCTGAACTTTCCGGCGGCGGCGTTGCTGCAGGAAAAGCGTTTGGAATAGCGGTTGGACAAGCGATGCTTGCCGATCGAAGCGGTGATCCAGACGCCGACGCCACAGACTATGTCTTTTCTAATACACCTGGGCATCACCGTCCCGATCCAGCCAATCCAGGCCAGGGCGTGCACGCACCCTTTTATGGGGCGCGATCCAAACTGTTCGCTGTGACTTCAAGACATGGTCTCAATGCGCCGCCTGCAATCGGTAGCAGTGAATACAAGCAAGCACTTAAGCAAGTCCTCAGTAAGGGCATTGCGCCGGAATTGATGGGCACTCTCCCTTCCACCTATTCAAAGCGTACGGTTGATGAAACTGTGATCGGGCTGTACTGGGCCTACGACGGCCCGCGTGAGTTGGGTACGCCGCCGCGATTGTATAACCAAATCGTTCGTGAAATCGCAATTGCGAAGGGCAATAATGCCGATAAAAATGCACGCTTGTTCGCGTTAGTCAATGCCGCGATGGCTGATGCTGGTATCTTGGCATGGGACCAGAAGTACATCCATGACCTTTGGCGGCCGGTGCTGGGCATCCGAGAACATGACCCGTCAATGGGACCCGCGGCGCCGACTCCGAAGAGTGACATCGACGAAGAATGCGATCCCGATTGGCTGCCGCTTGGCGCGCCGCAGAGCAATAGTTACGTGCCTGCGACGGGCCGCTTCAATAAGAACTTCACACCGCCGTTCCCTGCCTATCCGTCCGGGCATGCAACTTTCGGTGCTGCGGCGCTCCACATGGTACGGCTGTTCTACGGCGTCCCAGCCGGTGATCGCAAGAAAGACAGCGTGTTCAAGGGGCCTTTCGTATCGGACGAACTAAATGGGGTGACGCAAGACAATCAGGGTACTGTGCGTCCGCGTCATCGTCGCAAGTTCGACGATGGTCTGTGGCAGATGATCATCGAAAACGGATTCAGTCGCGTTTTTCTCGGGGTACATTGGTCGTTCGATGCCTTTGCGTTGGACAATAACAAGAAGCCCAATTTGAGGAAAGATAAGATTGGTGGTGTACCGCTCGGCCTGAAGATCGCGGAGGATATCTTCGTAGCGGGGATGGGTAAAGCCCCAAAGAAATCTACGGTGGGTCCGCGGACGTAAGCGAAGCGGGAGCAGCCCGATGGCCTGGCCGTCTGACTGCTCCTGATCTTCTGCCCTGGAGTCTCGTCTCTCTTCAGGCTCTTGAAAGCGTCATAAGTTCCCGGAAGCTGATAGGTCACATGGTTGGGATTATGGCCGCTAGACCGTCAGAGTCGTTATTTATGCGGACTATACATACGTCCTGCGAGCTTGGAATGGACCATATCCTGGCTGGCTGAGTAAGTTTTTGGACTGTATCAGTTAAAATGGTCCATCATAGGCGCGGCTCTATTCTAAGCTGTCGATTGTCAATCCATTGGCGAAAGACTCTTTGGTTGATCACTGCGGTTGGAAGGGATCTATTTGAGTACATCGACCAGAAACCGTCCGGTATGGGAAGCCGCTACTTTGGCCACCTGCTCCGGGCGACCTTCAGCGACGATCTGTCCTCCGGCTGCGCCGCCTTCAGGGCCGAGATCAATGATC